>NZ_JAQRFN010000001.1 GCF_028598555.1 Xenorhabdus anantnagensis
AACCCGCCCAAATATGACGACAGCGCAGTGACTGCAATTCTCGATAAATATGTTCACAAATTTAAACCCCTCAATCACATGAAATTCAGCGCTAAATCTGTGCTGGCATATTATGTGAGAGTTATTAGGAAGGAGATGAAGGATGGATAAATATATTTATATAAACCCCAATAAATGGGTATCAGAGGGATTATTAATGGCTATTACTGGATTAACAAAGAATGCCATCAAATCTGCAAGAGAAAAATCATGGATGGAAGGTCGTGAGTATCGACATTATTCAGGAGATTGTCATCCAAAGGATAATAGCCCTATTATGTATAATCGGCACGAGGTAGACAGCTGGATAGAACGTCAACACCCAGCAATACCTCGCCAGAGAAATGTTTAACCATCTATCAATGAATTGAGGAATAAACACAATGGCTAAATACCCAACTGGAGTTGAAAATCATGGGGGTAATCTTCGCGTATGGTTCATCTATAAGGGAAAACGAGTGCGTGAGAATTTGAGGGTGCCAGACACTCCAAAAAATAGAAAAATAGCTGGGGAACTGAGAACATCTATCTGTTATCAGATAAAAACTGGGCGCTTCGATTATGCGGCTCAATTCCCTGAATCTTCTCATATAAAACTAGATACCGTTCAATCCAATGTTACTCTTGAAGAGCTATCACGAAAATGGCTTAACTTGAAACAAATGGAGATAACACTGAATGCATATAATAGATATTGTTCATACATTAAAATTTGCACCGAAATATTAGGTGCAAGCCGCCCGGTATCATCAATCACCAATGAGGACATATTAGCTATCCGAAAAGAGCTGTTAACTGGATATCAAATATGCGGCATCAACCAAAAAAATCGTTCTCTAAGAAAAGGTCGGTCTGTAAGAACTGTCAATCTTTATCTAACATGTTTATCTGGGATGTTTCATTTTGCTCAGTTAAACAGATACATAGAACAGTCTCCATTCAATAATATTTCGCCATTAAGAAAAAGTAAAACAGAACCAGATCCACTCAGTAAAGATGAATACCTACGTTTACTCAGTGTAGCTCCATCTGAGCAAATACGAAATTTATGGATCTTAGCGGTCAATACAGGCATGAGGCATGGAGAAATTTGTGCCTTGGCTTGGGAGGATATAGATACTAAAACCTGGACTATAACTGTTAAACGCAACTTAGCTATTGCAGGTCATTTCACACCACCAAAAACAGAAAGCGGAAATAGAACCATCAATCTTACTATACCCGCTATTCAGGCATTGAAAAATCAAATGGCACATACAAAATTAGGAACGCAACACAAAATTAAAGTTCATCTTCGCGAATTTGGTCGAACTCGTACCGATGAATGTACATTTGTTTTTGTTCCTCGGCAAACAGCCCAAAATGGCAAAGGTGGCGACTGCTATTCCCCTGGCTCATTCGGGGCTACTTGGAATAATTTATTGAAACGCGCAGGAATAAGGCATAGAAGAGCGTATGAGTCACGTCATACATTTGCGTGCTGGGCCTTAAGCGCGGGAGCTAACCCAAATTTTATTGCTACTCAAATGGGACACACTTCTGCGCAAATGGTTTATCACGTTTATGGCAAATGGATTAGTGATAATAACCAAAATCAACTAAATATCCTAAATGCCGATTTTAGTTCCAATGTCCCATCTATGCCCCAAGCATCTGTCACATGATATAAAATCCCTTTTATATCAAAAAACAAAATAACTATTCTGGTCTGTTTAAAATATGGTCTTCCCAATTCACCACATCTGCTTCACGTACAGCAATATGCCTAACAGAAATAAGCTCCACATGCATTGCCGATTTTGAACCGCTGACTAATGGATGCCACGGAAGAAGTTTCCTCCCCTCACCAACCAGACGATAAGCACATGTCTTTGGTAGCCATTCAAAAGTATTCATGTTTTCACGGGTCAATTTGATACAGTCAGGTTCGTATCTGAAACGATCTTCATAATTCTTGCACTGGCAGGTTTTAATATTCAGCTGATTGCAGGCAACATTAGTAAAATAAATTTCATCTGTATCCTCATCCATCAACTTATGCAGGCAGCACTGGCCACAGCCATCACATAGAGCTTCCCACTCTTGGTCTGTCATTTGTTCTAAGGTTTTCACCTGCCAGAAAGGTTGAGACATAATTTCTGTCATTCCTCATGGTTAAATCACTCTGGTTGTCAAAACGTGTTCATTGAGAGAAACGTTTAATATATCACCAGATTGTAGTGGCCCTACGCCTTCAGGGGTTCCCGTCAAGATAATATCGCCCGGGCGCAAGGTAAAAAAACGTGACATATAGCTAATCAGCGGGATGATAGGCGTTCGCATGTCACTCGTATTGCCATTTTGGCGCAATTCGCCATTTACAGCCAAAGAAAGCTGGATATTTTGTGGATCCTCAAAAGTACTAACAGGAATAAACCCTGATATCGGGCATGATCTGTCAAATGCTTTGCTTTTTTCCCAAGGCTGCCCTGACTGTTTAAATACACGCTGCAAATCACGTAATGTCAAATCCAGTGCAACCGCAAAGCCTGCAATCGCCTGACTGACTCGCTCTTCATTGGCATTCTTGAGTGTTGAACCAATCAAAACTGCCAACTCTATTTCGTGGTGCACAGAACCCAATTCCTGCGGGATGAAAATAGGCTGACACAGATCACACAGCGCCGTTTCAGGTTTGATGAATATCACCGGCTCTTCAGTGGATTGGGAGCCCATCTCTTTCATATGCTTGTCGTAATTACTGCCTACACAAACAACTTTATTAGCAGGAAAATCCAACAATGCGCCCTGCCAATCCCGATGCTGGTACATAACATTCTTCCTTTATCTTGTTTTCAAACCCGATAATCACAAATTTGATGCTTTCAAGATCCGATTTTCAGTGATTCAGGAAATGAGTACGTTGCATAATGCCGTCCGCCATCATACCAACACTGAGTGCAAAATAATAAGAACGATTCCAGTGCATGATAGTGCGGAAATTTTGTGTTACCCAGAATGCTCGGTGTTCCAGATCATCAGGGATGACTATCCAACCTTTAGTATTTGCAGGCAGGTTAGTAAAATGCGGGGATGAAATCCCCAATGCCTGCCATTGGGCAATGGTTTTTCCCTGTGCGGGCTTAATGCCTTTCAGTGCGGTATTAAAGCCTGTGGGTAACGAAATGGCATATCCCCAAGGTAAATCTTGCTGCCACCCTTCCTTATGCAGATAATTGGCAGTCGAGGCAAAAACATCCTCTTTATTGTTCCAAATATCAATTTTGCCATCACCATCACCATCAGCCCCATACGTTAAGTAAGATGTTGGCATGAATTGACTTTGCCCCATGGCTCCCGCCCAAGAACCTTTTAGCTTTTGATCTTCATTGATATATTGATTTTCAATTATTGTTAACGCTGCCAATAACTGTTTTATAAACAATGCTTCCCGACGTCCCTCAAAAGCCAGCGTGGATAATACCGAAATGACATCTTCTTTTCCCTGAATTTTCCCAAAACCACTTTCTAAACCCCACAAAGCAACAATGTAAGCTTTGGGTACACCGTATTTGCGGCTGATCCTTTCTAATTGGAGCTTATTGTCTTCATATTGCTTGACGCCCTGTTCGATCTTCCCGGCTGGCAAGGCACGCTTCAGGTAATCATCCAAAGTAACTTTTTTTTCCGGCTGGTTACGATCAGCTTTAATGACGCGCGAAATAAAATGGATATTGGCAAATGCCCGATCCAATGTTTTTTCACTGATTCCCTTCTCCCGAGCTTGCTGTTTCAGCAAAGCCACATAAGCAGGAAACTGCGATGATTCGCGGGAATTCAATGGAAAATCATGCTCCAATGCCTTAACATCTGCTTGAGATAGCAAAGCCGGCATGGATTGACTGTTCAATTGATTACTATTTGATTTACCACTTGATGTACCACACCCCACCAACAGAGTTGCTGTCAATAAAGTTAGCCCAGTGATTAATTTCATAAATCAGCCCCTCAATTCTGGATCAAGTCAGGATTAGGCAGTCGCCAGCAATTATTATTGCTTGGATGGATTAATTGAAGCCAGATGTTTATTGATCAAACTTTCTACAGGCGGTGGTACTTGCAGGTAAAAACCTTGTTCATTCAATGCGGCTTTTACTTTTTCAATATCAGCATTCGCCAATTTTTTTCTTTCAGATAATGAAATCATCATTGAATATTGAGGTTCACCAAATGTCTTTAACAGATCTTCAGGAACACGTGAAAAATCACCTTTTTTTTCAATATACAGATATGTTTGGTCACGTTTTGGACTTCTGTAGATTACACAAATCATTGTCATAAACTCTTTTAAATTAACTCTGCGACTTGCTTGAATAATTCACTAACTATAACATGCTTATTATATTTAAGAATATCGTCTCCCAGAGACTGTTCTAGGAAAATGTTTGTGTAAACTACTTTGGGAAACTTAACCTTGCTGAGTCAAAATATCGATGTCACAGTCGCCAATTGAGCTAAAAGGCAGTAATTTTACGCTTTCGGTCGTTCATTTGTATGATGATCAGCCGGAAGTTATTCATAGAGCCATGCAGGAAAAAATGGAGCAAGCACCTGAATTCCTGAAAAATGCTCCTGTTGTTATCAATATATCAGCTCTCCCTGTTGGTGCAGATCTTCCCGCACTCCACCGAGCTATTGAATCAGTTGGGTTGCGCATTGTTGGTTTCAGCGGTTGTCAAGATGAAGAACAACGAAACATTGTTCTAAAATCAGGACTTCCTTTATTGAAAGAAGGTAAAAGTCAGAAAGTTATTACTCAAGAAAATAAACCGACCGAACCTATTTTCAAAAAAACTCGTATAATTAATACACCTGTTCGTTCAGGACAAAGAATTTATGCGCCAAACAGTGATCTCATTGTGACAAATAATGTGAGCGCTGGTGCAGAATTAATCGCTGATGGAAATATTCATATATATGGTGTGCTGCGTGGACGAGTATTGGCAGGCGCATCTGGTGATCAAGAAAGCCAGATTTTCTGCACCCATTTAAACGCTGAACTCACCTCTATTGCAGGTCAATATTGGCTCAGCGAGAAAATCCCGGAGCGTTTTGTTGGTAAAGCAGCAAAATTACGCTTGGTGAACAATGAATTAACTATTGAAACCTTAGTCTAGCCCTTATAACAAGGAATCGCTTCATGGCACGCATTATTGTTGTTACATCTGGTAAAGGTGGCGTTGGCAAAACCACTTCAAGCGCGGCCATTGCTACCGGTCTCGCCCAAAGAGGGAAAAAAACCGTCGTTATCGATTTTGATATCGGTTTACGAAACCTCGACCTAATTATGGGCTGTGAACGCCGAGTGGTTTTTGACTTCGTGAATGTCATTCAAGGTGATGCCAGCTTGAATCAAGCACTTATCAAAGATAAACGCACAGAAAATCTATATATTCTGCCCGCTTCCCAGACCCGTGATAAAGAAGCCCTTACCCGAGATGGCGTCGAGAAAATTCTGAATGAATTGGATCAACAGGGATTTGATTTCATTATCTGTGATTCACCTGCAGGTATTGAAAGCGGCGCATTGATGGCTCTCTACTTTGCCGATGAAGCAATTATTACAACAAACCCGGAAGTTTCTTCTGTTCGTGACTCTGATCGCATTTTAGGTATTTTGGCGTCCAAATCACGCCGTGCAGAGCAGAGTAATGACCCTATCAAGGAACATCTTCTGCTGACACGTTATAACCCAGGACGCGTAAACCGTGGTGATATGCTTAGCATGGAAGATGTACTGGAAATTTTGTGTATCCCTTTGCTTGGTGTCATTCCAGAAGATCAATCTGTTCTCCGCTCATCCAATCAAGGAGAACCTGTCATTTTGGACAAAGATTCTGACGCGGGTAAAGCATACGAAGATACTGTTTTACGTTTACTCGGTGAAGAACGGCCTTTCCGTTTCATCGAAGAAGAAAAAAAGGGCTTTTTAAAACGCCTGTTTGGGGGGTAACGCATGGCTTTGTTAGATTTCTTCCTGTCGAGAAAAAAACCGACAGCCAATATCGCCAAGGAGCGGCTACAAATCATCGTGGCAGAACGGCGCCGTGGTGACTCTGAGCCTGCCTATTTGCCCGAAATGAAACGGGATATTCTGGCTGTAATTTGTAAATATGTACAAATCGATCCAGATATGCTTTCTGTACAGTTTGAGCAAAAAAATGATGATATTTCTGTACTGGAACTTAATGTAACATTACCTGAGGTTGAGGAATCGCCCAAATAACAGCCTCAAATGACGCTATTTAATTTAAGACAGTGATTTTTCAAGAATAATAAATCGGGATACATTAGTATCCCGATTTAACATTCAGGCACACATTTGAACGATATCTTTTTACTTAGCCTTTCACCTGTTTTTCCGCTTTTCGCATACCCTTCTGATATTCATATTACTATTCTGAATAGCTTGCCAATATTTCAGTAATAGGTTCAGCCAATAACCTGCCACGCCAGCCCCTGATTAACTCAGGTTGATACTCCGGCGATTTCAATTTCCAATGCCAGCAAAGTAATTGATTGATTTGACGGCGGGAAGCCAACAGCTCTGCACTGAAATGATGGGATTCCCCCACTTGAGTGACTAATGATTTAATTTCCTTGAACGCTTTGCGATAATCGGGGTAATCAATCAAATTGATAATTTGAGCCGGGCACTCTTCTTCTGGAGTATCCCTACTATCCGCAACCATCGCCAACAATCGGCGGCCATGACAACGAATTTCTTGCCCACTCAATCCCAAAGCATCCAGTTCTCCCAAAGAAGTTGGCATATAACGGGCAACCTGCCATAGATTTTCTTCACGGATCACGAAATTGACCGCCAGATCACGCTCCCGTGCCTGTTTTAATCGCCATGCAGCCAATTTTTTCAAACAAGCCAATTGCCTTGGACGCAATTGCCATGCGTTACCAATATCTTTATAAGCAGATTCCGGCATCTGTATTTCTTTGCGGCGTTGGGCTATCAGATTGCTTTCATCTTTTGCCGCATCCAAATATCCTGCCTGCTCTGTTTTTTCCATCAAAATATTGGCGAGCGGTAATAAATAGTAGACATCTGCCGCAGCGTATTGACATTGCTTTCCACTCAATGGACGAGCCAACCAGTCAGTGCGGGATTCACTTTTATCCAATTCAATATGTAAATACTCAGCAACCAATGTTGCAAATCCACATGATATGGGATGACCAATAAATGCTGCCAGTACCTGAGTATCAATCATGGGTTCTGGCAAGCACTGGAAGCTATTACTAAAAACCTCCAAATCTTCACTACCAGCATGGATGAATTTCAATACGTTTGGATCAGTTAATAGCTCCCTAAAAGGCTTCCATTGCGAAATTTCGAGGGGATCAATCAGAGAAAGCTGTTCACCATCAAACAGTTGTATCAAGCCCAATTGGGGATAGTACGTCCGTGTACGTACAAATTCAGTATCTAGTACAATTCTTGCGTGCTTCTTTGCCTGCTCACAGATTGACTGCAATTGGGCATCGGTAGTTATCAGCTGGTAATTACAATTAGACAACAAAATATCCTTTAAATACATTATATTACATGGCCATAAATTCTAAAAAACTCAACAATGTACACAGTTATGTACAAACAATAAAAATCTCTAAACATCCTTTACGCGGATAGCTGTTTCTATAGTATTAGACATGCTTTCCACTTGCCACAATTTTGATGAATTCACATTATGTTCATAACAACAGTAACTGGGTGAGTGAGCGCAGCCAACAAAGAGGCAACTTGAAAGACGAAGAGTATAAAACTAAGCCGTTTATTGCACTCATATTAAATAATTTCAGCTTCGCTTAAGATAATCCCCATCAAAAAACTCCCATAACAAAATCTGTAATAGCGGCAATTAACTGCATGTTGATAGACTTGATGGCACCATTATTTCCGTCATTCGAAATGAAACTGTATTGGCTTTCACAAATATCTATCCTTCATATTTGCAAATAAAAAGAGCTTGCTATGAATAAGAACTGCAAAAATTATATAGAATGGTGGTTGGAACAGGAAAAATTAAGAGCGAATAAAGAACTTCCTGTAAAAATGACACTGGCAGGAATTAAATTATCTGTTATTCCTCAGGTGTTTCTTCCTTCTCCATTACAAACGCACTCTACACCATTACTTATAAAAAATATTAAACATCATGATCTTACCGGGAAAAAAGTTCTTGATATAGGAACTGGCAGTGGTGTTCTTGCCATTTACTCTGCCCTTAATGGTGCATCTTTGGTAATAGCAACAGATATCGATGACTATATATTGCACCATGCTAAAAGCAATGCTTATCTGAATAAGGTTACTGATATCCATTTTATGAAAAGTAATCTCTTTGAGTCTGTCGATAATAAATATGACTACATATTTGCTAATGGGCCTATTTCTCCTGAATCTTGGTCAGAAAAAAAACTTTCCGGGCATACTATCTTGAGTTATGGAGAAACTCTTTTTAGTCAGTATCGTCATTATCTGACAGATGGAGGAGTCATGTTTATGACATTTGCAGAATTTGGCCCAACGGAGGCATTCTACAAAATGCTTCAAAAAAATTCCGTTATGCACAAAGAAAAAAGAGAGGAAAAATTTGGGGTATGGTGGAGTTTTCACGAAATAAAAAAATAAATTCGATAAATAGCGGAAGCACAGAATTTTTTGATTGCGGCTTGATATAAAACCAAGCCGCTCTTCCCACTCATATTAAATAATTACCTCATTCACGCAATTGGACGTAAATCAACCCACAATAACTGGCTATCTGCAATCAGTGGCTTAATTACTCCTTCCCGGATATCCGGCAACCACCATGCACCTTGACCAAAAGCAAGCTGGGCATAATTCGCTCCTGTTATTTCCCAGCGACCTTTTAAGACATAAAGTACACCACTGTGCGCTGTCGGCAATAAACGTTCATCAGAAACCAATGAAACCTCGGAATTCCAGCAGGAACGACGAGTCATTATATTGAAACACTGAACGGGGCCATCCAATAATTCCGCATGACCCAGAATATCACCCGAAAAATTAAATGGGGTCATTTTTTTCACCAGTTCGTGCTCCAAAAAACCCGGACTGGTCAAGCGAACTCCCTTCCCTTTTAATAAAACAATTGAGCGATCAATATCAGGAAATTGCCCCAATATTCCACTTTGATGAATGGTCGTAAAACAGGCTCGCCAAGCGAAATCATCAGACACTGGCCAGCAAACAATATCCCTTGTTTCGCCTTTCTCTTCAGACCATTGCATTCTTGGTAATGTTGCATAATCGAAACATTTCATTTTCATGCCACTCCCTCACCATTTTTATATTCTGTTTATAGAGCCATAAGATAATCAGTATCAAATTATTAACAGAAACATTCGCAAATAATTTCCCTTACGACAATCTCAAGATAGTCGAAATGTGATTGATTACCCGAATTCCCTTAAAAGCATGTGGCATATATTCCCCAGTTCTTTCATTGCCAAAACCTGAATTTCACTCCATGCAAATGAAGTATTCAAGCGAAAGGCATGATCAAATTGAGAGCTAGTGGAAAACATGCTGCCCGGCGCAATGCTGATATTCTTTGCCAATGCCAGTTGATAAAGCCGGTTGGCATTAAAAGATGGTTCAAATTCCAGCCAGAGAAAATAGCCACCACGCGCACTGTTTACTTTCACTGATTGAGGAAAGTATTCACTGATTGCCCATAACATCCGGCTTTGTCGTTGCTCCAACTGCCGCCTCAATCGACGCAGATGATTATCATATCCCCCCTGCGCCAGATAATCCGCAATCGCCAACTGTGTTGGCGTACTGGCAGACACCGTGCTCATCATCTGTAATTGCTGAATTCTCTTCGCATGTTTGCCCGCTGCAACCCAGCCTACCCGATAACCGGGAGCAAGACATTTTGAAAATGATGAACAGTGCATGAAATTGTTTTCTGTATCCCATGCTTTTATTGGTGCCGGAGGCTCTTGTTCGAAATACAATTCACCATATACATCATCTTCAATCAGGGCGATCTGGTTCTGATTCAAAATCTCTACCAATCGCTGCTTATTTTCAAATGGCATGGTGCTGCACAATGGGTTTTGAAAACGCGACATCAACCAACAGGCTTTTATGGGATATTTCTGCACAATCTCTTCTAATGTACCCAAATCAATGCCTGTATGCGGATCTGTTTTAATGGCAATGGCTTTCAAGCGTAACCGTTCTATCGCCTGTAGCACCCCATAAAAAGCAGGTGATTCAATCACTACCCAATCACCCGGGGAAGTTACCGATTGCAAACTGAAACTCAATGATTCCATTGCCCCGGCAGTAATGACAATTTCATCAGGAGAAACATGGATACCGTGGGAAGCATAGCGACGGGATATATTGCGCCGTAATTTTTCATTTCCCGGAGGCAGATTTGCCAAGGAACTATGCGGAACAAAGCGACGGGCAACTGAAGCCAATATTTTTGACAATTTAGGCTCTATTAATAAAGAAGGATCAGGAAATGCCGAACCGAAAGGAATGATTTGCGGATCTTTGCATGCCTGCAAAACATCAAAAATAGACGCGCTGATCTCCACATTTTCACTTAAATTCAGTTCTTTCCCCCCCTTTGCTGCCGCAAAAGGTTTTAATCGGGTGGCAACATAATACCCTGATTGTGGGCGCGCCACTATCCATCCCTGACTTTCAAGCAACTGGTAGGCTTGTAGCACCGTCATTAAACTCAGGCCTGATGATTTCACCGATTCCCTCAGCGAGGGTAACCTATCACCCACTTGCCAAATATCATCCTCTATTTGTTGGCGGATCATTCCAGCCAATTGTTCGTAACGCGTCATATGCTTGGCCTTTGTTTAAACTGTTATACCCTTCGTCTTTCAAGTGGCCCCTTTGTTGGCTGCACTCACTCACCATAGTCACCGTTGTTATGAACATAGAGTTATCTATGCTCCCGGAGATTCGCTCCCTTGCCGCCGCGACGCATCTTGAAATCCATTGGGTATATAGGTAGTCATCTGAAAATTTACAATATTATACTTTGTATCCTCAGAAACAGAAATCACTTGATGACCAAGATAAATAAATCAGTCCTAAAAAGATGAGCTTCATATGTCTATTTTTAGCAGATTAAAATCAGTATTTATTATATTTTATTCATAAATTTTCTAATACGGTTAAGGATATTTTTATCATTAACACGAACTTCCTCTATATTCTGATTTCTTCTTTTTTGTGCATATCTATACTCTGAGTCAGTAATAGCAGAATGATAATCAAGAGAACCAATATTTTTGTAATCACAATGTCTATAATTAGATTCAAACTTTAGTTTGTTTATGTTTTCCCTTGCATTATATTTATTAAAGGGAATATTTTTCTCCATGTAAAACAGTAATCCCTTGATTGGTGAATTAGGATTTTTTGCTTCTGCTTCAACCCAATCAACAGAAAGTTTTGATATTTTTCTCCAATATGATCTCATGAAAGTTTTTGAAATTATCTCTCCATGAATTTTCTTATCATAAATATCCTGCTTACTATCTTTATCCAATTTAATTTGGTCAGCTTCTTCCTTAAGCTTCAAAATATTTGAAATACCTTCTTTATCACTCCTAAGATAATTTCCAAAAGCATTAGCAGTGTAATCCTTGTCTCTGAGACTATTAAACAAGCCAGCATTAAATGGTGTTTTATAATCAGTTGATTTTCCAAGCTTCATCTTTTTCTCGTGTTTTTCCCTTTCATTTACATACATAAAAGGAATATTTTTTGCTAGAAAACCCGCCATGTAATTAGCATAAAATTTCCCACTTCCATTTTTATTACTACTTTCCGTTCTTCTAGAAAAAGTATCATGGAGTGATATCTGATAAAATTCCTTTTTTAGAAAATTACTCCAACTACGCAATAAACAATTAACTGAATTTTCATCTATAGCTCTCTTTATTTCCATTATTTTTTCATTTGTCATCAAATGCATTTTATTTCCACAGGCAAGGCCGGAAACATATTGATAAAATCTTGATATATAATCAATTAAATAAGTATCAGAATGATTACTGGATGTATTATAAAAATGATATTCAGTTCCACCGTCATTCTCTATAAGACATCTCATTGATTTTAAATCTTTATTGTCATCTCTTGAAAAATCAACCCCTATAATATGATTTAAAATATCTATAGTTATATATACATCGCCATTTTCCCTTTGACTATATAATTCTTTTAAATAATTCTCCCTAAGTTTTTCATAACCGAAAACCACCATAATATTCTTTTCCATGATATCACCTCAAACAAACTTTAGAATTAATTAATATATTAGCAATGTTACTTTTAATAAAAAAATCGACTCAAACAATAGGCTAATTAAGCCAATAATGACGTTATCACAAC
Organism: Xenorhabdus anantnagensis; assembly: GCF_028598555.1. Lineage (GTDB taxonomy): Bacteria > Pseudomonadota > Gammaproteobacteria > Enterobacterales > Enterobacteriaceae > Xenorhabdus > Xenorhabdus anantnagensis. Next base: position 12,497 of record NZ_JAQRFN010000001.1, read on the forward strand.
ATTAGAATTAAATATACTATAATTCCATAAATGGAAAACATCTAATGTTGTAAGTTACATTAGATAAGCATCTAATATGACGCATAGATTTATCCTAAGCAAAATTTCAAAACCGTAGTTCACTTGAAAAAATCATTCCAGTTAGAAATAGTTTCTTACCAAATATACCCAATGGATTTCAAGTTGCAGCAAGGCTGCTATTTAGGATAGCATCGTCGCCCTTTTAGAATTTTCCACGATTAAAGATGAGGAAACCTATGTTCATCGGTTTTGACTATGGCACATCCAATTGCGCGGTAGCAGAGATGATCGGAGATACGCCACAGCTAATTGCTATTGAAAATGATAACTTCTACATGCCTTCCGCTCTGGCTGCACCGACCCGAGAATCAGTTTCCGAGCATTTATTTCGCCACTGGAATATCAGCCCAATTAATCAAGCAGGTGAACAACTGCTTCGTAGCGCAATTACTGTAAATCGTGAGGAAGGTATCGAACTCCTACCAGATGATCTCGTCTTTGGGCAAGAAGCATTGGCTCGATATTTAGAAGATCCTCAAGACGTTTACTACGTTAAATCACCGAAGTCTTTTTTGGGTGCAATGGGTTTAAGAGATACTCAAATTAGTTTTTTTGAGGATCTGGTTTGCGCCATGATGGTGAATATCAAACAACAAGTCGAAGCTAATAAACAGCAAACTGTCGACGATGTCGTAATTGGCCGTCCAATTAATTTTCATGGACGTGGTGGCGATAAATCGAATCAGCAAGCTGAGGGAATTCTACTTAATGCGGCAAAACGCGCTGGTTTTCGTAATATTGAGTTTCAATTTGAGCCAGTGGCAGCAGGTTTGGAATATGAAGCTACACTGACAGAAGACAAAACTGTATTGGTAGTTGATATTGGCGGCGGAACAACTGACTGCTCCCTCATTCAAATGGGGCCAAGCTGGCGAGGTAAATCTGAGCGCAATGACAGCTTACTGGCACACACTGGCCAGCGTATCGGGGGAAATGATTTAGATATTAACCTGACCTTCAAACAGCTGATGCACCCTTTTGGATTGGGAAGCAAAGTTGCTTCTGGTATTGATATGCCACTGACGCAATTCTGGAACCCTATCGCCATTAATGATGTACAGGCTCAGAAAGAGTTCTACTCTCGCCAGAATTTGACAGCATTAAAATCCTTGCACAGAGATGCCCAAGAACCTGAGAAATTAGCCCGCTTATTGAAAGTGTACCAAGACACATTAGGCTATAGCCTTGTTCGCAGTGCAGAAGAAGCTAAAATTGCACTTTCAAATCTGTCTGAGCATCAAGTTAAACTTAATCTATTATCAGAGATTATTGAAGTTAACATCCAACGTGATCAAATGATTGCCGCGATCACATCCACTAAAGAGAAAATGGCAAAGTTGGTTAGCGAAGCGGTAGCACAAGGTGGAATTCAACCCGATGTGATCTTTATGACAGGTGGTTCAGCCAGTTCACCTGTCCTCCGTCAGGCAGTTGAACAAGAGTTGCCGGGTATCCCGCTGGTTGGTGGTAACTACTTCGGCTCAGTGACGACAGGCCTGGCACGCTGGGCAAAAATTTGTTTTGCTTGATAGGCTGTGGGGGTTGAAGTCCAATTGTGGGGGTTGAAGTCCAATGATGTAAAAAAACATGCAATGGTCTCAATTCCCCCTTTCGAATCCCCTCCGGCAATAAGCCTAGATTTCAAGGGTATTGTTTATGTATCCATTAAATCGATATATTGACGTAATGGATGTTAATTGTCCGACATTCGATTTTGGAGACTTTTTCATGAGACTTTTTGGTTACGCAAGGGTATCAACCAGCCAACAGTTCCTCGATATTCAGGTAAAAGCACTTAAAGAGGCCGGAGTGAAAGACAGCCGTATTTTTAGTAATAAAGCATCCGGTAGCCATGCGGAAAGAAAAAGTCTGGAGCTGTTACGCCTTAAAGTCGAGGATGGCGATTTGGTCTTGGTCAAAATTTTTTACGATAACAATTTGTATTTATTCCAATAAACAGGAAAAGTTATATGAACATAAAAACACTTTGGAGTAACTATGGGTCAATTTTTCTTTTTGTTTTATTATGGAGTAGTGGCGCTATATTTTCCCGTTGGGGATTAAATCATAGTTCTTCATTTGCTATTTTAACTGTACGTTTTTCTATTGCTTTTTTATTTTTATTGTTACTCTGCATATCAAAAAAACGTTATCTTCCTGCACCAGGAAGCAGCAAAAAAGTGGCTGGAGTAGGTTTATTAATCATCGGTGGGTATTCTATTTTTTATTTCCTCGCATTAGAACATGGAATCACTCCTGGCGTTTTAGCAACAATAATGGGGATACAACCAATTATCACACTTTGGTTTATGGAAAGACATTTCTCTATCCGTCGTTTTACAGGATTATTAGTATCTTTGATTGGATTAATACTTGTTGTATTTCAAGGAATAATAAGCGCTAAATTCTCTCTATCGGGAACTTTCTTTGCTTTATTTGCACTAATTTGTATGAGTATAGGTGCTATATTTCAGAAGCAAATCCAACAACCGCCATCTGAAGTTTTACCATTACAATATGGTGTTAGTCTATTTATGTGTTTATTGTTTGTTCCTTTTAAACCTTTTCATATTGAACCTACGATAGGATTTATTATCCCTGTATTATGGCTTGGTTTAGTTATTTCTGTTGCCGCCCAATTATTACTTTATCGATTAATTATGACTGGTAATTTAGTCAATGTGACTAGTTTGTTTTATCTTGTTCCAGGTGTAACTGCAATAATGGATTATTTGTTTTTGGGTAATAAATTATCTAATTTAAGTATTATTGGTATGATTGCAATAATATTTGGCTTGGTCATTATTTTTCATGTAAAAGAAAAAAAACATTTGTAATTGTTTATCATATTAATTAAATTACGTTAATAAAAATAAAACATCTGGCAGGATAAAGCGTTAGCGTCTCATCCTGCTACTCCTTTTATATCATAGTTATCCACCTATTCCATTAATTTATTTCATAAGATTATAATGATGTAATTTTCTCGTATTCCCGCATACCTTCATCCTAAGTGAAACCTCGCTAATCATAACATTATAAAATTATTCCTTCAAAACTTGAAATATTATTAAAAAATGATTGTTAATAGGGATTGTCAATATTTATTTTTAAATTGTATTCTTCTTTTGTTAAATAAATATTTGCTTTTTGATTTAATAAATAAGGTCATAATATGAAAAATATGCATTATTCAGAATTACCTAAGTCTCCAGTAAGTTCATTTGCTGAGTGGGACCCACTTGAAGAGGTTATCGTAGGTATTGTTAATGGCGCCAGATTTCCTTCATGGCATATGGCACTAGAACCTGTTTTACCTTCTAATCAAGTCGTTAATTTCCAAAGAAATTCTGGGCGTTCTTTCCCTAAGGAACTTATAGAATTAGCTTCTAAAGAATTGGAAGAATTCGTCCATATACTTGAAAGTGAAGGGGTCAAAGTTCGTCGTCCTGATATACAAGATCAATCAGCGGTTTTTGGTGCACCGGGATGGAGCAGTACTGGTTTATATTGCGCTATGCCCAGAGATGTACTTTTGGTAATTGGTGATAATATAATTGAATGCCCATTGGCGTGGAGATCTCGCTATTTTGAATCTTCTGCTTATAAAACTTTATTAAAAGAATATTTTAAGTCTGGCGCTAAGTGGAATGCTGCACCTAAACCACAACTAACGGATGAGCTATATAATTTGAATTGGGAGAAAGAGAGTAATATACAAGGAAAAGTTTCCCTGGCTGTTACTGAATTTGAACCAACTTTTGATGCAGCAGATTTCTATCGTTGTGGTAGAGATATTATTGCTCAAAAAAGCCATGTAACAAATGATTTTGGTATTGAATGGCTAAGGCGGCATATTGGAAATGAATATAAAATACATGTATTTGAATTTGACGATCCAAATCCAATGCATATTGACGCAACATTTGTACCTATGGCACCAGGCAAGTTACTAGTTAACCCTAAAAAAGTATCAAAAATTCCTGACTTATTCAAAGAGTGGGATGTTTTTCATGCACCAAATCCAATTATACCTGATGATCATCCTTTGTATATGACTAGCAAATGGATTAATATGAATATTCTGATGTTGGATGAAAATAGAGTCATTGTCGAAAAACAAGATGAACCAATGATAGCAGCAATGAAGCGCTGGGGATTTACGCCAATACCATGTAATTTTAGACATTTTAATAGTTTTGGTGGTTCTTTCCACTGCGCAACTCTAGATGTAAGGCGTCGAGGCAGTCTACAATCATATTTTTAAGCATTAGAATTTAACCAATTTTATTTCAAAATAGAGAATTTAATTTATAAAATTTAGTAGATCACTCCTACTTTATCTCAATCATGATAAGTTGCGAAAATGATCTACTTATTTCTAATGATTAGTAGATTTATTTAGTCTGAAAAATAAAATAGATTTTTAATGCACCATATTAATGAAAAAGGATGAATATGAAAATTTGGAAATCTTCTAAAAAAGATGCTATATTATTCTTATTAAGTATATTGAATGTAATAATAAATATCACATTAGCATTTAATTGGAATGAGTTATCTATTTACAGCTGGATAGTTAATGTTACTATAGTGTCATTAATTACCACTTACAATATCATTGTTATTTCTCATTTCTTTACTCATAATCCGTGGTTTGTATCATCTATAATGAATAATTTTGTTTCTATGTTAAATTCAATTAATATAGGGCAATCTATTCAAGCCTATCATTTAACACATGTTAGGAATCATCATAAATATCACAATGATAATGGAGATCCTATAAAAGATTTATCATCAACTTTTTTAAATGGCAAAGAAAATGAACATAATACACTATGGAGATATGCCATTATTGGTGGCATAGGAACTTTATTAAATATAATTCCACATATATTATGGTCTTTGTTTTCATGGGGGCATAAGTTAAGTAAATATGATAGTCATTTTAAAAATTTAATTTCAAAAGACAAACTTAATAACAGAAAAGAAATTAATCAATTGCGATTAGATAGACTTGCAATATTTATTGGCCTGCTTTTTTTATTTAGTGTATCTTGGAAATGGGCATTGCTTTGCTATTTACCTTCTATTTTATTTTCTTTTATTCTAGTAAATATACAAAATTATTATGAACATTATGGAGCCAATCCAGAAAATAAATTTTCCAACTCTGTTAGTTATTATGGAATATTATATAATTTACTGACATTCAATGATGGATATCATCAGGAACACCATATATCAGGCGGCACTCATTGGAGTCAATTACCTAAATTACGAGAGAGATATTATGATAAATTTAAAGAACAAGATAGAATAATTAGCCCAGTACCCGCAATTTTAGGTTTTTTACATATAAAAAGAAAATTACTGCATAAAAATGATAAGAACAAGGAATAAACATGATATACGAAAAACTTTCTTTAACAGGAAATAAATTGAAAAAAACAGAATTTATAATACATGAAACGGAAAATTGTATAGATATAAATGCAGTAGAATCTCTTTTAGAAAGTAATCTTGCAGCGTGTCGTATTCGTAATTTTTTACCAAAAGAAAAACGACAGAAAATCATTGATAATTTTTGGAGTTCCTCTGCTAGAAAACCTCGTTTTGGAGAAGGTATTGATGGAGTAGAGGGATATTTTATTGGAGCATCTCATATAGAAAAAACAACTCTTGAATATTTAGAACAAGTTGAATATTTCCGCTCTGCAATAAATGAATTATTTCGAGATACAATTAACCCTATTGATTTTTTTGTGGAAAAAATAATCTATTCTCAATCAGAAAAGTTATTACATATCCGACCAGCAACTCATCTCGGGATTGCAGCTAGTAATTCTAAAGCCGTTTACTGGAATAATTCCGGAGAATTTCTCCTATTACCCCATGATGATTTAGCTCAACTTAGCGATCCTCTGCAAAAAGATTTTGAAATTCAATCTATTAATCAAGTAATGGCAGTCAATTTTTATGCGGAAGTTCCACAAGGTGGAGGGCAACTGAAAGTGTGGAATATAGATCCAGATCCCACTTCTCGTTCAGCACTTGGACTATCTCATAGCGGCTTCCCATATCCAGAAGATATTCTTAAAGAACATGAAAGTATGATTATTGATATCGCTCCTGGAGATTTAATTTTATTGAATGGAAATTTAATTCATGCTGTTTTAACGGGTAATGCTAACCAATTACAGGAAAAACGACTGCTTATTACATGTTTTATGGGACTTAACAAAGAGGATGAACTTATTTGGTGGACATAAATTTTGGATTTTTATTCTTAACTGAAAATCATTCCCTGTAAACGTGGTTTTTTACATCATTGGACCTCAACCCCCGCTACAAGCAGGTTCAATAATACTGAGCCTGCTTTTTGACATCCTTTGTTTGATTGCAAAATCGACATTTAACTTCCACAGTCGCCATCTAAACGCCCTCGTAAAAAATAAGGATTATACCCAAAGAACAACATATTGAAGACGAGACCGGACTTGTTCGCAATGATGATGTAGCTGTCCATGCTTTTTTAGCAAAGTATAAACAGCTGCATCATAAACTATATGAATTTCAGGTTCACTACGTTTTAAATAAAGAGGGCTGTAATGTTTCGTGTAAATGAAGCCAGACAGGTGTATCTGCATGAAGGTTAAAGATCGCAGTAATTGATTTTCTTCAGAAACGTTCAGGGGATCGGGCTGCTGAAAACTGAGTACCGATGATATTGAATACATGACCATTTTTTATTCGTAACACGCCATATCATTGGCTTTCGCGCAAACTGTTATAGTCAATAAACAAAAAATTGTCACTATTATACCTCTAGTCCCTATGTTCTACTTATCCGCACTTTCTCATTTCGTTTACCCATATACCCAATAGATTTCAATAAGAGGTCACTATGTTAGGGTTAAATGCCCTTGAACTTGCAAGGATACAATTTGCATTCACGGTTTCTTTTCACATTATCTTTCCTGCCATCACAATAGGCTTGGCCAGCTTTCTGGCGGTATTGGAAGGCTTATGGCTGAAAACACGTAATACGGACTACAAAACGCTATACCACTTTTGGTCAAAAATTTTCGCGGTCAATTTCGGTATGGGAGTCGTTTCCGGTTTGGTGATGGCCTATCAATTCGGCACCAACTGGAGTTTCTTTTCTGATTTTGCCGGGACGATTACAGGCCCGTTGCTGGTTTATGAGGTGCTGACAGCATTTTTCCTTGAGGCCGGATTCCTTGGCGTCATGCTGTTTGGCTGGCATCGGGTCGGAGAAAGATTGCATTTTTTCTCGACCTGTATGGTGGCACTCGGCACGATTATTTCCACATTCTGGATATTGGCCTCTAATAGCTGGATGCAAACACCACAAGGCTATGAAATTATTGATAATCAAGTTGTTCCCGTTGATTGGTTCGCGGTAATTTTCAACCCATCTTTTCCTTATCGCTTGTTGCATATGGGAACAGCGGCATTTTTGGCCTCGGCGTTTTTCATTGCTGCTTCTGCTGCCTGGCATTTGCTGAAAGGAAATGATTCATCCGCTATGCGGAAAATGTTGTCAATGGCGATGTGGATGATCCTGATTATTGCGCCATTACAAGCCATGATTGGCGATATGCACGGGTTGAATACGTTAAAACATCAGCCGGCTAAAATCGCCGCTATGGAAGGGCATTGGGAAAACCCGCCTGGTGAAGCCACCCCGCTGATTCTGTTTGGTATTCCCAATCAGGAAGCGGAAAAAACACATTATGCGGTCAAGATCCCCTATCTTGCCAGCTTGATTCTGACACACAGTCTGGATAAACAAGTTCCGGCACTGAAAGAATTCGCCCCGGAAGATCGCCCAAATGTTTTTATGGTGTTTTGGTCATTCCGCATCATGGTGGGATTGGGAATTTTAATGATTGTTGCCGGAATCTGGGGGTTATGGTTACGTTATAAAAAGCGCCTGTATGAAAACCCGCTCTTCCTCCGTTTTATGCTCTTAATGGCACCTTCTGGCCTTATTGCGATTTTGGCGGGTTGGTTTACTACAGAAATTGGCCGTCAACCGTGGGTCGTCTATGGCTTGATGCGCACTAAAGATGCGGTATCAGCACATGGCGAAATCCACATGAGTATTAGCCTGCTTATTTTCTTTGCCGTCTATGCAGCCGTCTTCGGTGTTGGTTACGCCTATATGATGAAACTCATCCGTAAAGGTCTGCCACAAATCCCAAATAAGGAGTCAGTAAATGGGCATTGATCTTCCTCTCATTTGGTTCCTGATCATCATATTCAGCACCATGATGTATATCGTGATGGATGGATTTGATCTTGGAATCGGCATTTTATATCCAACGATTAAGGAACAATCCGATCGTGATTTAATGATGAATTCTGTCGCTCCTGTCTGGGATGGCAATGAAACTTGGTTGGTGCTGGGAGGTGCAGGATTATTTGGCGCGTTCCCATTGGCTTATGCTGTGATTCTGGATGCGCTGACAATCCCATTGACCATTATGTTATTGGGCTTGATATTTCGTGGTGTTGCTTTCGAATTTCGTTTCAAGGCGACGCCAAGACATCAACACCTTTGGGATAAGGCCTTTATTGTCGGTTCAATCCTTGCCACTTTTATGCAGGGGGCTGTCGTTGGAGCAGTAATTGAAGGTTTTCCTGTCGAAAATCGTGTTTATACCGGTGGTTATTTGGATTGGCTGGCACCTTTTCCTCTATTTTGTGGATTTGGTCTCGTCATTGCCTACGCTTTATTGGGATGTGGCTGGTTGGTGATGAAAACGGAAGGCCATCTGCAACAACAGATGTATCGTGTCCTCCGCCCCTTGGCATTACTAATGTTGGCGATTATTGCCATTATCAGTATTTGGACACCACTCGCTCATCCAACAATTGCAGAGCGATGGTTCAGCCTACCAAATCTATTTTTCTTCATGCCCGTACCATTACTGGTATTGTGGTCAAGCTGGCAACTATTGAAAGCCACCCCAAAATCAAGCCATTACACTCCATTCATGACCGCACTATTACTGATTTTCATGGGTTTCACGGGACTGGGGATCAGTATTTGGCCGAACATTATTCCCCCCTTCATAAGCTATGAAGAGGCGGCTTCCCCGCCTCAATCATTGGGCTTTATGCTGGTTGGTGCCCTGTTCATCATCCCGATCATTCTGACTTATACCTTTTGGAGTTATTATGTCTTCCGAGGAAAAATCACCCATGAACAAGGCTACCATTAAAACAACATCACAACGCCCTTCATTATGGAAACGCTTGGGCTGGATGGTAACAATTTGGCTTTGCAGTGTACTGGCTTTATACGCCGTATCAACGTTATTTCGCGCCTTAATGAGCATGGCGGGAATGAAAATCAAGTGATAAAAACCTTTTTAATAAATTAAGCTAAGGTTTTTATCAGGACAACAAGAGGATTGTTTAACTGATGAAAACCTTCTTTGACAATCCAGTGGCAATAACAGGTTGGTTATACAGTACAGCTATCGTTATCAATTTATTTGTGTTATATCCCTCAAGGGTTCAAAGAAAAATAGTTATTTTGAAACAAGAAAAGCAATACCTGCGTTTTCTAATATCCCTTCACTCTCAACTTAATTTTAATACTGCACTCTCTGATAGTTTTCATATGATTTTTTATCGGCTTAATCAGCTGGTTCCTTTTAGTGAAGTCAGAGTTATACTTTATCATCCACAAAGGAAATATTATTTTGAATACCAAACTCACATCTAAAACATCCAACTTCCACAGATGATGAAATGGGATTTATATGATAAGCATACTTTTCACGGTATAATTCAAATTTTGATACATCAGGATCACGCCTTATCTTCTTACGAACGTAATTTGATCCAGTCTGTTGCTGATGCATTGTAAAAATATCTGTCACTCAAGAATATGATGCACAAGAAAATTCAGTAAAGCATCCTTGATGCCCGAAAAGCTATTTCCAGAGATCTGCATGACACGGTGGCACAATCTTTCCTATTTCTAAAAATTCAGCTTAATAGCCTGCACTTTCGTACTGATAAATTCTCACGACAGGGATTAATTTCCTTAAGAAGGATTAAAGAAGAGCTGGATATCGCCAGTCAGCAATTCAGAGAAATGCTGGTTTCACTACGATCAGAGAAAAACCATTATGATTTACATGAATCATTATTAGCCATTATGCGGGAACGGATATTTCTGATTTAAGGCCAGATGAAAATTAAAAAACATAAAAAAAGCGGCACAGAGATTGAAGTTCAATTTCCTCTGTAAGGGGATAAATCTTATGAGGTAAAAAATTAAGAGTTACGGGGATCTCTAAATACTTCTCTTAATACAAGTAAGGTCACGCCGTCATGATTACTCGTTCTGCTCCGAAGAAAGACAAACAGGCCCCTGAATACCGTATGTTGATTGATGCATGGAATTCGCCAAATTACACTGGCATTGTTTCTGAATATAGCGTCTTCCTGCCCGATGAAATGCATTATAATGGAAATACCCAACCTTGGTTCGCTCAACAAGAATGGGAATTAATTTTATCCGGTTATCATGGTCCTAAAATATAAATTGATACTACTTATTAACGTATTGAGTATCAGAAAAACACCCTCTTGGGTTCTTACGCTGTAATACTCAAAAGGGTGTTTAATGTTTTACAATAAAATTTGCAATAATCATTTCATTTTTTATTTAGCATAAATAGATTTACCTGATTTTTTTCTATTCATTATCGAAAGAGAAAGTATTTTCAATGATAACAAAGATGCTATAACAATCATCGATTACGTATACCTGGAAACACTCCTTCATTATAAAGTTGAAACATATCAATATCATAAACTGCATTTTGATTAGAACGAATCTGTGCTGTAAGGTATAGCTCTACAAGTGGGAATCTATGATTGAATAGCGCATCAGCCATCAGCCAACTGCTTGGAGTGCCAGACAATCTCATATTCCTCCAAAGTCTCATTTCTAGTTGGATAAATAGAGGGTCATATCGCTCCGCAAATCTACTAGAACCCGCAGTTAAACGTAAACTTATGTCGTTAATCATGGTATTGATAACCCTTCTACCCCCATTAATTATTGTTTCCCCGTTTATGAATGGCATATATAAGTTACGTACCGTATTGATTGTAATGTCTAAATAAGATAGACCCAATGCATTGTCAATTTGGCTTACCGGATCGTATGGATTAAATCCTGCTCTGCGCAATAATGAAAAATCTGTCCCAATTGTTGCAACGCTTATATGTTCAACTGACGGTCGCATAAGCTGTAATGTATGAAAACCACTACCTACAGGATGTTCGATTTCTTGAATCCACCCCGCGCTTACTGCTCTATCAAAAGCGGCTAGTGCAGTAGTTGGCGGTGAACCTCGTCCACTCATCCCATGGCTAAAACTGGTTATCAGCCGATTTCCCACTCGTCGCATACCGGTAACCAAGCCACCGATTGCACCAGCCCCCATGCTGACCACACCGAGCCCCATGGAAACCCAACCGAGGATCGCAGAGGCATCGGGGTCACTGTCTTCGGTTGCCGTACTGGCTATCCCTGTGGCATCAGCGGATAATCCCAGTCCGGCCAAGACAGCCCCTCCGATGGACAGTGATGCCCCCCCTGTGGGAATAGCCATGGCGATACCAAGGACTAACCCGATAGTGCCGAAAACAATGCCCAAAATGCCCCCCAGACTCATATGTCCGCTGGGATCAGTTCGGTTTATCGGATCATTCAGGCAATAAGCATAACTGTTGATACCACCAGCGCCGAATGGACTCAGATTGTCCGGCGCAGTAAACCGCATTAATACGGGATTATAAGTACGATAGCCATTGCCTAAGTGGTAATTTCCCCACACGGGATCAAGACGCTCACCATTGTAGGCGGGGAGATCGGGGGCACGTTCATCTGGCACCTGCTGTCCATACGGAGAATAACGGTAACGTGTTTCGGTGCCATCTCCCTTGTGGCTCAGCAGCACGCTGCCGTGTTTATCCGTCCCCAGCAAATGCACCTCTGGACCGGTAACCATCGCGACAGTTTCCCCATGGGCATGTAACAGACGGGTCGCCGCCCCGCTTTCCCGCAAGATCTCGACTACACGGGTCGCGCCCTGATAATAAAGCTCATGGGTTTTCCCGGTGCCAATTTTTTCTGTGCCAATTTTCTTTGTATCAATGTGTTGCAGCACCAGGTGATTGGTCGCGTCATAAGCGTAATCACTTGTGGCCGCCTTTAAACGCACTGAGGTTAACCGTCCCAGTGCATCATAGGTTAAATGACGCCCTGCCTCATCCTGAACCAATCGCCCCGCCTTGTCATAAGCCAATGTGATAATGGCGGGATAACCGGGGTAGGTATGAGTTATCCCGTGCAACTGACAGGGGTCTGCCTCACTGTAAGTGAACGTTGCCGTATCGCTGCTGCCATCTTTAAGTGTAGTCATACAGGTTTGGATATTACCCAGGACATCATAGGTAAAACGCTGACGGGCAATGCTAAAACCGTAGGCATCACGGGAAGGCTCCGACCCGGTGCAGTGATATTCCATCAACCAGCTGCGCGCGGGATCATACGTGTAGGTTTCCTGTCGTAACAAGCCGGACACCTGCGAACGGGTGCTACGGGAAGTCACCTGTCCCTTGACGTTATAGCCCTGTTCCAAAGTCAGTGTATCGGTTTTAGTCCGGATCTGACGACTGACCTCACGACCAAAATCATCAAAATTCAGGGTCATCGTTAATTTTTGGTTGTGTTGTTTGTCATGAACTGTCCAACTGTTTACACGACTGGCTGTATCATAGGTTAAAGCGATCTCAATATCCGCATCTCGCATTGCAATCGGACGTCCAAACGAATCAAAGCGCGTATAACATTTTTTCCCCGTCACATCCTTGTAATCCGTCATCAGGCCAATGGGAGAATAGGCATAGTCGACCGCCCGGGCGACACTGGCTTGCCTATCTTCAAAATGGTAACGGGTCTGACGCAACTGCCCCGAGGCGGTATAGCTCATCTCATGTGTAGCAATCTGCGAGGCAGAAGCCTGAGTCATCGCCCCCGTTTTGGGATCATAACTAAAGCGTTGTTCTATTCCTTCTGCCTCCACTTTCGTCAGGGCGTTCCCTAATAAAGGCTCATAGTGATGTGTCGCTGTCTGACCCAAAGGATCAGTGGACTGACTGGGATAAGGAATGCCCCCCTGATAAGTATAACGGTAGGTACGCCCACCACAGGTGGTGGAAATATTGCGCTGGAGGCTGTCAAAATCGCGTGTCCCCAATACATGACCACCAGCCTCAATTTGTGTCAGTAAATTGCCCGTACTGAATGGGGCATAGTTTTTTCGGATCACCGTGCCATCACTGTGTTTGATGGCTGAAACCCGGCTAAACAGATCGTAAATATATTCTGTCTTTTGGCTAAACTCATCAATGGTGGCCCGTAATCGTCCCAGACCATCATAATGGTGGATCTGTTGACTATAAAGCTGCCCTTGGCTGTCATAGCGTGTAATGATGACAGGCTGATGACGTGCATTATATACCACGGTTGTTTTGCCAAAATGCAGCCCTTCAGCCAACTGGGTGATCTGCGCAGTCCGGGTAGCAGGATCGTAATCGTGTCGGAGACGCTCTCCAGTATCCTTTATCACAAGATATCTCTGTCCCCAGTCATCATATTCAAAACGCTGACCGGAAGAAACTTGAGCAATCGCGCCCGTCCCCTCACCGACGGGCAGCCAGTCATGGCGGATGTGTTTCTCTACACGCCCCCCATTGTCATAGACTGTTTCAGATACCAGACGCCAGTCCTGTTTTTCCTGCCCTTTCTCCAGTTTTTCCTGCTGATAAGCACGTCCCAGCCCATCAAAGCGGGTACGCACCTGATTACCCCAAGCATCAGTTTGTGTTGTCGTCACCGCACCGGCACCTTCAATGGCATAGGCATACGTTATCTCCTGAGCATAATCGGTTCCCTCATTACTGATGCGTTTCAGGATTCGCCCAAAAGTATCATAGTGATAACGAGTTGTACGGCCCTGCGCGTCCACCTCATGCCATAATTTGCCACTGACTCGCGATTGTGTACGTTGGGTAGCTATGCTGAGTTGGTCATGCCCTGTCCACTGAATGCCCTGCACCAGCGCCTCTCCCTGAAGGACATAGCTGAAAACTTGCTGGCTCGTCCATGCCTGACCGCCATCTTGTGTACCATGCACCGTTTCATCAACTCGGTGAAGACGGCCATGATGAGGCGAAGTAACGTCATTCACATAGTGAGTCTGTCTTTCATGCAGCAGCTGGCCTGCACTGAACGCCCCCTGATAGGTGCGCACGACAACGTAAGACAAGGGTGAACCGGGCCGGGCCGGCAACTGGGTATAGCGATAGATCGTCTTGTGAACAGGCGCTTCCTCATAGATCCCTTCGGGGGAACACTGACCCGGCGTGACGGTCTTGGACTTGACGAAACGCACAAAACCATGGGGATCTGGCGGACAGGCACCCGCCTCTCCACTGGCGGGATAATAAGTCCAGTCGGTACGTGTGCCATCCGGGGCAATCTGCACGGTGGGATTACCTGAGCCATCAAACTGTGTCTGATGGTTTTCCCCGTTGGCTGCCTCATTAAAGCTGACAATCGCCGATTTCGGCATCTGAAATTGTGGTGGCTGATCCTCAAAATCAACACCAATCTGTGCATAATACTCTGTCTTATGGTGACGCTTACAATCATTTTGCTGGATTCCTTCTGAGGTCAACAGATGATAATTGTTATAGCTCCGGGTGATATGGCGCTGTGTTTCCCCCTCCTGCCAGCTTTCGGTCGAGCCATATTGGTAATCGGTAAAGATGCCATAAAGATAATCCTCATCACGGCCCCAATTTCCTACTGCCCCATAACCCAGAAAATTAAAATTGGTGTATTCATAAGTGCGCACAATATCAAGGCCATGACCGGGCGATTGAGTGTGCCGAGCGACGTAGGGCAATGCCGGCAGATTCGCATTGTCTGGATGCCGATGACCGTCAGAAGTATAGTCCACAATCTCCTTCAGCCCCGTCGGGGACAAAACCTGTGTTAAAAACCGGTTATCCATGTCATAGTCCATCTCCCATTTCAACATTTGACCCGCAGCACCTTTTTGGACACTGACCATATATCCATTATCAAATAATAATTGAATATCATAGGATTCAGGGGTGTTTGGCCAGATCGTTATCCGGGTATAGGAGCCTAATTCATAATCGATCTTTAACAACGCTTTCTCTTCATCGGCTATTGAAGACAGATAGGGAATAGTGCCCAAATTAAAATTCCAACTTAATTTTAAAGAGTAACCCAGCGGATTAACTATCTGTATCGGCACTTTAAGATCAAACGCATTTTGGGGTCCGCTCAGCACTTCAACTCGGCCGGATTTATGAATCACTCGATAAACATTTTTAGTCACATCTTTTTCAAAACGTACAACATCTTGCTTGTACTGCCTTAAAAAGACAGTCTCTGTAGTTTCATCCACTTTATAGCGCTCGCCAGTCGAGAGCATTAAAAGCCGGTTATGGGCATCATACTGAGTCAGTCCGATAGAAAAACCCGTGCCAAAGCCAATATCATTCGTATTCAGCGGGCTATAAGACAACATAATTGCCTGTTCCGGACCGAGGTAATTATTGCCGATAAGATGAGCAACCGGCATCAAATAATTAAACAGGCCGGTCCGGGGATCAACACTACCGATCGCGGCGCTTTGGAAATTATGGGCATGAGAAAAAAAGTTACTATTCATCGTCTATTTCCTTCATCTTTATTTCATGGAAATATTAGGATATCTATACATTGACTTATATAAATAGAATTAATTAGTCGAATTCTCCTATAATAAAAACCCATTGCACAGTTCAGCATAAATACACCATAGCGGGAATTAATACAATTTTTTATTTAAATTACTTTTTATTCTAATTCATCATTCATTTACATCCTCAATATGTGTTTTTCCTTTTTCTACTTCATTTTTATTATTGTGCTTCAACAAAAACCTTCCTCTATTTCCATATTGATCATAGATAAAAATTTCTATATCTTTCCAGGTATCCTGTAGATAAGGAAAAGACGAACTACTCACATATAATACAGAAAAGCAAATGGCATTAGGCTTTTGTCTAATCATGATCCCTAACTCAAAATTTATAGGCAACTCTATCCACTTAGTATTCCCGATAGAGATCCACTTTTTTTCACCTAAGGGCCAAAGAAAATGTATATAATATCCATCATGCCCGATGTCATTATGATATAATTGATAAGCACCAACATCTGGCATGTCATCAGATTGTAATTTCGCAATATATCGTTTTCCATAGTTGTCTTTTACCTTGAGCGATACATATGTATTATACTGTAACCAATTTCCTCCCAACTTTTTTCTAATTAACCAATCACCAAGATTACTAAAAATAAACTTACGTTCTATTTCTAAGCTAGACGCTGTATAAGTTATTTCATCTATTGCTTTTAACTGGACGCAATCATTACCAATATCTCCGTATGCTGTAGAATGCTTCCGATCCGGGGCTTGTACCAATGCCCCAATTTGTTTAACTTGATTTACCTCTTTAGCTGAACAATATACATAAAAGGTAAATCTCTTAAGTCCCTGAATTGGATTTACACTACTCATTTCAGTAAGCATTGAAGGATTAGGAACTGTAAAACTTGGGATTGCAGTAAATTCATTTGGAATATTCCTATACGACCATTTAAAATCACTTTTTTCTTCTGCGTTCCTAATAAGCTTTTCCCCTGTATTATAGTCAATAAGAAAAATATTCTCTGTAAGATCATCTAAGAGTTCTTCACTAATGTCTAGTATAATATTATCTTGTGTATTTTTTAACCTAAAATAGACATCTACCGTTGCCATATTTCTTCCATTGGCAAATATTGAAATTTCATTATTAATACTATTACGGCGCAATCTTATCTTTAAATCTGAGATACTATTCCAATTGTTATTTTTATCGTGAAATTGAATATTATTCATAACAAACTCCTTTATATTAAATGTTATTAAACAAAACACTTACAAATTGAGCATGAATACTATTTATCTTTTTAACCATATCATCATTTACAACCACATCATCATTTACCTTTACCAAGGCCAAGGTTTCTGGCTCGAAGATGCATTAAGATCCCAATCAGGCTTGTTCAAACGCCAAGGTTGAGGGTCAGACATTACAGCGATATTATAATCATTATTTTTATCTTTTCCTCTGAAAGTGAATGTTATATAGCGGGATATGAGATCACTAGCGGGAGTAAAACTAATTTTTTCAGTTGGATATTCATCACTGGGTATTGTGTTAATATTTATGACTTTTTTTTGAATTAATATATGTGTTTAAATATACATCTCTTTGTTCAATCTTATAGTCGAGAGAACTTACGATAGTCGAGAGAAGAGAAAGCAAAAGCTTGTGAGACTATACAAAATAGGAATACAATATAAACATAAAAAATATTTTTGATTGCATTTTTCATTTTTTATATCCTTAGATTAAAATGATTTATAAGTAATATTTCTGTAATAATCATTAAATTATTATCCATTAGATAAAATTGAATGTAATAACGCGAACGAGGTAAAAGCAATAAGTAAATTATATTAAAGTTATGTTTGTTGGGGTGTAAGAATAGACTAAAACACATAAAGTATATTTATGTGCCTTATTCAAACTACATATTCTTGTTAATAAGTATAGTCTAAATCTTAGAATAGTCTAAACCATGTACTGATTTTTTCTTTAGTACTAATAAATAGAGAGACTTTTGATACTACCGTGCTCATATCCAACGCAAGTGGCTCCGTACGAAACAATTGTCAGAAACAGTGTAACCGCATGACGCTCAATAAAGCCCATAAAAAAACCAGCGTTAAGATCGTCAATTTTCATTCGTGATATCATCTCAAACGCCGGTTTCTAATATAGCAAGCTTAATGGTTAAATTTTACAATTACCTGCCAAGCGATATCCTGCTTTTTTGGCTTCTGCTTCTGAGTTGAAATAAATTGCATTTTTATCTGCCACTGTTTTATAACCAGAGCATTGCGAAAAATGATAAATCTGGCTATTTTTATTTCCCTTAATCACACCATTTTTCGTTGTTTTTGCTGAGGTTCTTTGGGCTGTTAGCTGATTATTCCCCCCATGCAAATTATTCTGCCTTGACGTACTATTCTGCCTTGACGTACTATTCTGCGCCTCTTGCCCTTTCTGCGGTAATAAGCCTTGACCTGAATTTTTGTGGCCTAATTCCCATTTTTTGCTGCCGGTCACAAACGGGTTATGGTGTCCCATAATCTTGGCAATTCGGTTATCTCTTTCACGCTCTAAAGCATCCACTGGATACTTGCGATCCCATGCCATCATCAATTGTTGTTGTTGGCGTGACATAGTCAGGTTATAGCGGTCATGCATATAGAAATAGACTCTGGCAACCATGCCTTTCACTTTATCGCGTGGCTCAAACAAGCGTGATTTAAAATCCACCTTACTGCTACATGAGCCGTACATATTAGGTGTATTTTTGGCGACCATCCCGTAAGCAAAATTACTGCGATCACCATTAACTTCACCGATTGCTGGAGCCAAGTTATGCATGTCTGACTCCATCATGCGAAATACGGGGTCAGTATCAACGCAGTTTTTTCGTCCGCCATCTTGCCAGCATTGACGCTGATGTCCAAATACCCAAGCCGGAACCATATGTTCCCATTCAGTCCGTTCAGCTCTTGTTTGCTGTGATCTTATATCATATCCACAAGAAGCCAGATCAACACGCCCACCACTTTTGCCAACCCAATGCCAATCACAACCACAATATAATGTGCCTATGCCTGATTTTATTTGCCCGTCATAAACATTTTTTCTTGATTCTACTTTGGCTTGCTCGAAACTGGTTGGAGCGCTCCATGCATGAAAAGAGATGGTTAATCCAAAAATCAAAAGATAACGTGCCCATTGGGTAATTTTACTATTCAAAATAATACCTATTTACTTATTGTTCATAACATTTGTTATTCATAACATCTATTACGCATAACATCCGGCCATGATCTTGCCTGACAATACCATGAAATGACAAATATTATTCGTCGATTTTTCTTTAATGATTAGGAAGACATCAACTCATTATTTTAATTAATATGACTTAGTACACCAATTAACATACTTTATTAGAATGTTAAGCGTAAAAATATTACGTTTATTAAACTATTGAACTCTATTTATTTGAGTAGCCTGTGGCACTAAGGCATTTTCAAAATATTTAATTGAATATTGAATTTAGTAGGATAAATGTCCGTTAAAAAACAACCGTGCCAGAAAATAGCACGGTTGTATAAATTTTTGGTTAATAAGAAAACAATTTATCAGTTTTTAATCCAGATTTAGCCGATTATCTCACAACCAAAACAGAAATATTGGCATACCCTACAATGCCCGATGCATTTGAACCCAGTAAGTGAGTCGAGATATCAGGCCGACGAGATCCGACAATAATCAAATCTGCTTTAATCTCACGCGCTGTAGACAACACCTTATCCCGTGGAGAACCAAAGGCAACGGAGAAAGATACTTTATCTTTAGGCAAATCAATACGTTCTACGACTTTTTTAAGTTCCTCTTCAGAATTCGCTATTGCTTTTTTGGCAAAAGCGCTTAATAAATCATAGTGATAACTATAACTTACGGAAAATCTGGAAATATCGGGCACAGAGTGAAAAAGATGAACCTTTGCATTAGATATTTTTGCCAAAAATTCGGCATGCTTAATTGCATTATCAGTTAATATATCTTCTGAAATATCAATTGGAACTAAAATCGTGTTATACATATATACTCCTCTGTAATCGGATATAACTGCCAGCTATTGAGCATCAGTTCAAAATCAACAAAAACCACGCTAAATTAACATTCCCTTTGCTAACATTTTTTTGCTAATCGTTATCGCACTACTAATACAGATGTTTTTGCATATCTGACAACCCCAGCAGAGTTGGAACCTAACAGATGAGTCGTGATATTGGGTCGCCTTGAGCCAATGACAATCAAATCAGCATCAATTTCATTCGCTGTAGAAGTGATTTCGTCTCTTGGAGAGCCAAATGCAATCGAATAGGAGATCTGACCAATTGGTAATTCCATGGAATCAACCAGCTTTTTCAAGTCTTGTTCTGCCTTGATAGTCGCTTTGTCCTTAATTTCCATATAGCCTAGTGCATAAGCATTAATAATCGCTGATGAAATGGGTAATACATGTAAGACATGTAATTTAGCCCCTGTTTCTCTGGCGATCTTAAGCGCGCAGTCAACTGCCTTGTTGGTTAGATCTTCTTCTGAAATATCTACTGGTACTAAAATAGTCTTGTACATATGCACGCTCCTACTTACTGAAATACCAAGTTATCCTGATTTCTTTAGTATATTGAAATGCTGGAAACTTACTGTGAGTTATATAACACCTGAAACATGTTAGCTCCTATTCTGATTCTTAGATAGAGATTAGCCTGATAAGCTCATAAACATCCCAGCAATGGTTGCACTCATCAGATTGGACAAAGTCGCAGCCAGCAATGCCCTAAGACCAAGCCGTGCAATGTCTGAAGTCCGTTCAGGGACAACCGTGATAAATGCTCCGACGACAACGGCAATTGAACCAAAGTTGGCAAAACCACAAAGAGCAAATGAGATAACAGCAATGGTTTTGGCATCCAGAGCCACAGCAGGATTGTTTAAATAGGGAGAAAAGTTCACATAAGCTACAAATTCGTTGATTGCCAGTTTTTGCCCAATCAAACTTCCGGCTAAATCTGCATGTTCCCAGTTAACACCCATAATATAAGCCAAGGGGGAAAAGAGATAACCAAACAGGCTTTCCAGACTGACACCTTGCCAACCGAACAATTCACCAAAGCCACCAATAAAGCCATTGATCAGGGCTATCAGGGCAACAAAGGTCATGACTACAGTTGCAACACCAACCGCGATTTTCAGTCCAAGCATTGCACCACCTGCGGTTGCTTCAATAATACTGGCAGGCCGCTTTTCACTGAATGAAATCTGTTCAAATTGGACTTGTGATGGCTCGACTGCCGGACTGAGTAAACGGGCAAATAAAATGCCGCCAGGGATCGCCATCAATGATGCAGCCAGAAGATATTCTATCGGTACACCCAATCCAGCATAACCAACCAACATCGAACCGGCGATCGAGGCCATACCACTGCACATTACAGTGAAAAGCTCATTACGGTTCATTTTATTAACAAACGGTTTTAAAACTGCCGGCAATTCATTTTGCCCAAGGAATATTGTTGTCACCGCTGCAAAGGCTTCTATCTTGCTTATTTTCATTGTTTTTTGGAATACATATCCCAGGATATTAATGAACCATTTCATAATACCAAGATAATAAAGTATAGATATCAGCGAGGTAATAAAAATTATCGCGGGTAATACTTGAAATGCAAAAATAAACCCGGCACCATCAAATAACTCATTCATTTTAGGGCCAACTAAACCGCCGAAGATAAATGAGCTTCCTGCTGAGCTATAAGAAATAACGGCATTAACACCATTAGCCACATTATTAATTAACCATTTTCCCGCCGGGATATAAAGCATAATCGCACCAAGGCTTATTTGAAGAAATAATGCAGCCCCTACGGTACGTAATTTTATTCTTTTTTTATTAACAGAAAACAGATAACCAATAAAAAGCAGTATTACCATACCCAGTAAGCTGCGTAGAATATCCATGATTATATTCCCATTTTTTAGCCAGCAGAAAAATAGGTTACCAAACTTTTCAAACTGGCATTTATTTTATTATGATTTTGGATGAAAAAGTTTGATGGAAATTATTGTTTTTTATTTATCTCTTGATAGGCAAGAGCAACTTTTGCAGCCAATTTAGCATTATTAAAAACTAACTCAATATTCGCCTGTAAACTTTCTCCACCCGTTATTTCTGTCACTCTGGCCAGCAAGAAAGGAGTACTTTCTTTACCCAAAATTCCCTGTTTGTCTGCTTCATTAACTGCCTGTTCAATCGCATCATTAATTTGTTCTTCCGACATAGCAAATAGCTCAGGAATAGGATTGGCGATCACAACTCCCCCTTTCAGCCCTGAGTGCCATTTTACTTTCATGGCATGAGCTATCTGTTGAGGATCATCAAGCCTGACACTGACGGGAAATTGGCTGGTACGGCAGAAAAATGCAGGGAGTTTTTCTGTCTGGTAACCCACCACAGGCACGCCATGCGTTTCCAAATACTCTATAGTCAATCCCAAATCAAGAATAGATTTGGCACCTGCGCACACGACTGCAACATTGGTCATGGCTAATTCTTGCAAATCAGCCGAAATATCAAAGGAGCGTTCTGCGCCACGATGAACACCACCGATACCTCCTGTTGCAAATACAGCAATGCCCGCCATTTCTGCAATAATCATGGTTGAGGCAACGGTCGTTGCACCGTGTTTTCCCGCAGCAATAACAAAAGGTAAATCACGGCGGCTGACTTTAGTGACCAGATGCCTTTCTTTTGCCAATAACTCAATTTCATCATGAGATAGCCCGACTTTTATTCGCCCCTCAATAATAGCGATGGTTGCCGGAACAGCTCCATTTTCCCGAATACACTGCTCAACCTGCAAAGCTGTTTCCCTATTTCGCGGATAAGGCATGCCGTGGGAAATAATAGTAGATTCCAATGCAACGACAGGCCGATTATTTGTCAATGCGTGAACGACCTCTGGAGAAATATCTAAATACTCATTTAATGCCATATTTTTATTCATGATTTTAATTCCAACAATTTTTTCACTTTACTACAGGATAAATTCGGGTAATTAGTCAATTCTGAGGATAAAGTAAGCGCAGAACAGCCTTGCGAAAAACGGATACTCTCTTCCAGTGTCATCCGTTCCAGCCAACAATGAGCAAGACCAGCCATCATTGCATCACCAGCGCCATTGGTATTGACAATATTGATTGGAATGGTTGGCGAATATCCCGCGACACCCCCCATTTCACTGTAATACACGCCATCTGTTCCCATGCTCAAAGCCAATCGTTGAACGCCTTGTTGATGGAACCAAGCAGCCACATCAACAGCATCTGCCAATGTCATGATTTTTATCCCGCTGAGTATTTCAGCTTCAAGCCGATTGGGTTTTAAAGTGTGAATATGAGATAGCCAATGACGAATTTTATTTGCTTTAAATGTCGATACAGTATCAACAAAGATCGGAATATTTTCTGCATGACAGAATAACCACTCTAATGCATCTTCCGTTAAATTACAGTCAACAATCAATACACCCGCATTCTGAATTAGAGTTTTAGATTGGGATAATAAAGCAGGTGTCAGTTTTTCCAATATATTCATATCATTGACCGCAACCCGCATTTCTCCTTGTTCATCAATTAATGAATTATAAGTTGACGTAACTTCACCTGCCAATTTATGAAGATAATCCGTGTAAACACCTGATAATTTTGTTTGCTCAAATAGCGTTTCCCCATAAAAATCATCACCAATAACAGAAATCAAATAACTTTCGTTACCTAACAAAGCGATGTTATGAGCAATATTTCTCCCCACTCCCCCTGCCGTGGATTTATTTTTTCCCGGATTAGAGTCCTCATAGATTAGTTCAGAGAATACGTAACTGGTAACATCCATATTGGTCGCACCGACCGTTACCGCATAACTATTTTCTGAAAGAATATAGCCCTTTCCTTTTATATCCCCTTTTTTATTCAGATTCATAATATGTCCCGCTACACATGAACGGCTAATTCCAAGAAGTTCGGCGATTTCCTGCTGTTGAATAAAAGGATCTCGCCTAATGATCCGCAATATCTGTTTCTCCCGATTTGCCATGTCATGTCCTTGTTGATGTTTTGAACATGACAATTTTCTATTCCATCGCTGCGTGACAGTAAAGTTTATTTATGTGGTTTATTGTCAATGTGAGGAAGTGATCGTAGGCCGTATGAAAAGAGGCTCACCCCCGATAACCATGACAGACATCACTATATTTATAGCATTAATTTACAAAAAGAAGATATTTTATATCATTTAGTCGAATGAATAATGTTTTATTCTGTGATAATAACAATAAAAACAATCAGATCCATAAAGCATAGAATAAAACCAACATATGTTTATTTTTCTATTATTCTTATTTTTTGAACGGGCAGTGAATTGTTTGTTACATCAAATGATGATTTATCTCACAACAAAATATGTATTCCATCTTGTTTAATAATATAAAAAAAGGTGCTGATATTTCAGCACCAAAATTACTACCAAAGTATGTGACTCCCGAAAAAATATGTAACACCTGAAAAAATATGTAACACCTGAAAAAATATGTGATACCCAAAACCTAAGTTAATCGTTTTTATCCAACGGGAAAGGTACAGGATGTTTTGTATTGTAATTAAAGGTATACATAGCCGTTATTATCATCATCACAACCAATGTCCATACCACTTCTTTTGCTCCCGTTCCCATAACTGCCCAGATGCAATAAATAAAGGCAATAAACGTAATGACAATATATTGCGTTTTCTCTTTCCCAAAATGACCATGACCAACCAGCAGCAAAGCTGCGCAGGTATACAAGTAAGGGATCAGGGTAAAAATAACCGAGACGGAAGAAACCAACCCAAACTCTTTCGCTGCATTTGGGGAGATACTACTGAGCTGGAAAATCGTCATTAAGATGCCCAGAATCAACAAACCAGCAACAGGTGTTCCCGCTTTGTTCACTTTGGCAAAGATTGAAGGAAACAGCCCGTCATCTGCGGCAGCTTTGGCCGTTTGTCCTGCAAGTAATGTCCAGCCACCCAATGATCCTAAGCAACCTGCCGCAGCACAAAAGGCAACCACTGCTCCCGCAGTATCTCCCAGTGCCAATCTGGCAGCATCGCCAAAAGGTGAAGATGAGATTTTCAACGCCGCGTTGGGGATCATGCCCATAATTACGCTGCTGGACAGAACATAACAGACGGCAGCAATAAGCACACCACCGATAGTCGCAATCGGCACGTTACGCTTGGGGTCTTTAACCACTCCAGCAGCAACGGAAGCACTTTCTACGCCTATAAAAGACCATAATGTTACGTTTAAAATGCTCTGGATAGCGCCAAAGGTATTCAATCCACTGACGTTCCATGCATCCATATAGGTCTTACCGCTGAACCAAAACCAACCAAATACCGCAGTCGCCACAATCGGAATCAAGGCCAACGTTGTCGCCACAGCCTGCACTTTGGTAATAACATGTGGCCCAATGATGTTCAAAATGACAAATATCCAAAGTATTACGGTACAAGTGATGGTTAAGACAATGGGATCTTTTAAGATAGGGAAAAAATAACTCAGGTAGCCAGCACCAATTACAACCATCGCGATATTGCCGATCCAACACGCCAGCCAATACAGAAGGTTAGTCTGATACCCCAAAAAAGGGCCAAAGGCCCGTCGTGCATAAGCGTAAGAACCACCCGGACTGTCATCCAGTGAAGACATCTTGGCATAGACGATCGATAACCCCACGGCACCAAGGATAGTCACCAGCCACCCAAAAATGGCAATGCCTCCTGTTGAAGCCAAACTGGCAGGCAGAAGGAAAACGCCCGAACCCATAATGTTCCCCGCAACCATCAGGGTAACAGGGATCAATCCGACTTTTCTCGCCTCTGAAACTGTAGACATAATTTATCTTCCCGTTTTTATTTTTTTATGCACATAACATGATAAATACCGTTGATAATTTCTGTGCCTTCTGTTTCATGCTCAAAACCGGGGAATTCATGATCCCATTTTTGTAATGCATGCAAATACCCAATCTGAGGGCTGGCTTTATCACCAAAATTTTCGCCTGAAAGCAGCATTGGAATACCGGGTGGATACGGGATGATAGAGTTTGCAGCGATGCGATGGGGAAGATCGTCCAGTGCCACCATTTCCACATTATTGGTCACGATAGCTTGATAAGCGGTTCGCGGAGTCATTTCCATTTTGGGTAAGCCGGCATATGCCTGATTCAGTTTTTCACCCGGATTGTTCTGGCGTAAATAATCGAACATTTTATCGCCCAATTCTTTCAATCCTAAATGGCTATACACTTCTGGATGCTGGTTCACCAAATCTGGCAAAACATGCCCCAAAGGCGTATTGGCATCGTAATGGTGCTTGAAAGACAGTAAGGTATTAAACAATGTTCCCCATTTTCCTTTGGTGATCCCCATTGAAAACAAGAACATAATTTGGAAATCCGTGGTACGGGTGGGCACGATACCATGCTGGCCTAACCATGCGGTTACCAATGCAGCCGGTACACCTTGTTTTTTCAGCTTGCCATTATCGCCCATACCCGGAGCCAGAATGCTGACTTTAATCGGATCAAGCATGCTCCAGTCATCAGGTAAATTTTCAAATCCGTGCCAACTGTCTCCCGCACGCATTACCCAGCAACTTTGTTCTTTCGTCAGTAATTCCCTTGGGGCATCTTCAAAGGCAATTTTCTTGCCGGTAGCAGGATCTGTCACTTTTTCCTGATTCCAGGGCTTAAAGAACCAGCTTCCCTCCTTGCTGAAATCCCGATGCAAACGCGCTA
The DNA here is from genome assembly GCF_028598555.1 of Xenorhabdus anantnagensis. Lineage (GTDB taxonomy): Bacteria > Pseudomonadota > Gammaproteobacteria > Enterobacterales > Enterobacteriaceae > Xenorhabdus > Xenorhabdus anantnagensis. The sequence continues at coordinate 39,328 of NZ_JAQRFN010000001.1, forward strand.
ATGCCTGACGAAAATCAACAGCTTCTTCAATAACTTCCTGAGTCAGGGAATAGCCGCTATTACCATCCATCATGGATACCGCAATATCATTTGAAGCGCAGATTGCGTACAAAGGCGATGTTGTTGCGTGCATCATGTAGGCTTGATTAAACCTTGAGAAATCAACGGGATTGCGCCCATCCCGCACATGGATGAAAGAGGCTTGAGATAGCGCATTCAACAACTTGTGAGATGAATGGGTGGCAAAAACCGTCGGCCCTGAGTGGTTTTTCGGTTCTCCGCGCATTGCGTAGTGATCATGATAAATCGGGTTAAACCGCGCATAGCCATACCATGCTTCATCAAAATGTATTCTATCGACACTTTTATCCAACAATTCCTGTACACGTTTGGCGTTGTAACAGACCCCATCATAAGTACAGTTTGTCACTACACTATAGACTGGTTTTTGATTGACCATGCCTTGCGTCAGTGGGTTCTGTTTCAGTTTTTTCTGTAGGGTTTTGATTTGCATTTCTTGTGGATAGATAGGCCCGATGATGCCATAACGGTTACGGCTCGGCAGCATATAGACAGGTTTTGCACCTGTCAGAATCAACCCCTGCTCAATGGATTTATGGCAATTTCGGTCAATGATGACCACGTCATCTTCGGTCATGCAAGCCTGCATAATTGTGCGGTTAGAGCCTGACGTGCCTACCACGACAGAATAAGAATGGTCTGCACCAAATACTCTGGCTGCGTATCTTTCACTTTCACCAAATGCACCGGAATGATCTAACAATGAACCCAAAGAGGCCCGCTCAATTCCCATATCGGTGCGGAAAAGATTTTCCCCATAATAGTCATGATAGAAGCGACCAACAGGTGTTTTATTAAATCCTACCCCCCCTTGATGCCCAGGCGCAGCCCAAGAATATTCATAAGTTTTGCTGTATTTCATCAATGCTGACATTAAAGGAGGAAATAATTGTTGGCGATAACGCTGCATGGCCGCAATGGCACGACCAGCTATAAAGTTTGCGGAGTCTTCCAATATCCAGGCAAATTCAGTTAACTTTTCCAATAATTCATGCTTTAGCAAAAATACTGTTTTTTCTCGATCACTTAACAAAAAGACCGGAACATTTTCCTGTCTCTCAAATAATTTATTTAATAGTTTCTGTATATGAAAATATAAATCATCATCCATGAGTGCAAAGCTGATCATGACACAATCGAACGGCTCATTGGCTGAAATTATTGTATAGCTATCATCAAAAGAATCAGCAATAACAACATCAATATCTTTCTCGATTAATTTATCTGCCAACCTATGTATTGCTTTGTCAACATAGTGACTATGATATCGCGTACCTACTTCGTTTTTTGCTATCAATACTTTCATGACATTATTCCTTACACTATCTCTACTTAAACTGACAGGATAAATTTATAATTACTTGGCAATGACCATTGAATGGCAAATATAACAACATAGTCATATAGATTAACTATTCAATATAGTGTTTATTTAAATTTGTGCAATTTAAGCAAATCGGCGAAAATCAGCCATTCTGCACATAACTCATATCATGCATATTGAAATAAAAGGAAAAAACATTAATCACCATTGTTTTAATATTATTAAAGGATTACTTTTTTAATTTAATTATTTACATTCTATCTGTTTTTTATATAAATTTCGAAAAATACAATGCGCATTATCGTTATATGGCATACCAAGACACTGTGGGATCTTGATGGAATTATTCATAGCATCCAAATGACCCCATCACCAATAAAGGGTTTTGCCAAATTACCTCATTATTAGAAGCAATAAATTTGGGCGTTTCGACTCATTTATTGAGTATTTGAGAAATATATTAATTGTATAAAAAAAGATAAATTGAAACCGCTATATTGAAATGTACCTTGGATTCACCTAATTTGAGTAAATTCAACATCCCTCATTTTTAACCATGAAAATTATCTAATTATGACGTTAATTTAACCGGAAATTTAGTAAGAGCCAGAGCACAATGGCGTAACAATGAAGATTTTCTTTACTGACATTACTATGGAAAAGTACGGGACGTCATTGAGTAAGTGCTGGAAGCTAACCCCGATTGAGCTGATTTGAAGGTTGTACAGCCTGATCTCTTCAAGATTGAACTAGTTGAAAACTCTGCTTCCATGACGCCCATCATTCGATTATGGGACTAACAATGAAAGAACATCCTGATTTATGGGCCGATTTATTAAACGGTCTGAAAAATGCCTGGCCGCAAATTTCTGGCTCCATTTTAGCCATCATGATTTGCTATGGCCGACTTATTTATGACGGTGTGGAGCGGAAAAATCGCTGGGTCGAGCCGCTACTGTGCGGAGCGCTGTCGTGGGGGTTTTCCAGTGGACTGGAACTATTCGGCATTCCAAGCAGTGTTTCACCCGCACTCGGCGGTGCTGTTGGTTTTATTGGCGTAGAAAAAATCAGAGAATTTGCTCTCCGTGCCATCAATAAACGTTTGGGAGATAAATAATGACAAGAGGGATTCGTAACCACAATCCGGGCAATATTCGCCACGGTGATAAATGGCAGGGTTTGCGTGATACCCAAACAGACAAATCATTTTGTCAGTTTGTGGCGCCGGAATATGGCATACGGGCAATGCTGAAAATTCTGCGTAATTATGAACGCAAATACGGAGATAACACCATTCGCCAGTTTATTTCCCGCTGGGCACCCCCGAATGAAAATAATACCGAGAGCTACATTGCTTATGTGTGTAAATCTGTTGGTATAGCCAGCAGCGCGGTGGTAGATGTGGAAAATGTCGCCACAATGAACCGACTGGTTAAAGCTATTATCCAAATGGAAAACGGTCAACAGCCTTATTCCGATACGGTTATTAAGCAAGCATTTGAATTGTTATAAAGTTCAACCTGTATATAATCACTATAAAAGCAATCACCGCCTATATTTTGGCGGTGATTTTTCGAGTATCCCCAATAAGTTTCAAGTTGTAACTCAACAATATCGTATCCTTCATCAACAATCGCAATGACCAAACAATAGTCGGTTAAATAATGCACCTGCTACAATGTATTAGCTCAGACTTGGCCTGATATTTACCGATTATTTATACAGATGTCCGTCAGATTAAATTCGGTTTAGATTCTTCTCTGCCCAGATCCGTTTGCCATCCTGTAAAGTATCCATAGACGTACGCCCACAACACATTTTACCCTGATGGCTTCGTTCATTATTGTAATGCGTCACATTGGAAACTTTCCCGCTGCCCCCTAATGGCAAACTCGACCGTCAGGCGTTGCCCGTTCCCGAACCATCCGCTTTCGTGGTACGTGGTTATGAATCCCCTGTCGGCAAAACAGAAACCGCGCTGGCCCAGATTTGGCAAAACTTATTAGGATTGGAAAAAATTGGTCGCCACGACCACTTTTTTGAACTTGGCGGTCACTTGCTGCTCGCTGTACAGTTGTTGAATCAAATGCGTAAACAAGATATGGAGGTTACATTGACTACTTTATTTTCTCATCCCACATTGAGGGATCTTACTTTAGCCGTTGGTGAGCACGTTGACCACACAGCATCTCCATTTGATGCAAACCCAGTACCGCTAAGCCCAACCGGTTCTTTGCCGCCTTTGTTCTTGGTACACGAAACTTCCGGCGACCCACTCGTTTATTCCCCACTGGCTGCTTTACTGCCGCCGGAACTTCCCGTCTATGCGTTGCAAGCCCTTGGCATCCACACACTTGAGCACCCTCCTGTATCAATCGAAGCTCTTGCGAGCTGTCATGTTCAGTCGATTCGCCGCATCCAGCCACAAGGGCCTTATCGTCTGGCGGGATGGTCGGTTGGTGGTTTGATTGCCTATGAAATGGCTCAACAGTTAATCAGTGACGGCGAGACGGTTGAGTTTCTCGGTATGATCGATTCCTATAATCATTCCAATAAAGATTATAATGAGCCAGCAACGACTACCGACCAATCTGTAGATAAAGATGCAAGGCGAATTGAGTTATTTATTGATTTACTGCGTACTCAAAAGAGTATTGTCGATGAACATGCTTTGGGAGAGCTTCACAACTTAAGTAATTTGGAGCAGGTTCTTGATCACTGCATTGAGCATCAATGGTTATCAACAGGTATCACACGTGAGGATATTCTCCTCCGTTTCTACACCGCTGAGATGACGACACAACTTGGTCAGGAGTATATCGCGCAAAAATCATCTTTACCTATCCACCTTTATACTGCGGATGAGTTAGTCAACGAAGATATTTGGCGCGGTTGGCACAGCATAGTTGGGCATAATTCGGTACTCCATCCTATTGGTGGGACGCATTTATCCATCATGCATCCCCCTTTACTAAACCAAATAGTGGATTCAATCACCGAAAATTTACGGGTAGTTCCGTCTTTCGACCCACACGTTATCATTCAACAGGGTTCTCAATCGGTATCGCCGTTATTTTGTGTGCCGGGTGCGGGTGCCAGCCCGTCTAGTCTGCTCGAATTGGCTCTATCATTCCCACAGCAACTCCCTGTATACGCTTTACAGGCGCGTGGATTCACTATCGAACATAACTTTCCTTACACCAGTGTTGAAGGGGCAGCTCGTGCCTACATCCAGAATATCCGACAAATTCAACCTCATGGCCCTTATCACCTACTAGGCCACTCTTTTGGTGGTTGGATCGCTTTTGAGATGGCTCTGCAATTACAAGCTGAGGGGGAACGTGTATCTGATCTCATCCTTATTGATACCGATGAACCTAACCAGCAAGATAGCGTCCCCAAATCAGTCAACCGTATTGAGGCGCTCATGGAATTGATTGATATCTATAATATGATATTAGAGCAGCCTCTTCCGCTCTCCAAACAAGATTTTGACGGACTGACATCGGATGAACAAATTCAGCTTCTGCACAATGCCTTGGTAAAAGCTGGCCTTTTCCCCGCAAAAACGCCCATATCATTATTGCAAGGGGTTATCCGCGTTATGCAAGCTAATTTGAATACTGGCTATATACCTCGTACTCGTTATGAGGGGCTTGTTCATCTGATCAATGCAGAAAAAGGCAATTTGGATGAAAGAAAAACTCGCGAAACCCAGTGGAGCCTTCACGCCACTGAACTAAACACGATGCTTGTGCCCGGTAATCATATGACCATGCTATCCTGCCCACAAATTGAGCAATGGCTTTCTGGATTGTGGCAGAAATTGGATTACATGACCAACTCCAATTCCGCGTTCTTGTTTAGGCAAGTAAAACCTCATGGATTCGTGCGATAGGAATAAATGAATAATAATTCGCAGTAATACAGAGAGTAATGTGGCTCTTATCACCGCCCTGTCACGGGGCGGATAAAACTTGAGAAAATATGATCGATATTATTAGTGACTTTAAAGAGGCAAACTATGCTGCATTTTCTTGACAGTCTGGATGAGCAAGAATGGCAAACGCTGCTCGAACTGGAAACGGATATTGCAGGTGACCCTGTCACTTATTGCCTCCGCAAGTTAAACAAACCAATGCATGAACTGACAGAGCTTGAAAGTAAATTCTCTTCAGTGATCATCCCGGACTCTCCGGTTAATACCGGGACATATGCCCAATATTTGAGCAAAGATATCCTCAATCACGTTGTACCCGTATCATCACCAACTTTTGTTGGTCACATGACATCGGCTCTCCCCAAACATTTACCTGTACTCGGCAAGATATTGACAGCACTGAACCAAAACTTGGTCAAACTGGAAACATCGCATATTTTGACGGCGCTGGAACGCCAAGTGCTGGGCATGATGCATAAGTTGGTATACAACCACGACGAATCTTTCTATAAACAGTGGCTTCACAACGGCGATCACGCGCTGGCGACCTTCTGTTCTGGTGGGACTCTGGCTAATTTGACTGCGATGTGGGCATGTCGCAATCAGCTCATGCCAGCCGATGATGATTTTGCTGGTCTTGCACGCGAGGGGTTAGCCAGAGGACTACTGCATTATGGTTATAGTGGTTTAGCAATTCTGGTATCGGAACTGGGGCACTATTCGTTGAAAAAAACCGTGGACGTGCTTGGTTTGGGACAAGATGCGCTGGTAAAAGTTGATACTGACAAAGATGGGCGGATCTGCATTGATGACCTGCTTACCCAATTACAGAAACTGCGCCAACGCAATATCAAGCCGATGGCTATTGTCGGAATAGCTGGTTCCACAGAAACCGGTTCGATAGATCCGCTGAACATTCTGGCGGATATCGCTGAACGGGAACAGTGTCATTTTCATGTGGATGCCGCTTGGGGAGGCGCAAGCCTACTGTCAGAACGCTATCAACATCTATTCGCAGGTATCGAACGTGCCGATACCGTGACGATCGATGCTCATAAACAAATGTATGTGCCAATGGGTTCAGGCATGGTGTTGTTCCGTCAGCCTACCCTTACCGATGCTATTGCTCAGCATGCGAATTACATTGTACGCAAAGGGTCTAAGGATCTGGGACGCCATACTCTGGAAGGTTCACGTAGTGCGATGTCACTTATGTTACACAGTAACTTCCATCTGCTTGGCCGACAGGGACTGGCACGCTTAATAGATGCAAGCATCGAAAAAGCACGGCAATTTGCGGATCTCATCCGCCAGCAAGAGGAGTTCGAGTTAATCAGTGAGCCACAGCTTTGCCTGCTGACCTACCGCTATGTGCCACCCATGGTATTACAGGCTCTGCGCGAAGGCCCAGAATCGGTGAAACAGCAACTGCATGAATCGCTTAATGCACTTAACCAAAGTATCCAGGCTATGCAATGGTCTGCGGGGAAATTTTTTGTTTCGCGCACCTGCATTAAGCCCGTGCAATGGAACCGACAGCCGACAACAGTTTTGCGTGTCGTGCTGGCGAACCCACTGACAACGTTGGAAATGCTTGGGAACATGCTTGAAGAGCAGCGTCAGTTGGCACGACAAAGCCCATTCTGGCAGGATTTGCAGGATTTAGTCAGTTAAGTGTATGACTTGATATCTGAGTGTGAAAAAACTCGATCCTATTTTTGTCATTTGGTTAAGAGGGGGAAACACAGTGCCTGAAGCGCACCCTTAACAGAGATGGTAAGGGTGCGAAATAGGATTAATTCCAACTCAAAGTGCCGTTTGCAAGCCCTTGTGGTAAGTTCTTTCACTATAAAACTCCTTAATTTATTTTCGTGATAGATTTTTTGTCTCTAACTATTTTCATGAAGAAAAACACCATTACGCCGGAAAAAATTAATGCTTCTGTAATGGTGCTTGAAACTTCTAATTTTTCCGAAAAAAAAATAGAAAAGAGCCAAACAAAAGTAAAGTAGATGAGGAAATACAAAATAAATGCAATTACTTTCTTCATGACATGCCCTCCATGTTCAAAATAACGTTATAATCTCACAATTACGAAGTTCAATTGTACAAAAATCGTGTTTAACATTACCTAAACAGGAATAAAAATAAGTAACCGTCCAAGTTCTTCGTTGCTTCTGATAACAAATTTTGCATTAATCATTTCATATCAACATAATAACTTTCAAAGTTTAGCTTGTACAATATTGTCTGGATTGTCTGGATACTTTGCGAATTAACATCAGGCTATTATAAAATCAATAAAAGATATCTAAATATCTTTCTGTTTAAGGTGTGTATAGAAAAGTTGTTATATAACCACCTTAGGTAAATAATATAATAAAATAATATAATGATAGTGGTTGATTTTACGCAAAGGAAATATCAATATCTTTCCTGAGCAGCAAAAGACAGATATTGAATGACTTTAAAAATAAACTTGATGATATCTTGATAATATAAAGGCGAACCCCAATTTAGCAGGAGGCAGATTGTGTGATGCTTATAACGAAAAAGTAACGTTTTCTCAATGAGGTATAATATGTTGTTTCGGCAAGAAGCAATTGATAATAAAAAAATTAAATGGAATGGAAAAGCAATTTTACTTCCGGGAATACCAGTGTGGTTAGTCATTGGAGGCGGAGTTTTTTTTCTAATTATTTGTTTGACCTTTGTTATTTTTGGTTCTTATACCCGCCGCATAAATGTCAGTGGTGAAATTACTACTTATCCGAGAGTGGGCAATATTAGTTCACCCGTACAGGGATTTATAGTAAAGAAATTTGTGACAGAAGGGAAAATGGTCAAAAAAGGCGATCCTATTTATCTGATTGATGTAAGCAGAACAACCCAACATGGTGTTGTCAGTGATAATCAACGAAAAAACATTGAAGAACAAATAGAAAATATCAATCTGATTATATCTCGCATTAAAGATAATAAAAAGTCGACATTAGATTCTTTAGAAAAGCAGAAAGAGCAATATACAAAGTTTTTTAATCAATCTTCTAGTATTATTAAAAAAGAAACAGAAGGCGTTAAAGCTATCAAAAAAAACATGGAAGATTATAAAAAATATCAAAAAAGAGGCCTGATAAATAAAGATCAAATGATGAATCAGGTTAATTTATATTACCAAAGGCAAAGTAATTTATTAGGGTTAACTCATCAAAATGATCAAAATTCATTACAAATAATTAATCTTAAAAGCCAGATACAAACGCAGTCAACAGAATTTGATAACCGAATTAATCAAATGGAATTAAAACGATATGATTTACAAAAAGAATTAACAAATATTGACGCGGGAGATTCGATTATTATCCGTTCATCATCGAACGGCAAGATAAATTCCCTCAGTGTCACAGAAGGACAAATGGTGAATGTTGGCGATAGTTTAGCGCAAGTTATTCCTGAGATTATCAAAAACTACTATCTTGTTATATGGGTACCTAACGATGCTGTATCATATATAAAAAAAGGTGATAAAGTTAATATTAGATATGAAGCCTTTCCTTCAGAGAAATTCGGTCAATTCCCAGGAGTCATTGACGTTATTTCAAAAGCCCCGGCATCCCCTAAGGAAATGCAAACTTATCAAGGTTCACCTATAAATATGCAAGCAAATTCTACTACTTATTACAAAGTAATCGTTAAGCCTGAAAAACAGCGTGTAAAATATAATGGTCATTTTTTAAATCTGGAAAATGGAATGAAAGCTCAATCTACTCTTTTTCTGGAAAATAGAAAAATTTATCAGTGGATGCTTTCACCATTTTACGATATGAAACATAGTGCTATGGGACCTGAGCAATGATTAACTCCACATTTAATAACATCATTAAAAAATTGGACATTGGCTTAATGAAACGAGTCTCAATAATCCATCAAACGGAATCATCAGAATGTGGATTAGCTTGTTTAGCGATGATATGTGGATACTATGGGAAAAATATCGATCTGATTTCACTTAGGAAGAAATTTAACATTTCGGCTCGGGGAACCACTCTGGCAGAGATTAAAGATATTGCTGACCAATTAAGTATGACAACTCGAGCATTATCATTGGATCTTGAAGAGATAAGTGCTTTAAAAACGCCTTGTATTCTTCACTGGGATTTTAATCACTTTGTGGTATTGATTAGTACGCGTAGAAATCGAGGTGTTATCCATGATCCAGCTCGGGGACGGCGGGTGGTTGGACTGGCCGAAATTTCCCGGCATTTTACCGGAGTAGCCATGGAAGTCTGGCCGAGTAGTGAGTTTAAGGCTGAGACAATTCAAAACCGGGTGAAATTGAGGACGCTTATTCGCAGTATACAAGGCATAAAAAGTGCTTTGATAAAAATCTTTTGTTTATCTATCGTCATTGAATCTATCAATTTGTTAATGCCTGTGGGAACACAGTTAGTTATGGATCATGTTATTCCTTCGGGTGATCGTGGATTACTGACGCTTATCTGTACTGGGTTGATGTTCTTTATTCTGCTGAATACTATCGTGGGCATGATACGTGCCTGGTCATCCTTGATAATGGGAACGTTAATAGACGTTCAGTGGAAAGCAGGATTGTTTTCGCACCTTTTACACCTTCCCTTAGCTTATTTTGAGAGAAGAAAACTGGGTGATATTCAATCTCGCTTTAATTCACTTGATACACTGCGCACCACGTTTTCGACCAGTGTAGTCGGTGCGATCATGGACGGTATTATGATTATAGGTGTGCTAATCATGATGATCTTATATGGTGGCTACCTAACTTGGGTTGTTCTGGCCTTTACTGTACTCTATGTGCTAATCAGGCTTTTTACTTATAATTACTACCGTCAGTCATCAGAAGAAATGCTAATCAGGGAAGCACGCGCCAGTTCATATTTTATGGAAACGTTGTACGGAATCTCAACGGTTAAAATGCAGGGAATGATGGAATTACGTAGTACCCACTGGCTTAATCTTGTTATTGATAAAATCAATACAGGTATAAAAGTCACGAAAATGGATCTGTTTTTTGGTGGTACAAATACGTTTATTATGGCTTGTGATCAAATAGCTATTTTATGGTTGGGTACTATGCTAGTTATTAATAATCAGATGACCATAGGGATGTTTGTGGCATTTGGGGTATTCCGGGGATTGTTTTCCAATCGTGTAACATCTCTGACAAATTTTTTACTCCGGCTACGAATAATGAGTTTGCACAATGAACGCATTTCAGATATTGCATTAAACGAAGTGGAAAAAACAAAACCGGTGATACCATACGCTCCAAAAATGACTCCTGCTTCACTTGAAACTCAGGACTTAGTTTATCGTTACGATAGTCAATCATTGCCAGTTTTCAGCAATCTGAATATCTGTATCAAACCAGGCGAAAGTGTAGCGATAACAGGACATTCCGGGGCAGGAAAAACGACGTTACTGAAAGTATTATGCGGATTATTTGAACCTGAATCAGGAAAAGTTATTATTGACAATATAGATATACAACAGTTAGGAATAAATAATTACCGTAAGATGGTTGCCTGTGTGATGCAAGAGGACAAGTTATTTTCTGGTTCGATAAGAGAAAATATATGTTGTTTTTCTGAAAGTAGCGATGAAACGTGGATGATTGAATGTGCTAAAATAAGCTTTATTCATGAAGATATTATGAATATGCCAATGGGATATGAAACACTTACCGGTGAATTAGGAGAAGGTCTTTCTGGAGGACAAAAGCAAAGGATTTTTATTGCTCGTGCACTTTACCATAAACCACGTATTCTTTTTATGGATGAAGCGACAAGTCATCTTGATGTGAATAGTGAAGAACATATAAATCATGCAATAAAACAGCTAAATATCACAAAGGTTTTTATAGCTCACAGAGAATCAACGATAAGATCGGCAGATAGAGTTATAAAAATAGCTGATTGTTTATAATGAAATAAATATTTATATCCTAAGAAGGTATTTTTTATAAAGAATAAAAAATCAATTGGTTTAATGAATATAATTCATTGTTTATTACCATATTGATTTTCCATTCATTCTTAAAAAACAAGACCGATAATAGCAAGATTAATGTTATATCAGTAATGTTTATATTTTGGGAATGAATTATATTGTAGTTGTTTTATTTAAACGTTTAACAAAAGGAAAGTATGATGAAAGAAATTGATAATGGCTTGCTGAATCATGTTTCAGGTGGTTCTATAGCTTCTCAAGCTATACAAGAAGCTATACGATTGGGTAAGGATATTGTTTGCGGGGGGCTATCAGATTTTCAATCAGGTAAGGACAATGGAGAACTTATAAAAAATTCTATAGTTAGAGCACTAGAAAGAGGATTAGAAAGAGGACTAGAAGTAGGAGCCGATTGGCTTTATGGGAAAATTACCCCTCTTCTAACTAAGTAGATATAAATGTAATTCATTGTATAGTAATTGCAAAGTGCCGGTTTTTTTATCCGGCGCTTTGTTTTAACGCACTTTGTTTTAACTAGAATATCCAACACTATTTCAAGCATACCCCAGTTTTCCTACAAATTTTTCGATAACATTATTAAACAGATAATTGTGATGAACCCGATAACCAATTAACAGGCATACTCATGGAATATATTGGTATGCCTGTTTACACGATAATGAATATGACTGAGCGCCGGACAGTTAAGCATGACGCCAATATTCAACATGACGATAAGATTAAGTTCGCCCCCGATAAGTGTCCTGATTTTGTGAGCCACTACAAAAAGTAATTATATTATTAATCAGTTTGTTGCTCTAACTCACGAACAAGCGGAATCACTTTTTTACCAAAATACTCCAGCTCCTCTTGCATATGCAGAAATCCAAGTAACATCAGGTTTACACCTGCTTTCTTATATTCAATGATTCGCTGAGCTATTTGTAACGGTGTGCCTATAAGGTTGGTTTTAAAGCCATCGTTATACTGTACAAGATCTTCGAAAGTCGATTTTGCCCAGTTTCCCTCTTTTTCCGGCGAGGCATTTCCCGCATTTTGTACTTCATGATGGAAACTTTTCACTGCTTCAAAGTCACTGTTATCTAAAATATCCTGTAGTACTGCGCGAGCTTCTTGCTCATCATCACGGGCAATAGCAAAGCCATTAACACCTATTTTTACCTGATGATTATTCGATAACGCTTTAGCTTTGATATCTTCGATTTGTGTCCGAATATATTCTACACTGCCACCATTAGTAAAATACCAATCAGAAACACGTGCCGCCATGTCTCTGGCCGCTCTGGAACTCCCGCCTTGAAAAATTTCCGGTAGTGGTGCAAGGGGTTTAGGATTTAAGACGTAATCATGGAAACGATAAAAATCACCAGAAAAACTAAACGCGGGTTGTGACCAGATCCCTTTCAAACAACGAATAAACTCTTCAGAACGCAGATAACGTTCTTCATGATCCAACCACGGTTCACCAATCGCTTTAAATTCACCACGAAACCAACCACTAACAACATTAACAGCAATACGAGCCCCATAAAGCTGACTGATTGTTGCTATCTGTTTAGCAGCAAGCACCGGTTTCCAAGCTCCCGGTAAAAGGGCTGCGATAACTTTCAGTTTATTGGTTGCCGAAAGCAGATCTTGCGAAAAAGTAACCGATTCATGTTGGTTTTCAGCCCCATATCCAGCAGTAAATCTAATTTGGGTCAATGCATAATCAAAGCCTACACTTTCGGCGATTTGGGCCAATTTGCGATTATAAGTATGTCCCCAGTGAGTACGTTGCTGGATTTTACTTATAACTAATCCACCTGAAACATTAGGCACCCAATAAGCAAATTGAATGGGTTGAGAATTGAGTCCAATCATAAGACCTCCATTTGAAATCAGAATAATATATTCATCATGGCTCTGCTGCTGCTCTCCCGTCAGAAAACACAACCTGTACCGATTTACAGGTTACGTCCTGACGCCACCTACTGCCTACTTACTCCCTTAATATGTAGTAATAGCGATATTGTTTCCTGCCCATATCCCCAGTGACTTATCGGCACAGATTGAACCACCTTGTTGCACCCTATCTCTCTGTGTCTGCAAGGACAGCTCATCCCCTGATAATTTCCTCCCGTGATTATGGATATTATTAGCCAGCATACGAGTATATTGTCCGATGATCCATATTTGATTGAACGAAACACCACCCTCCCCCGATTTCCTTGCCTAATACTGAAGCTGTAATTGCCTTTTTGATAAACTGCACTTATTAGTCGAATCCACCATCGATTTTAATTAAGTTTATATCAATAAAAAAACCATTGAATTAAAATTCATCAATCAAATGCTCTATTCTTTTGAAAATGTGTAATGTAGAGTTATACGAGTAGTATAAAAACACGTTGAAAATTGTCTTTTATTTTATCATTTCATTAATAGTTAGTAATACAGGAGTCTTTTATGACAAGCGAAAAATCTCTGCCAGATATTAATACGCATGAAGTGGACACATCTGAAATTGATAATGCCGAAACCCAATCTTTATATCTTCGTGATGAGACTATAGAGGGCATTGGAGGAAGAGCTAATATTAATAGTAATGGAAATATATTAACAACAAAAATTACTTTACCTGTGATGAAAACTAAACATGCGTTTTACGTATATGACGGAACACCAAGTATCTATGCCAGTTTCTCAGGTTCTATTGACTCAGATATTGGTTTTGAATATAACGCCACACATAATGTCTGGCAACCAATTATGTCAGTAGCTGGGTTTAAACGTGGAACTTTTACTGAAGGCTCAGATGAATTTGGCAATTTAAATGGTTTTTTACCCGGCACTCAAGTACAGTTGACTGTATATCGATATTTTAATGGCGCGACCAGAGCAACATATCAGGGAACTTCAAATATTGGTTATATTGGCAAGGCCATTTTGGAAATACCTAAGACCAATATAAATTCTAACCAAATAAATAATTGGAAGTTATTCTCTACTGTCACTGGCAATAGAATTAAAGTTGATAAACAATACCGGGTTAAATTTGATGATATAGTAATAGACAATACCATTGTCAAGCCTGTAGCTTATGCAAAAAAACAAGCAACTATCAGTGTGGGTCATGGTAAAGCTATTATTACAATTCAAAAATCAAAAGTATGATAATAAAATCATTAACCTTTAATTTAAGCCAGTTTCTAATGCATTTTAGGAATTGGCTTTTATCATAATAATCTGCCAAATAACTATGCATCTTGGATCAAGAATTCAGTGTGCGCCTATTCAAATTAACAAGAACAGCAAACCTATTACTGTAGTTACGATTTCATCCCCCAATATCATCTGTTCGTCGAATGAATAATGAATAATGTGGTGAACTTCCCAATTCTCACTGTTTTTGAATGTTTGTCCATAGCTCAAAAACCCAACCAAGTGATAAGGATAAATAGAAGTGTTAAAGTATTCTGGTGTTGAAGCTGATTGAATGGATAATTTAGCATTCACTTTTTGTATCAACTTATCTTAGCAACAAAAATGAGGGGTTATATGAAATCACGAGCTGCTGTTGCCTTTGGGCCAAACAAACCACTCGAAATTGTCGAAATTGACGTTGCTCCACCAAAAACAGGTGAAGTAATGATAAAAATCAGCCATACCGGTGTCTGCCATACGGATGCCTTTACCCTTTCAGGCAGCGATCCTGAAGGAATATTCCCTGTTGTCCTGGGGCATGAAGGCGCTGGAGTCGTTGTCGAGGTTGGTGAAGGTGTCACAAGTGTAAAACCGGGTGACCATGTCATTCCATTATATACAGCGGAATGTGGCAAATGTGAGTTCTGTCAGTCTGGAAAAACTAACCTTTGTATCTCAGTCCGCGATACCCAAGGTAAAGGCCTCATGCCAGATGGCACAACTCGTTTTTCTTACAATGGACAACCTATTTATCATTACATGGGGTGCTCGACATTCAGTGAATACACTGTCGTCGCTGAGGTATCACTGGCAAAAATAAATCCAGCCGCAAACCATAAACATGTTTGTCTGTTGGGTTGTGGCGTCACTACGGGTATTGGGGCTGTACACAACACAGCCAAAGTGCAGCCGGGCGATTCTGTTGCAGTTTTCGGACTGGGTGGGATTGGGCTTGCCGTTATTCAAGGCGCTCGCCAAGCAAAAGCGGGTCGCATTATTGCCATTGACACTAATCCAACTAAATTCGAACTCGCCAGACAATTTGGCGCCACTGATTGCATCAATCCCAATGACCATGATAAGCCTGTTCAGCAAGTTATTCTGGATATGACAAAATGGGGTGTTGATCATACTTTCGAATGTATCGGTAATGTCAATGTCATGCGTGCTGCTCTCGAAAGCGCACACCGAGGATGGGGGCAATCTGTAATCATTGGTGTCGCGGGTGCCGGACAAGAGATTTCTACCCGCCCATTCCAATTAGTTACGGGGCGTACATGGAAAGGCACTGCTTTTGGCGGAGTAAAAGGACGCAGCCAATTACCGGGAATGGTGGAAGACGCCATGAAAGGTGAAATTAAGCTAGCGCCTTTTGTTACCCACACGATGCCTCTGGAAGAGATTAATGAGGCTTTCGAACTGATGCATGAAGGCAAATCGATCCGAACAGTCATTCACTACTGATTAATTCGTTATTACAGAAAAAACCTATCGTAGAAAGAAAACCGTGTTGGCTTGCAACACGGTATCTGACACGCAATAAATGGCCTTAGAGAGGAAAATAATGGAAAGAATTGAACATCACGCCTGTTTTGGTGGATGGCAGGATGTCTATCTGCATGAATCAACGGTTTTGGGTTGCCAGATGCGTTTCTCAGTTTTCTTGCCCCCTCAGATTAAAGAGAGAAGATTGCCAGTCCTTTACTGGCTCTCTGGCTTGACCTGCACAGAGCAAAATTTCATCACAAAATCAGGGGCTCAGCGTTATGCTGCTGAACAGGGTATCGTTATTGTTGCTCCAGATACCAGCCCTCGAGGTGATGATGTCGCTGATGATCCAGCCTATGACCTTGGAAAAGGTGCAGGCTTTTATCTCAATGCAACAAAACAGCCTTGGGCTTCACACTATCGTATGTATGATTATATTGTTTCAGAACTACCCCATTTGATTGAAACACATTTTGAAGTGACTGATATACGAGCAATCAGTGGGCATTCAATGGGAGGCCATGGTGCAATGATCATTGCATTGAAAAATCCGGGACGTTATTGCAGCGTTTCGGCCTTCTCACCTATTGTGGCTCCCAGCCAGGTTCCTTGGGGAACAAAAGCATTTTCGACCTATCTTGGCGAAAACACCTCTGATTGGAAACAGTATGACACTGTAGAACTGATCAAGAATGCAAAAGAACGGCTCCCTATTCTGATCGATCAAGGCCTCAATGACGACTTTTTGGATGAACAATTACGTCCCCATTTATTGCAAGATATTTGCGATAAAATCGGTTATCCGGTGACGATAAATCTTCGACCAGAATATGATCATAGCTACTACTTTATCGCCAGCTTTATCGAAGAGCATATTGCTCATCATGCCAAAGCGATGCAAAAGTATATTGGAAAGAAATAATTATTAAACTGGCATGGAGCACATGATATTCCTGAGAAGGATAGCCGCTCCAGTCAATGACAATAACGTACAGGGATAACTGTCGGGTCAGCATAGAAATAAGGCGATTAAATGTGGGAGGGAGATCGTGATGTAATGCTGTATTCTCCAGCAATCTATCGATCATCTTTGTAGGATAGGTAAAACGCTTAAGATCACTTGAATCGTCAAACCAGCTCACTTTAGTAAGTGATATTTGCTGTGTGTTTGTCGTCGTATCTGGCGTTTAAAAGCTGTGCCCCGCAAATTGTTTTCAATGAGGCAGGGCAATAAATCCCTCTTCCAGTCCGTGAACCTCCATACCTTCCGGCATAGCCTCCCCAACAGTTACCTGACGAGACACGGCCTGACGTTTTAAATCCGGGCGCCAATTTACTATTAATTGTCCATTGCTATCATGAATCAGTGCTGCTTCCGGTACGACAATTCCCTGTTCATTGCGATAAATAACAATATTGACTCTGGCACTCATACCGGGTCTGATGGGATAACCCTGACTCATGGATGAAGTCACTTTAATCACAACATCATAATAAATCGCCGATCCCGGTTTGTCCGTACTCACACTTTGCATGGCAATGGTTTCAATTTCTCCATCCAGAGGGTGATCAGAAAATCCCTCCCCACTGATTTTTACTGTCAGTCCTTCTTTGAGTTTGGCGAGATCGGCTTCTTCAACCTGTGCCAATACCTGATATTGTGCAGTGTCCATAATTTCCAGTAAGGGCATTCCTTCGGTAACGCGAACTCCTGTCTGAATCGTTAAGAACTTCCCACTTTCTCCCTGTTTGGCCCTAAGCACGACCCCTGAAAATGGCGCTTTGATTTCTTTATGTAAGTATTGTTCCTGTAATGCCTGATAGCGGCTCGTTGCATTCTGAAGCTCCATCTTTGCGACATTTAAATTATTAAGACTTCCTTTTTGTCTAATGGACTTAAGATCGTCCTGTGCTGAAGCGAGTTCCATTAGTTGTCGGCGATGTTGCTGTTGGAGGGCTTCCACTTCCATTCGTGGAATGATGCCCCGTGAAAAAAGAGCCTGTGTTTTTGCGAGAGTATCTTTCAATTCCATAATCGTATGGTTCGCATTTTCGACGTTTCTTCTGGCCCGGATGACTTCCTGACTGTTTTCCCAGTCATGCAATTGGTCAACAACAGACGAGGACTTGATCATCTCAACTTGCGCTTGCCGAAGCTCAATATCAAGCTTTCGGGTATCAAGCGTGACTAATATCTGACCAGCATTTACCCGCTGTCCTTCTTTGACCAAGACTTGTTTGATAATTGCATCAAATGGAGCGGGTATGGTTTCAATACGCCCAGATTGCAGATTGCCTATCAAGCCTAGCCGTTTTTCTATAAGAGCGCGTTTTACTTCAATCCACTGCACTGATCCCTGAGCGGACGCTGGTTCTGAAAACAAATAGCCTGAGGATAAAAAGGCAAAAAAACAGGCCACCACGACAAGTATGCCAGCTATGGCCCATCGATAATGTTTAATCATTAAGTGTTATCTCCCAGCTTTCCAGTGTGGTGCCAAGAGTTTGATCCAGTTCAGCCTGAGAATTGAGGTACTGGATAAGTGTATTCAAGCGTGCATTTTCGGCATTTCTTAGGTCGGTTTCAAAACTTAGAACCTGAAAGTTGCTGGATCGTCCAGCCTGTAATTTTTCCTGTTCAATTTCGAGTTTCTTTTGAGAAAGTGAACTGGCTTTTATCGCTAATTGATATTCCTGCCAGCGTGATTCTGTATCACGAATTACTTTGGTTACTGCTTGTTCCAGATTTATTTTTGCCTCCTCCAAGTGTAATTCCTGCTTCTGAACATTTACTCTGGCCTGAACTTCCGTTTGTTTCTGTGTCATATCACCTATTGGGATATCCAGTTGTATACCCACAAAATTTTCCCAGTTTCGGGTTTCAGAAGATGATGAACGATTCTGGGATGCACCTCCGACCAAAGATAAATCCCAGAGCCGATTATTTCGGGCCTGCAATAATTGAATATTTGCAGCTCTTGCAGTAAGTAACTGGATAAGATAGCCCGGTTGCTGAGCCTGTGCTTTTTTAATTGATTGTTCAATACTCAGGCTTACGTGAGTTCCTTTTAGTGTATCTGTAGCATAGATGGGGGTTTTGAGGTTTAGAGCGAGCAATTTAAGTAATGCCAGCTTCGTGGCATGCACATTATTTTCAGCCTCTTTTGCCGAAAGCTCCTGCATGGCTAGATCAGCCTGCATTTGTATTATATCTGTCTGGGCCATTCTGCCTGCGTTAATCAACTCTTTGTTGATCTCCACTAATTTCTGCATACGCTTAAGGGAAGCGACAGATAGTGATTGTTGCTCCTGAGCACGGAGTAATGCATGGTAGGTCAGAATAATTTGCGTGATTGAATCGGAAATAGTTGCTTTTAAATTCAACCGATTGGTTTGTTCCCGGAGTTTGGCCAGTAAGATCGGGGCATTATTAACATCGAATCCTGCTCCTCGTAAAAGAGGCTGTATCACAGTAATACTTGCTCCATCATTGTGAAAGTTGTTTATTCCCAATTTAGTGTTATCACGAGTCCAGGAAAGAGTAAAACGCGTTCCCAGAGGAGTAAGTAATGTGGCATTAGGTGAAAGGTTAGTTTTCCTAAAATTTGAATCCTGATTTTTACCCGTAATGTAACGCCCGCTTAGCTGTAGCTTTGGTGTGAATCGATCTTCTGCCACCCGTAAATCAAATTTCTGAGCGATACGATCCAGATAAACACTGCGGATCGCATAGTTATTCCTTAAGCCAAGCCATATCGCATCGCTCAACGACAGGCCTATAACCTCTCTTGAGGTCTCCCCCCGCAGACTGTAACCAAGTTCTGATAAAATTAATCGTTCCTGTCCAGATGCATGACTTCCTGTGCAGGGAAAAAGGAAAAACAAGGTCAAAGAGCCATAAAGAAAATATTTTTTAATCATCACGTAATGCCTGTACGGGCTCCATCTGTGAGGCTTTATGTGCGGGATAAAAGCCAGAGATAAGCCCCGCTACAATTGAACTACCTATCCCTAAAGGGATAGATAAAGGAACTAAAGAAAATGACCAGCCAGAATAAAGTCCGAAAAGAAAGGAGACGATGACACCTGCCAGTGCACCAAGGATTGCGCCGACAGAAGTCAATGCTGCCGCTTCATACAAAAAAAGGCGCCGGATATCATGGGGTCTTGCGCCTAAGGCCATACGCAGCCCAATTTCTTTTCGTCGGGTCGAAACATTCATAAGCATCACATTTGAAATTGCAATGCCGCCGGTAAGTAGCGAGATACCCGCCAACCCGATCAGCATGAAAGAAAAGGTTTTGCTTTGATCTGCCATTCCTTCCAGTAATTTCTTAAGTATCTGGACATCAATATCAACCTCTGGAAACTTACGCTTGAGCAATGCCAATAAATCCTTCGCATCGGTTTCGGTGGTGGCGGTTGTTATGGTACGAGCGATAATGCCATTCAGATCAGTATTGGCTGATATTTTACGCATGGCGTTTATAGGAACAATCACCACCGAATCCAAAGAAAAAGGAAAGATGGGATTTCGGCCTTTTGTATAAAAAATGCCAATCACAGTGTATAAATAATTGCCAATCTGAATCTGGCTGCCAAGTACACGGGATGCGTCTCCTTGACCAAGGGTAACGGCCACTTCATTGCCAATGACCAAATGAGAAGAGTGCTGGTCATAATCAGAGATGAACCGACCATGACGAAGTTGCAATTGCATGACTTTCTCAAGTTCCGCAGAGGACCCTATCACGGTAAATGTTTCTGTTTTCCCGCTATAACGCCCGGGAGAAGGAAAATAGATCCACGGTGCTGCTGAAGATAAACCAGGAATAGCCGTTGTCAGGTCGGTCATTTTAATTGACGCACTACCAACCCCATGGTTATAGGAGTTAAGGTTTGCTGTAATGACGTTGATATCAAGCCCGCTGAACATTTTCAATGCAGCAAGTGTGGCGTTATGCCCAGTATTAACGAATGCCACAACAGACGCGCAACCAATAGCAATACCCGATAAAGCAAGCAAGGTACTTTTCCCCGTTGCCATTAAGTTGCGCCAGGCCTCTCTCCATATCATTAATACTGACATGCCATAGTTGCCGGACCGGCTATTATCATGCATGAATTGCCATACCTCTGGTTTCATGCAATTGACCGTCAATGATACGTAATTCACGCTGCATATGGTTCGCAACCACAGGGTCATGCGTTATTACGACCAGCGTCATCGCTTTGTCTGTGTGAAGAGAAGAAAGTAACAATAAAATTTCTTCTGCCGTTTGTTGATCCAAGTTACCGGTAGGTTCATCAGCCAACAGTAACGAGGGTTCCCCTACCAGTGCTCTGGCGAGAGCCACTCGTTGTCGCTGCCCGCCGGATAAATCTGCCGGATAATGAACCGCACGATGAGAAAGACCAACCAAATGCAGTTTTTCTCTGGCTATTTTATAGGCCTGCGAGGCTGAGATCCCACGGTAAAGGAGCGGCAGAGCGACATTCTCTGTGGCGGTCATTCCGGCTAATAAATGAAAGCTCTGAAAAACAAAACCAATTTCTTTATTACGCATTCTGGCACGAAGGTCAGCATTTGCTGTTGACATATCAACACCGCAAAGAAAATATTCCCCGGAAGTTGGTTTATCCAACAGACCGAGAATATTCAGTAATGTGCTTTTACCTGACCCCGATGTTCCAACAATAGCGCAACTCTGACCGACAAAAATTTGTGCCGTAATATTTTTCAGAACCGATATTGGGCCTTCGCCACCATGTTGATAAATACGGGTTAACCGTTGCATACTGATAACAGGTGATATCGGTACTGTAGGCTGAATAGAATTTATAAGATCCATTATTTTTTATAATTCCCCGCTTTAATGTCTATATTTATCAGAAGCAACAGCCTTTTTATTAAAATAACCAACTTTTGATAACATAAGAAATTAAATAATATCATCACGATGACCTGTCATAAATTATGATAATAGAAGTTAGGTTTCCAATCCAGAATGAAATGTATAGGTGGTTTATAAATCTTAAAATTGTAATATCATTTTCGATGATTTAGATTTAGTATGTATTAACAAATATTATTTGATAAATCATGCATTTAATCTTCAAATTCTAAAATTATTAAAGGAGAATTTTATGTTCAAGAAATTATTAACCGTTGGGGCATTAGCAGCAGCATTAATCGGAGGAGTTGGGACTGCATCGGCAGATGGAAGGACATATAATTGTGAAGGAACAGGAATTACTGATAAGCTTATTGTGGGAGATAGCATGTGGGTTGTTAATCCTTATAAAAATTTTGCAAATGTATTTAAATATAATGGGAGCACTTGGTATTTTAAAGGTAGCATTAAAGATTGTGGCAACGGAAAATGGGCCGGTCACTATAGACGTTAGTAAGTAAATAAGGTAAAAAAGATAAAATTTTACCGAAAACCCTCTTATTATAGGCATTCCAGGACTCTAACAAACCTCGTTAAAAACAACGGGGTTTTTACATAATTATATCCTCTATTTTTTCTTATCAACCTGCTGTAACAGTCCTTTAATAATGCTAGATAAAACTCCAATTTAAAATAAAAACATACGCAATGTCTAAATTTTGAAATGGCAAAACAATCTGATAATGATTTATATTTAGTGTACCTTATCAAATATTATTTGTTAAATGATAAATTCAAAACGCAAGCTGCAACATTGTTAAAGGAATGTTTTATGTTTAAGAAATTATTAATAGGTGGAGCATTAGCAGCAGGTATTACCTTAACTGGCGGCATTGGAACTGCATCGGCAAGCGTAGATATTCCCTGGATCAATTGTTACTCTTCTCCTGAAAAATACAATAATGGCATATATACTAAATATCTTGTTAAAGAGGGTATTGTTTTTCTTGATGTACGTTATGAAAATGGAATCAAATGGTACTTAAAAGGATTTAAAAAATTATATGTCTGTGGAATGAATGTTTATGTTGGTAAATATGAAGGTGTAAAGCAATAGAAAAATCTCCTTATCACAGGGTTCCCTCCTAATAAGCCTCATTGAAATAATGGGGTTTTGATTTCATTATGGATAATAATATCCCGTTATTTCAGCGATGGTCAGACAGAAAACAACAAACTGGCGTTGACTGACCGACCGGAGAAGTCCTTATAGTGAATTACCATTCCATTGCCCCTGAAACCCCACACTCTGCTGCTCAGAATGAAACCATCTCTGCCGGATTAAGTGTGCTTATCACTCCCAGAACGCCCTTAACCAACGGAATGGCTACCGGAGAGAGATAGGATCCCAGAGGGATATTCATGTGGTCAATGCTGGTAAGCATGGTAAAGTCGTTGTTTCGTCTGGTAAAATCGTCGCTGATAGCTTTGCCAATACGCACTGTCTGCGCCACTCCATGACCGCTCCAGCCATGTACCATATACACGGGTACGCTATCACCACTCTTGCGGGCGTCGGTGGCACCATTCAGGGTCAGGTCGCTGATCCCACCCCAAGAATATTCCAGTTCGGGTTTTTCCAGCTGCGGAAACACGGTTCTGATACGCTCAAGCAGATAATTGTTCACATCACGCGGTGACCAGGAGTTGCCAGTACCCTGTCCACCGAACAACAGGCGGTTGTTGCGCACTGCACGATAGTAGTCGATCTGTAACTGTGTATCGTAAATTGGCAGATCTGACGGGATCAGATCTTTGATATTCATTGGCAACGGCGGCGTTACCGCCACGTAGGTGAAAAAAGGCATCGTGGTGGAAGGGCCGGAGATAAACTTACCAGTGGAGCCATGCACACCCAGCACCACGGCTTTACTCGCCCTGATAGCCCCCCGTTCAGTTTCTACGACTGTACCACCAGCATCCTGCCTGATGCCCGTCACTTTCGTGTTGTCATAGATTTGTCCACCCAGTTTGGCGAAACCATAAATCAAACCACGCAATAGCGCCAGAGGCTGGACCTGCCCGCCGATACTGTCGATATTTGCTCCATGGTAGATGCCAGAACGCACATATTCTTCCTGTAGTTCGTGCGGTCCGATAACCTTCACCGCCGTATCTCCCAGCCGGCGCCGGGCATCGGCATTAGCCACCAGCGGCCCCATGTGGCCTGCGTGTATCGCAGCAGTAATATGACCATACTTGCGGTCACATCCGAAACTGTAACGATCACGGAGTTCATCCACGAGATTCATCGCTTCAACCGATGCAAAACGCCATAAACGTTTAGCCTCATCGGATGAAAGTTTTTCCAGCATGGTTTCAGCTTCCCAACGTGCGATCCCGGGGGTCATCTGTCCCCCGTTACGGCCAGAGGCTCCTGAACCAATGTTATCCTTTTCAACCAGAATCACGTCCACGCCCGCTTCAGCAAGATGCAATGCCGTGGAAGCCCCCAGCAACCCACCACCGATGACCACAACCTCACAACTCAGGTCCCTAGGCAGGCTTCCAAAAGCTGACCAGTCAGCCAGAGAGGCTTCATAATAGTTGGCTGGCATGGGGTCAGCGGCATCTTTATGCCAGCTCCAGATGCGCGGATCCAGCCCCAGTCGGCTGGCTCTGTACTGTGCATCCTCCAGCAGTATTGGCCGGAGTTTATCAATATTGACGATAGAAGCATCAGCCGTGGTTAAGGTCTGTGCGAGCAGGGAGAAGGTGGGAAATACGGATGAAAGCACTCCCACCCCCGCGAGCGTCGCGGCGGTAAAGATAAAGTTTCTTCTGTTAATTGTCATTTCAGCACTCCTGTCATGATCTTAAAATCACCCGCTGGACTGATCCGGGGCGTTTCCCTGTAAGTGAATCCGACTCTCTGAGCTGTATTTATTGCTGCCAGAACTCCCTTTCAAACCGGCGAGAATCAGCAAAATAACGGTGCCGATAAACGGTATGAGATGCAGCAGTAACCACCAAGCACTACAGTTAATGTCGTGCAGGCGGCGGGCATTCACTGCTAGTGCGGGCAAAAACGTGAGCAGCAGATAGACGGCGCTGAACCAGCCCATATAAATTTCAGGATTGGCAACGGCAAAGTAACGTTCAAAGAAAGAGATAATAAATACAGCTAAGCTCTGGAACAGAACGAAATACCAAAACTCCTTACGCTGTACTCGCCTCCTGAAACATGCATAGTTCTTTAATACATTTAAATACTCGTGCATTGTTGTCCTCTCTTATAAAGCAGCAGGTTCTACCCTGCCGCCCCGCCCATTTTTTGGTTAATCCCGCCTGTCAGCGCCGATTAAGCGACAAAAAACCTCTGTGGAAAAATGCTGAGTAAAGCAGGCATTGGATTACTCAGTATCCCCTTAAGCCGGTGCACAATCATTACGTCCCCCTCTTTACGCTTTAGTCAGATCGAGCAGCACAATCTCCAGAATGTTAAGCGCTTCGTCAAAGACGTTATTTTGTATAGTCAGCGGCGGAAGGAAACGGATCACGTTACCGTGTACACCGCACGTTAATAAAATTAGGCCACGCTCCAGTGCTTTCTGACGTACCGCATTGGTAAAGCCGGCATCGGGTTCCTGACTGTCCGCTCGGTTAAATTCCACCGCAACCATCAGCCCGAGCCCACGCACATCGGCGATCTGCGGGACTTGCGGTCGCAGTTCATGCAGGCGTTGTTTTAGCTGGTCACCCAGCTGCGTCGCCCGCTCATTCAGCTTCTCTTCTTCAATCACATCCAGCACCGCATGGGCGGCCGCAATCGCCACCGGATTACCACCATAGGTTCCTCCCAGACCGCCAGGCACTACAGCGTCCATCAATTCTGCTCGTCCCGTCACAGCAGCCAGCGGTAACCCTCCCGCCAGACCTTTCGCCATAGTGGTCAGATCGGCAGCAACCTCATGATGCTCCATGGCAAACAGTTTGCCCGTACGCGCGAATCCAGTCTGGATCTCATCGGCGATAAGTACAATGCCGTAGCAATCGGCAATTTTACGCAGGGCTTTGAGCAGCTCGGGAGGCGCAGGATAGAAACCGCCTTCGCCCTGTACTGGTTCGATGATGATGGCCGCGACGCGCGTGGGCTCAATGTCGGCTTTAAAGAGATTCTCCAGCGCATTCAGCGTCTGTTCCACACTAATGCCATGCAGCCCGACCGGAAACGGAACACGGTAAATATCGCTAACCAGTGGGCCGAACCCCATTTTGTACGGTGCAACTTTGCCGGTTAATGACATACCGAGGAAGGTACGGCCATGGAAAGCGCCGCTGAAAGCTATCACGCCACTGCGCCCGGTAGCGGCACGTGCGATCTTCACGGCATTTTCCACCGCCTCGGCCCCGGTAGTGACAAAGACGGTCTTCTTCGCAAAATTCCCAGGCACCAGCCGGTTCAAACGTTCGGCCAATACCACATAATTTTCGTAGGGCACTACCTGATGACAGGTGTGGGTAAACTGTTCCAGTTGTTCTCTGGCTGCTGCGATGATGCGTGGATGGCGGTGGCCGGTATTCACCACGGCGATACCAGCGGCAAAATCGATATAACGTTGCTCCTCGATGTCCCAAATTTCAGCATTTTCCGCACGCTTCGCATAGATTTGTGTGGTCACGCCCACGCCTTTAGCGATAGCCGCGTTGCGTCTTTTGGTTAACATAGATTCAGTCATAAATGAAAACTCCTCAGCAATCTGAAATAAGTGGGCTTCAGCAGGCAAACGCCCGATGTGATTCGGTGTGTGATGACGGCAGGATAACCAGACGTGCGGTGGCCCTTTGTGCCGAGGTCAGGATATCATCCAAGATATTCCTGACCTGTTCTACATGTATGTTGTTGTACATATGCCACTTCCTTTTCTGGGATGAATACAGCCGCGTTACTCGCGGGCGGGTCTTTGCAAGAACGGCGCATCGGTATCCATGCGCAATTTGCATTCCAGCAGATGGTCAGTGATTCGGGTAATCATCCCCTGCGCCAGCTGATAACAGGCTAAGTCATCCGCCTTATGTAGAGCGTTCAGGAGCGAACACCAGGCAGTGACAACCTCGCGGTGTACCACAGTTTCCCGGTACAGAAGCGCCACCAGAGGCGTCCATTCGGCCTGAATCTCCAACTCCTGATTGGCAAGCCTGGCCGATTGTGCCTGGGATGCCAGAGTTAACAGGCAGCGCATATCTGCCTGTATACGGGCATCCGGTTGTGTCGCGGCTGCAAAGCTGTCGATCAACTGTCCAAGATTTTGCAGTTCACCCGGCGTTGAACGTTGCGCCGCAAGCCTCGCGCTGTGGCCGATCACGGCACAGTGAAATTCGCTGAAATCCGCGAGCTCGCCTGAAGCCATCAACCGCAACGGGTGATATTTCCGCGCTGTCTCAACGGGAACCTGACACACGAAACTACCACCATGACGTCCGCGCCGGGTATCGATCAACTGTCTGGTGCGCAGTGTATTCAGGGCATCGCGTACAGTTACCGGCGACACCCCCAACAAACGCGACAGCTCGTTTTCATTAGGCAACTGCTCATCGGTTTGTAATACCCCGGAGATAATCGCGTTACTTAAACGTTCCACAACCTGTTCGGCCCGGGTGGCCTGATCGAGCGGTGCGTAGACGATGGAATGTGCCATTATTTTTTAATTCCTGCTTGAAAAAATACGGATTCCAGCATGTCTGCAAACGACACTAAAAAATACCGTGGCGATGCAGCGCTTCCACATCCTCCGGTACTGGAGTGATAGCATCCCAAAGCTCAGCCACTTTGCCGTTCTCAATGCGCCATAGCTCGAAGTAGCTGTGACGCGCTCCGGCAATACTGCCCTCCGAATGGGTCAGAACAAACTGCCCATCAGCTACTGTACGGTGAATTTTGGCGTAATGCAGGCCTTGCCCTTCATCCCTGAGTTGCTTAAGAAATGAGATGAGAGCAACCGTACCATCGGGAATATCGGGGCTGTGCTGGCGAAACAATTCACCATTGGTGTAGTTCCCAAACTCTTCGTAGTGACCTTTGATCAGGGTACGTGTGAAAAAATTGACCACCAGTTCGCGATTCTTCTCCCGGTCATGGCCCTGATCGGCTTCAGTCGGGCCGTCTAACTGAGTCCGGCCACTGGCATTGGGCGCAGCCTGCGGTACCAAGCCGTCCCAGTGTTCCACAATTAAGCCGTCGGCAACCCGATACAGATCGAAACCAACCAACGGCCGGGCGTCTAACCCCGTAAAACGACCATGGATGGCAACCAGATCACCATCCTGAAGAACACGATACGTTTCGTGGTGCAGTTCAGGATGTGTCCGAACTAACTCACGCAATCCGGCAAGACCATCTCTGATTAACGGGGAATGTTCGATGAAATGCGGCGCAAAATAACGCTCAAGCGCCCCTACATCAAGGTCAGTAAACAACGCGTGGTGTGCACGCGACACCAAGTCGCGGGGAGATCTATTCTGAATCATTACGGATATCCTGTGTTAGTCGTTGGAACTCATCACGTGTTTGATACGCGTATATTCATCGAAGCCATAAGCCGACAGATCTTTACCATATCCGGAATTCTTGAAGCCGCCATGCGGCGCTTCTGCCGTAAGAGGAATATGGGTGTTAATCCAGACTGTACCGAAATCGAGTTCACGTGACAGGCGCAACGCACGGCCATGATCGCGGGTCCAGACACTGGAAGCCAGTCCGTATTTCACATCGTTAGCTTTCTCTATGGCATCCTGTTCATCGCGGAATTTCTGCACCGTGATAACCGGGCCGAAAATCTCGGTCTGGATTGCTTCGTCGTGCTGTTCCAGACCGGTAATTACCGTAGGTTCAAAGTAATAACCCGAACGTTCGGCCTGACGGCCCCCTGTTTCGATACGGGCATGAGCGGGCAGACGCGCAATGAACCCTTTAACCTGCTCCAGCTGACAAGCATTATTGAGCGGCCCATACAGTGCTTCTTTATCTTCCGGATAGCCAAAACGGGTGGCTTTAGCTGCTGCCACCAGTTTGGCGACGAAGGTATCGTAAACAGATTCATGCACCAGCACACGCGAGGCTGCCGTACAATCCTGACCAGCGTTGAAGTACCCCGCAATAGCAATGGTCTTCACCGCTTTGTCCATATCTGCATCGGCGAAAACAACCACTGGCGCTTTGCCACCTAGTTCCAAATGTGCTCTGGTGAGATTAGACGCAGCCGAAGAGGCAACCTGCAAACCTGCGCGTACGGAACCCGTGATGGAAACCATCGCTGGCGTTTTGTGTGAAACGACCAGAGCGCCGGCGCTGGCATTACCTAGCACCACGTTGAATGCACCGACAGGGAAGAACGGAGCGGCCAGTTCAGCCAGCAACAGAGTACTTTCCGGCGTGGTATCACTCGGTTTGAGTACCACAGTATTGCCCGCTGCCAGCGCCGGCGCTATCTTCCATACTGCCATCATCAGCGGGTAGTTCCACGGTGTAACTTGCCCCACCACACCCAATGGCTCGCGCCGGATACTGGTCGTCATATCAGGAAGATATTCAGCAGTAGCTTTGCCTTCCAAAAAACGGGCGGCACCGGCGAAGAAACGAATATGATCCACTGACGTCGCAACTTCCTCAGAGGCAATCAGATGCTTGAGCTGCCCCGTATTGCGGCTTTGCACTTCGATCAGACGTTCAGTATTTTTTTCCACCGCATCGGCTAATGCCAGCAACGCTTTCTGACGTGCTGACGGTGTGCTGCGCCCCCAGATTTTAAACGCCTCTTTAGCCGATGCATAAGCTTCATCAACATCCGCCGCAGTCGCGTTAGGAGAACGCGCATAGGCTTCACCAGTGACCGGGCTTACCAAGTCAAAATATTCGGAACCTTTAGATTCAACATACTGACCATTAATGAAATGCCTGAACGTTGGTACCGCCATGGTTACCTCCCAATGGATTGAATAGCATAAAATATAACCTATGATTTAATATATTCAACGGTTGCATTAATGTCAATTTTGTAAACAAAAGGTAAAAACAAAAGAATAATTAGATACATAGATGTAACTTCCGACTCTTCTGTTCAGGAAAAATATGCCGATCTGTGAGCAGGGTCGAGAATTTCAGATTTTACAGACCGGGCAATATGGGCAAACCTACGGGTTCAGTCTGGCGGTAGTAGTGTAATAATTAGTGGTGTAATAATTATGGACACCTCATAAGCTCGCTAAGCTTATTAACATGGAAGTGAGGCACTAAAATGAAGAACCCCGCCGCAAGCGGCAGGGAATTTGACTCTAAGAGATTAAAATAACGTTAAATTGACTTATTCAGTATTTTATCAGCCTCGATCAATTGTTGCTTTCTCGGTGTTATCGCAGAAGAAGAATGGTTTCTTGCCAAGAACGTATATACCGTCGGCAGTACGAATAAAGTGAAAAATGTTCCCACCAGCATCCCAGATACAATCACCAGCCCAATACCAAAACGGCTATTCGCACCCGCACCACTGGCAAACAACAGTGGAATCAAGCCGATCACCATTGCTGCTGTCGTCATCAATACCGGGCGAAGACGAATTTTGGCCGCCTTCAAGATCGCTGAACGCTTATCTATCCCTTCAACTTCCTGTAACTTATTGGCAAATTCCACCATTAAGATACCATGCTTACTAATAAGTCCGATTAGCGTTACCAATCCAATCTGAGTATAAATATTGAGTGTAATATATCCCATAGCTAATGGTATCAGAGCGCCACAAATAGAAAGTGGTACAGTGATCAAGATAATCAAGGGATCAACAAGGCTTTCATATTGAGCAGCCAATACCAAATAAATGATGATCAACGCAGCCAAAAAAGCAAAAACCAGAGCATGACCTTCTTGTTTATATTGACGGGAATCAGATTGCCAATCATAGCTGAATCCTGCTGGCAAATTATCCAGTACTCCCTCAAGAAGAGTCACAGCTTGCCCTAAGGTCACTCCTGGCGCAGGAATAGCCTGAAAAATTGCTGCATTCTGCTGATTGAACTGAGTCAGTTTATTGGGTTCAACTTTCGTCGAGATTGACACCACTGTAGAAAGTGGGATCATCTTTTGGTTTTCGGTCCGTACAAAATGATGTGCCAATGCTTCTGGCGTTAATCGCTGACTGCGTATACTTTGTGGAATGACGTCATATGAGCGACCATTCATCCCAAACCTGTTGATATAGTTTTCGCCTACCAGCAACGCCAGTGATTCACCAATATCTTGCATTCTAATCCCCAAGCTATTGGCTTTAGCACGATCAACCCGCACTTGTACTACTGGATTGTTATAATCCAGATCACTGTCTACAACAGCAAATAATCCGCTCTCACGTGCTTGCTGTTTAATTTCTTCCATTGTTTGGTATAGGATGGGGTAATCCTGCAAACTACGCAGTACCATCTGAATGGGCAGTCCCCCAGTGGAGCCAGGTAATGGTGGAAGCTGGAATATAAAAATACTACTCCCTTCTACTTCTCCTACTGCCGCTTGTAATTGTGCCTGAATGTCCGAGGCCGTGCGCTTGCGTTCACTCCATTCTGTCAAGTTCACGCCACTAAAACTTGAAGAAAGCCCATCCGTCCCATTAATAATCCATGTACCGACCATCTCTGGAACTTCATTAAATACTCGGTCAAGTTTGTGGGCAAATCGCTCTATATAATCCAGGTTAGCATGTTGTGGTGACTTGATTGCTGCCAATACTCCCGCCTGATCTTCTACTGGAGCTAATTCCTGACGCGCTTGTTTATAGAGTAAAGGCAAACTTATAACAACTAATAAAGCAAATACGCCTGTAACCCATCGATAACGTAAAGAAATATTGAGCAAATGAGAATAATAGTGAGCTAATTTGTCAAAAAAAGCCTCAGCCGCCAGAGCCATTCTTCCTTCTTGCTGTTTCGGCTGTAATAAAAAAGAACTCATTACTGGCGATAAAGTAAGAGCCACTACACCTGATACGATAACAGCCCCTGCCAACGTTAAAGCAAATTCCTTAAATAAAGCACCTGTCAGCCCTGACATCAAACCAATCGGTGCATAAACAGCGGCAAGAGTAATCGTCATTGCAATTACAGGACCTGCTACTTCTCTCGCGCCAATTAAGGCTGCCGCAATAGGTGACTTTCCTTCTTCAATATGACGATGTACGTTTTCAACAACGACAATAGCATCATCGACCACAAGACCAATTGCCAGCACCATTGCCAATAGAGTCAGTAAATTAATACTGAAACCAAATAGCAGCATTAATCCCGCAGCGCCTAGCATCGACAAAGGGATAGCAACAATTGGAATCAATACACTGCGCAATGATCCCAAACAGAGATAGATCACTATCATAACTATAATCAATGCTTCTAATAGAGTATTGGCAACTTCATCAATCGACGCTTTAATAAAACGAGAAGTCTCAAATGCCAACTCAACCTTAACTCCCGGAGGAAGTGTTTTTTGGATATCAGGTAACAGACGTTTGATACCATCGACAATAACAAGTGGGTTACCTGTTGGAGTTGAAAATAATCCCAAATGCACAGCGGCTTTACCATTCAACATCGCGCTGGTTTCAGTTGCAGCAGAGCCCAATTCCACAGTGCCAACATCTTTAAGACGAACTAACCCATTGCCATCATTGCGGATAACCAGATCACGAAACTCCTCAACATTGGTGAGATCGGTATTAACATGCACATTTGAAATAACATATTCCCCTTTCACTTTCCCTGGCGCGGCTTGATAATTATTTTGCCTGACCGCGGCTGCAACATCCGCAGCAGTCAATCCACGTCCGGCAAGACGATCTGCATCCAGCCATAAACGCATCGAAAGCTGTTGTCCCCCCATTACCTGCACTTTTGAAACATCTTCAATGGAGGAAAACATTGGCTCAACCACTCTTGAAAGATAATCCGTCACAGCGGGTACGAGCAAAGTGTCACTGGAAAATGCAACATAAGCGACAGCCGTTGATTCCCCAGATGACAGTTCAATAACAGGATCATAAGCCTGTGTTGGCAATTTGTACCTGACTTGGTTTACCTTTGCCATCACCTGTGCCAAGGCTTGGGTGGAATCACGATTAAGCTCCATACGTATAGTAACGATACTTCTACCTTGCACCGAAGAAGAAGATAGATAATCCACCCCTTCTACAGAAGAAACTGCCTGTGAAATAGGTTGAGTGACAAATCCTTGCATCAAGTCAGATGATGCACCTGGATATTCCGTCCTGACGGTGATTGTAGAACTTTCTAATTGTGGATATTGCCGAATGGAAAGTTTACTCAGGGCAAACATACCCAACAACAGGATCAATGTACTGACTACCAGAGCAAGCACTGGGCGACGAACAAAAAGATCGGTAAATGTCATTTTTTCGTCTCCATTAAGAACCCGTCGCAGGTGATTTTGCTGTATTCAATGTATCATCAGCTACCGCAACCACTTGTGTGCCATCATTTAATTTCAGTTGGCCTGATGTCACAACTAACTCTCTCTGAGACAACCCCTTTTTGATTTCCACCATGCTGTTCCAACGTTGACCCACTTCAACGGAAACACGTTTTACTGTCATAGACTGTTGTTCAGTTGTTTTTCCATGCTTTTCCGCGTCTTGTCCTGCACCTTGTGCCACAAATACAGTATCCCCATAAGCGGTATAGGTCACAGCCGTTTCTGGTATAGTCAAAACTGGAATATTATCTTGACGCACAACTTGGATACTAGCGTACATTCCTGCTTTCAGTTTCCCATCAAGGTTATTCAGGAGTGCCTGTACTTGTACAGTACGGGATTTACCAATCAAGGGATCAATGGCACTTATCTTGGCGGGGAAATTCTGATTCGGATAAGCATCAACCAGTACATTTACTGTCTGCCCAACATGCAATTCAGGACTCGTCTGTTCATCCAACGAGAAGTTCAGTTTAAGATTTTTTGCATCCACCAAATTGGCAATAGCGTCACCCGCATGTAGAAACTGTCCTATATGCACCTGTTGAATTCCCATTACGCCTGAAAATGGTGCCCGAATTGCTTTCTGAGCAATTAGTGCTTCGGTCTGACGAATCGCAGCCAACGCCATATCACGCTCTGCCAACGCATTATCCAGTTCTGTAGCAGCAGCAACCTTGTTGGTAAATAATTTGCTGATGCGCTGATATAGCCTGTCAGCATTTTTCCACTGAGCCTGCAAACGAACAAGTTCAGCCTGTTCAACTGCATCGTTAATTTGCACCAGTAACTGACCTTTCTCCACATATTGACCAGACTGAAACGCAATACTGATTACTCTACCACTGGTTTCCGATGCCAAATGTATTTGTCTGTCAGCCTCAAGCTCCCCAACACCATATAATATTCTAGGGAGATGTGTTTCTTTTACTTCCGCCAAAGCCACCTTCACAGGTGGGTAGGCCATATATCCTGATTCATTCTTAGCTGAACTATTTAGTTTATAAACGAAAATTCCAACCACTAACAATAAAGCGATTCCCAGGCCAACAACGATTTTTTTTCCTATCATTTATATCAACCTTTTCATTGTGTGAAATATTTTCTTATACTTTGTATTTTTCTCAAGGGATTCGTAATTTTTGTATTTCCGTTGCCAACAATCCCCAATAACCGTGGTATGTTCAAGTACAAAGTAGAATGAAATTCTTTTCTTTTACTCGGAAAACTCCCAAAAGTATGGCTTATAAAAATGGTTAGTAGTAATGGTCAATTGCTGATGCGATATTAAAAGATAATAGAATAAAACCCTATGCCCTAGAAATTTTCAACTTAATTTCATCAAACCATCGCATAAATCACCCTCACATTTTTTATATAGAAACACTATTTTTCCAACATAGTTTCCAACATAGTGGAATAAAAGCGCAAAGCATGGCATTTTTCCGATTGACGGGTAAAACGAATATGCATTATAAAACCTTAAGTTAACTTGAGGTCAAGAGAGACGAATAAAAATAAAAACATTGGCGGATTCACGTAATCAAAATAATCAACACCGTTTTCCTTCAATTGTGTTACGTTATATTAGAATTATCAAGGCTGCACAAGGTATTGACATTCAATTGAAATAATTGCCTGTACTAAACTAATTACTTTATTAATGTTTTTCAGATGGAATAATAACCGAAACAACAGAGTTACCATTTAATAGAAATAAGAAAGCCGTGGGATATACCCATCCTCACAGCTTAATATGTAAGTACATTTTTGATCACAATAAATTATAATGATTATTTTTACCTGTTTACTTACCTTGGCTGAATAAAATTGAGTTCTTGTAACAATCCTTATATGAAACAGTAACACATAACCATTGTTGTTAGTTTATGTGTCAGCTAAAAAGAATGAAAAAAGCAACTATATTACTATTATGAAACTTTATTTAGCATTGCTTCATTAAGCTTATCGAGTAACACTATAGTATCTTGCCAATGCAAACAAGGATCAGTGATGGATTGCCCATAAACTAAGGGATGATTCAGAGATTGATTACCCTCTTCAATAAAGCTTTCAGCCATTATACCTCTTATAACTTCCATACCTTTTTTTATTTGTTGACATATAGACTCTGCAACGACTAATTGTTGTTTATGGTTTTTTTGACTATTGCCATGACTCAAATCCACCACAACACACCTGCTAACACCTTGATTTTTAAGTTTTTCATTAAGTTGCAAAATATCAATCTCATGATAATTAGGCTCTTTTCCCCCTCGAAGAATGACATGGCCATATTGATTACCTAAAGTAGATATCAATGATAATTTCCCTTCATGATCAATAGAACAAGTTATATGCGAATGATTGGCCGCTTTAATTGCATCAATAGCCACTTGAACATTACCATCAGTACTATTCTTAAAACCAACAGCATAAGGCAACGCAGATACAAGCTCCCGATGTGGCTGTGATTCTGTCGTTCTTGCTCCTATCGCTGCCCAACTGATCAAATCAGAGTAATAGATGTATAGATATGGGCTGAGAATTTCTGTTGCTGTCGCTATTCCCATTTGATTAATATTATAAAGAAGCTTTCGCGAACGATGTAGGCCATCTTTATAGTGAGCAGAGCCATCCAAATCAGGATCAGAAATAAACCCCTTCCACCCTAATGTAGTTCTAGGCTTTTCCAAATATGTTCTCATTACAATAAACAATGAATCTTGATACTGTTGTATTATAGCTTTCAAGCGTGATGCATAGTCCAGACATGCTTCTTCATCGTGAACAGAACATGGGCCAATAATGACTAATAACCGTTTATCTTTTCCTTTTAAAATATTTTTAATAGTTTTTCTACTACTATCGATATGTTGCAGAATTTGAGAAATGAGCTTTATTTCAGAAAAAAGTTGATTGGGAATAGGTAATGTTGCTAAATTTTGATTCATAACTAACCCCTAACAATACTTTTACAATCATCATGATTATTTTTTAAAAATATCGTAGTTTTGTGTAATAAATACAAAACAGAATTATATTATTTCAATAATTCATTAGTTATCTTTACATTTTAATACCTTTTAATAAGTCTTTAATAACGCTCCCCTAAAATAAATTCCAATTAAACATTATTAAGTAAAGTTCATTTTTAAAATTATTTAATAACATAGCCCAATGCCACGAGAAAAAAGAATTTAATTACGGCTGAAGTCTTAAACTCTCCCACCCGTTCTGAGTATGCTCAAAACGTAGCCTTTTATGTAAACGGTTAGAACTTGCAGACCAAAACTCGATAGCATGAGGTTCAAGCAGGTAAACAGTATACCTGCTTGGGCAAGGTAATGCCCCAGTACCATCAAGCTTTTGTGCAGATATAAGGAGCTGTTTATTCGATATTAAAGGCTCACTTTGATAGGAAACTGTCGACATTGGATGCAAAGGTATTGCACGTTTATTCCATTCCTCAATCGCTCGTTCCCGAGTAAGCGCTTTAACCTTCCCACTTATGGAAAGCTGGCGACCAAGTTCACGCCAATAAAAATGTCCACAAGCAAAAGGATTATCTTTAACATCTTTTATTTTTCGACTACAGCTATGTGTAGCAAACACAATACCTTCATTTGTGAATTCTAAGATAGCCATTACACGGGATGACATGTTTCCAGAAAGATTTGCGGTCACCAAAACCATCGCATTAGGTTCACGGACATCCTCATTAATTGCTTCTTGTAACCATTTTCTTCCTAACCCAATAGGATCATTAGTAAGGGAGTCATATTCAGGAAAGACATAATCCAACTTGCCCGTCATACTTTCAAAAATGCTGCTCATGCTTTTGCCCTAAATAAAATATTGACCTGTTGCAATCTGAAATGCATAGCCGCCAGCTTCAAGGCAACACTCTGCTTTCTCCATTTTAGCTATTGATTTCATATAGGATGGCCTTCCCATTTCAACACCTTGCATAATTTCTATGGTTTTTCCAAACTCAACTAAACCAT
Organism: Xenorhabdus anantnagensis; assembly: GCF_028598555.1. GTDB lineage: Bacteria > Pseudomonadota > Gammaproteobacteria > Enterobacterales > Enterobacteriaceae > Xenorhabdus > Xenorhabdus anantnagensis. The sequence continues at coordinate 76,778 of NZ_JAQRFN010000001.1, forward strand.
ATCGACAAAGATGCAGTGCCAAAGGGCCGGCAGCCGAACCCGTTGCGGCATCTTCCGCAACGCCGTAAGCAGGAGAAAACATACGTAATCGCCAACCACCAGCGCCATTTGGACAGAAACATAAAGCGGCCATGTTATTAAACTGAGAAAGTTTTTTTAGATCCGGGCTAATTTTTGCGAGTATATCGACGTTTTCAACACCAACAAATACATGTCTCGGCCCTACATCATACATATCTATTGGTAATGTACTTTTCTCTACTCCAAGCGCCTCAAGCAATTCTTGTCTATATTCATAAGGAGAAATAGCAGGTTTTGGCTGCTCCATTTGTACATAAGCTGTATAAGGTTGTTCTTTTACTAAATCAACTGAAAATCGATAAACTCCTTTTTGTGTTTCGATATTCATTTCAGACAATCCTGTTTCTTGTGCTAAAGCTAACGCCGTGCCAAGTAACGGATGTCCTGCAAAACCTAATTCATTGACTGGAGTAAAAATTTTGACATTCGCATCACCCTCTTTCAAAGGAGAACGAACAAAGGTTGTTTCAGAAAGATTTAATTCAGCAGCCAATTTTTGCATATGATAGTCATCCAAATCGTCACAGTTAAAAAAAACAGCAACGGGATTTCCGGTAAATAACGCATTCCCAAAAGAGTTTACAATAGTATACTTATGCATATTCCACCTATGTTATTAAACTGGCTCAACCGTAAAATATTTAATTAATACTTGAGGAATTTAATTAACTATATTTAATTCATTTAATACATCAAATGTAATTCTGTGATCGGGCATTCTTCCTATAAGTTCTCCTGATATATTATTTGGCATTACTGAAATATCGGGTTTATCTCCATTCCAAATCATCAAAGCCCCCCAGCACTTTCCTTTGTTTGAAGTAAACCAAATTTTTTTAGTCAAATTAGACACATTTCCCCATTCTTCTAAAACTTGCTTTGTCAAACTTGCAGATAGAATATCTACACTAGGATCATTATCATCAAGAACCCACCAAACTAATTCAATTTTCATTCGTTATCACCGAAAATATAGCATCTCTTAATATCCTATGACCTTCTTTAGTCAAAATTGATTCAGGATGGAATTGCATTGAGCAAAAGTTTTTCCCTTTTAATCCATGAACTTGTTTTGACTGGGCATCCCGATAAACCATAACATCACCTACAGGGCTTTTTATATAATCTGAAGCCGAAATAGCCGCAAAAGTATTATAAAAACCAACAGACTCTGTTTTTCCAAAGATAGATATTTGTTTTTGTATCCCTTGATTTGGTGGATGAAGACGTTCTATAGATAAACCAAGTAATGAACATAAAATTTGGTGTCCAAAACAAATAGAAACAAAAGGTTGCTTCTGTGCTATTGCATTCATTGTCATATTCCGGCTTTTGATAACTCTTAAATCAGTTAATTTGCATGGATCACCAGGGCCAGGGCCTATAATAAGTAACTTTGAATGACTCATTTCGCCTATTAAAGAGTATGACTTAACTTCAACTTTAAAACCTAATTCACGTAGTTGATATGCCATCATTGATGTAAAAGTATCCTCATTATCTAAGATGACAATCTCTGGTTTATTTATATAATTTAGTGAATATTCAGGGGAATGACGAATATCTCCGAACCAAAAAGTTGAAAGCCGCTCATTCCTTCTATTAAGTAACTGGGCAATTTTTTCTTTTTTAGGCAAAGTATCAAAAGTAGTGATACCCATAGCATTTTGAATAGCAGCTGCTTTAGCCGCAGTCTCCTGAACTTCTGAAAGTGGATTAGAATCACGAACCAAAGTCGCCCCAACCCCCACCTGCATTTTCCCATCTTTTGATATTTCAGCAGTACGAATAAGGATTGCAGAGTCTAACCGTGGGTTACTATTGAGATCATCAATTAAAGCAATAAAACCACTATAATAAGAACGCCCATAATTTTCGTAGCGTGCAATTACTCTAGTTGCATTTTCTAAAGGACTACCGACTACGGTTGGTGCAAACATTGAGCGCTTTAATATTTCAGATATAGCCAGTTCTGTAGAACCTTTCAGGTTATAGCAGACATGCGCCAATTTTGACATACGAATAAGTGATGGCCCGCATACTTTAACATCAGAAGAACAAATATCAGTCATCATTTTCAGTTCTTCATCAAGAACCATCGATAACTCTCCCTCTTCTTTAGTATCGCGTAAAAACTCCAGAAGCCCGTCTTGAGTTTGTCCAGAAGCAGGAAATCTATATGTACCACTTATTGGTGTCATTGTGACTGATTTAACATTTAGACTAATGTGCATTTCTGGTGAAGCACCAACTAAGGTCACGTCATTCAGACGAATAAAAAAAGTCCAATAAGCGCCTTTTTCTTGTTCCAATAAGTTACGAAAAATCGTCATTCCAACATGATCACTATAATCTGTAATAGAACCATTAAAGGTACGTTTAATAACGAAATTGGCACCTTCCCCTGTACCTATTTCATTCGCAATTATTTCTTTGACAATTTTTTCGTAATTTTCGTCATTTGGATTGAAATAAGAATTGCTAAGATTGATCGGTACATCAGGTAAAATATCGATAGCTTCTTCAAGTAAAAGCGTTTCATAATCATTGATACAAAGGACACGAAAAGGTGTATTGTCTTCAATAATAGTGAAACCACGTTCTTTAATCTGGCAATAAGGTGTAACAAGAAGAACACCCCAATTACCAATATCCCGTTGTTCTTTTTGAATTTGATCTATCTCTTTCAGATTTTCAAGAATTTGTTCTGTGCCAATGAGTACTTCAAGCGTTGCCCTTTTAAATCTTTCTGGTCTATACACTAAAGCATAGGTATCGAAATGACCTGCAACGACTTTTTGCAGGATTGTTTGTGTCTCAAAAGAAAGAGATGTAGTCATTTGCAAACCTCTTCAGTTGACAATACACTAGCGCAACATTCAGTGGCATATATTAATGTTTGTAAATGAGCTTGTTTTGAGAAATCGGCAATAGCATCCCGTACAAGAAATACTTCAATATCTCTTGAGTAAGCATCAACAGCGCTTGTCTGTATTCCAATATGAGCAAAAACGCCACAAATAATTATTTGGTCGCGTTTTTTTTCAATGAAAATGTCATCAAGAGGTGTGGCATGAAAAGCACTATATCTCCATTTAGTTAAAACTGTATCTTCCTCCCGTGGTGCTATTTCTTTTGCAATAGCAGTATGTTCAATTTTATTATTCATACCTTTTCCCCATATATCATAAAGGAGACCACGTTCTTTTTCAGTCATATCACCGCATTGAGCGGTATAAACAATAGGTATATTGTTTTTTCTAGCGTAAGAGATAAGTTTCTGACAATTTTTTATCAATTCTTGTTTCAAGTTCAAAGAAAAAAAATCCAAGAAATATGTTTGCATATCATGTACAAGCAATATGCTACGGCTATTATTATGTTTCCATTTCACGCTATTTATCACATTAAATTCAGGTAATTGGAGTGTATAACTCTCAACTTTAGGAATACCCATACTTTTGCTCCATTGCAAAATAATATATTTAAAATAGCCATTATTATAATTAATATGGCTATACCCTTCGTCTTTCAAATTGCCTCTTTGTTGGCTACGCTCACTCACCCCGATCACATAGTTATCTATGTTCCCGGGGATTTGCTCCCTTGCCACCGCGACACATATTGAAATCCATTGGGTATATCTATAGTTTATGATTAAATTACTTCAAAGAACTCAAATAAACTAATCAGGTAGGAATGCCACTTCTATTAATTTTAGGAAGATCAATACCTAATGCTTTAAACTGTTGACATGGGTTCATAAATTCACGTTGAATTTTTATTTTTCCATTTTCAAACTCGAAGTAATGGATAAAATGATTTTCATACATACCTTCAGGATATCCTTCAAAACGAATTATCCCTTTCCCATCACATTCAACCCAAAAAATATTTGGGTCTTGGGTATCAAATATAACGATATTGTACCAATACCAATCAGGGAAGCATTTCAAAGACCAAACAGCATGCTCAGCCAAACGAGCCTTACTTTTGATCATAATTGCCTCTCCTGTATCTGTAGTCCAAAGCCCACCACATCCATCTTCAGTAAATAGTTCGTGCCGTTTCAGCCTATCTTGCCCTTTCGTATTCATATACTTTTCGACAATCAATCGATTATGTTGCCGTACTTCATTATCTTGAATCATGGTACTGTCTCCTCAATCGAGAATACTAATAATAAAATAACAATAAGAAATAATGATAATAAAATCAATTTAATATCAACGTTTATTAGTTTAAATCCAATTTTGCATTACAATATATTATTATAAAAGTGTTTATAAAATCTTATGAAGCCTCCTGATATGATAGCGACTATGCCTAATAAGTTCTAAGCACACCATATTGAAATACTCAACACCAGATAATTTCTTTTATATATAATCAACAATTTCCCATAAATAGTTTTAACTTACAATTAACCTTATTAAAAAATATTACTTATTTTACCCACCTCATCTTTAACCTTCATTAAACTTAACACCTTACACATTAAATCCTTTATTCATTACCCTACGTAAAAACATGGGATATAAAATGTAACACAAAAGAAAAAATATAAATAACAACAGATCGGATATTAGGTTAAATCATCACATATCAATATATTTACTTAGCAGAAATTTCAAATGATAAGAATATCGACACAACCAACCATTATATTAACGCATAAAAACAATAAAAGTATAAAATAAAAACCTTGCTAAGATCCAAATACTAGTATGTAAGTTAATAAAATGTAAATGGGCAAATTGAGTTTAATACAAAAATGTGTTTAACATCACAGTTAAGTTAATAGAAAATAAAATTTCGTCGTTAAAATGTATGTGAATAGCAGGAAGAAGAATAATTATTTATTCCTTAAAAATTATTATACCAACCTGCTTTCAGGTGGCTCAGGATTATTAAATTATTACATTTCCAAAACTCAATATTTTCGATAAATAGCAATGAATTACAATACAGTTATCTTAGTCAGTTAATACTGAAATTTATAATAATGCGTGTATTAGTTGTTAACCTAAAACGTTAACAGAAAAACATTTCATTTTGGCACGAACGATTATCTCTACTTGTGCCTTAAAGTAGAAGTGTAGTTTTTTCATCTGCAATCAAATTTTTGCTATTGAAACCAGGGAAATTATTGCTACGTTCACGATCAAAAACCGCAAGATATTCCTTAAGGCCACCGAAATAAAAGAGAACACGAGGGCTAGTACTGTGTAGATTTGACCCGAATATCCAGGATTTCACCTGAGCAAAGACAGTATAGTTTGCCAATTGTTCGCAATGTACTGACCAATCTGATAGTGCTTGAGGAGTAGCCTCAATAATAGTCTCTGGATGACTTTCAGCCCACGAAATAATATCGCCGATGAAGTTTACTTGAGCTTCAATACCCGCAGCAAGGTTGGAAAATATCCCCTGAGGACCAAGAAGGGTAAAGAAGTTTGGAAAACCAGGTGTAAAAACACCAAGATATGCGGCAGGGTTTTCATCCCAAGTTTCAAGGAGAGTATGCTCATTACGCCCAACCACCTTGAAGTTCCGATAAGCACCTTCAACCGCATCAAATCCTGTAGCAAAGATAAGAATATCAATTTCATGTTCAATGCCATCAGCAGTGAGAAGGCCTTTTTCAGTTGCTTGTACTATTTGTGTATCTAACAAGCTAACTAATTTAACATTAGGCTGATTATATACCTCATAATATCCATCAACCGATACAGGCCGCTTGGCATATGGCTCTGTCGGTGTAAGACGACGGGCTGTATCAGAATCCTTGACTATGTCTTTGATCTTTCCGGCTATAAACTCACAGGCGGCGCGGTTGGAGTCTGAGTTGATAACAAGATCATTGAAGGTGCCAAACATAAAGCCGAATCCCCCGCCTTCGTTCCAAGCACGTTCAAAGATAGCCTTCCGCTCTTCCAAGGGCACATCAAACGCACCTATAATGGGGTCGTCAAAGCCACATGCCAGACGCGTTTTTCTCCATTCTTTCCATTGTTCTTCAAAATTCGAGAAATAGCTCTCTACTTCATTTGTCGTCAAGCGACTTTGCCCCGCGGGTACAATATATTGAGCCGCCCGCTGAAACACTGTCAGATGGGATGCAACCTTACTTGTTGCAACGATGAGCTGTGCTCCCGTCGACCCTGTTCCCAACACGCCGACACGTTGCCCATTGATTTTCAGATTATCTGGCCAACGTGCAGTATGTATGATTTGTCCTTTAAACTTATCGAGGTCTTTGATTTTTGGAAAAACGGGCTCAGATAATACTCCAACAGCACTTACCAGATATCGGCTTGTAATAATATCTCCATCTGTAGTTTTAACCCGCCAGATGTTTTTGGCCTCATCGTAAATAGCTTCGCTAACACCAGTTTCAAAACGGAACAGCGGCGAAATATTGTTACGGCTTGCAACATTCTCCAAATAATCTCGCATCTGTTCGCCAGTTTGGTATCGAGCATACATATCCCACTGTGGCGAAACTTCTCGATCAAAGGAGTAGCGATAGACAAATCCATCGGTATCCGCCTGCACGCCAGGGTAACGATTCCAATACCAAGTACCGCCGACATTTTTACCTTTTTCAAGCCCAAGTACCTTTAGCCCTAACTCGTTATGAATTTTGTGGGCGGCAAAAAGGCCAGAAAGACCGGCACCGATGACAATAGCATCGAATTGGGGAAGAGAAGATTGTTCACTCATTTCTGAACTCCTGTGCTATAGATTCATTTATGGGGTTATTATTAGTGAGATAGCAAAGTCAATCCGAACGCGTCCTTATCGTTTCGGCTTTATAGTTGGTCGCCGTGATAACAAGTTCTCGAATTCGCTCTTGTTGATTAAGAGCTTGACTAGCAAGCTCGCGCGAATTCATTTCCCGATTTGCCATTACAATTTTGGATACAGCGGGTATACGTACTTGCTCATATTTTGCTATTGCGGATTCGACGTCAGGGGATTCACAGATAGCAGAGGCGAGGGTTTCGGCATCAATGATAGATTGAGTTGCCCCATTTGCACCTATTGGAAACATCGGGTGAGCGGCATCACCAATTAGAACACACTGGTTATGGCTCCATTTATTTAATGGTTTTCGATCCACCATCGCGGTGCGCATAAGTGTTTTACTTGTGGTTATTAATGTTTGGAGATTTAACCAATCAAAATGCCATTCTTTAAGAAGTTTGAGCAGGAAATCTGTAGCTTGAAAACGGTTGATTGTTGTATCAAGGTTGATTGTTGTATCAAATTGCTTATCAAGTGACATAGGAACAAGGATAACCCAGTTAATAAGGCTCTCTCCACGCAGATCATGAGATTTGGAAACAGGATATGCGATGAGACGAACCCCTTCTCCACTATTAGCGATAATCATTGTTCGACCATCCAGAAGTTTTGGCATAGGGGTAATGCCCCGCCATAACATCATGCCACCGGAATTCAGTTGCATAGAATCTGGAAATAAGGTTTGGCGCACTGCAGAATTGATACCATCAGCACCCACGATCAGATCTTTTGCCCACTTCGTTTTATATAAAAAATCAGCAGGAAACTTCGCATCAAAGTTAAAGGTTGCTTTTGTCTTAGCTGTAGCAAAGATTAGATTAAGCAGTTCTGAGCGAGATATAGATATCTGTGGAGTATCAAAACCAGCATCTATGCCCCTTGCTTCTTCGAAAAGAATTGTTCCTGAATGGTCGATATAGCGGTGTGCTCTGGTTTGGATCCCACAAGAATCCAACTTTTCAGCAAGCCCCAAACGATACAGGACTGATACTGCTTCAGGTTGAATATTCAAGCCAAACCCATCTTCAGAGAGCTTCATCCGCTGTTCATAAATGTCGCACTCTATACCAGACGAAGAAAGCAGGGCAGCAAGAGTTACCCCTCCAATTCCAGCACCAACAATGACTACTTTGCCTGAACAATCAGTTATCGCCGCCATAGTAAATAACCTCACTTGAATCAATTGGCTAATGCCAAACAGTCAATTTTTCTGGGTTACGCATAACCCAAATATCTTTGATTCGTCCTTCTTTTATATAAGTGGAGATCACTGTAACAGTGTGACCTGCCACCTTACCGACAAGCCCTGGCTCACCATTAACTAGCTCCTCCTCGATCTGGAGATTATGTTGACGTTCAAATGCTGAAAGGAAAAATTTGATAATTGCATCCCGGCCATATAATGGTTCGGTAGCGGCGCTGGCAAGGCCGCCGCCATCAGTGCTGGCACAAGCTCTTTCATCTAAGACTGCAACCAGTTCCTTGATGTTGCCTGTAAGCCATGCAGCTCGGAAAGCACTATTAACACGCCGATGCTCCTCTGAAGAGTGTGCAAAATGACATTCTTGATTGACCCGCTTTCGCCCGGATGAGGCAAGCTGACGACATGCTTGTGGTGTTCTGTTAACAATCTCACTGATTTCCTCAAACGAATATTGGAAGACATCATGAAGAATAAAGCTGATACGTTCAGCAGGGGTCATCTTATCCAGGACTATCATCAATGCCATAGAAACCGAATGTGCAAAGATAAGATTATCGGCTGGATCGGCGGCTTCAGATGATTCAACCGTAGATATCCAGTATTCGTCTTGTGAGACAGGTTCAGGCAACCATTCTCCAATATAGATTTCACGTTTTGACTTGGCCGATTTAAGCTTATCGAAACAGATCCGGGTGAGTGTTGTTCGTTGCCAAGCGATAGGGGACACAATCTGCTCACGTTCTGTTTGAGTAAGTTTGTGCCACCGTAGATAAGTTTCTTGCACAGCATCTTCAGCATCTGGGATAGTTCCCAAGAATCTATACGCCAGCGATTCAAGTTTGGAGCGGTTAGAATATACTTGAGCTGGGTCTTCTCCCCTCAGCTTACTTACCTGTTTCTTCATATTCATTCTATTTTTCTTAACTCAATTCTGAGGAAAACAACCTAGGTATTGTTCTCCTCCGACTTCATAATGCCAGCAAGTGCTACTGACGCTGAATTCCCTTAGAAGAAGGAAAGAGATTTATATAGAACATAGAATCTATACCCGTCGCCTTTCAAGTTGTCTCTTTGTTGGATTCGCTCCCTTGCCGCCGCAATGCGTCTTGAAATCCATTGGGTATAAATCTAATGGGTAATTAAATATTTCTATAGTGTATACAATAAAACATCTATATACGTATATATGCGAAGTAGTAACAATTTCTAAGCCCCCCTCTAAAAATGTTCTAAGCTTTAATGACGAGAAACAAGGTGAAAATGTCAGGCGCAATACCTGAAAATAAATATTTTTTTTCGAATGACCTGACATATTGAACTGCTGAATCGTCTATGTATTAGACTCAACAAGGTACAAGCTAGCGAGTCTCTGCCTGCAAAAAGCTGGCATAACCTACTCTATCCATTGAGGAGAATGTGTAATGTCTGAAGTTACATTCATTAATGTCATCGAAGTCGATCCAAGTAATCAAGCTGAAGTCATCAAACTATTGCAAGAGGGAACTGATTCGGTCATTAGTAAACGACCTGGTTTCATTTCTGTAACCTTGCTAGCCAGCAAAGATGGGAGCCGAGTCGTAAATATTGCGAAATGGAAAAGCATTGCTGACATTAAGGCAACTCAAGCTGACCCAGCATCAATAGAATTCGTAAAGCGCACCGCAGAGCTAGCTAAGGCTAGCCCAGGAATTTATGATATTGTTGGACATTACTCCAGTTGAGTTCTTATTATAATGGCCTGATCTTAATGACATTAGGTTCCAATGTCTTGAATATTTATTAATTGTTAGAATTAATATGACTACTTATTAAGTCATAGATGAATAAAAAAGTATGAAAACTCTTTGGGTCTGGTTTTAACCAGATCCTAGAGTTTTTTAATATTATTATGGCATAATGACTTATTACAATAATTTCTAAACTGTAATTATTTCATTAACCTCTGCAAAACATAATCCTTAGAAAAACATAATCCTTAAAAAAACAAAGTAAATATAATTAAGTTTACGTACAGGTTTAGTTTGACCGCAATGTCAGCAGACTACTACTATCGTGACAGTTATTACGATATTCCACTCAAAAAACGTAGGAATACAAGATTAACACTTTAGAGTCATAACCATAAAAACGAATTTTGCTGATGAATTCAGGAGATGTTTTGCATCCCCTGAATTTAGAAAGAAACGTTTTGGTAGATTAGGATTGTGAAACACCCATGACTTTAAATTCAATAGTCGCCACGTATCCAGTAGCAGGCGTTTTTTCATAACGCCATTTTCTCATGGCATTTCTCACTGCTCCTTCAAAGACATTTCTGGGGGTTGCAGAAATAATCTCGATATTCTTAACTCGACCATTTTCATCAATATCAAATTTTACCGTTACCGTTCCCTCTGTACCCAATTGCTGAGCTCTGGATGGATAATCGGGTTTTGGCCTGTTCAATGCCTTTGGCCCTTTTTGCACATCCCCTTTTTCACTAATAGCATGATGATCCGTTTTTTGATCACTCAAATTCTTTGCCATCTGAGGATTCTGATCAGAAACAGGCTTCAGCGGTTGTTCTGAAGTTTTTTCTGGCTTTTTCTCTATTGGTTTAAATGCTTTCTTGACAATTTTTTTCACTTCCGGTTTTTTCACTTCCGGTTTTTTTTCAGGTTTAGGTTTTGGCAGAGCAATTTTCGCAATAGGTTCTGGCTCAGGTTTCGGTGGTTCAGGAAGTGATTCAGGCATGGCAGGTTCAGAGATAGATGCCTCTTCAGCCGCCAACTGGATCATGGCAACAGACATAGGCGCAGCTTCTGGCTGTTTTTCAGGTTCAATAGCCTGAAAAAGCGCCGTAGCAATAGAAATATGTAAACAAACGGAAAGTAGTATCGGCCAATGTATCCAACGCATAAGAGAATTCTTACTTAGCAGCATGATAGTCAGTTTTCAGATAGCCATTAGTTTAAATGCAAATGACTATCATATTCAATAAAGATTCAAAACATCTGTATTCATCATCTTTCAAGTTGCTGCTTTGTTAGCTGTGCGGCGTTGACTGTGCTGCAACCTGAAATTTGGGATCAAGCACCTAGGTACATATCATGCGGAACATCATGTTAAACCCATTCTGCGTTATGGATGAATAGAATTGATCTACGACGCTTATAAGCACCTAGCTTGCGCGCTGTATAGATACGAAAATTACGGCGCGTTTGCCCTTCCAACCAACGACGGCGACGACGGATACTTTGACGGAGCATTCTCCAACGCCCTACTTCTCTTCTACTGTGTTTCATAAGATATTCCAGGCTAATTCTCTCATTGGGTGAATAACATTATTCTTAATCGTCACTATTAGAGATGTCAACCAATTGCCAATTTTGTCCACGAACCTGACACAAATAGTGTATTGTTCGAAAGGGTATTACTCGAAATCATAAATTTAATGACTATTATAAATAATTCATGATTTATTCGTATCAAATTGTATACAGTTCATGGGCTAATGTAAGCCATTAACGTGTTAAGTAGTCATGATATTCAACATAGTTAGCACCTCTTTTGTTAAAATTACTTTAACTATTTAATTGATGATATTAAGTTGATCGTTTGCCCAAATTTCTAGAAACTTACGGTAATGACTGCATGAAATACTTAAATAAGCAGTACCTAAATAAGCAGTACTTAAATAAACAGTACTTAAATAAACAGGATTGATTGCTACGTATGACAACTTTCTACTCTGTACTAAGCTGGCTGGCGATTTTCTTATACTGGTTAATTATTGCGGGTATCACCATCCGGGTTTTGATAAAACGTCGCCCCGTGACATCAGCAATGACTTGGGTACTTATTATTTACATCATCCCTTTAGTCGGTATCGTTGCTTATTTGTCATTCGGCGAATTGTACCTTGGTAAACGTAGGGTTGAGCAGGCCAAACAAATGCGCTCTTCTGTAGCCAAATGGCTAGCAGAGTTAAGAAAATCCCCTCAAATTTTTGCCGATGAGAATAGTGAAGTTGCTACTCCATTGTTTCAACTGTGCGAGCGCCGCCAAAAGCTCAAAGGTGTCAGAGGCAATAAAATGCAGTTAATGACGTCTTATGATAACTCACTGAAAGCGATTGTTAATGATATCGAAAATGCCAAATACAATATCGAGATGGTGTTCTATATATGGCAATCCGGAGGGCTGGTCGATCAGGTCACTGATGCCCTGATGCGCGCAGCCAAACGCGGTGTGAAATGTCGAATCATGGTGGACTCAGCAGGGAGCTGGCAATTTTTCCGTAGCCCTTACCCTGATATTATGCGGAAGGCAGGTATTGCCTTTGTCGAATCGCTGAAAGTCAATATATTCCGTTTATTTTTGCGGCGCATGGATTTACGTCAGCATAGAAAAATTATTCTGATCGATAATCATATTTCATACACTGGCAGCATGAATATGGTCGACCCACGTTTTTTTAAACAAGATGCCGGTGTCGGTCAATGGATCGATATCATGGTGAGAATGGAAGGCCCAGTTACAACAACTTTGGGGATCATTTACGCCTTTGACTGGGAGATGGAAACAGGTCAGCGTCACCTTCCTTCCCCGCCAGACAGTATCATCATGCCCTTGGAGCAAGCCAGTGGTCATACAGCTCAAGTGATTGCTTCCGGGCCAGGGTTTCCTGATGAATTGATCCAACAGTCTTTAATGACCGCTATTTTTTCTGCCCGCAAACAACTTATTCTTACTACCCCATATTTTGTTCCCAGTGATGATTTAATGCATGCAATTTGCACTGCGGCTATGCGTGGTGTGGATGTCAACATTATTGTGCCAAGCCAGAACAACTCATTTCTTGTTCGCTGGGCCAGTCGTGCGTTTTTTTCAGAATTACTGGAAGCGGGCGTGAAAATTTATCAATTTGAAGATGGTTTGCTACACACCAAGAGTGTTTTGGTCGATGGACAACTCAGTATGGTCGGCTCTGTCAATTTAGACATGCGCAGCCTGTGGTTGAATTTTGAAATTACAGTTGTGATTGACGATGAACACTTTGGCAGTGATTTAACGCGGGTTCAACAAGACTACATTATGCGTTCAACATTGCTTGCAAACAGCAAATGGGAAAAACGTCCAGTGTGGCATCGTATTCTTGAACGTATTTGCTACTTTTTCAGCCCGCTTTTATAGCTCATGACAAATATAGCTCATGGTAAAAAGCAGAAAGAAAGCAAATTGGTCAATAATTCTTTCAACACGAATAAAAGTATTCATTCAATATAGAACATGTTTTAATTTCACTTTGTTATTAATCTCGGACATTGCCATTATGGAACATCAATCGACACATTCTATGCAATTGGATTTAAACAACCGAATGACTGAAGATGAAGCGCTTGAAAAAGCTTACGATATCTTTTTAGAACAAGCGCTTTCTAATCTCGATCCGGCTGATAGCCTATTGTTTAATCTGCAATTTGAGGAACGGGGCGGCGCTGAATTATTGGGTCCTTCACGAGTCTGGCTTGAGCATGTTGATTTTGAATTAGATCCGGACTTTTTTTCAGAAGTTATTATTGGATTGGCGGAATCAGATGATGCCGAAATTGATGATATCTTTGCCCGTATCTTGATCTGCCGGGAAAAATCTCACTCTATTTGCCATATTCTATGGAAAAAATAATAATTCTGTCTTCTTTAATATGTCACCCTGACCGATGAAAATGCCCTCATTATGAGGGCATTGAATTTAAATTCGTGACAATGTCACGCTGACATATTTGCATATAACTGACTAGAGAGGGTCAACCTTTAAGCAAGACACTGCATGTTTAAAGCTTCCCTCAAGCAATGGTCGGGTTTTCGCACATTCAGCATCTGCCATTGGACAACGGGTACGAAATACACATCCGGATGGGGGATTAATCGGTGAAGGGAGTTCTCCCTCCAACAATTCAATATGTTTGTTGCGCTCTTTGTCCGGATCGGGGATTGGTACTGCCGACATCAGAGCACGGGTATATGGATGCAGCGGATTATGATAAACCTCGTCGTAAGTGCCTAATTCTACAGCATTCCCCAAATACATCACCAATACGCGGTCTGATATGTGTTTTACTATCGATAAGTCATGGGCAATAAATATCAGGGAAAGCCCCATTTCCCGTTGTAATTCCTGCAACAAGTTAACGACTTGTGCCTGAATGGAAACATCAAGTGCCGAAACAGGTTCGTCACAGATAACTAATTTAGGCTCCAGAATCAAGGCGCGAGCAATACCAATACGCTGGCACTGCCCTCCAGAGAATTCATGAGGGTAACGGTTTATTAGGTTAGGCAACAACCCTACCCGCATCATCATCTCTTTGACTTTTTCTTTTACCTCCCCATCTTTCATTTTGGGGTGATAAGTTCTTAATGGCTCTGCGATAATATCGCCAATGGTCATGCGCGGATTTAACGATGCCAGCGGGTCTTGAAAAATCATCTGGATATCATTGCGAATATCCCGCCATTGCTTGTTATTCATATCCAGCAGGCTCTGACCAAGCCATGATACTGCACCACCCGATGCTTTCACCAGCCCAATCACTGCTCTGGCAAGGGTTGATTTCCCGCAGCCAGATTCTCCCACAACTCCCAGAGTTTCACCTTCATATAACCTTAAGGTAACGCCATCTACCGCTTTTAAGGTTTTTGCTGACTGCCAAAACCACTGTTTTCCATCTTTAATATCAAAATAAACTTTGAGATCGTCAACTTCCAATAAGACGCGTTTTTCAGCTATTGTGCTCATACCAATTCCTCCTGGCGTTTAAAGCAGGCACGCAAGCGCCCCATGCCAAATTTTTCCAACTGCGGCTCCTCACAAGCACAACGCTCAGTAGCAAATTGGCAACGTGGCTGAAATGGGCATCCCTTTGGCAAACGCAATAAGTTAGGAGGATTGCCTTGAATTGTTTCCAGTGCTTCTTCATCGCCATCCAGACGAGGAACAGCATTCAATAACCCGATCGAGTACGGATGTGTAGGATGGTAAAACACATCACGTGCCGTGCCATATTCCATTGTTCTCCCTGCATACATGACTAACACTTTGTCACAAATGCCGGCAACCACACCCAAGTCATGGGTAATCATGATGATGGCAGTGTTAAACTCTTTTTTCAGCTCGTTGAGCAACGTCATGATCTGTGCCTGAACTGTTACGTCCAGTGCAGTTGTTGGCTCATCGGCAATCAACAGCTTAGGTTGACACAATAGTGCCATTGCAATCATGACTCGTTGACGCATACCACCAGAAAACTCATGCGGGTACATCTTCATGCGCTTCCGCGCTTCCGGCATCTTAACGGCATCCAGCATGCGGATGGATTCTTCAAAAGCTTCGCTTTTACCCATATTTTTATGCAGCATCAATACTTCTGTTAATTGATCACCCACCCGCATATAAGGGTTAAGGGAAGTCATGGGATCTTGAAATATCATCGAGATCTCTTCTGCCCTCATCCGGTTCAATTCTTTTTCTTTCAGATTGAGGATTTCTCGTCCATTAAAGGTGGTAGAACCACTGACAGAACCGTTACTGGCCAATAACCCCATTAACGCAAACGCTGTCTGTGATTTACCTGAGCCAGATTCCCCGACGATCCCCAGTGTTTCGCCGGCCTGTAAGTCAAAATTCAATTTGTTCACGGCAGTCACATTGCCGTCAGGAGTGCTGAATACTACATTCAGGTCTTTTACCGATAAGAGTAATTCAACATTTTTCGAAGTTTCTACGCTATTCATAGGCTCTCCTTAACGGTCTTTCGGGTCGAGGGCATCTCGCAGGCCGTCACCAATAAAGTTAAAACAAAACAGAGTCATTACCAGAAAGCCTGCCGGAAATAACAGTAACCACGGAGCCACTTCCATTGAGTTGGCACCATCACTTAACAAAGCCCCCCAACTACTGAGTGGTTCCTGGGTTCCCAAGCCAAGGAAGCTCAAAAACGATTCAAACAGGATCATACTGGGGACGAGCAATGAGGCATAAACCACGACAACCCCCAATACGTTTGGCACGATGTGACGCAAAACGATATGACGGGTAGAAACCCCACCAACCAACGCGGCTTCAATGAATTCCTTGCGTTTTAAACTCAATGTCTGACCACGGACGATACGCGCCATGTCCAACCACGATACCATGCCTATCGCAACGAAAATTAACAGGATGTTTTGACCGAAGAAAGTAACCAGAAGGATAACGAAGAACATGAATGGGAAAGAATTGAGGATCTCCAACAAACGCATCATGAGCATGTCAATTTTGCCACCGAGATAACCTGACGTTGCACCATATAGGGTGCCAAATAACACGGCAATCAAAGCTGCGGCAATTCCGACCATCAATGAAATACGTCCGCCAATAGCTACACGAACCAACAAATCACGTCCCGATGAGTCAGTGCCAAGATAGTGTTTGGATTCAAAATCCGGCGGCATCGTCATCATATTCCAATCAGTGTCATCGTAAGCAAATTGAGACAGCATCGGGGCTAAAATTACAAATAATGTGATTAGAAATAGAATACATAAACTCGTAATCGCTGCTTTGTTGTGTATAAAACGACGGCGTGCATCCTGCCATAAACTGCGGCCTTCAATTTCCAGTTGCTCAGAAAAATTTTCCAGAGCTTCGCTATTTTTTTTATTCAGTAACATTGCGTGCTCCAGTCTTAGTAACGAATTTTCGGATCAATGACGGCATACAGCACATCAACGATGGCATTAAACATAATGGTCAAGCCCCCCACCAAAATCGTCAAACTAAGTACCAGTGAGTAATCACGGTTTAATGCGCCATTTACAAATAATTGCCCCAACCCCGGTAAACCGAAAATAGTTTCGATAACCATGGAACCTGTAATGATGCCGACGAAGGCTGGACCCATATAAGAAATAACTGGCAATAAAGCGGGTTTTAGTGCGTGACGGAAAATAATCTTCCGCAATGGCAAGCCCTTAGCACGTGCTGTACGAATAAAGTTGGAGTGTAAGATTTCGATCATAGAACCGCGGGTAATACGGGAGATACTGGCAATATAGGAGAGGGAAAGTGCCACCATCGGCAAGAGCATATATTTAGGTGCCCCACCATTCCAGCCTCCTCCCGGTAACCATTTTAATGTAATAGCGAATATCAAAACCAATAAGGGGGCAACCACGAAACTGGGTATCACAACCCCTGTCATGGCAAACCCCATCACCGTGTAGTCCCATTTTGTATTCTGGTTCAATGCGGCAATAACCCCTGCACTGACCCCGAATATGACTGCCATAACAAAGGCTGCAAATCCCAATTTAGCAGAAACAGGCAAAGCTTCTGCAACCAGATCATTGACACTGTAGTCTTTATATTTAAATGAAGGACCAAAATCCCCTTTGGAAAGCTGGATTAAATAATTGAAATATTGTTTATAGATAGGATCATTCAGATGATATTTCGCTTCAATGTTTGCCATAACTTCTGGCGGTAGCTTCCTTTCCCCCGTGAATGGGCTACCCGGTGCAAGCCGCATCATAAAAAACGAAATAGTAATAAGTATAAAAAGTGTCGGGATCGCCTCTAAGCAGCGACGCAAAATAAATTTTAGCATTGCCCGTTCCTATTGTTTAGCCAAACCATGGCTTTTAATTATCTGACAAGTGGATGACCCAACCGGATCATCCACTAATTCCTAATGTTTTATTATGTACAGATCTTTGGTATGGAAATTATCTAATGGGTCCTTTCCGGTATAACCACCAACATAAGGTTTTAGTAAACGAGAATTTGTATAGTAATAGATTGGAACAATCGCAGAATCTTTATCTAATTGAGCATTAGCTTTGGCATAAATTTCAGCTCGTTCTTCATCAGTTTTTACTTGGAGTGATTGTTTCATTAATGCATCAAATTCTTTGCTCTTATAATGAGAAGTATTGTTACTACTATGGGACAACATGGGATTCAGGAAGGTAGAGGCTTCGTTATAATCAGCACACCATCCAGCGCGGGCAATGTCATAATTACCCTGATGGCGGGAATCAAGGAAAGTTTTCCATTCCTGATTTTCGAGGGAAACATCAATACCGATATTCTTTTTCCAAATGGAAGCAGCGGCAATGGCTAATTTTTTATGCAGATCGGAAGTGTTGTACAGTAGTTTAATTTTCAGGGGATTATCTCTAGTAAACCCGGCCTCAGCTAAAAGTTTTTTTGCTTCTTCATTACGCTGCTGCTGATTCAATTTAGCATACCAGTCTGGTTTTTCATCTTTAAAATCGGCGATATAGGGTGGTGTATATCCATAAGCGGGTATATCCCCCTGATTTTTCACCTTATTAGTCATAAGATCGCTATCCATACCCAGCTTCAGTGCAGTACGTACTCGTGGATCGTTGAATGGTGGCCTTTCATTATTAATTTCGTAGTAGTAAGTGCACAATTTCGGGTTAACACGTAATTGTTCAGGGATCTCTTTTTTCAATTTTTGGAATAATTCAATCGGTAAGTTGTCATAGCTCATCTCAATTTCGCCAGCCCGATAGCGGTTAACGTCAGTGACTTCGGAGGAAATAGGCAGCACAGTAACTTGATTAATGATTGTATTTTTATTATCCCAATAAGTCGGGCTACGTTCGAAGATAAGCCGTTCATTGATTACCCAACTCTTCAGTTTATAAGCGCCATTGCCAACAAAATTTTGTGGTTGTGTCCATCTCTCGCCATATTTCTCTACGGTTCCACGATGAACCGGTGATGTACTTGTATGGACAAACAATCTGACTAAATAAGGTACAGGCTCGCTGAGTGTTAATTCTAACGTATGATCATCCAATGCTTTGACACCCAATGTTTCCGGCTTTTGTTTACCTCTGATGATATCGTCAACATTAAGAATATGCGCATATTGAAGAAAACTTGCATAAGGAGATGCGGTATTTGGATCTGTTACTCGGCGCCAGCTGTAAACAAAATCCTGTGCAGTGACAGGGTCACCATTGGACCATTTTGCGTCTTTACGTAAATGGAACGTCCAAACCTTAAAATCCTTATTTTCCCAACTTTCCGCAACTCCCGGTATAATTTTACCGTCAGGATCGTTGATCACCAGAGTTTCAAACAAATCACGTGCGATGTTGGATTCAGGCACGCCTTCAATTTTATGCGGATCCAATGACTGGGGTTCAGAGCCATTATTGCGAACCAACACCTGTTTTGCAGCGTCTGCAAGTTGCACGCCAGCGGGTACTTGCGCTGCAAAGGCCTGCCCCATCATCATGCTTAGTGCTACCGTAATGCCAATAGCAAGTTTTTTCTTTGTTGTATTTATCATTTTATTCTTACTCCACTTGAAATCATCTGACCCATTAAAGTCATATCCACACATTGGGATGGTTATTATCCGTGTGCAAAAATAACCATTTCGTTTACAGCAAGACAATACTTTGTAATAACGATCAATTACTCACCTTTTTAATGTATAAATTCTTTAAATCAACATAATCCAACGGATCTTTTCCTGTCATTCCACCAACCGTCGGACGAATGAGGCGCACGCTGACACGGTAATAAACCGGTATTAATCCTGAATCTTTATCAAGCTGAGCTTCAGCCAACTGATATAATTCCTTACGTGTCGCATCATCTTTAGCAATAAGGGCTTGGTTAAGATAATTATCAAAAGCGGTACTTTGATAGAAAGTGGTATTGTTGCTGCTACTTGACAACAATATATTCAAGAAAGAAGAAGGTTCGTTATAATCGCCACACCATGTCGCTCTCGCAACATCATAATTCCCTTGATGGCGGTTCTGGAGAGAGGTTTTCCACTCCTGATTTTGCAAAGTGACCTTCGCACCAATATTTTTTTGCCACATAGAAGCTGCCGCGATGGCTTGTTGCTTGTTTTGCTCTGATGTGTTGTATAACAAAGAAAATTTAAGAGGATTATTGGCATCAAAACCAGCTTCTTTCAACAATTCCCTTGCTCGTTGATTACGCTGTTCCTGTGTCCAACCTGCCCATTTTGGATTGAGGGTCAAACCACCACCAATATAAGTTGGAGTAAAGCTATACGCGGGGATTTGCCCCTGCCCCATAATTCTTTCCGTGATAATATCCCGATCAAGACTCAGTTTTATGGCTTCACGTACCCGCTTATCTTTAAACAGCGGTTTTTGGTTATTGATTTCGTAGTAGAACGTACACAAGTAAGGTGAAGTTTTTAATTGATCAGGAAGATCCCGTTTCATTTTTTGGTACAGATCAGGAGGAATGGCATTGTCAGTAATATCAACTTCCCCGCTACGATAACGGTTAACATCACTCACTCCTGAGACAATAGGCAGGAAAGTGCCTTTTTCAATGATGGTTTCTTTATTATTCCAGTACTGAGAATTACGCGTTAGAATAATTCGCTCATTGACCACCCAATTTTTTAATGTATAAGCTCCATTACCAATATAATTTTCTGGCAATGTCCACTTATTATCCCATTTTTCAATAACATCCTGTCTGACGGGTTTTACTGCTGTATGGCTCAACATATCAACCAGATAAGGAACCGGCTGACTAAGTGTGATTTGGAAACGACGATCATCCAGTGCCTTAACGCCCAATTGTTCTGGTGACTTGATGCCTTTCAGAATATCCTCAACATTCTGAACATAGGCATATTGTAAATAACTGCTATAGGGCGACCCTGTGCTTGGATCGGAGAGACGACGCCAACTGTAGACAAAATCCTGCGCAGTAACAGGCTTACCATCATTCCATTTGGCATCGTCACGCAAATAGAATGTCCATACTTTATAACCTTCATTTTCCCATCTTTCTGCCACACCAGGCACAGTTTCGCCATTTGGCCCAGTAGTTACCAACCCTTCCAACAAATTGCGGATAATGATAGTTTCTGGAGCACCTTCAACTTTATGCGGATCCAATGAAGTGACTTCAACCCCATTGTTAACGGTGACTTCTTGTTTTTCAGCTAAGGTCACTCCTGGAGGAATAATCGCAGCAATGCCCTGTACAGCAGGAAAAGATAATAAAACGATACTCGAAATCAACTGACTCAACTTTGATGTTTTTTTTCTCATTTTTCTTTTTCGCTCCAAATTATAAATCTACTAATTCCAATAATTTACTTATCGCGTTAACAAATGGTAATTAACCCCACTAAAAAACTATGACCACATAATAATTGTTATATAGTTTTTATAATAAATTTATTAAAACATTAAGGTAATTCATTTCCCTTGTATACAATTCATTCATACAATTAATGTAAGATGGTGATAGCAATGGGTTTTATTCTGTTATCTCAAGGCAATATTCATGAAATTCCATTGAAATAGAAAATAAACATTATTTTAACAAAATGCAATCACCGCAGAGTGAAAGTCCACCTTCATCACAAAACAGTGAAACAAGCCACCAACCAGATAAGATTATGAGAAGCAAAATAGTGTAATAAATCACAGTATTATTTTGAGGAAAGCACAGACTAAAAAGGAATAAAATATAAACAATGATTTCAAGGAAACAACGAAATTATGCAGAAATGATGTTATTGACTAATCACACTTTAATTGGTTACTCATTAGTTAAGTTTTGTTTAATACACTCTCATCCTGAGTATAAAATTTCATCTTATTACATTAATGGGTTAAATAAATACATAAGTTATCTTTGCTATATCACAGCAATCGTGATTATCAGCATCCCATCAGCAATACGAAACAAATCAATAGAGATCCCAAATACACAGAGGATCGAATCACCAACCGGATTTACTAACGCAAACAATCCCATAAAAAATTTAATATATCCAGAAAGCCCCAGCAATGATTCACCCACAATTAGCCCCTTTGATGCAAATAAAAAACATGTGCAATACCTAAAAAATACAATAAATAGAGGCTATTTCGTTACGTTAAATCAATTAATCCGATAATTCCTGCCAAGGAACAGCAATTTCCCTATTATAAAAATAAGTTAATAAAATGTATCTTTAGAGTTAAGTAAACATTTAAAACCACCAAATATTAACTCAATTCATTGTTCCAAACATAATAGCTGAATTGAGTCAGCTTAATGTTTTCATGATCTAAATCACAATACAAAAGTCTGTAAATGGTAAGCTGAATTCAACCTAAAATTTCAAGGAAAAAAACTATTCCTATATCAATTATTTTGTTAAGCAATTTTTTAAGGTAATTAGCGGTATTCATGATTAAATCCAAACGATTAATCTCATAACATTATTTGATAACTTAATCATCTTGCAGCTAATTACCTTAAAAAATTTAACATTTATCAGGAGTAATTTTTATGGCTGTAACTCAGATCTCAGAACTCAATGAATTAGTTGCCCGCGTAAAAAAAGCCCAACATGAATTTGCTAATTTTTCTCAGGAGCAAGTTGACCGAATTTTCCGAGCTGCTGCTCTTGCTGCTGCTGATGCCCGTATTCCATTGGCTAAATTAGCTGTATCTGAATCTGGCATGGGAATTGTGGAAGACAAGGTGATTAAAAACCACTTTGCTTCTGAATATATCTATAACGCTTATAAAGACGATAAAACTTGCGGTATCTTATCTGAAGATAATACTTTCGGTATCATTACTATTGCTGAACCTATTGGCTTGATTTGCGGTATTGTTCCAACAACAAACCCAACATCTACCGCAATTTTCAAAGCGCTCATCAGCCTGAAAACCCGTAATGGTATTATTTTTTCTCCTCATCCACGCGCCAAAAAAGCAACTAATAAAGCGGCTGAAATCGTCTTAAACGCAGCGATCGAAGCAGGTGCACCAAAGGATATTATTGGTTGGATAGATGAACCTTCCGTTGAGCTTTCAAATGCCCTAATGCACCACCCTGATATTAATCTGATTTTGGCAACAGGTGGCCCAGGCATGGTAAAAGCAGCCTATAGTTCAGGCAAACCCGCGATTGGTGTTGGTGCCGGTAATACCCCTGTCGTAATTGATGAATCAGCAGATATCAAACGTGCCGTTGCATCCATCCTGATGTCTAAAACGTTTGATAATGGTGTGATTTGTGCTTCAGAACAATCAGTCATCGTTGTTGATTCTGTGTATGAGCAAGTCCGTGAACGATTTTCAACTCACGGTGGATATCTTCTCCGGGGCAAAGAGCTAAAAGCCGTTCAAGACGTTATTTTGAAAAATGGCAACTTAAATGCAGCAATTGTTGGTCAGCCAGCAACAAAAATTGCTGAAATGGCCGATATCAATGTACCTGAAAATACTAAAATTCTTATTGGTGAAGTTATTCTGGTAGATGAAGCAGAACCCTTTGCCCATGAAAAATTATCACCACTGCTTGCCATGTACCGAGGAAAAAACTTTGAAGATGCTGTCGAAAAAGCCGAAAAATTGGTTGAGATGGGCGGTATTGGACACACTTCATGCCTCTATACCGAACAAGATAATCAAGCAGAACGCATTAAATACTTTGGCGACAAAATGAAGACTGCGCGTATTTTAATCAACACGCCTGCATCTCAAGGCGGTATCGGCGACTTGTATAACTTTAAGCTATCCCCTTCTCTGACACTGGGTTGTGGTTCTTGGGGTGGGAATTCTATTTCTGAAAACGTTGGACCAAAACACCTGATCAATACGAAAACCGTCGCCAAAAGAGCTGAAAATATGTTATGGCACAAACTTCCAAAATCAATCTATTTCCGACGCGGTTCTTTGCCCATCGCATTGGAAGAAGTCGCGACCGATGGTACTAAACGTGCCTTTATTGTAACCGACCGTTTCTTATTCAATAACGGCTATGCCGATCAGGTTATTAATGTCTTGAAATCTTATGGCATTGAAACTGAAGTGTTCTTTGAAGTCGAAGCAGATCCAACATTGAGCATCGTCCGCAAAGGCGCTGAACAAATGCATCTGTTTAAACCTGATGTCATTATTGCCCTTGGTGGTGGTTCCCCCATGGATGCTGCCAAAATTATGTGGGTGATGTATGAGCATCCCGAAACACATTTTGAGGAACTGGCTTTGCGATTTATGGATATCCGCAAACGTATCTATAAATTCCCGAAAATGGGTGTGAAAGCTAAAATGGTTGCCATTACCACCACTTCAGGTACAGGTTCAGAAGTAACACCTTTTGCGGTTGTAACCGATGACGTAACCGGACAAAAATACCCTTTGGCAGACTACGCATTGACCCCTGATATGGCGATTGTCGACGCAAACCTAGTTATGGATATGCCAAAATCTCTATGTGCTTTTGGTGGTCTGGATGCGGTGACCCACGCATTGGAAGCCTATGTTTCTGTTTTAGCCAATGAGTATTCTGACGGTCAGGCATTGCAAGCCTTAAAGCTACTGAAAGATTTTCTGCCTGCCAGTTACCACGAAGGTGCAAAAAATCCCGTTGCCCGCGAACGTGTCCATAATGCAGCTACCATAGCGGGTATTGCCTTTGCCAATGCATTCTTGGGAGTATGCCACTCCATGGCCCATAAACTTGGCTCTGAGTTTCATATCCCTCATGGTTTAGCTAATGCGCTGTTAATCTGTAACGTGATCCGCTACAACGCTAACGATAACCCAACAAAACAAACTGCATTCAGCCAATATGACCGCCCACAAGCACGACGTCGCTATGCGGAAATTGCAGACCATTTGGGATTAACCGCATCAAGTGATCGTACCGCTGTCAAAATTGAAAAACTATTGGCTTGGCTAGAAGAAATGAAATCTCAACTAGACATCCCAGCTTCAATTCGTGAGACAGGTGTGCAAGAAGCTGACTTCCTGGCGAAAATCGACAAACTCGCAGAAGATGCATTTGATGATCAATGCACCGGTGCTAACCCACGTTATCCATTAATTTCTGAACTGAAACAACTGCTGCTAGATTCTTTTTATGGCCGTGAATTCACAGAGCAGGACGAATCTCAGGAGGCAGCAAAAGCAAATAGAAAAAATAATAAGAAATAATAAGAAATGATAGACTGATTGATAAAACTTAAAAGGCGTTGGATTGCCCCAACGCCTTTTATTATTTCATTTTCTAACCTATTATTTCTTAGTCTATTTCTTAGCGTAATGGTTTTATACCACTCGATTACAACTGACGGCGTATTAGATCTTTTTTGCCTTAGCTTCACGAATAACGTCAGTATAGTGCCTACGACATACAGAGACGTATTTTTCATTACCGCCGATATCTACCTGAGCACCATCGTAAACAACGCTGCCATCGCTGCCAAAACGGAGCACACGGCTGGCTTTTCTCCCACAATGACAAATTGTTTTCAGCTCCACCAATTTATCTGACCACGCGAGAAGATATTCACTTCCACTAAATAACTCACCTTGAAAATCGGTCCTTAAACCATAACAAAGAACAGGGATATCGTCATAATCTACAATTTCACAAAGTTGTTCGACATGTTCTTTCGTCAAGAATTGGCATTCATCAATCAAAACGCAATGAACTTTTTCTGCCTCATTTTCACTTCTGATAAGCTCAGCAATATTTGTTTTTGGTGAAAACAACAAAGCTTCAGCGGATAAGCCAATACGGGAACTGACCTTTCTTTTACCGAATCGAGTATCGATTTCCGCTGTAAAGATCAACGTTCTCATTCCTCTTTCGTTATAGTTATAGGAAGATTGTAATAAGGAAGTTGATTTCCCTGCGTTCATGGCAGAATAATAAAAATAAAGCTGAGCCATTGGCCCGTCCATCCTCTTGTCAAATTTAATCAGGTGTTATATCAGCGTTAGTTTATCACAAACTCTGAACAAGATTATCCTTGTTATTGTCAAATATGGAGCAGCAGAAACAAATTAGAATGAATAAGAAAAGATTATTTTCATGATAATTATCACATTTGCGTATATAAAATCAACACCATAAGTATTTACTGCGTGCCAAATGAACAAAGTCAACATCAAAAGTAAATCGTTATTTCACTCCCATCATTTGAATATTAATAATCATGGTGGTTTACTTTTGTTCAATTCACACACCATAATCATAACCAATGGATTATCCATAAAAAAACTTTATCCCCACTCTTGCTCTTCAGTTTATTCACAGCAAAACAATTAACATTCCTTACGAATTGACTATAAATTAGTTTTATACCTCATGATTTCCTCCTTACTAAACTTTACAGTAATCCTTCTTCATACTTATTGAAAAATGGTAAGCTCAATAGCAGAATTAAAACACAATATATCGATTATCGAAAAAATTGCATTTTAAAATGACATGTTTTAGTCTGAGAAAGTAAATTCACTATTGCAGAAAATAAAATAGCATTCTATTATTATCCCTACATCAGCCATCATCATTATAATTTGAGACCAGGACAATGAGCGAGAATTTAAAATCTTTAAATAACATCCGTACCTTGCGCGCGCAAGCTAGAGAATGTGAACTTAGTACTTTAGAAGAAATGCTGGAAAAACTTACGACTGTTGTTGAAGAACGTCGCGATGAAGACAGCCAGGCTCGTGCACAAATAGAAGAGCGTACACGTAAACTTCAAGAATACCGTGAAATGCTGGAGAAAGACGGTATTGAATTAAGCGATTTAGTAGATGCTTTAAGTGGTAAATCTACTAGCAAATCTAAACGTGCTGCACGTCCAGCTAAATATTCATACGTTGATGAAGGTGAAATTAAAACCTGGACTGGCCAAGGCCGTACACCAGCTGTAATCAAAAAAGCAATTGATGAAGAAGGCAAAAAACTGGAAGATTTCTTAATCTAATCAGTTGATTTGTGAACTTAATGACAAAAATACCCTATCAAGGGTATTTTTGTTTTATGTTAAATATAACTAACTAGGTTAATTACGGGCTGATGTAGGAACGCGAAGAGTTATATTAATGACTAAGCCGTCTTAATATTCTCGATATGATAAAAAAATTTAACACTAACTTAGTTTTTTATTAACATAATCTTATAAAAAAGGGGCGATTAGCTCCTTTTTCTATTTTCACTATACCTGCTTCTGATAAAAGCCCAAATACCAATCTACAAACCGTTTTACCCCTTCCTTTACCGGAGTGTTAGGCGAAAAACCAATCTTATTGAAAAGTGCGCTTGAATCTGCACACGTTGATAATACATCGCCATCTTGAATGTCCATAAAATTTTTCTTTGCCTCAATCCCTAATGAGGCCTCAATAGCGTCAATAAAATCACCCAGTTTTGTCGGCTGACCATTACCGATATTGTAAACTCGATATGGCGCAGAGCTGGCAGATATCTGCCCATCTTCAACTAACCAATCTTTATTTGAAGTAGGAATAATATCCTGCAATCTGATTATAGATTCAACAATGTCATCAATATATGTGAAATCTCTCACCATATTGCCATGATTATAAACATCAATCGACTTACCTTCTAACATAGCTTTAGTGAATTTAAATAAAGCCATATCAGGACGCCCCCATGGACCATATACGGTAAAAAATCTCAATCCTGTTGTGGGCAGTTGATAAAGATGTGAATAGCTGTGAGACATTAACTCATCAGCTTTTTTTGTTGCTGCATATAAAGAAACAGGATGATCAACAGAGTCATCTGTAGAAAAAGGTTGCTTTTTATTTAAGCCATATACTGAACTGGAAGAAGCATATAATAGATGCTCTACACAATGATGGCGGCAACCTTCAAGAATATTGATATGACCGATGATATTGGCATCTATATATGCCATTGGGTTTTCTATTGAATAACGTACACCTGGCTGAGCACCTAAATGGATCACTCGCTGAAATTGATGTTTAGCAAACAATTCAGGTATTGCAGCTCTGTCAGCCAAATCTAATTTTTCAAATTTAAAATTTGAATGAGGGAGTAATAAATTTAATCTCGCCTGTTTCAAATTAACGTCATAATAATCATTGAGGTTATCAATACCGATAACCTCATGACCCATATTCAATAACCGCTGACTAACATGAAAACCAATAAAACCAGCAGAACCTGTAACTAAAAATTTCATATATTGACTCAAATGACTGGATTGATTGAGCTGCCACGACCAATGCCATAGTATATAAAACCACGTGATTGCAGGCGTTCTGGATCATAAAGATTGCGTCCATCAAAAATCACAGGAGTTTTTAATGAATCCTTAATCACATCAAAATCAGGTGCCCTGAAATTTTGCCATTCTGTACAGATAATCAAAGCATCAGCATCTTTTAGTGCCGCTTCTTTTGTTTCCATTAAAGAAAGATTATCACGCTGCCCATAAATACGCTGGGCCTCCTGCATAGCTTCAGGATCATACGCCTGAACTTTAGCACCACATTCCCATAACGTTTTCATCAATACACAGCTTGATGCCTCACGCATATCATCTGTATTAGGCTTAAATGACAGCCCCCAAACAGCAAATGTTCTGCCCGACAAATCATTACCAAAATGGCGTTTTACAAAAGTAGGTAATTTGCTTTTCTGTTTCTCGTTAACCTGTTCCACTGCCTGAAGAATTTTTGGCGTATATCCAATTTGTTCAGAAGTCCGGATCAATGCCTGAACATCTTTAGGAAAACATGAACCACCGTATCCACATCCAGGGTAAATAAAGTGATATCCGATTCGTGAGTCGGAACCAATTCCCTGACGTACATTTTCAATATCCGCTCCCAGCATTTCTGCCAAATTAGCAATTTCATTCATAAAACTGATTTTTGTCGCCAACATGCAGTTGGCAGCATATTTAGTCAGCTCAGCACTGCGGATATCCATGACGATCATACGATCATGATTGCGATTAAATGGCTCATACAGTTCACGCATTACATCAACCACATTGTCATTATCACAGCCAATAATAATGCGCTCAGGACGCATACAATCGGCAACAGCGGCTCCTTCCTTCAGAAACTCAGGATTGGAGACAACATCAAACGGAAGATCTATATTGCGCCCTGCCAATGTTGCTCGCATCACTGCTATGACTTTATCAGCCGTACCTACTGGCACAGTTGATTTGTCGACAATGACTTTATAACCATCCATATTTTCCGCAATGGTTCTGGCTACGGCAGTGACATACTTAAGATCAGCAGAGCCATCTTCATCAGGGGGTGTTCCTACTGCAATAAACTGTAATTTGCCATGAGCAATACCGGCTTTGGCATCCGTTGTAAAATTCAGCCGTCCTTCAGCATAATTTTTCTTTACTAAAGGCGTCAAACCCGGTTCAAAAATAGGGATTTGACCATTTTTCAGGTTTTCGACTTTTTGTGCATCAACATCAACACAAAGTACGTCATGCCCAACTTCAGCAAATACGGTTGCTTGCACTAAGCCTACGTAGCCAATACCAAATACAGTAACTTTCATAACACACCTTAAAGTACTAGTAGATTATTTTTCAATCTTATTTTGCAAGGCCATGATCCAATCCGTGAATGACTTGCCCAATTCATTATGTTTCATACCATATTCAACAAATGCCTGCATATAGCCCAATTTATTGCCACAATCATGGCTACGGCCCTGTAAGTGATAAGCCTCAACCGGCTCTTTTTCCATCAGCATGGCAATGGCATCTGTCAGTTGTATTTCATCTCCTGCTCCTGGTGCAGTTTTCGCCAATAATGGCCAGATTTTTTCGGATAATACATAACGACCAACAATGGAGAGATTCGATGGCGCTTCTTCTGGTTTTGGTTTTTCAACAACACGGACAATAGGTTTACTATCACCTGGCTGTAAATCCTCACCTAAGCAATCAACAATGCCATAATCCGAAACACTTTCCACAGGGACAGGTTCAACGAGGAGCTGGCTTGCGCCACTACTGTTAAAGCGTGATAACATTTCGCTCAAATTATATTTTGATAGATCAGTGCTGTACTCATCCAGAATGACATCGGGCAGAATAACAGCAAACGGCTCATCACCAATAAGGGGTTTAGCACATAGCACGGCATGTCCCAATCCTTTTGCAATTCCTTGACGGATTTGCATGATTGTCACATGATTTGGACAGATAGACTGTATTTCGTCCAATAATTGGCGCTTAACTCTTTTCTCAAGAATCGCTTCCAACTCAAAACTAGTATCAAAATGGTTTTCTATCGAGTTTTTGGATGAATGTGTGACCAGAATGATCTCATTAATGCCAGCCTTGATACATTCATTGACGACATATTGAATAAGTGGTTTATCTACCAAAGGAAGCATTTCTTTCGGAATGGCTTTGGTCGCTGGCAACATCCGGGTCCCCAAACCAGCAACGGGTATAACAGCTTTTTTTACTTTTTTATTTGTGACTGACATTACATCGTCTCCTACTACTATGTTTTCACTGAAAAACTCCTTTACAGCTTAAACAATAGCATTAACTCTCAGAAAAAATTGTATGTGTGAAGAAAATCGCACTCGCAAAAAATAATACGCACAAGTATACCAGTTAATTCGACCAGATATACAGTGCGCTAGCCTCTAATCACATTCCAATGATTAGATATCAGTCGTTACCATAAAATAAGGCTTAAAAGTTATAAATTTATTGAAGGAATTATCTTTAATATGTTAAAGGGAATTTTTCTATCTCAATGAATTCAAATAGCCAGTTAGTGAAGAGCAAAAAACTGGCTTATCTTCGACAATTAATATTCTCTTTCCTCGCAATTCTTTTTCATAACGGCGGTCTTTACCAAACATTGCAGCTCTTGCCCATATTCGAGTATCATCGATCGATGATAGCCTAATAAATCTGTACTATTTATACTCTTCATATCTTTGCAAGATCACTGGTACTAACAGCAACCACTTTAAATAACTGGAGTTATTTTGACAAAAATGTGTCCCTGCGGCAGTGGCTCATCTTTCGCCCTTTGCTGTAGCCCCTATCTTGAAAACCATCACCCTGCCCCAAATGCTGAATCCTTAATGCGTTCCAGATATAGTGCTTACGTCACACAAAATGCAGACTATCTCATCACTACCTGGCACCCAGATTGCTCGGCTGAAAAATGGCGTACAGAAATAGAACAAAGTTTTGCTGGTGTACAATGGCTGGGATTAAATATCCTCGAAACTAATCAAGGGAAACATAATAACGAAGCCTATGTCGAATTTTCAGCTTGCTTTATTGAACAAGGAAAGCAAGATAGACAATTGATTCATGAGCGCTCACGTTTTTTGCGTATTGACCAATGTTGGTTTTATATAGATGGCATTCGTCCTCAAGTAGGCCGAAACAGCCTTTGCCCATGTGGTTCAGGCAAAAAATACAAGAAGTGCTGTGGTTAAATCAGTATCTAAATATTAAACATAACAATTCACACACAGTGAAGAATATTTGAGGATCTTGTAATCCATGCAAAACACAAACATGCAAAAAAAAATCTTGCGTACAATTTGTCCTGATTCCAAAGGATTAATCGCAAAAATCACAAATATTTGTTACAAGCATCAATTAAACATCGTTCAAAATAATGAATTTGTTGATCATCGTACTGGACGATTTTTTATGCGTACTGAACTGGAAGGTATTTTTAATGATGAAACCCTTCTGGCTGATTTGGATGGCGCCCTGCCAGCAGGTTCAAGCCGTGAATTAAATAAAGCAGGTCGACGCCGCATCGTTATCATGGTGACAAAAGAAGCACATTGCATTGGCGATATCTTAGTAAAAAGTGCCTATGGTGGGCTGGATGTCGAAATTGCAGCGGTCATCGGCAATCATACTACCTTGCAACAACTGGTTGAACAGTTTGATATTCCATTCCATTACATCAGTCATGAGGGATTAACCCGCGAACAACATGATGAAGCATTGATGGCTCAGATTGATCAATATAAACCCGACTATGTTGTACTTGCTAAATATATGCGAGTTTTAACACCAGCATTTGTTCAGCATTACCCGAATCAAATAATCAATATTCATCACTCATTCTTGCCTGCATTCATCGGTGCACGCCCCTATCATCAGGCTTATGAGCGTGGCGTGAAAATTATTGGCGCAACGGCTCATTATGTAAATGACAATTTGGATGAAGGGCCAATCATCACTCAAGATGTAATAAATGTAGATCATACTTATACAGCTGAAGAGATGATGCGTGCAGGACTAGATGTTGAGAAGAATGTGTTGAGCCAAGCATTACACTGGGTATTTTCTCAACGTGTTTTTGTATATGGTAATCGTACCGTTATTCTTTGATAAGAAGAAATGAAATAATAAAGTATTGTATCTATACTTGAGGGTTTCCTATTGATAGCATCACCCAATAGGTTACAACCCGATCACCAAGCTCAAAAAACAAGCGCTCGATACTTTATTTTCAATTATCTACTTTACAGCGGCGGCTTATTTGATATTATGCCGTCCGCTGACAACAACAGCATACAATTCAAAAATCTGGTGGGGTTCCCGAGCGGCCAAAGGGAGCAGACTGTAAATCTGCCGTCACAGACTTCGAAGGTTCGAATCCTTCCCCCACCACCATCAAAGACTCGCATTCCATTACATCCAAATCAAAAGAAAATCCTATTAAAAATCATATTAGTGGTTTATAAACAGTAAGTTATAACTCAACAACTTATAGAATGTATCGATTTGGAAAGTGCTAGCGCGTGCAGCATAACTGTGGACAGGGTGTAAAATTTTGTGCAAAAAAATGATGAGACGTGCAATATTTACATAAACTAATATCTACATAAATCAGTACCTACATAAACCAAAGGTGAGGAACGAAATGATGAACTCCCCTTCCTCACCACTATCAATAATCTATTCCAAGCTCTCAATGCATTACAAAATCAACAAATGGCTACTTCATTGCTTACATTAATCGTCGAAGCTCATCGCTATTTATTTAAAAAATCTGTTTAAAAAACCTGTTCAAAATAGACATGTTTGAAATAAAACAGATCAACAAAGCACTTTAGATTAACGACCAAATCAATGTTTTCAAAATTAATGCATTTGTTGGGCAAGTACCAATAGCGGAGCAAGGAATCTGATAGTTCGCTCCGCTTATGCAATCGGTTATTCCATATCGCTGACAGAGTCGATGAAACGATTTAACACGCTTGAATGAGATTTTGATTTGTAGACATAACACTGATTAAGTGCATCAGGCCGTGATATTGGAATGAAGCCTAGGCTTTCTCCCTCTTCCAACGCACCGGAGTGGGAATCTGTAATAAAAATATAATCACTTGACTGAATAAAATTGAGACAACATTCTATATTATCCATCTGACGAATATTAACTTTTTCTCCATTTTTTACCATTTCCTCTTCCAAACTCTTTATCAAATTGCCTTTATAGAGTACTGGGTCACATAACCATGTTCTCTTTTTTAACAACTGAGTAAAGTCCCCATTTACTTCATCTAATAACTCTCTACGGCAGCAGATCCCCAAATTTGGTCCATCAATTTTCCGTACAAGACTGAATCGATCACTAAGTACTTTTTCTGAACTTAAAATTATTGTATTGCCCTCATAGTCAACTATTTCATCAATGTTATCATAACTGAAGCGTAATATATTAACTTGAGCATTATTTCTGTCCGCTGCTTTATAAAGCGAAATCAGATGCTTTTTCTTACCCCAATCATGGTATATATTTACAACATTACAAATACTCCCGCTGATGTGTTTCTTTGTAATTTCTTTTTCTTTCAAATAGAGCTCTTTCAGGTCATTATATAACTCCACTCCGTCTTTGGTCAGAATCATCCCAAACTTCTCCCTTTTAAATAAGCGCTTTCCTAACGTCGCTTCAAAGTCTTTAATTGATTTAGCGACTGGGGGAGTCGTACGGTTCATCACTCTTGCCGCCTTGCTTAAAGAACCCATTTCCACCACCGCCATGAATGCTTCTAATTTACGAGAAAAAAACATAATTCACCGTTCCTATGTAACTTGTGGCTAAAATAATTTCCTTGAAATGGCCTTCTCATCAGGTAACCGCTAAATCAAACTTGATATTATGAAGGTATAATTTTGTACAATAAAAACAGATATTTTTCAAATGGCATTTATATAAAATGCCAGCCCCTGATGCAATAATGCGGTTTAGGTGAACTATATTATTCACCTATATCATGATGAATATTCCATCGTGATTATAAGCCATTAATAAATATAACCATGGCCTACAAGTTCAAATTTCTATCAGAGATTGATTAACTCTTCTACTTTTTCATTAATTAATTTTTGTAACGCATGCCATAAAATAAATTTCAAGGACAAAAACCCTCACGGGAAATTATAATATCAGGCGTTAAATATAACACGTTATAACTAGTGGATTATAATATATACATTAATTTACCACTTGTTAATTCTGTATTTTTTTATTATTTAAAAAACGATTCGACACTCTAAATTTTGGGTAACGAGAGTATTATACTCAATATAGTATTATATATAGGAGTAAAATAGCGAGTTATAAAGATAGTTTGGTGAAATTTATTATTTAATAAATAGTTACATATTTATTTATATCTGCTAACATAAAAAATAAGAATATTCTATAGGTGATTATAACGATATGAAATTTATATCATTCAATATTAATGGGCTAAGAGCACGCCCTCATCAACTCGCTGCTATTGTTGAACAGCACCAACCTGATGTTATCGGATTACAAGAAATAAAAGTCCATGATGAAATGTTTCCTCTGGAAGAAGTGAGTAAATTAGGTTATCACGTCTTTTATCATGGTCAAAAATCACACTACGGTGTCGCCCTGCTGACCCGTCAACAGCCAGTAAATATCCGTAAAGGTTTTCCTACTGATGACAATGATGCACAACGCCGCATTATTATGGCCGATATCGAGACACCTCTTGGTTTATTGACTGTAATCAATGGCTATTTTCCTCAAGGGGAAAGCCGTGATCACCCGATTAAATTTCCTGCAAAAGAAAAATTTTATCAGGACCTACAATCCTATCTAAACATTCACCATTCTCCTGAATCGCATATTCTGATTATGGGTGACATGAATATCAGTCCAACTGATCTTGATATTGGCATCGGAGAAAATAATCAAAAACGCTGGCTGAAAACTGGAAAGTGCTCTTTCTTACCAGAAGAAAGAGACTGGATGGAACGCCTGAAAAATTGGGGATTCATTGATACATTCCGAGCACAACATCCCGAAGTCAATGACCAATTTTCTTGGTTCGACTATCGTTCAAAAGGATTTGATGATAATCGTGGGTTACGCATTGATTTACTGCTTGCCAGCCAACCATTAGCAGAAAAATGTATCTCTTCTGGTATTGATTACGCTATTCGAAGCATGGAAAAACCGTCCGATCATGCCCCTGTTTGGACAGAATTTAAAATATAAGCAACGATCATGAAACACAGCACCACTCATTATGGTGCTGTGTTTCATTTCAGATTATACCTGATTGCCTGAATCTTTCTTTGCCCTACTTTTACTGGATTTTGCCTGCTTTCCTTTCCCTTTTTTGGTACTAGCGGGAACAGGGGGCAGATCCCTAAAAGCTTTCAAATTACGATACTGTTTTGCCTGCCAGATTAATTGCTGCAATGTTTCCTGAAGCGGTAACATAAAATCCTGATAACGAAATTGCTTTTCGCTGATTTGCGTCAACCGAGATTCCCAATGTGCAGTCATATCTGGTAATACCGCCATATCCGGCAATACATGGATTAAAGCCCTACCAGCCGGAGTAGCGTGAATATGGCGCCCTTTTTTGTACAGGAATTCGCGTTTGAAGAGCAGTTCGATTATCCCTGCTCTAGTCGCTTCTGTACCCAATCCATCGGTTGCACGAAGCACCTTTTTCAAGGCCTTGTCCTGCACAAATCGAGCTATGCCAGTCATTGCAGACAATAATGTTGCATCAGTGAAAGGCCTTGGTGGTTGTGTCTGCCTTTCCACCACTTCCCCCTTCTCACACAACAATTCATCTCCTTTAGTAACAACCGGTAATGGAGTACCTTCATTCTCCTCATCCCGTTCCTTGTTGCCAAGCAAAGTTCTCCACCCCGCTTCTGCCAGAAAACGCGCCTTCGCGATAAATTTTCCACCTGCAATATCAAGTTCAATCGTACATTTTCGGAATACTGCATCAGGAAAAAACTGCATCAGGTACTGTCGGGCAATCAAGCCATAAATATGCCCTTCATTTTCTGTTAAATTGACTTGGCTACTGCGCGCAGTGGGAACAATTGCATGGTGGGCATCAACCTTCTTATCATCCCAACAGCGATTCTTTTTCCCTACATCTAATGCGTCCTGTGGGAGCAAATGTGCGGCATGGACCGAAATAGCATTCAAGACCGCATGACGCCCCACAAAATGTTCTTCTGGCAGGTAACGGCTATCAGAACGTGGATAGGTGATCAACTTATGGGTTTCATAAAGCCGCTGACAAATATCAAGTACGTCCTGAGCACTCAAGCCAAAACGCTTGGCTGCTTCAATCTGCAAAGATGAAAGTGAAAACGGCAATGGTGCAGTTTCTGATTCACGCTTGTCCTGATAAGCGGAAACATAGGCTGGCTGCCCTGTAATACGCCCCACGACATGTTCAGCCAATGGCCGGTGAATAATTCTCCCTTCTTCGTCCTGAAAATCAATGCAAGATTCACTTGGTTGCCATAAAGCTGTAAATCGCTCTTCATTTGGTGTAACAACATGAGCTTTGACTTCAAAGAAGTCTTTCGGCACAAAATGCTCTATCTCTTCATCACGACGCACAACCAAACCTAAAATGGGTGTTTGGACACGTCCAACCGATAATACGCCCTGATAACCCGCGTTTTTGCCCAATAATGTATAAGCACGGGTCATATTGATGCCATAAAGCCAGTCTGCCCTAGCCCTGGCGAGTGCAGAAACACACAAGGGGATAAATTCCCGATTACTCCTCAGCCGTTCAACAGCTTTTGTGACTGCCTGAGGATTCAGGTCATTAATCAGACACCGCTGGACATTCTGTTTTTTTTCAGTGTCCAGATCTAAAAAATCCAGTACTTCATCCACCAGCAATTGCCCTTCACGATCGGGGTCACCTGCATGGATTATTTCGTTTGCCCTTTCCAACAGGGATTTAATGGTGTTGAGCTGTTTAGCCACGGCTGCCCGTGGCTTCAACTGCCATTTTTCGGGAATGATCGGTAAATCAGCCAGTACCCAACGAGCATAACGGCTATCGTAGGCATCTGGTTCAGCCTGCTCCAATAGGTGACCAATACACCAAGTCACAAACTGGTTATTACCGCATTCAATAAACCCATCCCCACGTCGATGTGGCTTTGGTAAAATATCCGCTATAGCTCTCGCGAGGCTGGGCTTTTCTGCAATAAAAAGACGCATGGAATTATTCAAGAACTTCAATTAATGCCCTGTCTGAGCACAGCTCAGTCAGTTCACCAATAGCAATAAAATCAATATTGTGGTTTCGTGCAACGGCTTTCGCCTCTTCCACGGCATCCGGCAAAATTGCCAGCAATAAACCACCCGAAGTTTGTGGGTCACACAAGAGATAACGTTGAAGAGTTGTCATCTTTCCAACTAAGTGCCCATAACTGTCAAAGTTGCGTCCTGTACCACCAGGTACACAACCTTTTTCGATATAAATATCAACATTTGGCAATCTCGGAACTTGTGAAAATTTGACCGTCGCTTGAACGCCCGAACCTTCACAAATTTCGCTCAAATGCCCTAACAGGCCAAAGCCTGTTACATCCGTCATCGCTGTAACACCGTCAATTCCTGCAAAATCTGTCCCCGCATTATTCAGCCGGCACATAATTTCTTTCGCAATACCTTGATGTTCAGGCTGTAGCAAGCCTTTCTTTTCAGCCGTAGTCAATACACCAACGCCCAAAGGTTTAGTCAGGAACAGGAGACTTCCCGTTTTTGCCTGATTATTACGCTTCACACGCTCAATATTGATGATACCAGTCACTGCCAAGCCAAATATCGGCTCAGGTGCATCAATTGAATGCCCTCCCGCCAGGGAAATACCCGCATCCTTACAAACAGCCCTGCCTCCCTCAATGACATTTTGAGCAATTTCCGGGGCCAGCTTATTAATTGGCCACCCCAAAATCGCAATCGCCATTATTGGCTTTCCACCCATAGCGTAAATATCGCTGATGGCATTAGTGGCGGCAATACGACCAAAGTCAAAAGGATCATCAACAATAGGCATAAAAAAATCGGTAGTACTAATGATGCCTGTACCATTACCAATGTCATACACAGCAGCATCATCACGGGTTTCATTGCCTACCAGAAGATTAGGATCGAAAAATTTTGCCTGTTTACTGTGCAAAATAGTTTCCAGCACTTTTGGCGAAATTTTGCAACCACATCCGGCACCATGGCTGTATTGAGTTAGACGGATTTTAGTTGACATTAGTCGCTCCAGTTAGAAATAACTGACAAAGTTGGTCAAATCTGGTGTTGAGACTTTTGCAGGCGCCTTGAGTTCTGGGGTTCCTAAGTAGAGAAACCCAACAATTTTGTCATTCTCCCCACATCCCAAACCTGCTCTAACAGTTGAATCTTCTGTCCACGAGCCTGAACGCCATATACCACCAAAACCTTGAGCGACTGCGGCCATCTGCATGGCATGAACAGCACACCCCGCAGCAACAACTTGCTCCCATGCAGGAACTTTCACATGCTCAACGACCTTGGCGATAACTGTAATAATCATTGGTGCTCGGAAAGGTGCATTTTTCGCTTTCTCTTCAACTTCTTTTCCTAATTCCTCCTCAATTGCTGCTTTTTCGAGGAGTTTACTGAATTTATTAATGCCTTCTCCCTGCATCACAACAAAATGCCAAGGACGTAAAGCACCATGATCAGGCGCTCTCATCCCGGCTGCTAAAATATGCTGTAATTCAATTCCCTCTGGGGCGGGGGTTGTTAAACGTGAAATTGAACGACGATTTAACAAAAGTTCCAAAGCACTCATTATTTTCTCCTAAATAAGATAATCTGTCACAAACTGACATTCTCTGTTTATTCACGAATGAATGAAAGTACATACACTGTTTTTTCAACCAACAACATTATTTTCAGCTGACATTTCTAGACGAGCTGTTTAGGATAACCCTATTTGATACCATAATTGGAGACGATATGCGTACTTTATGGCACTTCATAACTGCATTACTGAAATGGAGTTGGAGACTTCTAAATTTTACTCGCCAGCTTATTTTCAATCTTATTTTTATCCTACTGACTGCTATTGTAGTTTTTGGGTACATCACTTATCAAAAACCATCCAAGATTGAAAACAACTATCAAGGAGCATTGTATGTCAACCTGTCTGGAATTGTTCGTGATCGTGTAACTGTTCGCGATCCGTTTGAACAATACGGAAAAAGCCTTTTTGATCCATCCAATCAAAATTATAAAGAAACTTCCTTATTTGATGTTGTTGACAGCATTCGTCGCGCAAAAGACGACAAAAAAATTACAGGAATGGTATTAAAACTGAGTGACTTTATCGGCGCTGATCCAACGTCCATGAGATATATTGGCAAGGCCATAAATGAATTTAAAGCAACAAACAAACCTGTTTATGCGATTGGTGATAATTACAGCCAATCACAATACTATTTAGCCAGCTACGCTAATAAAATACATTTATCTCCATTAGGAGCCGTTGATATCCACGGTTTCTCCACCAACCATTTATATTACAAGTCATTGTTAGATATGTTGAAAGTGTCCACCCATATTTTCCGTGTGGGAACATATAAATCAGCAGTAGAACCCATGCTGCGTGACAATATGTCAAAAGAAGCTCGTGAAGCTGATAGCCTCTGGCTCAACGAACTTTGGGACAATTATTTAAACACTGTTGCAGTTAACAGACATATCCCTGCCGAACAAGTCTTCCCTGGAGCAACGAAATTTATCGAGAAATTCCGCAAAGCTGGCGGAGATAATTCACTGTATGCACATCAAAACAAGCTGGTAGATTATATTGAGCCACGCAATGTCGTTGAAAAGAAGATGCAGGATGTATTCGGTTTAGATAAAGAAAAAAAACATTTCAATTACATCAGTATTTATGACTACATTGCTCAAGAACCAGTACAAAATGATGATAATGAAGGCAACATTGCCGTCATTATTGCTGACGGTGCTATTACAGAAGGTAAGCACTCATCAGGTATCGTTGGAAGCGACTCCATTGCTGAACAACTGCGTGAAGCACACCATGACTCCAACATAAAAGCGATCGTATTACGAGTAAACAGCCCAGGTGGCAGTGTCAATGCATCTGAAATTATTCGTAATGAGTTGGTAGCTATCCGGGATGACAAGACAGGAAATGCGAAACCCATCGTTGTTTCAATGGGTGGAGTAGCTGCCTCCGGCGGTTACTGGATCTCCACTCCCGCTAACTACATTATTGCTGATCCCAGCACATTAACAGGCTCCATTGGTATTTTTGGTGTCTTTCAGACCCTTGAGAAGAGCCTCAATTATATTGGCGTGAATACTGATGGTGTTTCAACAACCCCGTTCGCCGATATTTCTACAATCAAAGGTATCAATCAGGCGTTCTCAGATGTAATGCAGTTATCTATTGAGAATGGTTACAATAAGTTTATCGGACTAGTGGCAAGTGCCCGCAATAAATCTCCGGACGAAATCAATAACGTCGCCCAGGGACGTGTTTGGAGTGGCCTTGATGCCAAAAAACATGGATTAGTCGATCAATTGGGTGATTTTGATGATGCTGTTAAAAAAGCCGCTGAATTGGCAAGCATCAAAAAAGTATCACTGAACTGGATGCAACCTGAATTATCATTCTCTGAAAAAATCATGCAGGGACTAACTTCATCAGCACAAGTGCTATTGCCAAATACCTTGCAGTCAATGTTGCCAGCGCCATTCGCCGAAGTTGCCCGAGATATGAAAAAACAAGCCGCGTTTTATAGCAATATGAATGATCCACAGAATATCTACACATACTGTCTGAATTGTGTCGATATCCGTTAACAAC
Source organism: Xenorhabdus anantnagensis (assembly GCF_028598555.1). Taxonomy (GTDB): domain Bacteria; phylum Pseudomonadota; class Gammaproteobacteria; order Enterobacterales; family Enterobacteriaceae; genus Xenorhabdus; species Xenorhabdus anantnagensis. Next base: position 117,917 of record NZ_JAQRFN010000001.1, read on the forward strand.
GTCTGGCAGAGTTTCTAGCAAATTTAAAGCCTGATTTCACCATCAGGCTTTTTTTATTTCTGATACTGCCTATAATCCAGCTAATTATTTTTATTGAGACGTTACCATGCAGAAGAAGTCCATCTATGTTGTTTACACTGGCGGCACTATTGGGATGCAACATTCTCCCAATGGATATATTCCCGTTTCCGGTCATTTACAACAACAACTCTCAAAAATGCCTGAATTTCACCGCCCTGAAATGCCAACATTCACTATCCGTGAACATCATCCCCTGATCGATTCTTCTGATATGAGTCCTGATGACTGGGGCATTATCGCAAATGATATCTATCAGAATTATCATGACTATGATGGCTTTGTGATTCTGCACGGTACGGATACCATGGCTTTCACGGCATCAGCACTTTCTTTCATGTTTGAAAACCTCAATAAGCCGATTATTGTGACAGGGTCACAAATCCCTCTGGAAGCACTGCGTTCCGATGGGCAAACCAATCTCCTTAATGCACTGTATCTCGCAGCGAATTACCCTATTAACGAAGTCAGTCTGTTCTTCAACAATAAGTTATTTCGTGGAAATAGAACGATTAAAGCCCATGCGGATGGCTTTGATGCCTTCTCATCACCAAACTGCTCTCCACTAATGGAAGCCGGGATAAATATCCGTACTTTCAAAACAAATCCCATACCTGTCAGTCACGGCAAGTTTGTTGTGAATCCGATTACATCACAACCAATCGGCGTTGTGACTATCTATCCCGGATTATCCAGTCAGGTGGTAGAAAATATTCTGATGCAACCAGTCAAGGCATTGATTTTACGATCATACGGTGTTGGTAATGCGCCTCAACGTGCTGACTTACTGAAAACGTTACAGGAAGCAACCGATCGAGGCATAATTGTGATCAATTTAACACAATGTATTTCTGGTCGAGTCAATATGGGAGGCTATGCTACTGGTCATTCTCTGGCAGCATCAGGTGTTATCAGTGGCTATGACATGACTTTCGAGGCAACTTTAACGAAATTGCACTATTTATTGAGTCAACCTTATACACCTGAAGAAATCCGCCACCTGATGCAACAAAATCTGCGTGGAGAATTGAGTTATTCCGATGAATAATAAATAGGTAAATCGAGAAATATGATGAAAACAGCATTATTACTTGTCGATCTGCAAAATGACTTTTGTACTGGGGGTGCACTGGCTGTCAAAGATAGTGATGCGGTGATTGAGGTAGCAAATAACGTGATTGCACTATGCCAGAAAAACAATATCACTGTCATCGCAAGTCAGGATTGGCATCCGGCGAACCACATGAGCTTTGCAGAAAATGCCGGGCGGAAGGTAGGTGAATTAGGAGAACTTAATGGCATTCCCCAAGTATGGTGGCCGAACCATTGTGTACAAGGACAGTTTGGTGCCGAATTCCATCCTTCATTAAACCAATCCGCCATTCAAGAGGTTTTCCGAAAAGGTGAAAACTCCCAAATAGATAGCTACAGTGCGTTTTTTGATAATGACCATAAAAGCGAAACCCGCCTGCACGATTGGCTAACCAAACAGAACATTCAACGTCTGTTTGTGCTGGGTATCGCCACCGATTACTGCATAAAATTTACTGTGCTTGATGCTTTAGCACTAGGCTATGAAACCTATGTCATTACTGATGGTTGCCGTGGTGTCAATATTCAAGCCAATGACAGCCAGCAAGCATTTGAGGAAATGGCAGCGAAAGGTGCTAAATTAATCCCACAAAACGAAATCATAGCCATTTTGTGACACGATCAAATTTATGGCGCAATCAAAACCAAAATATAACCTCGTCCTGTTTCTGCAAGGACGAGGTTGTCAATTCATCCTATTTCAATCTTCCGATTGGGGTTTCAATCTTGCAACCATTTCGGACTGAAACATAGCCTTTAACTCTTGTTTGCTTTTTATGGCAATTTGACCATCTGTACCAATTGTCATATGTTCAGGATCATGATTATATTTTGCTTGCCAAAGCATTACCGCCTGTAAGCTGTATTCTTTCTGTTCCGGTGTGAGTGCTACACCATCCTGCCACTTCCCGAGTTCAACAGCCTGAACTAGCCGCTGATAAATTTCAGGAGTCATGGCGGAGAGTAAATCATCCAACTTCATTGATATTTCCTTTGTACTTTATCAAAAACCAAGCTGAATCGTTTTTTCTCAGCTTATTAATTCAATCTTTCATTTATATCCAATGGATTTCAAGATGCGTCGCGTCGGCTAAGGAACGATTAACCTGCTGTTTCTTCGCCTGTTTCTTTATCAACAAAACGTAGTGCTGCTGAATTAATACAGAAGCGTTCTCCTGTCGGCTTGGGACCATCGGGAAAAACATGCCCCAAATGTGCCTGACAGTGGCTACAACGCACTTCTATCCGGTGCATATTATGAGAATAATCATCAATATATGTGATAGAACCTTCACTAATTGGTTGGTAAAAACTCGGCCATCCACATCCCGAATCAAATTTCGTATCAGAAACAAATAATGGCTGGCGGCAACACAGGCAATGATAAATGCCACTTTTTTTGTTGTGCAGTAGTTTTCCTGAAAATGACGGCTCAGTGCCTGCTTCTTGCGTAACATGGCGCTGCATTTCACTAAGCTGTTCTATGGAAAAGAAAATGTTTTGACTTTTAGTCATAATGACCACCTTTTAAGGTCAAAATTTTCAATAAAAAATCATCGAAAACAACAAAAAATTAACAACAAAATATCAAAACGCATTCTAACCCATTCAACATAGCAATTTACCTTACTAATTGTGATAAGTCTCACATATCTAACCGATGGTAACTTTAAATATCTCCTTATGCCCCGATAATGATGTGCGAAGAGCTTGTACCGGCTGTATAGCAAGCATCCAGATAGTGATTACTATTGATATTTTTCAATTGTTGACACGATTCCGCTTGACGGCTGACAAGATTTTGGTAACTTTAGAAACAACTTTTAATTCACTAAAAAAAATAGCTGGTGGAATACTATGACTATCAAAGTAGGTATTAACGGTTTTGGTCGTATCGGCCGTATTGTTTTCCGTGCTGCTCAAGAACGTTCAGACATTGAAATCGTTGCAATCAATGATCTGTTAGATGCAGAATACATGGCTTACATGCTGAAATACGATTCAACCCACGGCCGCTTCAACGGTACTGTTGAAGTTAAAGACGGTCAGTTGGTTGTTAACGGCAAAACCATCCGCGTTACATCTGAAAGAGACCCAGCTAACCTGAAATGGAACGAAGTGGGTGTTGATGTTGTTGCAGAAGCAACAGGTATCTTCCTGACTGACGAAACCGCACGTAAACACATTGCTGCTGGCGCGAAAAAAGTTGTTCTGACTGGCCCATCCAAAGACAATACGCCAATGTTCGTTATGGGTGTCAACCACAATGCCTATGCAGATCAGGATATCGTTTCCAACGCATCTTGCACTACTAACTGTCTGGCTCCACTGGCTAAAGTTATCAATGACAAATTCGGCATCGTTGAAGGTTTGATGACTACAGTTCATGCAACAACTGCAACCCAGAAAACTGTTGACGGTCCTTCAGCGAAAGACTGGCGCGGTGGCCGTGGTGCGGCACAGAACATCATCCCATCTTCCACTGGCGCAGCAAAAGCAGTAGGTAAAGTTATCCCAGAACTGAACGGCAAACTGACTGGTATGTCTTTCCGTGTTCCTACTCCTAACGTATCTGTTGTTGACTTGACTGTACGTCTGGCTAAACCAGCAACTTACGCAGAAATCTGTGACGTAATCAAAGAAGCAGCAGAAGGCGAGCTGAAAGGCATTCTGGGCTATACTGAAGATGACGTGGTTTCCACCGATTTCAACGGCGAAAAACTGACTTCTGTATTTGATGCAAAAGCAGGTATCGCACTGAACGACAACTTTGTAAAACTGGTTTCTTGGTATGACAACGAAACTGGTTATTCCAACAAAGTTCTGGATCTGATCGCTCATATCTCCAAATAATCGAGTTTTCTATCCATGTTCAAAAGCCACCTGTTTATAGGTGGCTTTTTTATTTATGGATCTAAAATATTGAGCTATCATTCCCCTTTGGTTCAACCACCAATTTAAGTTTACATAAGGTCATGACAGATGCTTGATAAAATTTTTTCATTACCGATTGTAGAACAAATCTCCCCTTATATCAGCCAGAGAAACATTGATGGTTTTCCGTTAGTTGTTGTCTCTCATCCCAAAGTCCGTGGGGCAATCAGTATTCAAGGTGCACACCTGATTACATGGCAGCCCAGTAATGAAAAACCTATATTATGGCTAAGCGATAAAGCCATTTTTAGTGCAGGCACTGCCATTCGTGGCGGCATTCCCATCTGTTGGCCTTGGTTTGGTTCATCTGCGGCGCCTAGTCACGGGTTTGCACGGATATTGCCTTGGGAACTCAAAGCCCATAATGAGCATGAAAATGGTGTTATTTTGACGTTTACATTGCAGGACAACGCATATACCCATAAGTTATGGCCACATGAGTTCACACTGATTGCCCGTTTTAAATTAGGGGAAACCTGCGAAATAGAATTCGAATCCCACGGTGAATATCAAGCCACGTGTGCCCTTCACTCTTATTTCAATGTTAGTGACATCAATCAAATTCAGGTCAGTGGGCTTGGATCTCATTTTATTGATACCCTTACCGATAGAGAGCAATACATCAAAGAAGATTTCGTCTTCCGCGGGAGAACCGATCGCATTTATACAGAGCCAGATGATTTTAGCCTGCTCAGAGATCCTGTCTGGAAACGAACGATTGAAATACACCATTATCACCATAGTGATATCGTATGTTGGAACCCTGGTGCTGCTCTTTCCAGTAGTATGAAAGACATGAGCAAAGATGGTTATAAGAATATGGCTTGTATTGAAACTGCGCGTATCAATAACCCATTGAGACCTAAGAATGGTAATCCTGACAGGCTTTCTGTTGTTATCCGCTGTCGTAAACTTTCAGACAATAGTCAGTTAAGTGGAAGTCATGAAGAAAATAGCGGCGGGGGAAAATAGCAAAGAAAATTCAAAAGAGAGGGTATATATAAAAACAGGCATTTATTCCAAAACCGAGGATAAAAATGCCTGAAACTGTCTGAATATAGAAAGGATTAACCCACCGTGACAGGAACGCGTTTCGCTAAAGCACACAGAAGCTCATAACCAATAGTTCCCGCCGATTCTGCAACTACATCTACTGGCAGATTTTCTCCCCATAACTCAACAACACTACCTATATTGGCCAGAGGGCATTGAGTTAAATCAACCGTCATCATATCCATTGAAATAGCACCCAATAATTGGGTTCGAACACCATCAACCATGACAGGGGTTCCCGTTGGAGCATGCCTCGGATATCCATCCGCATAGCCACAGGCGACTGTGCCTACACGAATGGGCATCTGGGTCGTGTAACGACTGCCATAGCCAATTTTTTCCCTTTTGGGAAGTTCATGCACCGCAATGATTTCACTCTGCAATGTCATGGCTGATTTCAGTCCAAAATCGGCAATATCACGCCATTTTCCGCTCGGAGATGCACCATAAAGAATAATGCCCGGCCGTATCCAATCCCTATGTGTTTTCGGATGCCACAAAACAGCACCAGAATTCGCCAGACAATGAGGAAGTGAGTTCATTTGCAAACGTTCTATAACCTCAAACTGTCCATCAATACCCACTTCATTATCTGAGTTGGCAAAATGGCTCATCAAAGTGACGGAATTTATATTTTTAATCCCTCTCGCTATTGAAAATATCTGTGGATACTCTTCTGAAGTAAATCCCAACCGATTCATGCCACTATTAAGTTTCAAATAGATATCAATGGGATTGTCCAATTTAGCTTTTTCTATTTCATCTAACTGCCAATGGCTGTGTATTGCGGTCGTCAGATGGTACTTATTGATAATCTGTAAATCCGCTGGTTTGAAAAAACCTTCCAATAGCAAGATTGGCCCTTGCCATCCCTGCTCCCTTAAATAAATAGCTTCATTCATGTCAAGCAGTGCAAATCCATCTGTCTGCATGAGTGATTGCCATATTCTGTCCAATCCATGCCCATACGCATTCGCTTTGACTACCGACCAGATTTTACTGTTACTCGCTTTTTGGCGAATAATCGACAGATTATGACGGAATGCATTGAGATGGATCGTTGCCAAAATAGGACGTGGCATGACGACCCCTTCTTAATAGTTTATGCAATATGTAAATGAGGCTTCATTGGAAACACTTTTATATTGAATCCATTGATATATCTGAATACAGAGAGATCATCTGCTGCAATATCAGGCTCTTTACCAGAAATTAAATCAGCCAGTAACTTCCCTGACCCACAGGCCATTGTCCAACCTAATGTTCCATGCCCAGTATTTAAATAGAGATTCGCATACTTGGTTGGCCCCACGATAGGAGTACCATCCGGAGTCATAGGACGCAAACCTGTCCAGAATGAGGCCTCCGCGATATTGCCACCGTTGCGGTATAGATCCTGTACAACCATTTTTAACGTTTCACAACGATTTTGGGGGACATTCAAATTAAATCCGACCACTTCCGCCATGCCTCCAACACGAATACGATTGTCAAAACGTGTAATGGCAATCTTGTAAGTTTCATCCAGTACGGTTGAGGTGGGTGCTTTTGATTCATCCATAATCGGCATCGTCAATGAATAACCTTTCAGCGGATAAACCGGGATTTTAACCAAATCTTTCAATATCTCAGTAGAATAAGATCCCATCGCCACCACATAGTGATCCGCCATCATGATACCATCATCACATTGAATACCCGTGACTTTATTCCCGTCTACCAAAATTTGTTTAACTTGCTTGTTGAATATAAACTTAACACCAGCATCTTCTGCCATTTTAGCCAATACTTTGGTAAAAACCTGACAATCACCCGTTTCATCATTCGGTAATTGCAAACCGCCTGTTAATTTATGAGAAGCATGGGCCAGCGCGGGTTCCACTGTAGCCAGTTGTTCGGCAGTCAATAGTCGATAAGGGACTCCTTCCTGCTCTAAGACTTCAATATCATTGGCGGCATTATCAAATTGCTTGACAGTTCTAAACAATTGCAGGGTTCCCTCCTGACGCCCTTCATATTGGATCCCCGTATCTTCCCTTAATTGCTTAATACAATCCCGACTATATTCTGCCAGACGTACCATTCTGCTTTTATTCATTGCGTAATGGTTTGCATCGCAATTACGCAGCATTTGCCACATCCAGCGTAATTGAAACAGAGAACCATCAGGGCGAATAGCCAAAGGCGCATGACGTTGAAACATCCACTTGATTGCTTTTAGTGGGATACCTGGCGCGCCCCAAGGGGTCGCGTACCCTGGTGAAATTTGACCGGCATTACCGGCACTCGTTTCTTCCGCAGCACTATTCTGGCGATCAATGACGATAACTTCATGGCCTGCCTGTGCAAGATACCATGCACTGGTTACGCCAATAACACCGCTGCCTAAAATAAGAACCTTCATTCTACCCCCTACTGGTAAGCAATATCTTCAAGCATAATATGCTAAACATAAAAAACCAATATAGAATAATAGACTACAGCACGATTAATTAAGCTTTAGGATTTAAATCACATTTTCATTACAAAATGTAACTAATCCATTTATTTAAAAAACGAAGAATTCTGATTTAAATACAGTTAAATCAAATTAATAAAGCAGATGGAAATGCTACCAACCCCTTCATTTTCTACCTGTTAAAGTGATTTTTATGGCAAAAAAGAAACATTTCGTTCACAAAATCAAAATCATGATTAAACCAATAAATGTGAAATTTACAGAATTTAATTCTGACTTGATATTAGTTAAATAGAATAATAATTTAAAAAATTGAAATACACAGTTAGGAGGATTTTCGACATCGGTTAATACGTCAAAAACATGATGACATAAAGAAGTTCACAAAATGAGTAAGGATTAAGCGTTGGGCGCACTACTTAAAATACCTCTTAAGTACCTTCTACTCTTAAGTACCTTCTAAATAGTACGCATATGTTAAGCAACGATGAGAGAAATGCCCCAGAAATATAGATAATTTCGCATCATATCATTAGACGTTATATAACCATACAACTGGGGTAAATAAACGCAACCAAGAACGAGGCAATCAAAAAACGAAGAGTTTAACCAACCAAGACATACTTCTGTTAATGCATTGATCCTTCTGCTAATTCATTGAGCATAATGCTCTGCATACCATGCCAGATAATGCCACTTTCTTTACCATAATTACGTACACAATCCATGATTTTGTCATAGGATTTATCCTGACACAGTAAACGTAATTGCTGGTAGAAATTCAATGCGAGATTACGCGCTTCAGGACTGGAGAAATAATAACGGCCAACGCGGGTATACAGCCCTTTCAGCCCATTAATAATCAAGCCATAAATTGGGTTTCCTGAAGCAAAAGCCAAGCCACGGAAAATATCATAATCCACAGAACTGAAAGACTCCGCGGTATCTTCCACATTTTCTTTTTCCGCCAGAATTTCCAGCGATTTTTCAGGATTGAGCCTGAATGCGGTACGGATAAAAATGGCTGCGATATTCGTCCGCACTGCCAACAAGTTATCAATCAACTGAGGAACGCGATCATGATCAAGACGTGCCAACGTTTCCAGAATATTAAGACCGGATGTTTCCCAGAAGTTATTAACCTTAGTTGGCTTTCCATGCTGAATAGTCAACCAACCATCACGGGCAAGTCGCTGCAACACTTCACGCAAAGTCGTACGGGTGACACCGATCAATTCAGATAATTCACGTTCTGCTGGCAGTATGGAACCTGGTGGGAAGCGATTATTCCAAATACTTTCAATAAGATACTCTTCCGCAAAATTAGCAGGGCTTTGAGCCTTAATTACCATAATTTTAATTATTCCAAAGCAGTTTTCTTGGCTAATAATAGCCGTCGATCATACCAGAATGTGTTTGTCCGACATAGCTACCTGCTAAATAAACCGCGAAAGAGTGAAAGGGTTCATAAAAAATGCAATCATTCGCGGATTAATTATGTGCTAATGCCCTTAAATTGCTATCGTTTTGAGCGTACTATACCAATATATTTCTATATGGCTGTTTATACCTTCGTCTTTCAAGTTGCCTCTTTGTTGGCTGCACTCACTCACCCGGTTACCGTTGTTATGAGCATAGATTATCTATGCTCCCGGGGATTCGCTCTCTGGCCGCCGCGACGCACCTTGAAATCCATTGGGTATAGATTTGTCTACGTATCCACAAAGAGGAATGTTAATAATAATGGAAATCAGTATCCAACGTGCAGTGGTGAAAAACTTTCTCGGCAATTCGCCGGATTGGTACAAATTAGCTATCATTATTTTTCTTATCATCAATCCACTGGTTTATTTCTTTGTCAGTCCCTTTGTTGCTGGTTGGATGCTCGTTGTTGAATTTATCTTCACATTAGCAATGGCATTAAAATGCTACCCCCTGCAACCCGGTGGGTTACTCGCCATTGAAGCCGTCATCATCGGAATGACTTCGCCAAAACAGATAGGCCATGAAATTTCCAACAATCTGGAAGTCATTTTATTGCTGATTTTCATGGTTGCGGGCATTTACTTCATGAAACAATTACTGCTGTTTGTTTTCACGAAGTTGCTGTTAAGTATCCGCTCAAAAAAAATGCTGGCACTGGCATTCTCTCTGGCCAGTGCTTTCTTGTCCGCTTTTCTTGATGCCCTGACTGTCATTGCAGTCGTCATCAGTGTGTCAATCGGGTTTTACTCTATCTATCACCAATTCCTTTCCAGCAATAGTAACTCTGAACTGAATGATGATGATGTCATTGACAGTGAAGATAAAAAACAGACGTTGGAACAATTTCGGGCGTTTCTGCGTAGCCTGATGATGCATGCAGGGGTCGGTACGGCACTGGGCGGCGTAATGACGATGGTTGGTGAACCACAAAACCTGATTATTGCCAAACATGTTGGCTGGGATTTTGTTACCTTCTTCATCCGTATGTCACCCGTTACTATTCCTGTGTTTATTTGTGGCTTACTGGTCTGTTTGCTGGTCGAACATTTTAAATTGTTTGGTTACGGTGCTGAATTGCCTGAGCGAGTTCGCTCTGTCTTAGAAGATTATGACCAACAAGCCAGTGAAAAACGCACCCGCCAAGAAAAAGTTCAGCTTGCTGTTCAGGCACTGATCGGCATTTGGCTGATAGTGGCACTGGCTTTTCATTTAGCTGAGGTGGGTTTAATTGGTCTGTCAGTTATTATTTTAGCGACCGCATTCTGTGGTATCACCGAAGAGCACGCATTGGGTAAAGCATTTGAGGAAGCCTTGCCATTTACTGCCTTGTTAACCGTGTTTTTCTCTGTGGTTGCCGTAATTGTTGATCAACAACTGTTCACGCCATTTATTCAATTTGTCTTGCAATCGTCACCTGCTTCGCAGCTTTCCTTATTCTATTTGTTCAATGGGTTGCTCTCTGCGGTTTCTGATAATGTCTTTGTCGGCACGGTTTACATTAATGAAGCCCTGACGGCCCTGAAAAATGGCCTGATTTCACAACAACAGTATGAATATTTAGCTATTGCCATCAACACGGGAACTAATTTGCCATCCGTGGCAACCCCAAATGGACAAGCGGCTTTTCTGTTCCTGCTGACTTCCGCCTTGTCTCCGCTGATTCGTCTCTCTTATGGGCGCATGGTAATGATGGCGCTGCCTTATACCATTGTGATGACACTAGTAGGACTATTGTGTGTTGAATTTTGGTTAGTACCTGCTACTGAATATCTCGTCAAACTTGGTTTGATCATTTCACTATAATCATTAATCAAATTGATTGTTGTATCCTGCCGGATAATATGTAAGGCCATAGATAGTACGTAAAACCATATCATCCAGTTTTTTTATTAATCATTTTCCTGAAAAAATGATTCTGTTGATTGTAATTTTATTTTTTTATGGCAGCTGAAACGGCAAAATAACCCAATGATTATTTATATTGAAAAAATGAAGGGGAAAAAATAAATGTTTCAATTTTTGAAAGTGAGTTCCCAAAAGCGAGGCTCATGGTTATTAATGGCACTGACCGCTCTGATCCTAGAAGCAACAGCACTCTACTTTCAGCATGTGATGCAGTTACAACCCTGCGTAATGTGTATTTATGAGCGTGTTGCACTGTTTGGTGTTTTTGGGGCTGCGGTGTTGGGGGTAATTGCACCTAAAACGCCTTTACGTTGGCTGGCGATCCTGGTATGGATTTACAGCGCGTGGCAAGGATTGAGACTGGCATGGGATCACACCATGATGCAGTTACACCCTTCTCCATTTAATATCTGTGAGTTCTTTGTTCAATTTCCATCTTGGTTACCGTTAAATGATTGGTTGCCTTCTGTATTCCAGGCCTATGGTGATTGTTCAATTAGGCAATGGGAATTTTTAACACTGGAAATGCCCCAATGGTTGGTTGGCATTTTTGCTGTTTATTTGTTGATAGGCGTGTTGGTGCTGGTAAGCCAGGTTTTTCGGGGTCAGAAATAGATATTCAAAGATAAATATTTAGAGATATACCCAATGGATTTCAAGCTGCGTCGCGGCGGCAACGGAGCGAATCCCCGGGAGCATAGATCACTATGTGACCGGGGTAAGTGAGCGCAGCCAATAAAGAGGCAACTTGAAAGCCGAAGGGTATAGATGTTTAGAATAAAAATCCCCCTGCTATGCAGGAGGCATCAATTTAATCATAAAAAACACAATGTAACCGCCAAATTTATGACGCATTGTATTAATGCCAATTAACAAATAGATTTCACATTCAAAACTTCTACTGATTTTCTGCTGTAATATGTTCTGCCCTAAATATATGACTCACGGCATATTTCGCCTGCCATGCTTTAGGGTTGATCAAATAATGTTGCCGGAAACGTTTAGAAAAGTGGCTCGGACTGGAATAACCCACTGCGGCAGCAACCTCAATAACACTCATCCCTTTTTTCAATAAATCTTCCGCTGTAGTCATACGTACATTTTCCAGATATTGATGGAAAGTACGAAAAACAACCGCACGGAATCCCTCTTTTAATTTCCGCTCATTCAAACCTACGGCTCTTGAGAGCGATTTTATTGTCCAAGGGTAATAATAATCACTGTTAATTATTTTTATTGCATTATAAACAGCGCGCCGCTGCAAGCCGTTAATAGCATTATATTGGCAGTCATAAATTTGAGCAGTCACGCAGGCGAGTATTTCTAACGCTTTTGCCTTTAAATAAACCTTTCTGACACTACCATTTAATTGACATTCTTCTATTTGATTAACTATCTGCATAAATGGTGGATAGATAGGACGAGCCATCATCAAGACATCACTATAACTGGCATTTTTTTCAAAACCAGTCGTTAATTTGGTAAAAGATGGTAACTCCTGAGCTTCAATTTCGCTCAGAGAAAAACGAATATCAAGGATATGCCATGTACCACAACCAAAAAAATTCATGCCACGCGTCATCTTAGGCGAATAGAAAAAGATCATTGTTCCCGGATTAATATCTAAATCATCGCCGTTCTCAATCGCCATTTTTCCTTTTCCACTTAAAACAAAAGCAATTGATACCGTCGGCGGCCCTTCACAATATTCCGTAAAATCCTTATTCAGCTCAAGACGAATCCGGTTTATGTGAATTCCATCAGATAATTCCTCCGTTAACAACGAGGGGTTTATATTATTTTCCTCCACTTGTGAATGTATATAAGTGCAATGGCCAGCAGTGAAAACTCCCAATTTCTCGCTATAGATCGTCTTCATGAGATCCCCTGTAAAATTAGCATCAGATTCCATTTCAAAAGCTATTTACGTAATAAAACAGCATGTTGTGTGTGTTTAGGGCATTATGCTTTTATTTTATATATATTACATAATGTAAATATCACGCAATTTATCATTAATGATAATCATTATCAATAGTACGTATTGCGCTACTTTTGTCCCTATCCCGTTAGCTCTACTTTTCTACTCTCGTTAGTCTCCCCGAAATGTTTTTTTGTTTTACCACACTTGGTTTTTGTAAAACATGATTTGGAACGGTATAAAGAGTAACCATATGAAAAAAAAATATGTTAAGGCGTCTGTCTTATGCTGCCTGATCTCACCTGTAGCCTGGGCGGAAAATGCGCCTGAAGCTAAAGAAGATGTTTTGATCGTGACGGCTAATAAACGAGAAGAAGCATTAAATAAAGTTGACGGCAGCATTTTGGTTAAAACTGGCGAAGAACTTGAGCAAGCGGGTATCACTCAAGTGCAGGATCTTGAACGGGCTTTCCCCGGCTTACAAATCCGCTCTCGCGGCAACCGTACCTATTCGGCAACCACAATTCGGGGTATCAGCTCACCCGATTACTATTCACCTTCCATTCGAATTTATGTTGATGGCGTTCCTCAGGATCACCAATTTCTAACACAAGAATTAATCAATATAGAACGTGTCGAATTATTACGTGGCCCTCAAGGCACTTTATATGGTGGAAACGCCCAAGCGGGTGTTATCAATATTATCACTCGCTCTCCAAAAGAAGGCCCTTGGCTTAACCTTTCCGGTAATTATTCCAGATTGAAACAAGGCGGCTCTTTCAGCGGTTCAACTTCTTTGATCGAAGGCATTCTTTATGGCAGTACCAGCCTACGTTGGGTAAAAGAACCGGGGCAAATTGATGCACCAAATCGGGGCGCTAAAAATATTGACTCCAGCAAAACCTGGCTAGGTAAAGGACAACTGACATTTGCGCCAGATGATTCCCCTTTTAGCGCTGAACTTAGCTTTGCTCATGAAGATCTTAATTCACACGAAGAACTTTATTTAACCGACGAACAATTCCATCGGAAAGAGTACGATGGCCTTATCCCTGATTTAAAACGGCGGGTCAACAGTTATGCACTGAAAGCCGAATATGATTTTGGTGACAGTGCATTGACCAGTGTCACTTCTTATCAGGATCGCGACATCTTCCGTAATTTCGTCGGGGGTAAATGGAAAGAGAAACATCACGCCACAACCCAAGAACTGCGTTTAAATTCCAACTACTCAAATGGAATAACCAGTATTCTCGGCGGTTGGTTCTCAGATGAAAATAGTAAACATCTGGTTGGTGCTTATCCTGGTTACTATAGTGATTCCCTTAACACCATTAAAACAAAATCACTGGCGCTGTTTGGTGAAGTTAAATTACCGATTGCTTCTCAATGGGATCTGACCCTTGGCGGACGTTTGTCACATGAAAAATCGCAGATAGCCTATACAGGCCGTTCTGGCATGATGGCGGTCGACGCGTTTGATAATCAAGTTTCCAACAACGAGTTTACACCTAAAGCAGCTTTGGGCTGGCAATTCACGCCTGATACCCGTTTCTATGTTTCCTCTACTAAAGGTTATAAACCCGGCGGATTCAACAATATTGTTTCCTCTGCCGAGGATAGAAAACCTTACGATACCGAAACCTCAGATAATTATGAATTCGGTTGGCATACATCGTTCTTTAACAATGCCATGACGTTAAACAGCGCGGTTTATTATATCCGTTCAAAAGACAAGCAGATCTATGTTGGGCCTATTGGCATGCAGTCCTTTCGCAACGCCGGAAAAGCGGAAAGTAAAGGCATAGAACTGAGCAGCCAGATTAAACCAATGCAAGGACTCAGAGTTTCACTGGGCGGCAATATAGGTAAATCAAACTTCACTCATGCAACCAATACAGCAACGGGGACCAGTTACAACGGCAAACGTCTGCCATATGCACCAGATGTCATGCTCAATGCCAGTGTCGACTATCTTATTGATCAAACATTATTACCAGGCAATCTCTATATAAATGCCGGTGCCCGCCACTATTCAAAAAGCTACTTTGATGAAGCGAATACCCTTGAGCAAGGGGCATATACTCTTTATGACGCTTCATTAAGTTTAGAAATGACCCATGGTGTCAACATCAAACTTTATGGCGAAAATCTGGGCAACAAAAAATATCGAGTCTCTAGTTTTCAGCAAGGCCCCAGTACGCTCAGTATGATAAGTAAGGGCTTGAATGTTGGGCTGGATGTGAGCGTTGCACTATGACGCAAACGCACAATATTTCAAATTCCCGTCACATTTCGTTACTGCTTCTGACTTTGGCTGGTGTTTACACCATCCAAAGTACCATTGGCATGTTAACGTTACAAAGCATGCCCGCATTTTTGCGCAGCCACGGTGTTACACCGGATAAGATAGGGTTACTTTATCTGTTGATGTTACCCTGGGCATGCAAATTCCTTTGGGCGCCGATTGTAGAGCGCTATCGCAAATCAGGTTCGGGGGATACTCACCCCCGCCGCCTCATGCTCTGTGGCAATCTGCTGATTACACTGCTTTTCTGTGCAATGTCATTGGCAAACCCCGCCGAACATATGCCGCTGATTATTGCGGCTCTGTTTCTGATAACACTTTGCCTGACCGTAGTAGATACCACCACAGATGGTCATGCTATCGACCGATTATCACCACAACATCGCCCCTGGAGCAATGTCATGCAGGTCGGGGGCGGTTATCTGGGAGCCATTATCGGCAGCGGCCTGTTTTTATATCTGACTTCACTGTATGGCTGGCACATTGGTGCTGGTGCATTAACCATTGTGATTCTCTTGATGTCACTGCCTATTTTGTTCATCCGAAAAACTCAAGGAAAGCAACAACCGGATGTTTCAAAGGCTGTGACAACGCCCTCCCTGAAGAGTGCATTACGCCGGACTCCGGTTAAACAGGCATTGGTTTTAATACTGTTATGCATGGTTGGTACACGCCTGTCACTCGGTATGCTCTCTCCATTTTTAGTCGATCGCGGAGTGGATTTAACCCAACTTGGCATCATTGCAGCCAGTGGTGGCGCATTAGCCGGATTATTCGGAGTCCTGTTTGGCGGCATCATTGTACGTAAATTAGGAGCCATTCAAACATTATTGGGCCTTATGCTGCTTGAATGCATGGTATTAGTGGGGATTTTCTGGCTTGCCCAACAACCAGAATCTTCCATATCCCTGCTTTCAGCTGCATACATCCTCATCACATTAATCACCGCTGCCAAATTTGTTGCCTTATATACCCAAATGATGTCTCTGGCAGCAGGTACACAATCTGGGGTGGATTTTGCGTTGATGCAATCCGCAGATATGAGCATTGCGATCATCTGTTCAATACTGGGTGGACTGATTGTGACCAAAGCAAGCTACGCTTCCCTTTTTGCTCTTGCATCACTCTTCACCCTCGCCGGCCTGTACTGGACATTACGCAAACGCCGCGATTTCCAAAAGGAAAACACCTATGCTCAGCCATGATTCTTCTGTGCAGAACTCGCCAGAGCAACGCGCTGCGGATGCCGGAGTCATTAAAGCATTGTGGAATATGATGCGTCCATACCGCACTCTCAGTTATGTTGCCATTGCGCTTGCCATTGTTTCTGCGGGACTGCAAATACTGCCAGCAGCAATTGCCGGGTTGATTACCCAATCTCTCTATGACGGACAATATGATACGTTACTGAGTTACGGCATCATGTTATTAAGCGCTACCTTTGCTGCAATGCTGACTTTCAGTGGCTCGACATTTGTTTCTCATTTGATCGCAGCCGATGTTCAGGCAGATATCCGTCGTAACATCAGTAGCAAGTTGAAGTCTGTTCCCCTTGGTTTCTTCATGCAGACCGACAGCAGCGAAATCAAGAAAATAATGCTGGATGACGTCGAACAGCTTGAAGATGGTATTGCCCATATTATCCCAGAGATGTCCGCAACCTTGTTCGGCCCATTGATCGCACTAAGTGTTATGTTGGCCATCGATTGGCGGTTGGCATTGGCGGCATTCGCCCCGACTTTGGGCGCTTGTCTATTATTCATCTATATTCAGATGAAAGTTCAAACCACAACTCAGCGCTTTTACGCAGCCCAAAATCGTATCGCTTCAACCATGGGTGAAGTCATCAATGCAATCCCTGTGGTAAAAACCTATTCAGGTGGCAATATTGCGCTACAGCGAGCGGAAGAAGCATTTACCGCCCTGACACGTATTATTGATGTTTGGGTTGAGAAAGTGCAGGTCAAATCCAGCCGATTTTTTGTGTTATCCAGCGCTAACCTGTTGTTTGTACTCCCTTTGGCAGTCTGGCTATTTAGCCAACAAGAAATCTCTATATTTGAATTTACCTTCTTTATTCTGGCTGCTATGGCATTCGGCAATATTGCCTCGTCCATGTTCGCAGTGATGACACGTTTGCAACAGCAAGAAGCATTAATCACACGTTATCACTGGTTAATGAATCAACCTGAATTAACACCATGCACTCAGAGTCAAACATTTACCAATCAAGCCTCTGTCGGTCACATGCCTATTGATCATAATGTGACCTTACATAATGTCAGCTTCTCCTATCAGGATGGGCAGGATAACGCATTAAGCAACATTTCGTTTTCCGTACCTGCCGGAAGTTCACTGGCTCTGGTCGGCGCCAGTGGTTCTGGTAAATCTACGGTAGCCAGTTTGATTGCTCGTCTTTGGGACCCGCAACAAGGCAAAATTACTGTTGGGGGGATTGATATCCGCAATATGGATGAAACCACCTTGCGCAATAACATCTCTTTTGTTTTCCAGCGGATATTTCTGTTCAACGATACGATAGCCAATAACATCCGACTGGCCCGCCCTGATGCTTCCCAAGCCGACGTTGAAGCTGCGGCTACCGCAGCACAAGCACACCAATTTATCCAGCAGTTACCACAAGGCTATAACACTGTGCTTAACAATGGGGTCAGCTTGTCTGTGGGAGAAAAACAGCGTATCGCTGTTGCCGCCGCTATCCTGAAAAACGCGCCAATTCTTGTTCTGGACGAAGCCACAGCTTATGCCGATCCAGAATGTGAAAAAGAGATGCAACAAGCACTCAATGCGCTATGCCACACGAAGACAGGCCGCAATAAGACAGTGATTGTTATTGCCCACCGCCTGCCAACTATCCGTCATCTTGATCAAATCGTGGTCTTGGATAAAGGACAAATCATTGAGCAGGGTAACCATGATGAACTGGTCGCACAGCAAGGCGCATATGCCAAGCAGTGGGCAGCTTGGCGGGGAGAAAATACCAGCACAGGAGTAAATTATCATGGGGTTATTTAATCGCCTCCAGCAACATCTGTCCCCAAAACTGCAACGGGTCTGGTTCTGCGGTTTGTTGTTTAAGCAACTTGATACCATTGCGATTATTGCTCAACTTGCTATCGCAGCCTGGGCTATCGCGCACCTGAAGGAAAGTGGCAACGCTATACTGCCGCTTATTACTCTGACGTTATTGATTCTTTTACTGTTGCTGCGGTTCGCTTTTATGTCCCGCGCATTACGTCAACTCACCATTGCCGCTTATGGATTGGGCATAGAAATCCGCCGTTCTTTACTGCAACGGCTCGTGAGCATGTCCGTCGCGACAATCCGGGGATTAAGTGCCGGAAAAATAGCATTGACGTTATCCGAAGATGTGCAATGGCAGGAAAATCAATCCGCCTATACCACTCCTCAAATCACCTGTCAGATTACGATGCTGGCGCTCATTTATCTGGCCTTATTCTGGTTCGATTGGGTGGTTGCTGGCAGTGCACTATTGGTATTGATGGTTGGATTAATCATTCTGGGCGCTATCCGTCAAAAACTCAATGAAATATTGCGTCGACGGGCAGTCATGATGGCAGACGTATCTGAATCGATCGTAGAGTATGCACAGGGCATGGCCTTTATCCGCGCAGCGGCAGCGACCACGACGGTAGAACAGCGTTTTGAGCAGGAAATTAAACAATTACGTGCTGCATTCCGCCGCGGAGTATTCAAAAGCATACCGCTATTGAGTTTGTTCTACATCGTCATTGATACCAGCGTAGTTGTTGGCATTTTGGCCGGGGCACTACGCTTCCATTCTCCGGAAGCTCTCACACTTTCCGAAATGCTCATTACAATTCTGCTGCTGTTTGCCACGATTACACCTTTACGTGGGATCATTCCCCTGCTCAATGTCACCGCATTGACACAAGTAGGCGAAACGCACATTGCAGAGATAGAAGCGGTTGAAACGCAAGTTTCCGGCCCATTAGGTGCGCCAGCCAAATACGATGTTGAAGTTAAGAATATTTCATTTGGCTATCCGGGAACCAACCAGCCAGCGATCGAAAACGTTTCATTTTATGCGCCACAAGGCAGCATGACCGCCATTGTGGGGCCAAGCGGCAGTGGCAAATCTACGCTGGCCTATTTATTGCTCTCTTTCTATCAACTGGATAAAGGTGAAATCCGTCTGGGTGGTGCTCCCATCCATCATTACCAGACTCAAGCCCTATATGACACCGTCACAATGGTGTTTCAGGAAACAGCGCTATTTCAGGATACTGTTGCTAATAATCTCCGTTTGGGCAATCCGAATGCGACACAGTTGGAGTTGGAACAAGCTGCTCGTCTTGCCAATATTCACGATACGATTATGGCCTTGCCGCAAGGATACGATACCCTTTTAGGTGTGGATGGCGGTACGTTGTCCGGCGGTGAACGCCAGCGCCTTGCCATCGCCCGCGCTATTTTAAAACAGTCTCCCGTTTTATTTCTGGATGAAGCAACAGCTTCACTGGACCCTGAAAATGAACGGCTGATACAAGAAGCGTTTGATTCTCTTACTCAGAATAAAACCGTCTTTGTTATCGCTCATCGGTTAAGCACGATAACCCGCGCTGATCAAATATTGGTAATGGATCATGGAACCCTTTGTGATAGCGGCACCCATGACGAATTACTTAATCGCTGTCCGCTTTATCAATCTCTCTGGAAAAATCACCTTGGTTCAGAAGAGCATTGGCACTTACACCCGCAACATCCATCCGAATAAGGTGTAACCCACCCATTCTTTGACTTATTTACGTAACTGCCACTTTTATAGGATTTTTTCATGCATACGGACCTTCTCTCCCCTGATTCACTGCGCCAGCTCATCTCTGGCCTGCTTAATCAAAAAAATATTTTGGTGGGCGATAACGACGATTTAATTCGCAACGGATTGGATTCAATGCAAATAATGGCATTGCTAAACCAGTTTAGGCGTCAAGGATATCGCGTTACCTTGCGTGAGCTTTACCAAAAGCCAACATTGCATGCCTGGGGCCAACTTCTGCAACGCCATGCACCGGTTGTTCCTTCGGTATCCCAAGATATAACGCCACTGCCACGGGCTCCACTGCCACGAATTGTAGATGCTCGTCCATTCCCATTGACGGCTGTACAACATGCTTATTTTGTCGGGCGTTCACCAGAACAAACCTTGGGGGGAGTTGGTTGTCATTTGTATCAAGAATTTGATGGTATCGGGCTGGAACCAAAACAATTAGAGGCCGCGATTCATGTGCTGATTCAGCGGCATCCGATGTTGCGCGTGCGTTTTTTGCCAGATGGACGCCAACAAGGCATAGCCCACGCTTACTGGAAAAAATTAACGGTTCATGACCTGCGCAACCTGACAGCAAATGAACAGCAACAAGCACTGAGCAACATACGTGAGCAACTGGACCATCGGGTATTGCAGGTTGAAAAAGGAGAAACATTCGATATTCAGCTGAGTCTGTTTGGTGATAATCAACATCGGCTGCATACGAATATCGACCTGTTGATCATGGATGCCGCCAGTTTCAGCCTGTTCTTTACCGAACTGGCAGCACTAATTGCCAAACGCAGCCTGCCTGCTATTTCTTCTGACTATGATTTTTGCAGTTATCTAACGCAATATCAGAGCCAATTCGGGCAAGCCCGGCAGGAAGCGGCGTTATTTTGGCGTAGCCGATTAGACACTTTGCCACTTGCTCCCCAGCTTCCTCTGGCGCGAGACCCTTCCCTGATAAAAAATGTCCGGATTCAGCGCAGATGTTTCCAGTTAGCACCTGAACATTGGGAGTGTTTTAAACAATTAGCGCAGCAAAACGGCGTTACGCCAACCATGGCATTGGCGACTGCATTTGCTGCTTTATTATGTCGCTGGAGCAATTCAACACGCTTGTTGTTTAACCTAACACTATTTGACCGAGCTTCGCTGCATCCTGCGGTTGACAACATTTTGGCGGATTTTACCAACATTCTATTACTGGACATTCCCGGTGATAATTTACCGTTCTGCCAACTGGCTCAGGATGCACAGGCAACATTCGCCGAAGCTTACGAACATCGTCACTGGTCTGGCGTAGAAGTTCTGCGTGAACTCAAGAAACGAGGTAACCATCCACACGGTGCACCAATTGTATTTACCAGCAATTTAGGCCGCCCTTTATATGGTGAGAATACCCTTGATGTGCTGGGAAAACCAAGCTGGGGAATATCACAAACTCCTCAGGTATGGTTGGATTTCGTTGCTTTTGAACATGAAAACGCGCTCAACATTCAGTGGGATAGCAACGATGAACTCTTCCCTGATGGTTTAATCGATACCTTATTCACTGCCTATCAAGGGCTTATTGAGAATCTGACAGAAAATGCTGCGCAATGGAGCAAAAAACTCCCCGATCTGATGCCTGAATCGCAATACCATTTGCGACATCAAATTAATAACACGATTGAACCACTACCCGACGCCTTATTGCATGAGGAAGTGTTTGCACAGGCAGAACGCACCCCCAATGCTGTTGCTTTAATCATTGATAATGAAAAAATGCGTTATAGCGAACTCAGTCTCGCAGCCCGTCGTTTAGCAGCAGTGCTGCAAAAAATACCGATTATGCCGGGAGATCGGGTTGCCATCAGTATGGAAAAAGGCATCGGACAAATTGTCGCTATATTAGCCATACTTTATGCGGGTGGTGTTTACGTTCCCGTCCCCGTAGATCAACCATTAAACCGACGTCGCGCTATCTGTGAAAGTGCCGGGATCAATGTTGTTATCATCGATCCAAAACAGCAGAATACGGCTTGGTCACAGGATGTACACTGCATTTTCTGGCATCAGGATGAGCAGTTACTGCCTTTAGCTGACATGCCTAAATGCGCAGTGACCGATCCTGCTTATATCATCTATACCTCTGGTTCAACCGGGGTGCCAAAAGGGGTGGTGATTAGCCATCAAAGCGCTCTCAATACCTGTCTGGACATCAATCGCCGTCATCAGGTTCAGAGCAGTGACCGGTTGCTGGCACTCTCTGCCCTGCATTTCGACCTCTCCGTTTATGACATTTTTGGCATCCTCAGTGCCGGAGGAGCATTGGTATTAATTAACGAAGCACAACGCCGCGACCCATCAACCTGGGAAATGCTGATCGGGCAACATAACGTTACATTGTGGAACAGCGTGCCGGCACTGTTTGATATGTTGCTGACCTATTGCGAAGGGATGGAAGTCGATGCGCCGAAAGCGCTTCGTACCGTGATGCTGTCCGGAGACTGGATCGGCTTGTCATTACCTGATCGTTACCGGGCGTTCAATCCTGATGGTGTATTAAGTGCTATGGGAGGCGCGACAGAAGCCGCTATTTGGTCGAATGAATATATCGTTAAACAAATTAATGCACAGTGGCGTTCTATTCCTTATGGTTATCCTTTGGCTAACCAGCGTTACCGTGTAGTCGGTAAAGATGGTCGGGATTGCCCTGATTGGGTTGTCGGTGAACTTTGGATTGGCGGCGCTGGTGTAGCATTGGGTTATTTTAATGATGAAGAACGCACTGCCGCCCAATTCGTCGTCGATCAGGGAGCCCGCTGGTATCGTACCGGTGATCTGGGCTGTTATCACCCTGAAGGCTGGCTTGAATTTATGGGACGCCGCGATAGTCAAGTCAAAATTGGAGGTTACCGAATTGAGCTGGGAGAAATTGATGCTGCCCTTAATCAAGTAACCGGTATCAGTAAAGGAGTTGCATTAACCAGTGGCGAAAAAGAGAAATCGCTGGTGGCGTTCCTTGAATTGGAAGGCGATGCTTTATGCCAACGGGTAAATAGTGCTCCGCAGTTACCGACAAACTATCGTGATCTGTTTCCTGCAATGCAGGCAATAACCAATGAGTCCGGTAAACCTGATGATCTCAGTGAACCTCAAGTTGCAATATTCCTGCTGGAACATCTGTCACGTTATGGTATTACGTTTACTTCGCCTCAATCGTTAACCGATTGTCTGAAACACTACCAACCTCAACCGGAATACCATGATTGGTTTGCCCGTATGCTGGCATCTCTTTGCCAATGTAATCTATTGAAATACAGTCTATTGGCTGAGTCTGCACATCATGTATACCAAGCCACATCGCCATCCACTGCATTTGATCATTCATTCACTTCATTCAATAATAATGAAGCAGGATCTATCCCTGAGCGCTGGCATGCTACGCTGCGTAATATTCTTACCGGACAACAGGCAGCAGTAACGTTACTTGATGATCCACAATTTGCACCGGAACAACAGCTCTTTGCACTACCAGAAACCCAACAAGGGCTGGCTGGATTAAAACAGGTAATCCTTGCCCTTTCCCAGCGATTACAACGCCCCGTTACCGTAATGGAGTTCGACGCCCGCAGTGGTCTTTGTGCCCAATGGCTGGCAGAACATATTACTGACCAACATCTGTCCTATATCGGCTTTGAACGTTCTCAGGCACTGATTAACCAGATGCAAACACGGTTAAGTCGCTACGCTCATACGTCAGTAAAACGCTGGCCTGAACAAATTCCTCAGTCGCTGCAATCTGAACCACTACAATCTGAGTTACTACAATCTGAGTTACTACAATCTGAGTTACTACAACATCAGGCAGATATTATCCTGCTGAACAATGTATTACACCGAGAAGAAGATCCGGCAAGCTGCATCAAGTCATTGCTGCCTTTGGCACAACCCGGTGCATTAGTGTTGGCAATGGAGTTACAACAAGCCTCTTCTCTCTCTCTGATTACCACTGAGTTGCTTTCACCTCATGGTATTCAGCTACACTCTGCGTCACAGTGGTTATCTCTTCTATCCCCACTACCATTACAAACAGAAACACCCATTACCATCGGCAATCTTAGTGTGTTGTTGATGCAAGCAAGTGACAGCGTCACCATTCCTGATCGGGGGAAAATTAAGTCCGTGCTGGCGCAACATTTGCCGGGATATATGATCCCACAGCGCTTGCATGTTATTCCGCATCTGCCCCTGACCCCTAACGGTAAGATTGATCGTAAGGCACTGGCGCAAGGCTTATCGTCTGCTACAAGCGTAATGTCCGCCACAAAAACAGAAGCTGCACGCCAGAATGAAATCACTTCGTTGAATACGCTGGAACAAACCGTTGCCGCCATTTGGCAACACCTGCTCAATACAGAGCAGCTAGACCATAACAGCGACTTTTTCCAACTGGGTGGTGATAGCCTTTTAGCTACACGTCTAATTGGTGAACTGGCACAACAAGGCTTTAAAGGTGAACTCAATCACCTTTTCCGTAATCCGCAATTGGCTGCGTTCACCGCTACACTTTCTCCTTTACTTGCGCCTCTGTCTGAAACGTCATCAGAAGCGTATGCAATACCAGAAGAACAAGATCAATATCAGCCTTTCCCATTAACCGAAGTTCAGCAAGCTTATCTGGTTGGACGCCATCCCGGTTTTGCCCTGAGTGGAGTTGGTGCGCATTTCTTTATCGAATACCGGATAGAACAATTAGATGTTCAACGTTTGAATCGGGTACTAAATCACCTGATCCAACGCCATCCGGTGCTTAGAACGGTTGTTATTAATGGACAGCAGCAGATATTGAAAGATGTCCCCATGTTTTCAGTTAAACAACACCCATTTGCTGATATCACTGAAGCAGACACATTGCGCGAACACCTGTCACATCAGGTATTAGACGCCAGCCACTGGCCAGTGTTCGATTTCCAACTGGCACAAGATAACAACTTTGTCTCCCGGCTATTTGTCAGTCTGGATAATCTGCTGTTAGATGGGTTGAGCATGCAGATATTGCTGGCTGAACTAGAACAGCTATACCTTGACGAGCAACATGAATTGCCACCACTGAACATCACATTCCGGGATTGTGTGTTACGTCAGCAACAAATGCCGGCGCATCAGAATTCACTGCAATATTGGCAGGAGCGAGTGAAAACATTACCACTGGCTCCACAATTGCCATTGCGTATTGCACCGGAAAGTGTTCAATCCCCGCGTTTTGTGC
This sequence comes from Xenorhabdus anantnagensis, assembly GCF_028598555.1. Taxonomy (GTDB): domain Bacteria; phylum Pseudomonadota; class Gammaproteobacteria; order Enterobacterales; family Enterobacteriaceae; genus Xenorhabdus; species Xenorhabdus anantnagensis. The sequence goes on from NZ_JAQRFN010000001.1 coordinate 143,224, forward strand.
GTTACAGCGATCGGTTATCTGCACATGAATGGAATCAGTTAAAGCAACATGCTGCACCTCATCAGATAACGCCTTCCGCACTTCTCATTGCAGCTTATGCGGCTGTTTTGTCCGCTTTCAGCACCAAACCGGAATTAACCCTTAATCTCACCCTTTTCGATCGCCCACACTGGCACGAAGACATTAAACATATTCTGGGAGATTTCACTTCACTGTCACTACTGGCCTGGCACCCAGAGAAAAACTGGCTATCAAGTGCTCGGCGGCTGCAACAACAGTTATGGCAAGATCTGGATCACCGCCATATCTCAGCGATCAGGGTAATGCGTGAACTGACACAGAGTCGTGGTGCCGAGGCGGCCGTTATGCCGGTTGTTTTCACCAGTGCATTGGGAACCCATGAAGGACAATTCCTTTCACATTCATCATGGATGAAACCCGTTTGGGGTATCTCGCAAACGCCACAAATCTGGCTGGATCATCAGGTTTACGAATCTGACAACGAGCTTTGCCTGAACTGGGATGCGGTGGAAGAATTATTTGAGCCACATCAGCTACAAAACATGTTCAACAGCTATATGGCGCTATTACGCACTCTCGCTGCACAGCCAGAAAGCTGGCATTCCGCATTGGAACAACTGATGCCACGCCAGCAATGCCTGATGATTGAAGATAATGTGGTTAAAGATAATGTGGTTGAAGATAACGCATCTGCGGTTATTGCACCAACACGTTCGGAAGGATTTGATCCACAAGTATGCCGTGAAATATGCAGCGAAATTCAACGCCTGTTTTTATCCGTAATAAATCAACCTATCAATGCACAACAGAACTTTTTTGAGGCAGGAGCCAACTCGCTACAACTCATTCAATTGCACGGCAAATTACAACATGCGGGTTTCCAGCATCTTGCCATTACTGACTTATTCGCTTATCCAACACCAGAAACACTCAGCTTGCACTGCCGAAAGGACACTCAAGACGAAAATCACCAGTCGATGACTCTTCGTCAGCGTCAACAACAAAAGCGTCTGCAACAACGGGAAAAACGTCATAAAGGAGCTGCACAATGACTGATTTAACGCCTCACTACGATAATTGTGATCCCATCGCAGTGATTGGCCTTGCCTGCCGTTTTCCGCAGGCACCAGATAGCGATACTTTCTGGCACAACCTGCAACATGGGGTTGAGTGTACAACTACACTCTCCCGTCAAACATTATTGGATGCAGGTATTCCTCCTGAAGTCATTGATAGTGAAAATTTTGTCAATCGGGCTGCACTACTGGAGAACGCGGAACAATTTGACGCTACGCTGTTTGGCTATTCACGTCAGGAAGCCGAAATGCTCGATCCTCAGCAGCGTCTGTTCCTGCAAACAGCCTGGCATGCGCTTGAACATGCCGGTTATTCACCACGGAATGTACACCTGAAAACAGGGGTTTTCGCCAGTAGCCGGGTCAGTACCTGGCCTTCATGGTCACAATTCACCATGACCGATGTGGGCAAAGTTAAAGGGCTACAGGCGTTAATGAGCAATGATAAAGATTATCTTGCGACTCGCACTGCCTATAAATTAAACCTGAAAGGCCCGGCCCTGACAGTACAAACAGCCTGCTCAAGTTCACTGGTTGCTGTACATATGGCTTGTGAAAACCTGCGTTCCGGTGAATGCGACATGGCACTGGCCGGTGGAGTAGCGATTTCTTTCCCACAAGAAAGCGGCTATTCGTATCAACCGGGAATGATCTTCTCACCTGATGGACATTGTTGCCCCTTTGATAGCCAAGCCAATGGCACCTACGGCGGCAATGGCGTTGGTGTTGTCACACTGAAACGTCTGAGTGATGCGCTGCGCGATGGTGATCCCATTATGGCGGTGCTGCGTGGCAGTGCGATTAATAATGATGGCAACGAAAAAGTGGGCTTTACAGCCCCTTCGGTTAATGGTCAGCGCAACGTTATTACCGAAGCATTACAACTGGCAGATGTCAGCATTGATGATGTTGGCATGATTGAAGCACACGGCACAGGCACACCCCTTGGCGATCCGATAGAAGTTGACGCATTACGCAGTATATTCTCTGACCGCAGTTCGGCAATACCACCTTGTTACCTTGGCTCAGTGAAAAGCAACATTGGTCATCTCGATACCGCCGCAGGCATTGCCAGCCTGATTAAAACGGTTCTGTCTGTCTGGCATGGTTACATTCCGCCAACGATCAATGTACAGCAACCCAATCCGGCATTAAGACTGGAAGAAAGTCCATTCAGGCTGGCAATACAAGGGCAACATTGGACGCAAGAATTGCGTACCGCTGGCGTTTCTTCATTCGGGATTGGCGGCACCAACTGCCATATCGTGGTGCAATCATTGCCCGAAGAATTACATCACCGCCGTATCAATCATTCGCAAGCTCATGCACAAGTTCCTTCACAAACAGCGCCTTTATTGCTCTCTGCCGCTTCCGAATCCTCATTGCGTCAATTGGCACAACGTTACGCGATGGCACTCAATAGCACACCAGAAAATCATGCAGATCTGGCCTGGACTGCATTGCAGGGGCGCGATCTTTCACTGCCGTGGCGTTTGGCTCTTACATTGACACCACTAGATGTTGATAAAAACGCTGAAAAAAGTGCTGCAAAAAGTGCTGCGAGTTTATCTGCCTTTGCGAACCATAGCCCAACTCCGGACATTTTTAGCGGGCAAGCCAAAAGTGAAAGCAAGCAACTGTGGCAATTCAGCGGACAAGGTTGTCAATGGTCTGGCATGGGAAAAGCCATGTATGTCAACTCTCCTGTTTTCTCCGCCATGTTGGATCGCTGTTGTGCTGCCTGTGCATCCGAGTTGGCACTGCCATTAAAAGCCGTGATGTTCGGAGAACATGATGATGCATTAGCTACCACTGAATATGCACAACCAGCAATTGTAGCGCATCAAATTGCGCTGGCGGCACACTGGCGAGCGCTTGGATTAAAGCCTGATTACGTATTGGGGCACTCAGTCGGAGAGTTCGCCGCTGCCGTTGTTGCCGGCATTTTCACGCCTGAACAAGTCATGCCGCTAGTCACGGTGCGGGGCAAACTGATGCAAAAATGTGCCCAAGGCGGGGCAATGCTGGCCGTTTTTGCCAACGAAGAAGATATTCTTCCCTTTACTCGTTCGCTGGCATTGGATCAAGCCGTTTGCAATGGCCCACAACACTGGGTCTGGGCGGGTACAGAAACGGAAATTGATACACTGGCACAACGGCTGGAACAGCAACAGATTCGTTGCCAGCGCCTTAACGTTGCCTGTGCAGCGCATTCAGCCATGCTTGATTCAGTTCTGGATGCATTTTCTCTGCATTGTAACGGCTTACGACCTGCATCGGGAGAAATTCCGCTGGTCTCCACCCTGACAACCAATATTGCAACGTCTGAACAATTGGGTTCACCAGACTACTGGCGTAACCATATGCGCCAGACAGTGCGTTATTATCAATCCATTGAATTTGTCCGCCTGCAAGGTGTGGCATTATTTGTAGAGTTCGGTGCTGATGCACAGCTAACGGGTATCGGACGGCGTGTCGGTCTGCCACAAGAAACCTGGATTGCCTGTGCACAGCGTCAAAGCTCCCCAGAAACAGTTCAGCAAACGGCTCTAATGCAACTTTACTGTGCTGGTGTACAACTGGATTGGCAGCGTCTTTTCCCGCTCACAGGGGCAAAATGCCATGCTCCGCTCTATCCATTTGATAAGCAACACTACAGCTTTGCGGCCGCCAAATCTGTACAACTTACAGCCAATGCCAATACTGGGCCGGATATCAATTCCCTGATCGATCCTGCTATTGAGCAAAATTCCGATGCGGCAATACTACGAGCACTGTATACCGATGCATTGATATATCAATGTCATGGGCGTGAAGCTGAACAAGGTTTCAGCGCTATCGACACGATTCGGGCTGGTCGGCTGCAACCGTGCTGGTGCCCACTGCTGGAACAATTACTGACTTATTGTGTTCAACAAGGCTATTACCAAGAAGTTTCCGGGCCAATAGTTTCCGGGCCAACAGTTTCCGGGCCAACAGCGTCCGCCCAAACAATAAGTCAAATGTATCGTCCTCACCATGCCCTGCCGTATGCCAGACGCCGGTTATTGGAGGCAAATTTACTCACTGATTTTCCGGCACTGATCTACGCTGGTGAACGCTTATTCGCTCTGTTGAGTGGTCGCGCCGATCTGCCCCGCCAATGCTTATCCATAAAAAAACAAGTCATGACAAAATCATGGTTGCCTGCGCCTCAGCCATGTCCTGATACTCATTATGCCCTGCATTGGCGCACAATAAATATTGTGGATAATGCGGATAAACAGAAATCTTCAGCGACATATACTTTTTGCTCATCAACGACTCTTCGTTCGTCAACGGCGAGTGACACGATTGCCAACCATTGGCGTCAGGCAGGTATTAATTTGCAGCCTGAAAGCGGAAATACATTATTACTGCTCCAAGGCAATGATGTTGCTGAATTATGTGATCAAGTTATCAGCGAATTAAAACGCGATGAAACAGCGCCTTTAACTGTTATTACCTGCTGCGCCCAACCGGAAACCACCTTATCAAAAGAGAATATCAATCCGGCTCAATACGCGGTTTGGGCGTTGCTGCGTGTCGCGGTTGAAGAGTATCCCCATCGTCGTATTCAGGCGATTGATATGGCTGATATCAACGATGCTGACGCTTTGTCATTAGCGCTTGGCTATTTGAATGAACACGATCATGAATACAAACACAGACATGAAAACCACCGTTGGCTGAGAGTACGCGGAAATCAAGTTTCGGTGCCTGTTTTACAATGTCAACCATTAGCGTTATCACAACAGCCGATGTCAATTCCTCATCAGGGGTGGCATATCGTTACTGGCGGCATGGGCGGTATCGGTCAGATTTCCATCCGTTGGTTGCTGGCACATGGCGCGCGTAAGATTGCCGTATTTGCCCGCCGCCAAAATGCGGACTGGGATGCCTTTGTACAAGCGCTGTCACTGAATAACGAATGTGAAATACGTTGGATTAACGTTGATGTCACTGACACGCCAGCCTTGTTAAACGCAGTGCAAACACTGGCACAAGAGGATTGCATCGCGGGTGCGATTCATGCTGCCGGAATCGCTGATCATACCCGGCTGGCAGAACTGGAGCATCCACGCCTGTCACAAATGTTATCCGTCAAAGCCCAAAGTGCATCGGCGTTGCAAGCCGCACTTCAACAACATAATGCACACTATCTGCTGCTTCACGCTTCTGCCGCATCCATGTTAGGCGCTCAGGGACAAGGCGCCTACGCAATCGCCAACGCTTGTTTAGAATCTTTGGCACTGACAGCCCCCGAGTCGTTGACGGTAAAAACATTAATAGTAAAAACGTTGGTTTGGGGCGTTTGGGGTGGCATTGGTATGGCCAGCGACCGACGATTGGTGGAAAAACTGGCGCAAGATGGCATGTTACCGTTCAGCACAAATGAAGGTATCTGGCATCTCAATCAATCTCTGCACACCTCATCGCCTTGCTATCTGGCAATGCGGTTAGATGAACGTCATCCTGATATTTTGCGGCGTTTACAAGCTGACATTACCCATGTCGCCGAAAAACCTGCATCTTCCCCCTCTGCCGAAGTCTCTGTAGATAACTCGCTCTATCAGGACAGTAAACAGCGAATTATCTGGCTGCGTCAGCATATCGCGACACTATTGCGTTTAGAACAGCCTGAACGTTTAGAACCACAACAGGATTTATTGCAATTCGGTTTGGATTCCCTGCTGTTTCTGGAGCTGAATACAGTGATCCACCAGCAATTTGGTTTCAGGTTAACCGCAGGATTGGCTTATCAGAATATGACGCTGGAAGGGCTTGATGCACTTATTGGGGACGCATTGCCTGAGCAACCCGTTGCCTTTTCTCAATCTGAGATCATGATTGACAGCACCCGACATCATGAGCCATTTCCTTTGACACCAATTCAACACGCTTACTGGATCGGCCGTACTCAGGCCATTGATTTTGGTGGTGTGGCTTGTCACGTCCTGTTTGAATGGGATCTGGAACTGGATAGCTTTGATATCCCACGTTTTGAGAAGGCATGGAATGCTTTAATTCAGCGTCATGGCATGTTACGCATGATAGTGGATGAAGATGGGCAACAAAGAATTCTACCTGAAACACCTTGGTATTCTTTATCGCAAGATGATTTACGGACGCTGGACGATACAACCGGTGAACAGGCTTTGGCTCAGCGTCGTCATACCCTTTCTTACCAAGTGCCATCCGCGGAACAGTGGCCACTATTTGAAATCTCTGTTTCATTGCTACCGAATGAACGTTGCCGCTTACATATGAACCTGGATCTGTTGCAATTTGACGTACAGAGTTTCCGGATCATGATGGACGATCTCCAACGGGCTTATCACCAGCAGCAACCATTGGCTCCACAAACATTTACTTTCCGCGACTACGTGATGGCAGAACAGGCGCAACGTGAAAGTAAAGAGTGGCGGGCATCATGGGCATACTGGCAGGAACAATTACTTTCACTGCCCCCTGCGCCAAGATTGCCGTTGAATCCACAACTGCCTGAGCGTAGCCAACCACAATTCACGACTTATGAAGGTCGTCTGGCACAATCTGACTGGCAACTACTGAAACAAAGCTGGAAAAAATGGGGAGTCACGCCTTCTGCGGGGCTGTTGACACTGTTTGCTCATACGCTTGAATGGTACAGTCGTCATCCGCTGTTTACCCTCAACCTGACATTCTTTAACCGACAGCCTTTCCATCCAGAGGTTCAAGAGCTGATTGGTGATTTTACCTCTGTCATGTTGATGGATTTTGATTTACGCAAGACCACCTCCCTGCGTGCCAGCATGGAAAAAACCCAGTCCTTGCTCTGGCAGCGCCTGAGCCATAGTCATGTCAATGGTGTTGAAGTATTGCGGGAACTCGGTCGCCAGCAATCTGGTGAAGCCCAAAGCCGGCAACCACTGACACCGGTCGTTTTCACCAGTATGTTGGGGATGGCACAAGAAGGGGTCGCAATCAAGCAATCCATTACTCAATTACTGGGCGATCCGGTCTTTGTTCTGAGCCAAACCCCGCAAGTCTGGCTCGATCATCAGGTTATGGAAGTGGATGGTGACTTGCTGTTTAACTGGTATTGCATGGATGATGTGCTGGAACCGGGTGTTATTGAAACACTGTTTGCTGCTTACAACGCGCTGCTAGTGCAAATCGCGCAAGCAGCACAAACAGCGCAAATTTGCCACCAGCCTGAACGCATCGAGAATTATGATCTTCATACACCGCCTGTCGGTCACACACGCTATGACTTCTGGCCGCAACATCCTGAATTGCATCAAGCCGAACAACATCTGCGTTCTAAGCCTGAAATACGGCTGGCAGAGATTCAGCCACGTCAGGACGATACTCAAAGTTACAATTTATGGCTGGTAGCAGAAGATAATTTGTCATTATCGTTGCCAGAACCGCTGGCAATAAACACCGGAGTATTACCGCTACCAACGTTAGCGGAACAACAAGCATTTGAGCACTCTTGGCAACATATTGAGCAACAAGCATTCTTGGGGCTGGGTCAGACCTTACTGCGCCATAATTTGTTCACTTCTTCAAAAAAATGCCATTCTCGTGAAGAGATCGAACAACGCTTACAACTGGCACCACAATATCAACGCCTGCTTACCCAATGGCTTGCGTTATTAAGCAAGCAAGGATTTATTGAAAAAGTCGGTGACGGATACTGTTGTCTGCAACCGCTCAGCCAGATCCCTGCCCCTACGGCAAAACTGGATGATGCGGTATGGTGCCAAACTATCAGCCGTTATGTAGCATCATGTATCAACCAACATGACACCCTGCTTGCCGGACGAACCAATGCCTTGGAACTGCTGTTTACCGATAAACAAACCACAGCCAGCCTCTACAGTGAGAACCCGGCATTACGTTGTCTGAACCAAACTGCCGCTGAAATTGTCCGGCAATTGAGCCAGACATCCGAACATTTCACGGTACTGGAAGTGGGTGCAGGAACGGGAGCCACATCAGAAAAAGTCCTTAAACACAATGCACAAGCCATTGACAGTTACCACTTTACTGATGTTTCGCCGCTATTCTTGGATGATGCACGCCAGTTACTCAATCACTATGGCGAAACCGTAAAATTTGCCCTGTTCGACATTAACCAACATATTGATTTTGCTCAGCATCCTGAATCTGGCTATGACCTGATTATGGCAGTTAACGTCTTGCATGATGCCATCCATCTGAAAAATACCCTGAAACGTCTGTCCCGCTTACTGAAACCCGGCGGGTGGTTGTTGATTATTGAATCAACCAAGCGCGAAAGTGCGATGCAGCTCGCCAGTGTCGGATTTATTGAAGGCATTAACGCCTGGGCTGACGATCGCGGAGATGATCACGGTGATGGCTACGGTAATAGCGCGTTGCTGGAACTTGCAGGCTGGCGTAAGTGTTTGGAAAAGTCCGGTTATCGGGTTTCACTGGAATGGCCGGGACAAGATGGGCCAGAACTGCATCAACAACTGATTCTGGCGCAGGCTGAACAACAAGCACGACTGAATGTCAGCGAAATAGCGACACAATTTTCCACCTTGCCTTACTCATTGCATATTCAACAGCAAGAGCAGTTACCGTTGGCAGCATTACCGCCGAGTTTCCGGTTGAACATAGTGACCGCCAAAGAGAACATGGTACAACCGTTAACCACGGAAACTGTGCCATCGGAAACAGCAGACGATCAGCTTCCTGATATTGAACAGCAAGTGATGGCGCTCTGGAATTCACTGCTTCCTCAGTCAATACAGCGTCACAGTGACTTTTTCCAAAGTGGTGGTGACAGCCTAATTGCAACCCGCATGGTGGTGCAACTACGCCGCCAAGGTTATGGACAAGCTAATCTGCAACAACTGTTTGAACATCCCAAGTTGAGTGAATTTTGCCGTACCCTGCGGGTCGTTGAGACAAATTCAGTGGCATTGGCAACACCGCATCAAACTGAACCAGCATCAGAGCAAATGCTGCCACTCACCCCCCTGCAATATGCTTATTGGTTGGGAGAGAGCCAACTGTTCCAGTTTGGTAACGGTATCGCCCATTTCTACGCTGAACTGGCTATCGACGGGCTGGATCTGCCTCGTTTCACAACTGCATGGAATCGAGTGATAAACCATCATGCGCAATTACGCGGTTATGTGAAGGATGGTCAGTATCATATTCTGCCGGAAGTTCCCTGCTATACGCCGACAGTCATTGATTGCCGTAGCATGATGCCGAATGAGCGCGAGACACAACTGAATAACGCCCGCGACATTCTGCGTATTCAAGGGGTTCCCAGCGACAACTGGCCGCTGTTTGATTTAACGCTGTACCATACCGATGATCGGACGCATCTATTGCACCTGACCATTGATCTGCTGGTGGCGGATGGTAAAAGCCTGACGTTAATCTTGCGTGATTTACATCATTGCTATCAGCAACCTGACTGGCAGCCAGAACCGCCAGTTGCGACTATTGGTGACTATATTCAGGCACTGGAGAATGAAAAAACCGAAGAAACCTGGCAACAAAGCCGACAATACTGGCTCGATCGTTTGCCTTCACTGCCTGATGCGCCGGTACTACCACTGAAAGATCACCAGTCACAGCAACTGGATCAACAGTGCCTGACAGGATATATCAGTCCACAACAATGGCAGCGCTTGCAACAACGTGCAGCAGAACATCGGGTATCACCATCACAGGTGATGCTCACGCTATTTGCCCATATTTTGTCGGTATGGAGCAACAGCGAACATTTCACGATCAATGTCCTGCATGGCAATCGCCTGTTAATGCCACAGCATTGCGATATATTAGTTGGCAATCTGTCCACTACATCATTGCTGGAAGTGGACTTACGCAATATTTCAGGGTTCAGCGATGCCGCAAGCCGGATACAAAGACAATGGTTCGCCGATCTTCTACATGCACTGTTTGACGGTCAATTGGTACTCAGAGAGAAAAATCAGCATCGCCACAATCTGAATGCCGGAATGCCGATCGTATTCAACGATACAACCGGTACTGCGGGCAAAGGGCCATCAGGGTTAGGAACACTGAATCTCTTTGGTGCACAAACCCCTCATGTTTATCTCGACTGTATGCTCATTTCCGGCTCAGATGGCGGTGTCACCATACAATGGGCGATCTTGCCGCAATTGTTCCAGCCCCAAGTGGCAGAAAACATGTTTGCCCATTATCAAGCCAGCATCGTTGCATTGCTCGAACCGAATTATCAATGGAGTACCCCGCTTCCTGAATGGCTTCCGGCAAATGATCACGCTTTGTGCCAGAACAGTAATTCGACCAAGAGTGATTTTCCATCCCATACCCTTTGCTCGCTGATTGCACAGGCAGTGAACCAGTATCCGCAACACATTGCCGTTGTCGATGCTTCTCGCCAGATCGACTATCGCACTTTGTGGTCACAAAGCCTATCACTGGCGGCTCATTTGCAAGCGCAGGAAAATCAGACTTCGTCTTTGATTGGTATCGTGATGGAAAAAGGCTGGGAACAGGTTGTTGCGGTGATTGCAATTTTATTGGCAGGACGCGCTTATCTGCCCATTGATGCCAGCTATCCGCAACAGCGAATTCACCAGCTATTGGCATCAGGAGAAGTGAATACTGTACTGACGCAACCTAAGTTCGCTCAACAGATCGGCTGGCCTGACAATGTACAAGTCATCTCTCTGGATGAAACATTGCTCAACAACTTGCCAGTAACCCGCGAGCCGCGTTTATCTGTACGCCCTGAAGATTTGGCTTATGTCATTTTCACTTCAGGCTCTACCGGAAAACCGAAAGGCGTGATGATAGATCATCAGGGTGCGATCAATACCATTCTTGATATTAACCAACGCATCGCACTCAATGAGCGCGATAGCGTGCTGGCAATCTCAGAGTTAACCTTCGACCTCTCAGTTTATGACTTATTTGGCACGCTGAGCCGTGGGGCAAAACTGGTTATGCCTTCTCCCGGTGACAGTAAACAACCCGACAAATTACTGGCATGGCTGCAACAAGAATCGGTTACAGTCTGGAACTCTGTTCCGGCATTTGTGCAACTGCTTGAGGAATATGCCCACAGCTATCCGCATTCCCTACATCCACATCCCCTAAACAGTCTGCGCTGGGTATTGATGAGTGGTGATTGGATACCAATCAATTTACCGGCAAAATTATATGCTCTTCATCCCGCACTTAACTTGCTGAGTTTGGGCGGTGCAACCGAGGCATCAATCTGGTCCATTGCCTATCCTATTACACACGTTGATCCAAATTGGCGCAGTATCCCATATGGTAAGCCTCTGGCTAATCAGACTTTCTATGTACTTAATGCGGTACTTTCACCTTGTCCGGTCTGGGTAACCGGTGAACTGTATATTGGCGGACAAGGGCTGGCACTGGGTTATTGGGCCGATTCTGAAAAAACAGAACAGGCATTTATCACTCATCCGCAAACGGGTGGACGGCTTTACCGCACAGGTGACTTAGGGCGCTGGCTGCCAGATGGAAATATCGAGTTTCTGGGGCGCAATGATCACCAGATTAAAATTCGTGGCTACCGGATTGAACTGGGCGAAATTGAGCATCGTTTATGTGAACATCCTGCGATACAACAAGCGCTGGTATTTGCACATACGACGTCAACCGGTGCATTGCAATTGGTCGCGGGCTTACGTTTAACGGATAACGCACCAGTCTCTACTGAACTTTTACCAATACTGCCTCACTGGTTACAGCAAACCCTGCCGATTTGGATGTGTCCGCAGCGATTTATTATTCTTGATACGATCCCTGTATCCGACAACGGTAAAATTGACAGACGCACATTGGTTACTCTGGTTGAAGAAGCGCAAGAAGTTAATTCAACGCCATCTGCAACGACGCTCAATGTGACAGGAAAAACGGTATTAAACCTTTGGGAATCAGTATTAGAGCAACAAGGTATCAACATATATGAGAGCTTCTTTACCCTTGGTGGAGATTCTCTTGCAGCAGTACGATTGATGGTAAAAATCAATCAGACGTTCAATCGCCAATATCCGCTCAGCCTGCTGCAAACTTACGATACCGTGCATTCATTGGCTGAATTTATTGAACATCAACCGGAAAACACCTGCCAAGGTGTGATACTGAACGAGGGAAATGTTGAACAACCTGCATTGTTCATCGTCCATCCTATTGGCGGACATCTGTTGGGATATCGTCATTTGGCGGCTGATTTCGGCGCTCAACGTCTGATTGGTCTGGCATTTACACCCGCTAGCCTGAATACCGATGAACCTTCTGTTGCAGCGCTGGCGGCTGACTATATCAACCAAATCCGTACTCTCCAGCCTAAAGGCCCTTACGCACTGGCAGGTTGGTCTTTCGGTGGATTAGTCGCTTATGAAATGGCGCATCAATTACGTGTTGCGGGTGAAAGCGTTTCTCACTGCATCCTGATTGATAGCTTCGCACCGAACGTACGCACCGATCTGATTCTGGATAATACATTCTGCCACCGTCATTTCCTGCGCGATTTACAGGGACAATTCCCTGATCTGACACTGGATAACAGTGCGATCACGACCAATACAGAGACATTCCTGCAATCGCTGCATGGAGCCCTGCCACAATCTGCACAGATTGATAGCTCGCTGACCGCACTTTATGCCGTATGGCACCATAATCTGCGGGCATTGCTTGGTTACTGCCCACCGCGGACTGCACAACCTTTCTGCCTTATTCGGGCAGCACAGGCGTTGCCTGATTTTATGGATTATCTCGATCCAACAACAATCACCTCAACTGATCTTGGCTGGCAGGCTTTCGGGCCAGTCAATGTGACACAACTTGATGGTGATCACTACAGCCTATTCCAACCCAAACATGTCAGCTCTCTGGTTACGTGTCTGAAAAACATCCTGCGTTCAGCCCCAACTATTGAGCCTGTTAAGGAGAACATATGATAAAGCCACAGCGGGTTCTGATTGTCGGTGCCAAATTTGGCGAACTGTACCTTAATGCATTTCTGCAACCCCGGCCAGATCTGGAACTGGCCGGTATTCTGGCACAAGGCAGCCCTCGTTCGCAGCAACTGGCCCGTGATTTCAATGTGCCCCTATTCCGCTCATTGGATGAATTGCCGGACGACATTGATATTGCCTGCGTGGTAATACGCGCAGAAGTTATTGGTGGCAAAGGCGATCAATTAACTCAAGCATTATTGGCGCGGGGTATTTCTGTTATTCAGGAACACCCCCTTGATACAGAAGCCATCAAAAGGCATCAGTCAACCGCTGACAAACATGGTGTTATGTTTTGGGTCAATAGCTTTTACAGCCAATGCCATGCCGGCAGAAGCTGGTTACATGCGGCCCATCAAATCAGCCAGTTATCACAGCAACGTCCGATAAGTGGCAATCTGACAACCAGCCGTCAGTTACTGTTTTCCGCACTTGATCTGTTGCTACAGGCATGTCATTGCCCGGAACAGATAGAGATAGCTGATGTAAGTCAACCGAGTGGCGCATTTCATTGCTTTGAACTCAGCTTTGCAGGCACAACGATAACGTTAAACGTTCAATCCTATCTGGACCTCAGAGATCCAGATATGCACAACCTTGTCATGCACAAGACGACGCTGATTTGGCCCGCAGGTTACCTGACGCAAGAAGCCAGTTATGGGCCGGTTATCTGGACACCGGTTCTTCATGCACCAAATCATCTGAATAATGGGCAGAGCCTCTATCTGAACGCCGGTCAGCCGGATGGCACTTACCTGCACCAAACAACATCTCACATTCTTTGTCCGGCAACCAAAGACTGGATGACGGCATTTGAATGTGATGGTGCGGAAGGCGTGGCATTTCTACTCAGTACCTTAAGTTCTGTATTGAATGGTGCACTCTGCCCCCCTGCTTTCAGCTACGATTACCAGCTACGGCTGGCAGGTTTATGGCAACAAATTTTGCGCATCATGGGAGAGCCTGTTAGTCAGGAATTACAGCCCCCAGTCTGGATTGATCCGGCTCAATTAATGCTGACTATTGACGCTAACCGTTGATGCTATCTATTGATGCTAATTAAGGAAGAATCCTGATGAAGTGGGCACTCCCTGTACATCCGATGCTTCGCCCGTGTCTGACACCTCGTGGCGAACCTAAATACACCCTGTTAATCTGCCCCTTTGCCGGGGGCAGCAGCAGTGCATTCCGCCAATGGTCTACTCTGGAAAATCCAGACATCGCCGTTTCATTGGTAATTTACCCCGGACGTGACAGCCGCATGAATGAACAGGCGGTCACCAGAATTGCGCCATTAGCGCAATCACTTTCTGATCTGATCATGTCACTCACGCCCGCACAAAGAGAAAATTTGATACTGGTCGGTCACAGTATGGGCGCTCAGGTTGCTTTTGAAACGTGCCAACACCTTGAACAACATGCCTGTCCTCCTAAGGCACTGGTGCTTTCGGGGTGTCATGCACCTCATCTTCAATCCCGCCGTCAATTGAGTGGATTACCTGATCATGACTTCATTGAACAACTGATTGATATTGGCGGGTGCAACCCGATTTTACGAGAAGATCCAGACTTGCTGGCACTGTTCTTACCTATGCTACGTGCTGATTTTGGGGCTACAGAGCACTATCACCATGTTATTCAATCTGATTCCGTAAAACTGCAAACACCAACACTGTTGCTTTATGGCAACGAAGACAAAGAAGCTTCCGCCCAGGAAGTGCAGCAGTGGCATCACTGGCTTGCAGGTGACAAGCAAAATCTTTCGTATTGCTGCCAAGAGATTGTTGGCAATCATTTTTATATCACGCAAAAACCGCAGAGTTTTATTCGTCGCGTTACCCAATTTATGCAATATGTTTATCCACAGGAGTTCGCATAATGGCACCTTATTCAATCCCAGAAAAAGACCTTACTATGACGCCAGATTATCTTTGGAATGGCGAAACAATAGACCAACAGCTTGCAGGATGGTCGAATATCTGGGGTGATAAAACCGCGCTGATCTATCAAGAACAACAACTGACTTACCGTGAACTCCATCAAGCTGCGGAAAGGCTGGCAAGTGGATTATTCCAGCAGGGAATACGTCGTGGCGATAACGTCATGGTGCAACTACCTAACCGCATCTCCTTTGTTGTCACCTGTTTTGCTCTGTTTAGATTGGGTGCTCATCCAGTGTTATTGATGCCGACACAACGGGCACATGATGTTCATGCACTTTGTCAGATTGCCCGTCCGGTGGCTTATATTATCCCGGATTGCATCCACGGTTTTGATTATCGGGAAATGGCGCGGGAAGTTGCGGCATCTTGTCCTGATATGCAGCATATTATCGTTGATGGAGAAGCTGAGGAATTTACCGCATTGGCCTCCATTGATGGTGAACCACTCAATGTCTCTGGCCCATGTTATGGCGATATTGCCGTACTCCTCCTTTCCGGCGGAACGACAGGAACACCGAAATTAATTCCGCGTACTCATGATGCCTATACCTATGATTTTGTGCTCTCTGCCCGTCTGTGTTCAGTAAATACCGAAAGCGTTTATTTAGCGGTATTGCCTGTTGCACATAACTTCACCTTAGGCAGCCCCGGTATTCTGGGTACACTTTCTCAGGGCGGGTGTGTACTCCTGAGTGACAGCGCCAGTTGTGATGAAGCCATGCCATTGATCGAACAGCACAAGGTGACACATATCGCGCTAGTGCCGGCGCTTGCCCGGCTCTGGGAACAGGCTCGTGACTGGGAACAGAGCGACCTTTCATCCCTGCGCTGCTTACAAGTCGGTGGTGGCCGGCTCATACCGGAACTGGCAGAACAGGTTATGGCGCGCCTTGGTCCTTTACAGCAGGTATTTGGTACAGCGGAAGGCTTGCTTTGCTATACCCGACTGGACGATCCCTATGAGGTCATTATTAATACCCAAGGTCGTCCATTATCAGAAGAAGATGAGATCAAAATTGTTGATGCCAATCTGCAACCTGTCGCATCCGGTGAAGTCGGTGAACTGATTACACGAGGTCCCTACACTATTAAGGGGTATTACCGTGCAGAGCAACATAATACTGTCGCTTTCACCACTGATGGATTCTACCGTACCGGCGATCTGGTTCGCATGACAGCAGATGGCAACCTGATCGTTGAAGGACGGATTAAAGAGCAGATCAACCGCAGTGGTGAGAAAATTTCGACGCAAGAAGTTGAAACATTGCTGCTGCAACATCCCGATATTGATGACGCAGTTGTTATCGCAGTTCCTGATGAACTCTTGGGTGAACGAATTTGCGTTTGCATACCAAAAAGCAGCAACCAACCGGAACCTACACAAATACAGGCATTTTTGCATCAGAAAGGCGTTCAGCGCCATAAAACCCCAGATCAATGGTTATTTGTAGGGTATTGGCCATTGACCACAGTAGGAAAAATTGACAAACGTCAGTTAGTACAGATGGCACAAGCAGAATACGGAAGTCCAATGCAACAATATCATGAACACACTATCGTTATTACCAGCACCCCGTTAGATCTGGTCACTCACTTGCTTGCAGATCTCGCAGAGAATGATGCACAACCTTGTATGCTCTATGAAATCAAAGGTGAATGGTCATTGGGGATAGGTTATGCAGCCAGCATCAGTGCCGATGCATCTGGGCAATTAATTGATTCAAAAGGCAATCTTCATCCATATGATATCAGTACATTAAGCCAAAAACTGGAACTGGCACTCAATACGCTTCCTATCAAAGACTGGCGTGCTTATGGCAGAACATTATTTGAATTTTCCCATATGGCATACGGGCTACCGTTAGATTCATCATTAGAACAGCAAAATGAAACACTAATAAAAATCACTGTTCCACAGCATGAATTACGCATTACTCAAGGACAGGTTCTGATACGGACGCTTGAAGAAGATCAAATCGCCATATTGAGCGAGAAAGTCAGGCAAGCTGATCAAGCAGGTATACCGGCTTCCCCATATACAAAAGAGCTGGAAATTATCAACACGGCAGACGCAGCGAAGCATTATCAGGCTAACGTAGCGAATGCGGTTAAAGATATTGCCGCAGGTCACTACCAAAAAGTGATCCTGTCACGCAAAGTTGAGCTTGGTTCAAATGTTGATATAACACACAGTTACTGGCTGGGCCGTCAGGCGAACACACCTGCCCGCTCTTTCTTCTTACGGGATGAAGAATTTTCTGCTTACGGTTTCAGCCCAGAAACCGTGGTTGAGGCCGATGGTTCTGGTTGGGTCAATAGCCAACCACTGGCGGGCACCAGAGCATTGACACATAACAAGGAGTTGGATCAACGGCTACGGGCCGATTTACTTTCTGATCCGAAAGAGATCGCTGAACACGCAGTGTCTGCAAAACTCGCATTAGAAGAATTGGCTCCGATTTGTCAGGCAGACACACTTTGCGTATCAGAATTTATGGCTATTCGTGAACGTGGTTCAGTACAGCATTTGGCATCACGCGTAAAAGGATTGCTGCAAACAGATAAAAATCGTTGGGACGCTTTCATTGCCCTATTCCCGGCAGTCACCGCTTCAGGGATACCGAAGAAACCTTCATTAGAAGCCATTTCTCGTTATGAAGGGGAACCGCGTGGGCTTTACAGTGGCTGTGTCATGTTGTTGGATAGCACAGGAAAACTGGATGCCGCGCTGGTATTACGTTCTTTCTATCAACATAAAGGACGCAGTTGGCTTCAGGCTGGCGCGGGGTTGGTCAGAGATTCAAAACCAGAACGAGAATGGCAGGAAACCTGCGAAAAACTTGAATGCATTGTGAAATATGTTCGTGCTTAATTCTGGTAAACAGATTAAGAACTTATTGGGATAGATAGTCATCATATTTCGGGGGAAACCAGAGGGGAATCTGGTTTTCCCCAAATCGCCTTCTTTCAGGTCGAACCGGCAAAACGGTTGATTCGGAACTATCATAGAGGTAGCACTATTTATTTGTAGATCCATTTCCTTATTTGTAGATCCATTTCCCTGCTTTGGCTGACTCAACAAGCATTTTCAAGGTCAATGGCTCAGGTTCAATGTAAGGTATTCTCATGGATATTGATGATTTCTTCTCCAGTTTCCCAAGCCCACGGAGGTGACCCCGTTGTCAGACTGGTATTAAGATCTAACTTCCACGGTTTTCTGGAGAAGAAATATGTTCCATTCCATTTTTTGGCACCAATCAAGTACCAACTTTTCAGTTTCACTGATTACCATAATTTATCATTACCGCGAGCGATAATATTATATTTATCTCATTAAAATGGATAAATAAAGCGGATAACAGCCAGATTAAAACTAATTAATATTATTTCTATTATAGTTTTATTTTTCCTAAATACTGCATAACCTGTACACAATCTCCCATTGTTGCAGATTTTAAATATTCTAATCTTTCAAAGAACTTAATTGCATGACCCCGCATCGCAATTAAAAACTCATAGCTGAGCCATTTCAGTAAAAGGGGCAAGGCGAGTTCTCACATTTTTAGCATAGTTATTATAAGTGACAATTCTTCTTTTTATATTTAATAGACACTCAGTCCAGATATCAAAACCTATCAATAAAATCGTATTGAATGTGCAAAATTATCAATATTCACGTATTGATTTATTTTTCTACAAAGTACCTGCCCTGAGTAAAACAGTTAAAATCCCCAGTGTTCTCCATACTGCACTATGGCAGTGCATCCGGTCACGCACTGCTCTGAAAGAACCTTGTAGCATTGCCCCATTACCCTTGTGCGTGATGATTTAAAGGCGATGGGGGTGAATGTGAAGAATTTCAGCCGTTGATTAACCAAGTTAGAACAGGACGGATTAATTACCCGTAACGGGCAGGATTTTCCCATAAGGGATTAAAACTCACCTTTGATGTAGAAGTAAAGGCAAAATGGAAAAGAAAAAGTAAAAGTAATAAGGTAAGTCAAGAAAGCTTGGAGGAATATGATGGCGGAAGTGATTTGTTGAATAAATCCCATAAACATCATGCAGATATTATGAGCAGCATGCTTACTCATTATTTGTAGACTGCAATATTAACAACAAAATAATTTGGTATTTTCCTGGGAAAAGGCCCGGAAATAAAAAATATTATTTGCCTTTCTTTCTAATACCTATCATTAGTGTATCGTTTCAGTCAATGAATGAAATAAATATTTTTATACTCCAGAAAACGTTTTTCTTTTTGCAGGAAGAGGAAATATCATAAATATGAGGAAAAATTCAGATCAAAAATTGGCAGAAACATTTTTATGGACAATAAATGTCTCTGCCATAGAGAAATTAGAAAAATAAAAAAGTCAGATGGAAGTACATCCACCATCCAACAAAGCCTGTTCATTACAGCGACGACCATTCGCCAATTGGCAAACAGGAATAGAACGCCCATTCAATTGCTTGGTTAATGCTGGAATTCCTCCCGCATCAGAACAACTGTCACTGGCGTCTTTACTCAGGTTAATGCCCAAATCAGAATATTGATAATGCTTGTGGCGGTTTGATAAAGCACTCGTCTGATGCCCGCTGCAACCTACCAATATAGCTCCAATCAGTAACAGATTGCCAAGAATGATACCTCGCTTTATCAGCATATTATCTCCTGATTATTAATAACGAACAATATATAAATCAGTGCCCTACATTTTTAGAAAACAAATTTATAAGATAGACCACATTTACCAAAAAAACCGGTTAATCTACCATAACTTGAAATGCAATGCTTGAACGAAATGAGGTGTTTTCTATCATTATGAACACTCAATTATATAACTATAAAAACAACACCTTATATTTTTATCTTATTGCGTTTATCGGAGTATAATTTTTATAGTCAAATTTCATGTTTTCAACAACCAACACTACCACATCCAACAAATTTAATTAAAATACTTTTTTCAACTAATAAAAAACATTACAACTCTTTGGTAAAATGACTCAAAGGAACTATTTATTTCAATATAAAAATGACTCAAAATCATTTATTTTTAACAAAAACAGCATGATAGCATTTTAAATATTAGAAAATAACCATAAATAGACTTAACTATACCGTCTTGTATCCATGAGCAATAAAAAACACACCCATATTAAATAAAAAATAATATAGACTTAAACACAATTGATAACCACTATTACAGCTCAAAGAGATATAAGTACGACGATTTAATCGCAACCATGGAATAATGAGTAATAAATAATGTTCGCAACTGAAAATAAAAACAAGTTGAATAAGATAAGGAAGGTGACAAGGATGTAGACTTGAATATATTAAAAGTAAAACTTTAACCATTGGCCAAAGAATATTAACTATTTTGCATAAGGAAGAATGCTGAAAGGTTGCGAGATTAGCTGTAATGATACTATGATAGATAATGCCAAAACCTATTAAAAAATAGCAATTTAATATTGAAAGCTATAAAGAATAAAATATAAGGCATTAAATTATATTAATGCTAAAACATAAACAAATTAAGGTTAGGCAAATACTGAAATCTACTTATCTGTAGCAAAAATTACAAAAAACTTGTAAACGGAATGCATTCGTATAATTTATTATGATAACACCTGAAGGTTCGTTGAATTCGAACTTATATAACCTTCACCCCTCTCAAGAGGATGTATTTAACGAGCAATCCCTCTATGGAAACATTCAACAGCATAACTTAGGCTGGTATACCCTGATGGAAGGTGAGGTTGATATAGTCATCTTACAACAAGCGTGGAGATTACTACATCAACATGTTGATATACTAAGGTTACATATATCTGTTAATTCGGATAATGAAGCAATCCAATATATTCAAAATCAGAGTATTCCTGAATCAGTCATATTCCATGATTTTGCAACTCAGTCTGACCCTGAAAAAAAAGCAAAACTGTGGATGCAACAACAGATAGATCAGCCTATAAACTTTCCCAATGAAACTTTATACCAGGCTTCATTGTTGCGCATTACTAGTGAGAAGTATTATCTTTTTACTAAATTCCATCATATTATCATTGATGGAGTCGGTTTATTCCGATTCCATGAATATATCCATAAGTTGTACGCATGTCTGAAAAATGGCACATCAACAGTTTGGTTATCAGAAATCCCACAATATTTAGATACAATAGAGAAATCGAAAGATTATCTTAACTCTGCCCATTACGAAAAAGATAAAAACTACTGGCATTCTTTTTTAACAAAAAACAATATACATCAATTAACACCTTATTATCAAAATAATGGCTCTGGTAATGATACTTGGATATTGCCTTTTTCAATGAAAGCAGCTTTGCGTGTTTTTTGTGAAAAAAATAAAACGAATATTCTTTCTGTCTTTTCGGGTCTGGTCATGATTATGATGTCAGAGCTGACAGGACAACAAGAATTAACGTTTAATACTATTACGCATGGAAGAAAAACAAAATTAGAGAAATATGTTGTGGGAATGCAGGCAAATTTGTATCCGGTACATTGCCATATTTCTAACTCAGTCAGTGTAATTGAACAGATTAAGCTAATAGAATTAGCACTAAAAGAGAACTTTCACCACGGGCAATTTCCTTATTCTCACCTGATTAGAATGGCTAATAACCAGGGAATTGCTTTACCCAATATATTTATATTGTATGAAAGACTTTCAGAATCAGCATCTGAAATCAACCAAGCACAGCATTATTTTATAGAAGGAATATTTGATATTGATCCCATCCTTTTTCGATTGAAAGACTTTGGATATGATCAGGAATTAATGATAACAATAAATTACTTGCAGGCATATTTTAGTGAGCAAGAGATAAAAAAAACACTTGAACGATTGTCAAATTTATTGACTGCTTTGCTTGATTCCCCTTCTTTATTAGTTAGTGAATTACCTATTTTATTAGAACAGGAACGCCACACACTACTGCACAGCTGGAACCAGAACGATGCCCCCTACCCGCAGAATCAAATTTTGCAACAGCAGTTTGAGACTCAGGCAGCAGCTACTCCAGATAATGTGGCGTTGATATTCGAAGAGAAAACCCTGACCTATCGCCAGCTCAACGAACAGGCAAACCAGCTCGCCGTTGTGATACGTGAACGCTGTCAGCAGCAGTGTAATGCACCAATGCAAGCGGATACACCAATAGCCCTCTATCTCGACCGTAGTCTGGAAATGGTGGTCAGTATTTTAGCGGTACTGAAAGCCGGTGGTGCCTATGTGCCGATTTCCCCGGAATATCCACCGGAACGGGTTCAGTTTATTCTGGAAGACACCGGAAGTCCGTGCGTGCTGACTCAGCAACGACATCTGACGGCATTAGAGAAATGTACATACACTTTATCAAGTCAACCGACGCTGATAGCCGCAGATGACCGCACAGTAACCCAAAACCAATCAGTGGAAAATTTGGTGCCGGTGAACACAAGTACTGATCTGGCATATATTATCTATACTTCCGGAACAACCGGACAGCCGAAAGGCGTTGAATTAACCCATCGAAACGTCATCAATCACCTAAGTTGGATGCAGTCCCAATATCCATTAAGTGCGTCGGATAAAGTCCTGCAACAAATCCCTTATACCTTTGATGCCTCAGTCTGGGAACTCATTGCCGCTAACTGGTTCGGTGCCAGTATCGTGATAGCTTCACCGGATATCCATAAACAGCCCGAGATTTTGTATCAACTGATACAAAAAACTGGCGTGACGGTGGTGCAATTTGTTCCGTCCATGTTAGGTGCCTTTTGCCAAATAGTACGGGATTCAGGACAGCAGTTGCCCGACACTATCCGTTATGTTCTGTGTGGTGGAGAAGCGTTGACGATGTCCCATGTCAATGCGTTCAGAGCCATAAATAGTCATTCGAGTACCTTAATTAACCTCTATGGCCCCACTGAAACAACAAATGACATTACTCATTTTGATGTAGTTGATGAATTTAATGGCAGTGTTCCCATCGGCAAGGCGCATCATAACACCCGACTGTATGTCATTAATAATTACGGAAAACCATCTCCTATAGGTGCCCCCGGAGAGTTGTATATCGGCGGTGCCAGCCTGGCACGAGGATATTGGAACCGTCCAGAATTGACTGCCGAGCGTTTTGTGGAAAACCCGTTTGCCACAGACGAAGACAAGGCCAAAGGCTACACCCGCCTGTACAAAACCGGCGATCAGGTGCGCTGGCTGCCGGACGGTAACCTTGAGTATCTGGGACGCAATGATTTTCAGGTCAAAATCCGTGGTTACCGCATTGAACTGGGGGAAATTGAAACGGCATTGTCCTCTCATCCGCAGGTGAAACAGGCGGTAGTGATTGACCGCGAACATGCGGGCCATAAAGCACTGGCAGCTTATCTGGTCACAGATGAAGCCCTGACCAATGACATTCTGATGGAACACCTCTCAACCCGCCTGCCGGAATATATGATCCCTGCCAGCTTTACCCGCATTGATGTCATTCCCCTGACCATCAACGGTAAGCTCGATCGCCATGCTTTGCCCACTCCCGTATGGGAAGATCAGGATCGTTATGTGGCGCCACGTACTGAGCTGGAAACCCAGTTGTGCGCGCTCTGGCAAGATGTCTTGGGATTAGAACGGATTGGTATTGAAGATAACTTCTTCCGTATCGGTGGCGATTCGATTATCGGCATCCGGTTAGTCTCTAAATTACGGCAGATAGGTTTCTCTCTTCAGGTCAAATCGATTTTTGAAGCACCCACCGTGTCACGCCTGGCGCAATTGCTGACTCAAGCCTCATCCTCGGTCACCGTGGTTGCAGAGCAGGGATTATTGAGTGGAGAATTTGGCTTGCTGCCTATCCAGCAAGATTTCTTCAACCAGAATCTGCCGTGTCCGCACCATTGGAATCAGGCGTTTATGTTCCAGATTCCCGGAAATATCAAACACGCAGATATTGCACAAGCCCTGATAAAGCTGACCGAACGGCATGATATGTTACGTGCCCATTTTGTCTCCACAGAACAGGGTTATCGTCAGTGTTATCCCACAGAAATACCGTCTTGGCTGCCGATATTACTGCATTGTGATATTAGCGAATTGGATGATACGGAACGACACCAGCAACTGACCCAATGGCAGAGTAGCTTTGATTATTGTGCGGGGCCTTTATGGCAAACCGCTCATCTGACCGGATACGCAGACGGCAGCGCCCGGTTATTTTTTGCATTTCATCACCTGATTATTGACGTGGTATCGTGGCAGATTATTGTTGAAGATATGCGTCTGCTGCTACACATGCATTTGCCATTACAAGGAACAACGCTACCAGCGAAGACCAGCAGTTATCGCCAATGGGTCACTGCTGTCCAGAGCTATGCAGTACAGCAACAAGACGAAGTGCCCTATTGGCAGAACGTAATGACAGGGGAAGAAACTTATCCAGCAATGGGAGAAATCACTCCGTGTCAGCTAAGTTTCTCGGCTGAACTGACCGACACACTACTGCGTGAAGCCAATTTAGGTTATCACACTGAAATTAACGACTTACTGCTCAGTGCCCTCACTCTGGCATTGCAGACAACCTTCTCCCGACCAGTGAACCCGATTATTCTAGAAGGACATGGGCGAGAAACTATCGACAGCACACTGGACGTTTCCGAAACCGTCGGCTGGTTTACAACCGTGTATCCTGTTCGGCTGGCAATGCAGGCCGATATTGCGAAAACCATTATTCACACCAAAGAAATGCTCCGCGCTGTACCTAATAGGGGCATTGGCTACGGTGCCTTGCATCAGGCCGGATATCTGACCGGAGATTTACCGCCCATCAGCTTTAACTATCTTGGTCAATTGCGGCTTGGTCAATTGCGGCTTGGTCAATTAGGCGATGAGGCCGGACAATCCAGCCATCAGGACTGGGCACTCACTTACGATGACTGTGGTTTGCTGATAGCCAGCGAGAATGGCAGCCCTTTACTGCTGGATATCAATGGCGCCGTTCAGGCGGGAAGATTGCAATTCAGTGTACTGTCTCGCTTGACATCAGCCCAGACACAAATGTTTATCACGGCCTTTGAGCAAGCCCTCAATGATGTCATCGTTGCCGGTCAGAAACAGGCTCTATTGGGTGGAGTCAAAACACCCAGTGATTATGAGTTCAAAACAGTTTCAATTGAACGCTTAAACCGTTTGCAGCAAAGCTATCAGGTGGAAAATCTATATCCTGCCACCAGTTTGCAGCAGGGATTTATTTATCATCATCTGATTCAGCCACAAGATGATGCCTATCGTGTGCAGATGCTGTTGGATTATCACACCCGACTCGACCTTGCTGCCTATCAACAAGCCTGGTCACTGGCCTCATTGCGTTTCCCCATCCTCAGAACGGCATTTGATTGGGAAGGGGAAATTTTGCAGGTTGTAACCGCAGGGGCCAGTATTAGCTCGGCGGATGTCAAGCTCGAAGATATCAGTCAATTACCCGAAGAAACACGGGATAATGCAATTGCAGCGATCCAACAACATGACCGTAACCTGCCTTTTGATTTAAGTCAGTCCAATTTAACTCGCTTGACTTTCATCAGGCAACATGAACGGCTGGTAACAGTGCTGATCACCCAGCACCATTGCATTTCCGATGGCTGGAGTGGCCCGATTTTATTGCAGACTGTGCATGAGTATTACAACGAATTGGTAAAGGGGCGAGTACCTCAGATTGTAGTGGAACAGGCTTATCTGGCAACCCTGCAATATCATCTGGATCATCAGGCTGAATCAGAGGCCTATTGGACAGAACGTAAAACACGATTCCAAGGCACCAATGATCTTTCTGCCCTGTTAAGTCATCACGTTGACCTGACGCAAATAAAATCCGTTGAAAAACCGGCTGAACAGATGCTCACCGTACAAGGAGACGCTTATGAGCAGCTTAAGAATACGTGTCGAGCGCAAGGCGTAACCCTGAATGTGGTACTGCAATTTGCCTGGCATAAATTACTGCACAGTTACACCGGAGATGAACAGACTATTGTCGGCACCACCGTATCCGGGCGTGATGTCCCCGTGGAAGGTATTGAGTCCAGTGTCGGCCTGTATATCAATACCCTGCCGTTGACAGTGCGGTGGGACAAAACAAACAGCATTATCGGCGTCTTACAAGACATACAGCAAGATATCGCCGCACTCAACAGCCACAGTGCCGTCTCACTCGCCAGCCTGCAATCCGGCGGGGAACGGTTATTCCATAGCCTGTTGGTCTTTGAAAATTACCCTGTTCCCGTCGTGAACGAAAACAGGGAAGGTGTCGAAAATACCCTGACATTCCGGCGGGCCATTGAAAAAGTGGATTATCCGGTGTCACTAATGGCCTATGAACAGGATCATAGTTTAATAATAAAACTGAATTATGGTGAGGACTGGCTGACGGATAAACAGGTACAACGCTTGCTCTGTCAGCTTGAACGCATTCTGCACGCCGTAGCCTGTAATCCACACCAGCCTCATGCGTCAATCATGTTCCTCAGTGAGGAAGAGCGCCAGACCCTGCTTCATAGCTGGAACCAGACCGATGCCCCCTACCCGCAGGACAAGACCCTGCAACAACTGTTTGAAGCACAAGTGGAAAGGACACCGGATAACGTGGCACTGGTATTTGAAGGAGAAACACTCACCTATCGCCAGCTCAACCAACGGGCGAACCAACTTGCCGGTGTGATCCGCGAATGTTGCCAGCAACATAATGATGCCCCCATGCAGGCCGATACCCCGATAGCTCTCTACCTCGACCGCCGTCTGGACATGGTTATCAGTATGTTGGCGGTACTGAAAGCCGGCGGCGCTTATGTGCCCATTTCACCGGAATACCCGGCAGAACGAGTGCAGTTTATTCTGGCTGATACCGCGGCTCCTTGCATCGTGACCCAGCAACGACACTTCGCGGCATTGGCGGAATACACTCAAGCACTGCTTGCTGAACAGCCAGCACGGATACAACCCACACTGATAGCGGCGGATAACCAAACCACCACCGCAGGCCAGCCCGTGAAAAATCCGTCACCAATCAGTAAACCGACCGATTTGGCGTATATCATTTATACCTCTGGAACCACCGGCCGTCCCAAAGGCGTTATGATTGAGCATAAAAATGCGGCTCATCTGATGGCAGCACAGGCAGAGCTTTTTGATGTGGCAAAGCGGAAAAAAGCCTTGATGTTTGCCGCTTATGTCTTCGATGCTTCGGTTTCCGAATTATTCCTCAGTTTACTGCATGGCCTGACGGTTTATATTTGCAGTGAAACAGAACGCAATGCCCCTGCGGTTGCAGCACTTATTCAGCGAGAAGGCATTGAAATAGCCACTTTACCCCCAGCCATGCTGAAGCTATTAATGGGCACTGAGTTACCCTCCCTGCAACTATTAGTGACGGCCGGAGAATCGCCTTCTTTAGATTTTCTTGAATATTTCAGCCAGCACAGCGATGTCCTGAATGCTTACGGCCCGACGGAAGTTACTGTTTGTGCAACCGGAAAGCGATACCAACACGGGGATATTGCAACAAATATTGGCAGGGCCATTAATAACGCCCGTCTCTATGTTCTTGATGATTATGGCAACCTGTCTCCTATCGGGACACCGGGAGAGCTGTATATCGGCGGTGCCGGACTGGCGCGGGGCTATTTGAACCGGCCTGAACTGACCGCCGAACGTTTTGTGGCAAATCCTTTTGCCAGCGCCGAAGACAAGGCCAAAGGTTACACCCGCCTGTACAAAACCGGTGACTTAGTCCGCTGGCAACCGGATGGCACTCTGGAATATCTGGGGCGCAATGACTTTCAGGTCAAAATCCGGGGCTATCGCATTGAGCCGGGAGAAATCGAAAGTGTCCTGACTTCCCATCCGCAGGTGAAACAAGCGGTGGTGATTGACCGTGAGCACAACGGGAATAAAGTGCTGGTCGCCTATCTGGTGGCGGATGGCGCACTGTCCGACGAAACCCTGATTAAGCACTTGTCTGTCCACCTGCCGGAATATATGTTGCCTGTCAGTTTTACCCGCATTGAGTCCGTGCCGCTGACCCTGAATGGCAAGCTGGATCGCCGCGCCCTGCCGGAGCCGATAAGAGAAAATCAGAGCAATTATGTCGCTCCCCGCAATGTGCTGGAAACCCAGTTGTGTGCGATTTGGCAGGAAGTGTTGGGTCTGGCGCGGGTTGGCATTGAAGATAACTTCTTCCGCATTGGCGGTAACTCCCTGATGGCGATTAAACTGACGGCAGCTATTCGTCGAATCCTGACAATGGAGGTATCACTGACGCAATTGTTTGAGCTGAAAACCATTGCTGGTCTGGTGGCCCACATAGGACAGCAAGCCTATACGATCATCCCTCACCTCGGGCTAGATCGCTATCCTTTATCGTTTGCCCAAGAGCGAATGTTGTTTATCGAACAGTTTGAACAAGGCACCTATGCCTACCATATCCCTTATCTGGTTCAACTGGATAACAACGCTTGTCTGCCATTGTTAGAAACAGCCATAAACCAACTGGTTGAACGCCATCCTGTGATGAAAATGGTGTACCCAAGTCCAAGTAATGATGCAGGACAGATCCACCAACAGATGTCTAATAGGAATTTGGTTATCGAATCAAGGACACCGCCTTGCGACGATATCAACACGCTTATGAACACGGTAAGCTCTGAGATAACCACGCCATTCAATCTGACCACTGAACCAAGCCTGCGCTTATGTCACTATCAGGTTGCCGATAAGCATTATTTATTAATGCTGTGGCACCATATCGCCATTGATGGCTGGTCCATTGATATTTTTCTGGGTGAACTGGCAGAGATTTATCATTCCTTGTTAGAAGGCCGTGACAGCCAACTGCCTCCTCTGGATATCACTTATGGCGATTATGCTGCATGGCAAAGAGAGTATTTACAGGGTGATGTGCGAGAACGCCAGCTTGCCTACTGGCGGCAAACTTTAGCCAGCTACGAGGCACTGGCTTTACCGACAGACCATCCCAGACCGGTACAAGTGAGCTATCAAGGACGGGATTTCAATTTTATGCTGGACGCAACGCTATCTGAACAATTAAGAGCACTGGCACAAAATCAGGAAACTACCCTGTATACTGTGCTGCTCAGTGGCTTTTATGTCATGCTGGCAAAATTGTCCGGACAAAATGATATTGTATTGGGTACTCCTACCGATAACCGCCACCATGCCCAAACTCAATCCCTGATCGGTATGTTTGTCAACTCACTGGTTTTGCGGGCACAGTTTGAGCAGACCACCAGCGTGACAACCCTGATTAAACAAACCCATAAGTTGATTGCCGCAGCCAAAGCCCATCAGGACATGCCGTTTGAACATTTGGTTGAAGCGCTGGAAATTGAACGGGATACTTCCCGTCACCCAATTTTTCAGGTGATGTTCAGCCTGCAAAATTTTGGGGAGAATCTGCCAAACAAGGTCAGCTTGCCGTTTAGTCCAGTTGCACTGGATGAGTTCCTATGCAGTCCCGCTAAATTTGACCTGAGTTTGCTTCTTTCTGATGAACAAACCAACATTACGGGTTGCCTGAATTACGCAACCAGCCTGTTCGACGAAGCAACCATCGTGCGGCTGGCGGGTATCTATCAACGGGTGCTGACCGCATTCGTGGCAGACCAGAAACAATCTCTGTCTGGGCTTGATATTCTATCCGCACAGGAGCGCCAGACCCTGCTTTATAGCTGGAACCAGACTAATGCCCCCTACCCGCAGGACAAGACCCTGCAACAACTGTTTGAAGCACAAGTGGAAAGGACACCGGATAACGTGGCGCTGGTATTTGAAGGAGAAACACTCACCTATCACCAGCTCAACCAACGGGCGAACCAACTTGCCGGTGTGATCCGCGAATGTTGCCAGCAACATCATGCTGCCCCCATGCAGGCCGATACCCCGATAGCTCTCTACCTCGACCGCCGTCTGGACATGGTTATCAGTATGTTGGCGGTACTGAAAGCCGGCGGCGCTTATGTGCCCATTTCACCGGAATACCCGGCAGAACGAGTGCAGTTTATTCTGGCTGATACCGCAGCTCCTTGCATCGTGACCCAGCAACGACACTTCACGACATTGGCGGAATACACTCAAGCACTGCTTGCTGAACAGCCAGCACGGATACAACCCACACTGATAGCGGCGGATAACCAAACCACCACCGCAAGCCAGCCCGTGAAAAATCCGGCACTGATAAATAAACCGACCGATTTGGCTTATATCATCTATACCTCTGGAACCACCGGCCGTCCCAAAGGCGTTATGATTGAGCATAAAAATGCGGCTCATCTGATGGCAGCACAGGCAGAGCTTTTTGATGTGGCAAAGCGGAAAAAAGCCTTGATGTTTGCTGCTTATGTCTTCGATGCTTCGGTTTCCGAATTATTCCTCAGTTTACTGCATGGCCTGACGGTTTATATTTGCAGTGAAACAGAGCGCAATGCCCCTGCGGTTGCAGCACTCATTCAGCGAGAAGGCATTGAAATAGCCACTTTACCCCCAGCCATGCTGAAGCTATTAATGGGTACTGAGTTACCCTCCCTGCAACTATTGGTGACGGCCGGAGAATCGCCTTCTTTAGATTTTCTTGAATATTTCAGCCAGCACAGTGATGTCCTGAATGCTTACGGCCCGACGGAAGTTACTGTTTGTGCAACCGGAAAGCGATACCAGCACGGGGATATTGCAACAAATATTGGCAGAGCCATTAATAACGCCCGTCTCTATGTTCTTGATGATTATGGCAACCTGTCTCCTATCGGGACACCGGGAGAGCTGTATATCGGCGGTGCCGGACTGGCGCGTGGCTATTTGAACCGGCCTGAACTGACCGCCGAACGTTTTGTGGCAAATCCTTTTGCCAGCGCCGAAGACAAGGCCAAAGGTTACACCCGCCTGTACAAAACCGGTGACTTAGTCCGCTGGCAACCGGATGGCACTCTGGAATATCTGGGGCGCAACGACTTTCAGGTCAAAATCCGGGGCTATCGCATTGAGCCGGGGGAAATCGAAAACGCCCTTACTTCCCATCCGCAGGTAAAACAAGCAGTGGTAATTGACCGAGAACACAACGGGAAGCAAGTGCTGGTTGCGTATCTGGTCACAGACAAAAAATTGTCCGATAAAACTCTGGTTGAACATCTTTCTACCCGTCTGCCGGAATATATGTTACCGGCCAGCTTTACCCGCATTGAACTTGTACCGCTGACCCTGAACGGCAAACTGGATCTCCATGCCCTGCCGGAGCCAGTATGGGGAAACCGAGACAGTTACATCGCACCCCGCAATGCGCTGGAAACCCAGCTATGTGCTATTTGGCAGGAGGAATTGGGTCTGGAGCAAATCGGTATTGAAGATAACTTCTTCCGTATCGGAGGTGATTCCATAGTCAGTATCCAGTTGGTCTCCAAACTGCGGCAGGCAGGTTTTTCCCTGCAAGTTAAATCAATTTTTGAAGCGCCAACAGTGGCACGGTTAGCGCAGCTACTGACACAAACATCATCTACAGTAACCGTGGTTGCAGAACAGGGATTATTAAGCGGGGAATTTGGCCTATTGCCTATCCAACAGAATTTCTTCAACTGGAATTTGTCGAATCCACACCATTGGAATCAGGCATTTATGATTCAGCTTCCCGGAGATATCCAATCCACACAGATTGAACAAGCCCTGATAATGCTGACTGAGCGGCACGATATGTTACGTGCTCGTTTTATATATACCGAAAACGGCTACCGTCAGTGCTATTCCGTGGAAATGCCCGTGGAAATGCCATCTTCGCATCCCTCGTTGCAACACTGTGATATCAGCGGGTTGGATGAAGCTGAGCAACACCAGCAACTGACCCAATGGCAAAGTGGTTTTGACTATTGTCACGGGCCATTATGGCAAGTTGGTCACCTGACGGGATACACGGATGGCAGTGCCCGGTTATTCTTCGCATTCCACCATCTGATTATTGATGCTGTCTCTTGGCGAATCATTACCGAAGATATACGCCGATTATTGCAGGGCGAAACACTGCCAACGAAAACCAGTAGCTATCGGCAATGGGTTAACACTGTCCATCACTATGCACAACAGCATCAAGATGAAGTGCCCTACTGGCAACGGGTAATGGCAGGCAGCAACACCAATCCAGCACTGGATGAAGTCACTCAGCACCTACTGGTCATTTCTGCCGAGATGACCGGCACCCTACTGCATGAAGCCAACACCGGTTACCACACTGAAATTAACGACTTACTTCTGAGCGCACTGGCACTGGCATTGCAAGCAACTTTCTCCCAAACAGTAAACCACATCATTCTGGAAGGACATGGGCGGGAGTCCATTGATAACACATTGGATCTTTCCGAAACCGTCGGCTGGTTCACAACAATGTACCCCGTTCGTCTGGAAATGCAGGCTGATATTGCAGAAACCATTATTCACACCAAAGAGATGCTTCGCACTGTGCCGAATAAAGGGATTGGTTACAGTGCATTACATCAAGCGGGATACCTGACCGACAATTTGCCGACCATTAGCTTCAACTACCTCGGCCAATTAGGGGGAACCCGCCATCAAAACTGGTCATTGACCAGCGATGATTGTGGGACTGTAGTAGCCAGTGAGAATGACAGTCATTTATTACTGGGTATCAATGGCGCAGTTCAAGCGGGAAAACTGCAATTTAGTGTGGACTCCCGCTTGCCACATTCCCAGACAGAAACGTTTATCACAGCCTTTGAGCAAGCTCTTTATAGCGTCATCACTGCCAGCCGAAAACAGGCCCAATCGGGCGGAATAAAAACCCCCAGTGATTACGGGATAAAAGACGTTTCAATGGAGCAGCTAAACCAGCTTACTCATCGTTTTGGTCATGTGAATAATGAAAATTCACACCTCCACTCAGAAAAGAAAACAATTTTGGACATGTAAAAAATGTTGATGCTATTTAAAGAACTTCAGAAAAACCATGTATCAGTATGGGTCCGTGAAAACAACTTAAAACTGGCGTTTACCGGTGAAACTCCCCCTATTCAACTTATTGATAGGGTTAAAGAAAAAAGAGAAAATATTTTAGATTTTTTGAATGAAAGAAATATCTTCTCCGAAGCAGATTTTGAGAGTTTTATCTTCAGTGGCAGTTATACTGATAGTAGTTATTCTGATGATAGTTATTCTGGTGATCGTTATTCTGGTGATCGTTATTCCGGTAGTAGTTATTCTGGTTCTAATGATCCCAGCACATCCTCCGAAAACAAAATTGAAGCAATACTTCCTGCTACCAGTTTGCAACAAGGTTTTATTTATCATCATCTGGCCCAACCACAGGATGATGCCTATCGTGTGCAACTGCTATTGGATTATCACACCCATGTCGACCTTGCCGCCTATCAGCAAGCCTGGTCGCTGGCTTCATTGCGTTTCCCCATCCTCAGAACGGCATTTGATTGGGAAGGGGAAATTTTACAGGTTGTGACCCTAGGTGCCAGTATTGGGCCGGCGAATTTTACTACCAAAGATATCAGCCAATTACCAACAGAAGAACGGGATAAAGCGATTGAAGAAATTCAACAAAATGACCGTGCCCTGCCTTTTAATTTAAGTCAGCCCGGCTTAATCCGCTTCACTTTCATCAAGCAGGATAAACAACTGGTCACCGTGTTGATCACGCAACATCACTGCATTGCAGACGGTTGGAGTGGCCCGATTTTATTGCAAGCCGTACATGAGTATTACAATCAACTCATAAAGGGACAAATACCCCAGATCGTGGTGGAACAAGCTTATCTGGCAACCCAGCAATATCATCTGGATCATCAAGCTGAATCAGAAGCCTATTGGACAGAACGTAAAACACAATTTCACAAAACATCATGCCAAGGCGCCAACGATCTGTCTGCCCTGTTAAGTCACCACGTTGACTTAACACAAATAAAAGTCATCGAAAAACCGGCCGAACAAATGTTCACTATTCAGGGAGACGCTTATGAACAGCTTAAAAACACCTGCCGGACGCAAGGCGTGACCCTGAATGTAGCCCTGCAATTTGCTTGGCATAAATTACTGCACAGTTACACCGGAGATGAACAAACTATTGTCGGCACCACTGTATCCGGGCGTGATGTCCCCGTGGACGGTATTGAGTCCAGTGTCGGCTTGTATATCAATACCCTGCCGCTGGCTGTGCAATGGACTCAGGCTGACAGTGTGGCTGCGGTTTTACAAGACATACAGAAGGATATCGCCGCACTCAACAGTTACAGTGCCATCTCACTCGCCAATTTACAATCCGACGGGGAACGCTTATTCCATAGCCTATTTGTCTTTGAAAACTACCCTGACCCTGTGGAGAGTGAGAATGGGGAAGGCATAGAACACACCCTGACATTCCGCCGGGCCGTCGAAAAAGTGGATTACCCGATATCGCTGCTGGCCTATGAGCAAAACAACAGTCTAATAATAAAATTGAGCTATGGTGAAGACTGGTTGGAGGATGAACAGGCACGGCGTTTACTTTGTCAGCTTGAGCGCATTTTGCACATTGTGGCCTGTTACCCACACCAATCCCATTCATCAATCATGTTCCTCAGTGAGGAAGAACGCCATACCTTGCTGCATACTTGGAACCAGACCGATGCGCCCTATCCGCAGGATAAAACCCTGCAACAACTGTTTGAAGCACAAGTGGAAAAGACGCCGGATAATGTAGCGCTGGTGTTTGAGGGAGAAACGCTGTCCTATCGACAGTTAAACGAACAGGCGAACCAACTTGCCGGTGTGATCCGCGAGCGCTGTCAGCAACATAATAATGCCCCCATGCAAGCCGATACCCCGATAGCCCTCTACCTCGACCGCGGTCTGGACATGGTTATCAGTATCTTGGCGGTACTGAAAGCCGGCGGCGCTTATGTGCCCATTTCACCGGAATACCCAGCAGAACGAGTGCAGTTTATTCTGGCTGATACCGCAGCTCCTTGCATCGTGACCCAGCAACGGCACTTCACGACATTGGCGGAATACACTCAAGCACGTGCTGAACAGCCAGCACGGATACAACCCACACTGATAGCGGCGGATAACCAGATAATAACCGCAGGCCAGCCCGTGGGAAATCCGGTATTGATAAACACCCCGACCGATTTGGCGTATATCATCTATACCTCTGGAACCACCGGTCAACCCAAAGGTGTCATGATTGAGCATAAAAACGCGGCTCATCTGGTGGCTGCACAGGCAGAGCTTTTTGATGTGGCAAAGCGGAAAAAAGCCTTGATGTTTGCCGCTTATGTCTTTGATGCTTCGGTTTCCGAATTATTCCTCAGTTTACTGCATGGCCTGACCATTTACATTTGCAGTGAAACAGAGCGCAATGCTCCTGCGGTTGAAAAACTGATTCAACGAGAAGGCATTGAACTCGTTACCTTACCGCCTGCCATGTTGAAGTTATTAATGGGTGCTGAATTACCCTCTCTGCAATTATTAGTAACAGCCGGAGAATCACCCTCCTTAGATTTTCTTGAATATTTCAGCCAGCACAGCGATGTCCTGAATGCTTACGGCCCGACAGAAGTTAGCGTTTGTGCGACCGGGAAGCGGTATCAATATGGGGATATTGCAACCAACATTGGCAAGGCCATTAATAATGTCCGTCTTTACGTTCTTGATGATCACGGCAATCTGTCTCCTATCGGCGTGCCGGGAGAACTGTATATCGGTGGTGCCGGATTGGCGCGAGGCTATTTGAACCGGCCTGAACTGACCGCCGAGCGTTTTGTGGCTAATCCCTTTGCGACAGTAGAAGACAAAGCTAAAGGCTATACCCGCCTGTACAAAACCGGCGACTTAGTCCGTTGGCTGCCGGATGGGAAGCTGGAATATCTGGGACGCAATGACTTTCAGGTTAAAATCCGCGGCTATCGTATTGAACCGGGAGAAATTGAAAGCGCCCTCTCTTCACATCCACAGGTAAAACAGGCAGTAGTGATTGACCGCGAGCACAATGGGAAGCAAGTGCTGGTTGCGTATCTGGTCGCAGACAAAAAATTGTCCGATAAAACTCTGGTTGAACATCTTTCTACCCGTCTGCCGGAATATATGTTACCGGCCAGCTTTACCCGCATTGAATTTGTACCGCTAACCCTGAACGGCAAACTGGATCGCCATGCCCTGCCGGAGCCAGTATGGGGAAACCGAGACAGTTACATCGCACCTCGCAATGCACTGGAAACCCAATTGTGTGCCATTTGGCAGGAAGTATTGGGTCTGGCGCGGGTTGGCATTGAAGATAATTTCTTCCGTATCGGTGGTGATTCCATTATCAGCATCAAGTTAGTTTCCAAGCTGCGGCAAGCGGGCTTCTCTCTACAAGTTAAATTGATTTTTGAAGCACCGACAATAGCACGCTTGGCGCAGTTGCTGACACAAACATCATCCACAGTAAAAGTAATCGCAGAACAGGGTTTACTAAACGGAGAATTTGGTCTATTGCCTATCCAGCAAGATTTCTTCAACTGGCATTTGTCGAGTCCATGCCATTGGAATCAGGCATTTATGATCCAGCTCCCCGGAGATATCCAATTCACACAGATTGAACAAGCCCTGATAATGCTGACTGAGCGGCATGATATGTTACGCGCCTGTTTTGTCGCCACAGAACAGGGTTATCGCCAGTGTTACCCCGCAGATATGCCATCTTGGTTGCCGCCTTTGCAACATAGTGACATCAGCCAATTAGATCAGGCTGAGCTATACCAGCAACTGACTCAATGGCAGAGCGGCTTTGATTATTGCACGGGGCCTTTATGGCAAGCCGCTCATCTGACCGGTTATGCTGACAGCAGCGCTCGATTATTCTTCGCGTTTCACCACCTGATTATTGACGTAGTGTCTTGGCAGATTATTGCTGAAGATATGCGTAGATTATTGCAGGGCGAAACACTGCCAGCGAAAACCAGTAGCTATCGACAGTGGATCAATACCGTCCATCGCTATGCACAACAGCACCAACATGAAATTCCCTACTGGCAACAAGTGATGGCAGGGGATCTTGTTCACTCTGCTTCGGGTGAAATCAGTCAGCACATGCTGGGCATTTCTGCTGAATTGACCGATATTCTGCTGCGTGAAGCCAATGCCGGTTACCATACCGAGATCAATGACTTACTGCTCAGCGCTCTCACACTGGCATTACAGGCCGTTTTTTCACAACCTGTAAATCACATCATGCTTGAAGGTCACGGTCGGGAAAGCATCGACAGCACGCTGGATGTATCAGAAACCGTCGGCTGGTTTACGGCCCTGTATCCTGTTCGGCTGGCAATGCAAGATGATATTGCTGAGACGATTATCCACACCAAAGAGATGCTCCGTGCTGTGCCGAATAAAGGCATTGGTTATGGTGCATTACGTCAGGCTGGATATTTGACCGGAGATTTGCCCACGATCGGCTTCAACTACCTCGGCCAGTTGGGTGGAGAAGCCGGACAAGACTGGTCATTGACCAACGACGATTGTGGAAACGTAGTGGCAGACGATAACCATAGTCATTTGCTGCTGAATATTAATGGATTGATCCAAGCAAACAGGCTGCAATTTAGTATCAATTCGGGCTTGTCACAGACTCAGACACAATTGTTTATCTCAGCATTTGAGCGGGCACTTGATTCTGTTATCATGGCGGGTCAAAAACAGGCTCAATCGGGTGGGATAAAAACGCCTAGTGATTATGGCATTGAAGGGCTTTCAATCAACCTGTTGCGCCGTCTTCAGCAGAAGTATCCGATCGAAGCACTCTACCCCGCCACCAGTTTGCAGCAAGGATTTATTTATCATCATCTGGCTCAGCCACAGGATGATGCCTATCGTGTACAACTGCTGTTGGATTATCACACCCATGTCGATCTTTCCGCTTATCAGCAAGCCTGGTCGCTGGCTTCTCTGCACTTTCCCATCCTCAGAATGGCATTTGATTGGGAAGAGGAAATTTTGCAGATTGTGACTGCGGGCGCCAGCCTTAGTTCAGAAAATTTCACCATAAAGGATATCAGCCAGTTACCGCCAGAAGAGAAAGAGCGGGCAATTGAAGCGATCCAACAAAATGACCGTACCCTGCCCTTTGATTTAAGTCAGCCGGGTTTAACCCGCTTCACCTTAATTAAGCAGAATGAACAACTGTTAACAGCACTGATCACGCAACATCACAGTATTACTGACGGCTGGAGCAATCCGATTTTATTGCAAACCGTGCATGAATATTACAATGAACTCAAGCAGGGACGAATCCCTCAGGTAATGGTAGATAAAGCCTATCTGGCAACCCAGCAATATCATCTGGATAATAAAGCAGCATCTGAGGCTTATTGGGCGGAGCGCAAAGCACGACTCAACAAAACATCATGCCAAGGTGCCAATGATCTGTCTGCCCTGTTAAGCCATCACGTTGACCTGACGCAGATAAAAGCCGTTGAAAAGCCAGCTGAACAGGTGCTCACTGTACAGGGAGACGCTTATGAGCAGCTCAAGAATACATGCCGAACACAAGGCGTGACCCTGAATGTAGCCCTGCAATTTGCCTGGCATAAATTACTGCACAGTTACAGCGGGGATGAACAAACCATTGTCGGCACTACTGTATCGGGGCGTGATGTACCCGTAGAAGGCATTGAGTCCAGTGTTGGCTTGTATATCAATACCCTGCCGCTGGCAGTGCAATGGACTCAGACTGACAGCGTGGCGACGGTTTTACAAGACATTCAGAAGGATATCGCCACCCTCAACAGCCATAGTGCCGTCTCACTTGCCAGCTTGCAATCCGACGGAGAACGGCTATTTCATAGTCTGCTGGTTTTTGAAAACTACCCAGTTCCAACGACAAACGAAAACGGGAAAGGTATTGAAACGACACTGACATTCCGCCGTGCTATCGAAAAAGTGGATTATCCGGTATCGCTGCTGGCCTATGAGCAGGATAACCGTCTAATAATAAAACTGAGTTATGGTGAAGACTGGCTGACAGATAAACAGGTACAGCGCTTGCTTTGTCAGCTTGAACGTATTCTGTACGCCGTGTCCTGTGATCCACATCAACCGCACGCGTCAATCATGTTCCTTAGTGAGGAAGAGCGCCATACTCTGCTGCATACCTGGAACCAGACCGATGCACCCTACCCGCAGGACAAAACCCTGCAACAACTGTTTGAAGCACAGGTGGAA
This sequence comes from Xenorhabdus anantnagensis, assembly GCF_028598555.1. Lineage (GTDB taxonomy): Bacteria > Pseudomonadota > Gammaproteobacteria > Enterobacterales > Enterobacteriaceae > Xenorhabdus > Xenorhabdus anantnagensis. Next base: position 182,565 of record NZ_JAQRFN010000001.1, read on the forward strand.
AGAACACCGGATAATGTGGCGCTGGTGTTTGAAGGGGAAACGCTGACCTACTGCCAACTCAACGAACAAGCGAATCAGTTGGCTGGAGTTATCCGCGAACATTGTCAGCAACAGCGTAATGCCCCTATGCAAGCAGATACACCAATAGCTCTTTACCTCAACCGCAGTCTGGACATGGTTATCAGTATCTTGGCGGTACTGAAAGCCGGCGGTGCTTATGTACCCATTTCACCGGAATACCCGTCGGAAAGGGTCCATTTTATTCTGCAAGACATCCAGCCCCCCTGTGTTATCACTCAGCAACGACATTTGACGACACTGGCGGAATACAACCAAACACTCGCTCAACAGCCGGCCCTGATAGCCACAGATGACCGGACAATAACCGTGGGCCAGCCCGTGGATAATCCGGCTCCGGCAAATAAACCCACTGATTTGGCGTATATCATCTATACCTCTGGAACCACTGGTCAGCCTAAAGGTGTCATGATCGAGCATAAAAATGTTACGCACATGGTTACTGCACAGGCAGGGATTTTTGATGCCACCAAGATAAAAAAAGCATTAATGTTTGCTGCTTATGTCTTTGATGGTTCGGTTTTCGAATTATTTTCCAGTTTACTGAATGGCCTGACCATTTATATTTGCAGCGAAACAGAACGTAATGCCCCTGCGGTTGAAAAACTGATTCAGCAAGAAGGAATTGAAATAGCTGCTTTACCTCCAGCCATGCTGAAGCTATTAATTGGTGCTGAATTACCCTCCCTGCAATTACTGGTGACGGCGGGTGAATCACCTTCTTTAGATTTTCTTGAATATTTCAGCCAGCACAGCGATGTCTTGAATTCTTACGGCCCGACTGAAGTTACCGTTTGTGCGACCGAGAAACGGTATCAACGTGGGGATATTGCAACGAGCATTGGCAAGGCAATTATTAATGCCCGTCTCTATGTTATTGATGGTTATGGCAATCTGTCGCCTATCGGGACACCGGGAGAGCTATATATCGGCGGCGCCGGATTGGCGCGGGGCTATTTGAACCGGCCTGAACTGACCGCCGAACGTTTTGTGGCTAATCCCTTTGCGACGGCAGAAGACAAGGTCAAAGGCTATACCCGCCTGTACAAAACCGGCGACCTAGTCCGCTGGCAAACGAACGGGGAGCTGGAATATCTAGGGCGCAACGACTTTCAGGTTAAAATCCGCGGCTACCGCATTGAGTTGGGGGAAATTGAAAGTGCCCTCACTTCCCATCCGCAGGTGAAACAGGCAACAGTGATTGACCGCGAGCACCAGGGGAATAAAGTATTGGTCGCCTATCTGGTGATGGATGGCGCACTGTCTGATAAAACCCTGATTGAGCATCTCTCCGCCCGTCTGCCGGAGTATATGTTGCCCGCCAGTTTTACCCGCATTGAATCCATACCTTTAACCCTGAACGGCAAACTGGATCGCCGCGCTTTGCCGGAGCCGGTATGGGGAAACCGGGACAGTTATATCGCTCCCCGCAATGCACTGGAAACCCGACTGTGTGCTATTTGGCAGGAGGTGTTGGGACTGGAGCGAGTGGGCATTGAAGATAACTTCTTCCGCATTGGTGGTAATTCTCTGATGGCGATTAAACTGACCACAGCAATACGTAATGAAATAGATGTTGATATTCCTTTAAATATTTTATTTAGCTATAAATGCATTTATTTGTTATCCCAATGGCTGGAAGCAGGTAGCGTTAAATCCAGCTTACTTAATTTCTTAACACCAGAATCAACCGCAACAAATAAACTGTTTATGATCCATGCAGCCAATTGCGGTAGTGAAGTATATGAGCCTTTGGCAAATGCCTTATCTGATATGTGTAACTGTATCGGTATCGATAATTACAATCTCTGTTCAGATAACCAAATAAACTCACTACAACAGATAGCCAGAATCTACATGGAGTTAATTCTGACAGAAACTTCCATTGATAAACCCATTCGTATTTTAGGTTGGTCATTAGGAGGGCAAATAGCTATGGAGATTGCATTTCAATTAGAACAACTCGGCGCAAAAGAGATTCAGTTGTTCTTATTAGATACCATAATCAATAATGATGAGATGACAGAACTTAGAAATAAACTCGATATACCAAGTGAATATAGTAAGGTCATCAGGAAATTGCAGGAAATGGGAGCAAGTGACACTTATATCAATAAAGTATTGGAAGCAATACCGTTTGAATCTGGCATAGCAAACTGTAATTTTAGCGGGAAATTAAGACATACAAACATCACCTTATTTAAAGCGGGTCAAGAAAGCCCATATCATCAAGAAGGAATTGGATTAGCGATGGGTCAATTGATAGCCAAAACACCGGATAACAATATTTCACAGTGGGCAATCAATCCATTAGTGATTACATTGATTGATGATTGTTATCACGAAAATATTATTGATTCCGTTTCTACTCTCAGCACAGAAATAATTAATACCTTGTCAATTGAGGATAATATATCAATAAATAAAAGTTAACTTGATTAAGAAACGAGGCCAGCAATGTTGGCCTCGTATTGCTCAAAAAAGAAAAATCCGTATAATCCATTCCCCCTGCAAAGAATCCATATAGGAAATCTATCGTCGATACAATCGACAATGTGAGAAGTCGCAATGAATCAAAAAGATACGAGAAAAGAAACACTTGAATTCAACAAACTCCAAAAACGCCTGAGGAGGAACGTTGGTAATGCCATTATTGATTACAATATGATTGAAAATAATGATGTTGTAATGGCATGTATCAGTGGTGGCAAAGATTCATTTGCGATGTTAGATATCCTGTTGAATCTGCAAAAGGCGGCACCAATAAACTTCAGTGTAATTGCAGTGAATCTTGATCAAAAGCAACCCGGTTTTCCTGAGCACATTTTACCCGAATATTTTGAGAGCCTGGATATTCCATACTACATTGTAGATAAAGATACCTATTCGGTTGTTAAAGAAAAAGTTCCTGAAGGCAAAACTACCTGTGGATTGTGTTCAAGATTACGACGCGGCACACTTTATTCTTTTGCAGAAAAAATCGGGGCAACAAAAATTGCACTCGGACATCATCTTGATGACATCGTTGAAACTCTGTTCCTGAATATGTTCCATGGTGCACGCATGAAAGCCATGCCGCCAAAATTACGCTCAGACGATGGTCGCAATGTTGTCATAAGGCCACTGGCCTATTGCCGAGAGACAGACCTTATCCAGTATGCGGAACACAAACAATTCCCAATCATTCCTTGCAATTTATGTGGCTCGCAGGAAAACCTGCAACGGCAGGCAATCAAAGCGATGTTGGTAGATTGGGATAAGAAAACACCGGGTCGCGTTGAGAGCATTTTCAAATCCATTCAAAATGTTAGCCCAAGTCAATTAGCAGATAAAACGCTTTTTGACTTTGTCAACTTGCCATTGTCTCGTGATGGAGAAAGAGAACAGTATGCTTTTAACGAAGCAGTCGTATCATCAACTAACATTGATGAAGCTATGTTTATCGATATCACGAACGTTTAAATTATATTAAGTCAAACTGAAAGCAGTCTTATTACAGGCTGCTTGACATTTGTTTCTGTTCACAATTATCTGTTCACTATTAATTTCTTCTCACCATAAACTGAGGGAAACGCACTCAGTAACAACAGAAAAAATAGCCGATACTAAAAAAGCATCGGCATAATTAATGAGCAATTATTTTGTTAAAACTCAATGTGAGAAAAACTACAATTATGGAGTACAACGTTCATCGCTCAACGTTGTATTCACCTGCAAGGCCTATAGTGCCTCAATTATGGCTAACGATTATTGATATATCTCAAATCCGATAGCACTATTGGCTTCCTCTGTGAGCAGATGGCGATTATTTGCTCAATTGATTTTTCTTTCTATAATTATTTACTTCTACAGCCCTACAGCCATTTACTTCGCCTTAACCACCAAGCGAAAACCACCATCAATAGTGACAACAAAAAACTGAATAAACCGAATCCAAACTGATAGTTATTACCCGGTATCCCTCCCAGATTGACGCCGAATAATCCCGTCAAAAAAGTTGTTGGTAAGAATATCATCGTCAACAGAGACATCATGTAAATACGACGATTCATGGCATCCGCCATCATGGAAGTAATTTCATCTGCAAGGACTGCGGTTCGGGCAATGCAACCATCAAGATCATCCATTCCCCTCCCCAGTCGATCAGCAATTTCCTGCATTAGATGACGCTCTTCATCGCTCATCCAGGGCAGTCGTTCACTGGTCAGACGAATAAAAACATCCCGCTGTGGAGCCATGTACCGGCGCAGAACAATTAGCTGTTTACGCAGCAACACCAATTCTCCGCGACCAGGTACTTTCTGCTCCAAAATATCATCTTCAAGCTCAATCAGGTTGTCATGTAGTTCTTCAATGAAGTCATTGACTTCATCAGTAATGGCTCCGGCTATTTCAATCAACCAATTGCCGGCACTTTTCGCACCAACACCGTTATGTAAATCTTCCAGAACTTGATCGATGGAATGAATTTTCCGATGTCGGCTTGAGATAATAATTTTGTCATTAATATAGATGCGGAACGAAACTAGGTGATCAGGGCGCGCATTATCATTGCGGTTCACCGATCTCAAGGTAATCAAAGTTCCTTCGCCTGTACGCAGCATTTTCGGGCGAATACTTTCACTCACTAACTCTTCCTTTACCGGAGACGATAGCAAGGTTGTATTCATGAGCCATTGATGACTATCCGGATTTTTATAATCAAGATGTTGCCATACTGGCTGTTCTGCGGTTACGCGTGAATCTTCCCCAAATGCCGTAATTCCCCCCTTGCCATTTAATTGACAGGCATAAATGGCATTTGAACCTTTAAATACCGAGCCATAGATCGTTTCCACATCTGCTCCTTGTTCGTATTTAATTTTCGTACTTAATTTTTGTACCTAGCGTGCGTGCTTAATTGTCTTTCTTGATGATATACATGGTATGACTATAAGCGACATCTTCAGGATTGGTGATCGGGTATCCTTTTAACCACGGTTTGATTAATCGGCCATTGGTATACTGATAAATCGGGGCGATTGGTGCTTGTTCAGCAATCATTTTTTCTGCCCGATTGTAGTCACGATTTCTGGCTACATCGTCAGTTTTATAGCTGGCAGCTTCGAGCAGCGCATCATAGTCAGCATTATGGAACTTCGCGATATTGCCACTGTGAGTGGATGTCAGAAGAGACAAAAAACTGGATGCCTCATTATAATCGCCGGTCCAAGAGGCTCTCACCACATCGAAGTTACCCGTATTACGGTTATCCACGTAAGTTTTCCATTCTTGATTAACCAGTTTCACTTCCACGCCCAGTTTTTTCTTCCATTCAGAACTAATTGCAATCGCTATTCGCTGGTTGTTTTCTAAGTTGTTATAAAGCAATGAGATCTTTAATGGATTTTCAGGGCCATACCCAGCCGCTTTCAGTAATTCTTTTGCCTGAGCATCCAATTCTTGTTGAGTCAATGTTTCCAGTCGGCTTTTCTCTGGCTTGAACCCTGCCGTGACATCCGGAGTAAAATGCCATGCCGGTTTTTCTCCCGTTCCGACGACTTTTTTCGCAATCAGGTTTCGGTCTATCGTCATTGAAAGTGCTTGCCTGACCCGAACGTCATTCATGGGTGCTCGTTGGGTATTAAAAGCATAGTAGTATGTTCCCAATTGATCCGGCGTAAAGACTTGTCCGGGAAGATCCTTCAGTAATTTCTGGTACATGTTTTTAGGAAAAGATTCCGTAATATCCAGATCTCCCGCCAGATAACGCTTGGTTGCATGGGATTCCTGATTAATGGGCATAAAAGTAACTTTTTTCAGTACTGTATTTTTGTGATCCCAGTAATACGGATTTGGCGTCAGGACAATTTTTTCATTCACGACGCGTCCGGTTAGCATAAATGCCCCATTTCCTATCAAATGCCCTACCCGAGTCCAATCTTTACTATATTTCTCAACGCACTGTCTGTTAACCGGATAAAGGCTAAAGTTGGTTGTCATGCTGGGGAAATAAGGTACAGGACGGTTCAGGGTAACTTTCAGTGTATAAGGATCAATGGCCTCAACACCCAATTTCTCTGGTGGCAACTTTCCATCAATGATTTCCTGAGCATTCTCAATGCCTGATAAAGCAGCAAACCAAGAAAAAGAAGAAGCATTTTCGGGATTGACCAGTCTCTGCCAGCTATAAACAAAATCAGATGCCGTAACGCTGCCACCATTAGACCAACGGGCATCCTGACGTAATGTAAATATCCATATCTTGTTATCTTTTGTCTTCCAATCAATGGCAACACCTGGAATGGCCTGACCGTGGGCATCTTGGTTGACCAAACCTTCAAACAGATCGCGCAATACTTGCGCTTCTGTTAAACCGAAAGATTTTATTGGATCCAGCGATGCTGGTTCATCTTTTAACTGACGAACCAACTCTTGGTCGGGATCAAGCTGAGTGCCAACAGGAACTTGAGCAGCGGAAACAGATAAAGAAAAGGAAAGCCCTGCCATCAACAATACAGAGGGAAGTAACCTAAAATTATGCATGATTTTTGTGCCTTGTGAGTCTAATAATCGTCCTAAAAATAAATTATAAGACATTGTTAATTAAAGGGTGGGAGAGTATTTCATGGATATTGAATCTATTTTTGTGGGCAAGATCGCACTATTCCTTTACACTGGCGACGCAGTTTACTTTATAGAGAGATAAAACCATGACACAAACAGTCAAGTTTCAAGGCAGTGATATCACCGTCAACGGCGATTTTCCACAAGCAGGTCAGACAGCAAAAGAATTCACGCTGGTCGCTAAAGATCTTGCTGATATAGCATTGAGCCACTACGCAGGTAAACGCAAAGTGCTTAATATCTTCCCAAGCATTGATACCGGTGTTTGTGCCACATCTGTCCGTACATTTAATCAGTTCGCCAGTGAATTAGACAATACTGTCGTACTGTGTATTTCAGCAGACTTACCTTTTGCCCAGTCTCGTTTCTGTGGCTCTGAAGGTTTATCTAATGTCGTAACCCTTTCAACACTTCGCAGCGGGAGCTTCCAGGACGATTACGGCGTTGCAATAAATGAAGGTCCATTGGGTGGACTGACCGCACGTGCTGTCATTGTTCTGGATGAAAACAACCAAGTTATTTATAGTCAGCTAGTCGATGAAATCACCAATGAACCTGACTATGACAGTGCATTATCCGCATTGAAATAATTGTTTTATTATTAATAATATTGCTTTTGTTTTTTAACGCAGCAACATATTGTTTTTAAAAGTTTATTTTCTGGCGGCGATGAAATTATTAATTGTGATCTTATCGTCGCCAGCTTATTTTATATACAAAACCATCCCGCGATCACCATTAAGAATAATTATTCTGTTCTACATCAAACCCCTTTCTTATCCATTCTAAAAAATATCTTTAATATCAAAATATTACGCCATTAAACATACCTTTCAAACCACCACTGACATTTACAACATAAACCATAATCAAACAAAATAATAACTGAAATTATAATTTTGTTGCAAAATATTTTTAAGAGTGAAATATTACATACAAGATAATAACAAATGAAATATTGTTACTCAATAAGAGCAACCAAAAACATAAGAAATTTTAATTTGTTCTCTGGGTTTTATCCCAAAGGCCGTGCGGTAGCTATCGCCTTAAGAAAAAAGAGGTTTCAAATGGAAAGAGTTATCATTGCTCACTCTCCATTAAGTGATGACACTTTAATTTTTAATTCCTTAAAAGGAAAAGAGAAACTATCAACTATTTATAGTTTTGAAGTTGAACTCTTCAGTAAAAACAAAGATGTTGATATCAAAGAATTAAGAAACAAACCCATATCAATAGAAATAAAGAATCCAGCAAACATTGCAGAAAAATCACGATTTCTAAGCGGGATTGTCCGTGAAGCTATCATTTGTGATTATTATGATGAATATTACTACTTATATAAGGTCATCATCCAACCTACATTGTTTATACTCACTTTAAACAAAGATTTCAGAATCTGGCAGAAAAAGACGGTTCCTGAGATTATTAAGGAAGTTCTCAATAAACATAAAGTAAAATTTAAGAGTGAGCTTAATTCTAAATATCAACCATTAGAATACTGTACTCAGTACAAAGAAACTGATTTTGATTTTTTGAGTCGGTTAATGGAACGTGAAGGAATTTATTATTATTTTCAACACAATAAAAATGATCATACATTAATATTAGCGGATTCCCCACAATCCCATTCAAAGCTGCCAGAATATTCTTCCATTGAATATTATCCAAATCATCCCCCACCCAAGGACAATGACAAACATTACCTGTACGACTGGACTGTAAGTTATTCAATAACGCCAAAACTTTATACGATGAATGACTATAATTTTCTTAAGCCGAATGCATTGCTGAAAGAAACCCAACAGAATCCAGATCCTAGTGTACCAAAAACAGAACTGTTTGAGTGGCCGGGAAATTATACTGAAAATGCGCAAGGACAATTCTACGTTCGAATATTACAGCAATCCTGTACCGCGCAGAGTCAGTATATAAAAGCGAAAAGCATAGAGTCAGATATTGCTCCAGGTTATATCTTCACATTGTCAAAAGCCCTGCGGGACAAAGATAACGATGACTATCTTATTGTCAGTGCAGACTATGAACTTCATGAAAGCCCATACATTGTAGGCGTAAATTCTCCTAGTGCTGGCAGCTCGTGCAAAATAACCACTGAATTCACCGCTATTCCCGCAAAAGTAAACTGGCGTGCTCCTCGCATCACACCATGGCCAATCGCAGGCACTGACCGAGCTACTGTTGTCGGAGCAAATGGGAAAACCATTTGGACTGATAAACATGGTAGGGTCAAACTCAAGTTTCATTGGGATAGAAGTGATACAAAAGACGATAAGAGTTCCTGTTGGGTGCGGGTATCTAACGATTGGGCAGGTGCGAAGTTTGGTGCGATACAAATACCCAGAGTGGGTGAAGAAGTTATCGTTAATTTCATTAATAACAATCCAGATGAACCTCTCGTAGTAGGACGTAGTTTTAACCAAAATAATATGCCTCCCTGGGAATTACCAAAAGAAGCCACCAAAATGGGAATAATGACGCGCAGTCTGGAGGGGGGAAAAGATAATGCCAGTTATTTATTTATTGATGATGCTCAAGGAAAAGAATCTTTTGAAATTCATGCTGAGAAGGATATGAAAGTCTCCGTGGAAAATGATAAAACCGTTTCCATTGATGGTTCCCGTATCACAGAGATCAAGAAAAAACAGCAAGACACAGTAGAACAAGATGCTACATTTCATTACAAGGCGAAACACGAAACAACGGTAGAGCAAGAAGAAAATGCCACTTACAAAAATAAGCAAAAGACTACCGTAAGCAATGGTAAAGAAGTCGAAGTAACAAGTGGTGGAATTCAATATACTATTTCGGGTGGATATAAAGCATCCATCACTGGCAGTAAATCCGAAAATATTCGTGGAAGTTATAAGCTGGATGTTACAGGAAATAAAAATGAATCCGTAACAGGAAGCGCTGATATTAAAGCAAGCAAGTTATCCCTAGAATCCAATTCTATATTGGACATTAAAAGTACAATAAGAATTGCCATCACAGCCGGGCTTATTCAATTGGGTTAAGTGCTCATTAAGTTTCTCTATTCTATTAAAGAAAAAATAAAAAACATTATTGCTATCTTAATGGAATTCATTCGGTGATTTTCAATGAAAATGATTAAACCTCTGCGCTTAAGTATGCTGCATCGCTCTTATCGCTGGCGACAACAAAATTATCTTGGGATATCCATTATGGCCTTAGCCGATATGAGTACCTCCCCTCGCCTACGCCCTGAGCCAGAACTTTGGCAACTTGCAGAAGCCGAATTGAAAACCTGCAATGGCATCATCGATCTCGCCATACCCAAATCTTCCGCTGAATTTCTCGCGACGGGTTATGCCTATACTCGTCACCAGACAGATAAAACGACTTGTCCTGTACGCATTCAGATAGAGCAATTGGATAAGACTCTGATTGCTTCCGGGGATCGCCATTGGATTGGTGATAAACCCTCCAAGCCTCAGGAGTTCGAGCAAATGCGGCTGGATTGGAGCCGTGCTTTCGGGGGGAAAAGTTATGAAGAAAATCCGTACGGTATCGGCTTTACTCCAGAAACACAGGAAAATGGTCTGGAGATCCACCGATTACCGAATATAGAAGCCTCAAACCAGCAATTTTTGTCACCACAAGATACGCTGAATCCCGCCAGTTTTTGCCCTCTGGAATTCATGTGGCCACGCCGTTTCACTCGTATCGGTAAAAAATATGACAAAGAATGGCTGGAAAATAAATTTCCTGGTTTTTCCGATGATATTGACTGGCGGTTATTTAATTCCGCTCCCTGCGATCAGTGGTGGGAGCAATATAAGGCGCTGCCAGAAAACGCGGCATGGCGCATCTGGAATATGCATCCTGAAAAACCCATACAAGAAGGGAAACTTCCATCATGGCAAGCTCGTTGCTTTATCAAACGACTGCGTGCTGATGAAGAGATTTTCGAAGAAGTTGCAATGCGCAATACAACCGTGTGGTTTTTCCCTCATCTGGAACAGATGATCTTAATTTGGCACGGTTGCGCACGCATTAATGAAGATGACGCTTCTGATGTTTTACAAATGCTCTCCGCAATGGAGCTAAAGCATGAAGTACACTCTGAAAATCATTACCTGCAAATACTCAACCAGCGTACAGATAAAGAAAAAGGCGCATTATATGCCTTCCGGGAAAAGGATCTGATCCCTGAAAGCATCATTGGCCCGTGGGTAGATACAGAACAACCAGAAAATGGCAACCCTTTGAGGGAAAACTTGCAAAATCGTGAAAAACGCCTGCGGGAACAACAAAAAGAACGTATGGCGAAATATGGAAAAGATATCAACACGCTCATACCTTCCCCTAGTGAACAATCTTCCCACCCCAAACCAGATGAATTACCTGGGTTTGTTCACAAAGAGGAGCAGGAGGCTGCCCAAAAATATACTGAAGCCGAGCAACAACGGGAAAAAATTCGTGCAGCAGCTCAAAAAAAAGGTATTTCGGTTGAACAAACGGCTATGAAAAATCCCCCCAGGGGACCACAAAACTTCCATCAAATGCGGGATACATTGCATCAACAAATGGAATTGAGCGATAAGAAACTGGCACAGGTTGAACAATCCCTCCATAAAATGTATCTGGCCTCTGTACAAGCACGAGAACCCGCTCTGCGTTTGACAGGTGATCTGTCACAAATTATTCGCAAACGAGTCCAATACACCATGAAGGAAGGGAAAGATTTCAGTGGAATGGACTTTACGGGAGCTGATTTATCTGGGATGGATCTGCGTGGTGCCAATTTTTCTCGTAGTTTGCTGGAAAGTGCCTGTTTCAATGATTGCCAACTGGATGGTGCAGATTTTAGTGAAGCAATGTTAGCCAGAACTGAGATATGCCACGCCTCTTTATATGGTGTAAAACTGGATAATGCCAGTCTGGCACAGGCAAAATGTGAAAAAAGTGATTTTTCAGCGGCAAGCTTTAAAGAAACGCAATTGCAAGAAACGTTGTTTGACCATTGCCGATTTAGCAATGCGACCTTCGCAGATCTGTTCCTACAAAAAACCTTTATCAAGCACTGTCATTTTCACCATTCGCAATGGCAAGGCTGTACTTTTATCGAGATGCTGCTGCCTGCATTAAACTTTAATTACGCTGGCTTGAATAAAGTTTCCTTTATCAAGTGCCAGTTAGAAAACGCTATTTTTGACCAGGCTACGCTCGATAATTGTTCATGGATAGAAACAAAAGCAGAGTCAATCCGGTTCCGAACAGCAAAACTGCTAAATTGTGTCTTTACTATGGAAAGTATTCTTAATCAGGCTGATTTCAGTTATGCCACATTAACAGAATGTAATTTACGTCAGATGCCTCTGATTCAGGCCTCTTTTCATGCGGCAACATTGAATAGCAGCGATTTAAGCGAAGCTAATTGCCGATTGGCCGATATGCAGTATCTGAATACAGCCAAAAGTATATTTATCAGAACGGATTTTCGGGAAGCATTGCTGAACCATGCCAACCTGATAGGTGCTTTTATGCAGAAATGCACTTTTAATGGCGCTGACTTACGAAAAGCCAATCTGTTCCGCACTGATATGTCCCAGTCAATCATTGACGACTCAACTTTGGTTGATCATGCCTATACGCAACGTACCAAAACTTTACCCAAACGCGATCAGGAAGTGATATGAATATACTAACGGCTGATGATGTCATGACGAAAATCAAGCAGGGTGATGTCATTGAAAAGGTCACTTTGCAGGGAATATCGCTGGTTGGACAAAATTTATCAGGAGGCCAATTCAGAGAAGTAGATTTTTCAGATGCTGATTTTTCCCACGCCATCCTTAAAGAAGCGGTCTTTACTGAGTGCCTGCTCGAAGAAACTATCTTCAATTCTGCCACATGTGAAAAGACCTTATTTGAGCAATGTCATATGATACGTGCGATGTTTAATGAGGCTACAGTGAACAATAGTATGTTCACCCAATGCGTTTTAAAAAAGACACAGTTTAAAGCCACAAAACAAAACAGTACCCAGTTTTCATCCTGTCATCTTCAATATGCGGACTTTATTGAAAGTGAATTTAATCGTGTGACATTTATCAACTCAACACTGGATTACGCAATATTACGTCAGTGTCATTGCTTTTTGGTCACGTTTTTTCGTCAGGATTTAAGAGAAACGGATTTTTATGCGAGTCGATTTATCAAAACCGTTTTTTTTGAATGTGATCAACGCGGTCAAAATTACCAAAAAATGCAATTCCAGGAATGCCAATTCACAGATAACCAACTTGATGCAGTAAATTTCAATCATGCAAAGTTAACTAATTGCAGCTTCAAAGGAAGCACACTGCATAATGCGCAATTATCGAATGTCAATGCAACCCAAGCCTTATTCATCAATGCTGATTTAACCCATGCATTCTGCCATAACAGCCTGTTTAATGAAGCGATTTTTATCGGTGCTTGCCTTGAAGGGGCGGATTTCCGACAGAGCCAGTTTCAACAAGCCATCATGCAGAAAGTCCGGGCTGTAAATGCACAGCTTGTTAACTGTGATATGACCTACGCTGACCTTTCCTATTCCAATTTTAATCAAAGTGATTTTCGTACAGCATATTTTATGAGAACCCTTTTTCATCGTACTCAACAAGTCGGAGCACTCTTCTCTGATCGTCAGGGCATATTGGAAAATGATCCTGAACTATTTGCGGCTGAAGAGTGGAATATAAAACAACGCCAACATAAGATTTAATCTGGAGAATCAATATGATGAAATCTTCTTATGCCCTTTCTTCATATACTCTTGCCCCGGAGCCGCTACAACAAGTTGTAGGCCAAATTGTAGGCCAAATTGTTAATATCCTTCAGGATGGCAGTTTAATGGTCGAAAGCCAAAACCGGGGTTGGCATTGTCGGCGTGCAGCCAGCTGCTTATTAGCACCCGAAATGGGAGACTCGGTATTACTTATGAAGGCTGATGATCAGTTCTGGATATTGGCAATATTAGAGCGGGCAGAACAACAAAATCCGGCTGAAATCAATGTACCAGGCGATCTAGCCATTACTGCCCAGGGTAACTTGAATCTGAACAGTAATGGATTAAATATCACGGCTGATAATGGAAATTGCCATATCAATGAAATGCAATACAGTGGTGAATCATTGTCCGTCTGGGTATCCATCACAAAAATGATGGGCAATCAATTTGAATCCGTTTGGCAAACAGTAACGCAGTTGAGTAATCGTCTTTTCCGTCATACCACGCAAACAGAACACGTTCATGCAGGGCAATTAGATATGCAAGCTGAGAGCTATATGCGTCTACACGCTCAAAATACTGTTGTTTCCGCCAAGGCCATCACAAAAATAGATGCCGAACAGATCCACATAGGATAAAAGAGGAAAAATTATGTTTGCCAATACCCAAGGAGGCGGCATGGATCTGGCAATACCAGATATCTGTCTGACTCCCAATCCTCTTCTCGGTATCATACCGATGGTTTATCTCAATATTGCTCAAGGTACTAATGGTATTAGTCCCAGTACCGCCAATATCCTTTTTGTGGGTAACCCAGCCCATAACATGGCGACAACCATTGCCATAACGAATGGCGATAGTCTTGGGATCGAATTAGGCATCCTATCAGGAACGGTCATGGGACCATCCCGCCATATACTTGGCGCTAATAGTGTTTTGATTAAGGGATCACCGGCAACCCGGCTATCAAGTCTCACCATGCAAAATTCAACCAATGCTATTGGTTCACGCATCAGTCCCAGTCAGACAAAGGTTTATATTGCAGGAGCCTGATCTCTCTTTTTTCAAATGACAACAAAATGAAAGATAAGATAAATCATGGTTAATACAAAAAATGCCACTAATGAAAAATCTACTTTCAGTGACAAGACATGCTGTTCCGAGACATTTTGTGCAGAAACAATCAGTAATAAAAAAAGAGACGCGTTTTTTATCAATAGATTAAGTTTCAAATGGGCAATGATGATATTACTGTTTTTTCCCTTAATAGTGTTTTTTCCATTAATAGCATTGACAGGATGTTCATCATCAGAACAGAAAAAATTGCCTCCTTATAACTTGATTTTCTACGCCACAAATAACGTGAATGATTCATCCCCGCTGAAAATACGCGTTTTTTTATTGAAATCAAATTCTAAGTTTATATCTGCTGATTTATTTTCACTTCAAGATAATGCCCAGAAGGAGTTGGGTAATAGTTTGATTAATTCTGATGCATTTTTTTTACTGCCTTCCCAGCATAACTATTTTCTGTCGGAAAAAAACAATCCAGAAGCCAGCTATATCGGCATTCTGGCTGAATATAAGCAACTGGATGGAAAAAAATGGCGTATTTCATTGCCAATACCGAGTCCTAAAAAACCTGCTTTCTACAAATTTGGGGCGGCATCACCAGACACATTAGACATATACATTGAAGTCACAGCCAATGCTTTAAATTTCATCAATAAATAAATGCAACTAACATTATGCCGCAAGAGATTATGCCGCAAGAGAAAGGATTACATGAGTAGATCAGAAAAAGTTATCTGGACTGAAGGCATGTTCTTACGTCCCCATCACTTTCAGCAATCTGAAAACTACCTGGAGGCTTATGTCCGCGATTGGGGCATGGCTCAGGCTCCATACTACTGGGGTTTTTTAACTTTATCGTTAGACCAGTCATTTCTCGAACAAGGCAAGGTGAGGATTGCATCAGCCAGCGGGATCTTTCCTGACGGAACACCCTTTAGTTTTACCGAAGCACACGCCCCTATACCATTACAAATTGAAGAAAATCAAACCGGGGAAAATGTCGTATTGGCGCTGCCGATATTTCGGGGAGGAAAAGAGGAAATCATTTTTCATGAGAGCAAAGATTCTATGGCGCGTTTTGTCAGTGTTGACACCGAGGTCAATGATTTTAATGCTATGTCAGTCGGAAGTGCCACAGTGCAGTTTGGTCAAATGCGTCTGCGGCTGATGTTGGAATCAGAGCTGACACCGGAATGGACTTCACTGAATATTGTGCATGTTATAAATAAAGCCCGTAATAATAAATTACACCTTGATTCACGTTTTATTCCTCCCCTGCTCAACTGCCATGCACATCCTCAAGTTGTGAGTTTCATTAATGACTTGCAAGGCTTGCTGGAACAACGCCGCCAGCAGATGAGTCAATGCATGTTTCAATTGGATCAACAAAGCAGTTCAGAAGTGATGTACTTTCTTCTATTGTCACTATTAAATCGTTATAGCGGTCAAGTGAGCCACATACAGCATATACCATTATTGCATCCAGAACGGTTGTTCAGTGAATGGCTGCAATTTTCCACTGAATTGGCAAGTTTCTCTCCGACACGAGTCCCGGAGGAAAAACTGCCCGTTTATGATCATGACAATTTGAAATTATGTTTCAATCACCTAATGCTCCAGTTGCGTCAAGGGTTATCAATCATTCTGGAAGAACAGGCTATTCAATTGCCTTTGACCGAATATTCTCATGGCTTGAATGTTGCTACCTTCCCAGATGCCAATATGCTACATACATTCAGCTTTGTGCTGGCCGTTTATGCTGATGTGCCCAAAGAAACTCTGATGTATCACTTTCCCGCACAAATGAAAATTGCTCCTGTTAGCCGTATACGTGAACTGGTTCAGCTACAGCTACCCGGCATTTCGATAAGCGCAATGCCATCAGTCCCCAGACAACTTCCCTGGCATTCCGGTTACTTATACTTCGAATTAGAAAAAGAGGGTGAATTATGGGGCCAAATGGAAAAATCCGGCGGGTTTGCGTTACATCTGGCAGGTGAATTTCCTGGTCTGCGCATCGAATTTTGGGCCCTTCGTAATCAGCTCAGAAGTTCACTCAAAAAAGGGTGCTCAAATAGCGGGAACAATTCATAATGACTCAGGAAAAAAATACCCAAAATATACATGCTGTACTTTCTGGTGACACTCAGGATAATCCATTAGTTGCTGCCGCAAACCCTCTATTAAACAGTATTTCACTGATTCGTCATTCCACCATTCACCCTGATCCAATAGACCTGCGGCAAAAATTGATCGATGAAATTCGCAGTTTTGAGCTGAAATGCCAACATGCCAAACTTCCTTATGAAGTGATCATTGGGGCGCGCTACTGTCTATGCACAACTTTGGATGAAGCAGCAGCACTGACACCTTGGGGAACTCGCAGTGTTTGGTCTACCAGTGGACTACTGGTCACATTTCACAATGAAACGTGGGGAGGTGAAAAATTTTTCCAGTTATTGGCCACATTATCTCAAAAACCTAAAGAGAATTTGTTGTTGCTGGAACTCATTAATTTTTGTCTCCAGCTTGGATTTGAAGGGCGTTACCGTATTATGGACAATGGACACTCTCAATTGGAAACCTTGAAACAACGCCTGTTCCAGTTAATTCATTTAGTTCGTGGCTCTTATTCCCCCGAATTGTCACCCACATTACAAAAATCACCCACATTACAAAAAGCTGTAGCACCGAATAAACGCTGGCAATCTCCTTTTCCTATGTGGGTCTATATAATCGGGGTTATTGTTCTGGCGTGTATTTTGTATATTGGGTTGAATTGGTCATTAGGATATATAGCCAAACCGTCATTAACAAAAATAGACAATAACGCAGAAATAATAGAAAAAACCAATTTGCCCAATGTGCCAGTCGATAATCGAATATCTTCCCCCGTATTACCAACCACACACCTGAAAGATATGCTGAGCAACGAAATCGCAGAGGGATTACTGACGGTAAGTGATTCACCTAATAAGAGTATCGTCACGTTACAAGGTGATGGGTTATTCAATACGGGATCTTCCCGGATTAGAAACCGTTATTTAAGTGTGATCAAACGTATTGCTGAGGTAATGAACCTTACCAAGGGGGAAATTTTAGTTATTGGTCATACCGATAATGTTCCTATTAACAACATCTATTACTTATCCAACGATGAATTATCACTCGTTAGGGCTAAATCTATAAAAAAAGAGCTTGAGAAATATCTGGATCAACCCGAACGTATAAGTACAGAAGGAAAAGGAGATAGTAATCCGCTATTACCAAACGATACGCCAAGTCATCGAGCCAAAAATAGACGAGTAGAAATCATACTGCTAGTTTCTCCTGTAAATCAGGTTGAGTGAGAAAATTGAAATATGTTAAATGCCATTCTTTCTATTTTTACTAACCGATTAACATGGAATTTCTTCGGAATCACAATCATTTCTTCGATTATCTGGTTTATTGGCCCGTTTATTTCCATTGGTAATACAGTACCTTTTAAATCAAGTGCAGTACGAATAATTACTATTTTATTTTTATATCTTGTCTGGTTATTCATTCTGTCAATATTTCTTTTATACCAGACATGGCGGAATAAAAAACTGTCTACTCAAAAAGCTCCTAATCAATTGAACGAAAACGATGATGAAAGTAAACAGTCAAAATATTCGCAATATACTGCGTTGTCAGAACATTTTTCTGAGGCTTTACGGCTACTGAAAAATGCCTATTTTTATAGTCTGGACACTCAATCCAAATCAAATAAATATAAACCAAGTAGTTATAAATCCACCAATAGTTATAAATCCAATAGTTATAAATCCAGTAGATACAAATCAATTTGGAGAGCTTTTTTCAGTCGTCGATATCTATATCAATTACCGTGGTATGTCATTATCGGTGCTCCTAACTCTGGAAAAACAACCATGCTGGCAAATTCCGGCCTGCCCTTTCCACTAGCAGAACATTTAGGAAATCTCACTGCTTATAACATGAAAGAAACGGATAATTGTAACTGGTGGTTCACCAATAATGCAGTCTTGCTGGATACAACCGGACGATATACCACTCAAGACACCCTGTATGAACAAGATGCTGGTGAATGGAAATATTTTATTAGCCTGTTGAAAAAATATCGTACACGTCAACCACTCAATGGCGTCATTCTTACCGTTAGCGTGGAAGATTTATTAAACCCATCACAGAAAGAACGTGATCAACAAGCTTATCTATTACGCAGACGGCTGGCAGAATTACATGAACAATTCAAAATCCAGTTTCCTATTTACGTCATCATCACCAAAATTGATTTATTGAAAGGGTTTAGTGCTTACTTTAGCCATTTTGATAAAGCACAACGTGATCAAATCTGGGGCTTCAACTTCCCTTGGGATAAAACAGACTGGAGTCTGAACGAAGTTTTTGAGCAACAATATAATTTATTACAAAAACGATTAGACGCAGAATTACCCGATGTTTTATTGCAATTAAATGATCCTCAGCATTGTGCTGAAAGTTATTTATTTCCACAAGAGTTCGCCACTCTGCGATCATTGATTGCACAATATCTTGAAATCGCGTTCGCTCAATCAAGATTTGACATACCTTATTTACTGCGAGGGCTTTACTTCACTAGCGGAACACAAGAAGGTACACCATTTGACAGAGTGATGGAGAAACTCAATCATAATCTTCAATTACCGACGGATAATGACAATCATTCATTATCATGGCGAAATAATCAGGTATGTGGAAACAATAAAAACTCACCGGAACATCCTTCCATTAGTCAAGCTTATTTTCTGAAAAATTTGCTGGGAAATATATCTCAAGAGGCAGGGTTTGCCAGTCAAAATCGTTGGTGGGTATACAGAAGTCGTCTACTGAATGGGTTAGGTTATACTGCTCTGGCTGCTCTTCTGGGACTGATGGTCATCTATTTTTTTATCAGTTATAACGACAATAAAAACTACCTAATAAAAATACAAAATAATATCCAAACTATCTCTGACTCACCTCTAGATTCAGGAGGCGCCTTTAAGAATAACGTCAATAACTATTATTCTGATATTTATTATTCTGATATTTATGCCGGGCTGCCTATTCTGAATCTTCTGGAAAATTTGGTTATTCCACTACCAGACCAGATAGTTCTACCTTATAGTAAACAAGTTCATGATGCCTGTATTTCACTGTACTATAAAGCGCTACAAAAATTATTATTACCACAAGTGGAGCAAGCAATAATTTCTCAGATACAACAAGATAATGGTAATGATTTGTCTAATACTTATAATACGCTGAAAGCGTATCAAGAGTTACATTCTACTGAGAATAATAAATCTAAATACGACGGTAATTTCTTGTATAATTGGATGATACTATACTTGCAAAAACATTCACCATTAAATATTCAGAAAGAACAGTCAGAACAAATCAAAAAACACTTATATCAACTATTTCAATATTCAGTTGTTAAATCACCCTATATTTATCAACAACAACGGGTAGAAGAAAAACAAAAATTATTCAGCAGTATTTCATTGGCACAGCTCTATTATACTCTTCTTAAAAAAGAGCTATCAGACGATCCAAACTTACCATCTATATATTTAGCAGATCTTATAGTCAACGATAATGAACACTCTCTTTCACTTACCGGAGTTACATCAGGTTATCAATATATATCAGGAATATTTACTCCCATAGGGTATAAAAAACTCAAAGGAATTCTTGATAAAAAAATATCTAGATTGAACGATGAAGAAGACCGGGTACTTGGCCGTTATGCAAAAAAACACCCGCCAAAAGATATTGCCATTTCAGTATTAGACCTTTATGCCAATGACTATATTAAATCGTGGGATGATTTTCTGTTTAGAATTCATTTTAACAAGGAAGGAAACCATAATTTTAACGAGCTAAACCATAGAATAAAACTGTTGAATTCAAATAATTCCCCTATGCGAAATTTAGCAATTAATATCGCTAAAAATGTCAATATAGAGGAAAATAAAAACGATGTGATATCAGGTAAAATAAGGGATTTTTTTAATCTTAAAGTTAACTCATTTATAAAAACCTCACCTAATCAATTGACACCAGAAGATGCTAAAATTGCACTGGAACAAAAATTAAAAAAATATTTTTCACCATACATTGAATTAACGAAGGTTTCTGATGAGAAAAATAATAAAATTGTTTTTGATAGCATACTAGATCAATTTTTTAATAAATTTAGAGAATATGCGGTTAAATCTATGCAACAGGAGGAGAAACCAAACGCATTAGATCAATCTTTCATTCAGCTACAAAATAAGGTGAAAGAACTGCCCACACCATTCAATCATATATTGTCTGAATTGTTAAAAGCTGCCACCGGCGATATACAACACAGTAATTTTGAGAATCTCAGCAACCAACTGGATACAGAAGTTGGTGTTTTTTGCAAGCAAGCTATCGCCAATCGCTACCCTCTGACACATGAGGCACATAACGATATAAAACTGACTGATATGTCCCGGATGTTTGCTCCCCAAGTCGGTAACATGGACAGCTTTTTCAGGAAAAATCTTGCGGGGAAAGTCAATATTTCTCAAAAAAATTGGCATTTTATACCGAGAGAAATAGATGAGGAAATATTGCCAGAAAGTACAAGTTTTTTGAAACCATTCCAACAAGCCAAGATCATCCAAGATACCTTATTTAGTTCTGGATCAACCACCCCCTCATTCCATGTAAGCGTGCGTCCGATTAAGATGGATAATAATATATTGAGCATGGAACTGAATGTTTATGGTCAAATATTAAAATATAGTCACGGCCCACAAATTTCACAATCATTCAAGTGGCCCGGCCCCGACAATACCAATAATGTTTATATTCAATTGGATTTAGCGGATGGAACAACCGCCAAAGTAAACACTTACGGCCCATGGGCACTGAATCGACTGATAGATGAATATACAGATCCTAAACTGAACTCAAGTTCCAGAAATAATGCAACTCAGAAGATAAGATTAAACATTCATGGCCATTTCGTATCATTGGACGTTACTTCAGACAGTACTTATAGCCCGTTTCAACTTCCCAATTTCATCTGTCCCAGCCTAAAAACTTATAACAAACAGGCAGCATATTGAATCATCAGATAAGGGCAAAAGGTTATTATGAACATTGACGCTTTACTTGAGCCAATTAGTACAGAATCTCCTTGTGGAGAAAATTTGGAATACGACGATGAATTTATGTCACTAGAGTACTCCTTACTCGGAAAAGTAGAACAACAGTTCGGTGATATCACAATTCCGGCAGAGCCACCCGACTGGAAACAAGCTGAAAAACAAGCCATTAGCCTGTTAAGTCGCACTAAAGACCTGCGTATCATCATGGCGCTAACACAATCATGGTTAGAAACGCGGGGATTATCTGGCTATGCGGATGGACTAAATTTGATTCAGAAGACGCTAGAACGCTATTGGGAAGAGGTTTGGCCAAAATTAGAATTTGAAGGGGAATATGATCCTTTATTTCGCCTGAACATACTCGCTGCTATTGAGGATAATTCGCCTCTTTCATTGCAAATGCAGCATTCCATTTTGTTGAAAAACATTTCGAAAGATTTGTCATTTCTAGAGGCTTGCTCATTGCTGGATGGAACAATAAGCGAAATTAGCGGCTATATAGGCGGACGTTCTCGGTTGCTGGATGAATTGAAACAACAAATTAATAGCTCTGAAATTTTGGCTGTAATAAGTATTCGTGATCATCTTGTTGCAATATTCGATATTATTCGCCAGAAGTTATCAGAAAGCCATGCTCCTAAATTATCTCAGTTATTAAAACAGTTAAATAAGGTGATTGAGTTTTTCCCTACACGTCAAGAAACAAAAAATAATTCTCAGGAATCATTCCCAAAAAATATTCTTGCATCAGCCCCTACGGATACAGAACAAAAAGATCTCGCATCAATGGAAACACTTTCAACGAACAGGATGTCTATTCATTTGCATGAAATTGAAGCCAGTAATCGTGATGAAGCACGTATGTTATTAGAAAAGGCCAAAAACTATTTTCTCACGCATGAACCCAGTCATCCAGCTCCGATTATGATTGCTCGCATTCAGCGGTTAATTGATCGTGACTTTATTGACATTGTTTATGATCTTGCCCCAGACGGATTAAGTCAGCTCGAAATTATTTTCGGTCGCTCAGATAATCTTGATTCGAATTAACCTTACACAATTTGTTTTAACACCATCTGTTTTAACACCATCTGTTTTAACACCATCTGCCTTAACAGATTATTTATACCCCATCAATCTAACTTAGTTATTTAGCTAGTAATGGAGAGTTTGTTATGAAATCCAGTGGACAAAAGTTTATTGCTCGAAATCGTCCCCCACGCGTACAAATTGAATATGATGTCGAACTTTACGGTTCAGAACAAAAAGTTCAATTGCCATTTGTTATGGGAGTTATGAGTGATTTAGCCGGAAAACCGCTAGAAGCCCTACCCGAAGTTAGTGCCCGAAACTTCATGGAAATTGATATTGATAACTTTGATGAACGTATGAAATCAATACAACCTCGTGTTGCTTTTCAGGTAGAAAATACTTTGACAAATGACGGAGAGCTGCATATCGAATTAGCCTTTAAAAAAATGGAGGATTTCCAGCCTGACTCTATTGCTAAAAACGTGGAACCACTGGCTAAGTTGCTGGAAGCACGAACCGAACTTGCAAACTTATTATCCTATATGGACGGTAAAAGCGGCGCAGAACAACTAATCGCCGATATCCTGCAAAACCCTGCCCTGCTGAAATCACTGGCCGAAGCACCAAAACCTGCCGAAAGTACCGCTGATACAAAAAGTACCGAAAATACAGAAAGTGCCACCGAAGAAGGGTCTGAGAATAAGGAGTAATTAATGAGTACTACTGAACAAGAAACCGAACTTCAGCTAGAGCAAGTACCAAAAGAGTATACTTCCGATGAACTGAGTGTATTGCTGAATAAAGAATTCCGCCCACAAAGCGATCAGGCACGCAGTGCTGTTGAAAGCGCGGTAACAACACTGGCACAACAGGCATTGGAAAATGCGGTTACGGTATCCGGCGACACTTATCGCACTATTCAAGCCCTGATTGCCGAAATCGACAGCAAACTATCACAGCAAATCAATAAAATTCTACATCATGATGAATTTCAGAATCTGGAAGGGGCTTGGCGTGGTCTGCACTATCTAGTCAATAACACGGAAACCGATGAAATGTTGAAAATCCGTGTAATGTGCATTTCCAAAAAAGAGTTAAGCAGTACACTCAAACGTTTCAAAGGTGTCAGTTGGGATCAAAGCCCTATCTTTAAAAAGATCTATGAGGCGGAATATGGTCAGTTTGGTGGTGAACCTTACGGTTGTTTGATTGGAGATTATTATTTCGATCATACAGCTCCCGATGTTGAGCTTTTGCGTGAAGTCGCGCAAATTAGTGCAGCAACGCATTGTCCTTTTATTTCAGGGGCTGCACCAAGTGTTATACAAATGGATTGCTGGCAAGAGTTATCTAATCCACGGGATCTGACCAAAGTTTTCCAAAATACGGAATACGCCGCTTGGCACGGCTTACGTGAATCAGAAGATATTCGTTATGTGGGATTAACCTTACCGCGTTTTCTCTCGCGCCTGCCCTATGGCAGCAAAACAAATCCCGTAGATGATTTTAATTTTGAGGAGGATACCGAAGGCCCTACCCACAGTAACTATACATGGGCCAATGCCGCTTATGCTATGGCTGTTAATATCAACCGTTCATTTAAATTGTATGGCTGGTGTACCTCTATTCGTGGTGTAGAGTCCGGTGGGCTTGTGGAAAATTTGCCTTGTTATGTTTTCCCATCCGATGATGGGGGGATTGATATGAAATGCCCCACCGAAATTGCAATTAGTGATCGCCGTGAGGCTGAATTGGCAAAAAATGGTTTTATTCCATTATTACACCGTAAAAATACGGATATGGCGGCATTTATTGGTGCACAATCACTTCAGAAACCTACTGAATATTACGATATAGATGCAACCGCCAACGCTAATCTTTCAGCTCGTCTACCTTATTTATTCGCCTGCTGCCGTTTTGCCCACTATTTGAAATGTATTGTACGCGATAAAATTGGCTCATTTCAGGAACGCAGCGACATGGAGAATTGGCTCAATAATTGGATTATCAATTATGTTGATGGTGATCCGGTAAACTCTTCTCCGGGAACCAAAGCACGAAAACCATTGGCAGCGGCAGAAGTTCAAGTCGAAGAAATCGAAAGTAATCCAGGATATTATCACGCTAAATTTTTCCTGCGTCCTCATTACCAATTAGAAGGTTTAACGGTTTCTTTACGTCTGGTATCAAGATTGCCGTCATTAAAAGACAATTAATTTTTCAATATCAGGAAGTTTTATTATTCCATAAAGTACGGTTTCATAACGTACGATTCATAGCGTCATTTTTTATCTGTAATTTCTCATCAATATATAACTTCGACCACATTAACTAAATATTATCCTGCATTAAATACTATTTATAAATCATTATCTCACACACAGTTAAGGTATAAATCTATGAATAACACACATTCTTTTGTTAAATTTGAAGGTATTACAGGTGAAGCTGAAGCTGAGGATTATAAAGGTTGGATCGGTGTCCAATTTATTAGTCGTGCAATAGTTAACCCTTCTCTTAACATGGCCGATGTTGGAAGCTGGGGTACAGGTAAAGGCTTTCTCAGTCATTTCATGCTTCATATTAATTATGATAAGGCTATCACCGCCTTAGAAAAATATGCTGCAAGTGGTAAACATATTCCGAAAACAGAAATTCACACACTTCGCACTGTTGGGGAAAATAAGCCGACCTTATGGACTAAATACACACTTACTGACACTTTTATTACTGAAGTCAATAGTGGTCAACCCTCTGACAATGTCATCACTGTTGGTCTGGTGATGAAAAAAATTCAGTTCCATTACAAACCATCAGATTATAAAGGCACAGCACAGGCTGAAGTCACCTGGGGTTGGGATATAAGTAAACAAAAAGTCGAATAATTTTATTCATATAACCAATAACCTCCCCCTGCGGGGAGGTTATTGCTCTTCAACAATAGGCATCCATAATTATGCGATTCACCATTGTTAAAAATATCGGTACAAATCAGCCACAACAATTGAGCTACGATTTCATACCACCCGGTGGCACCATTGGCCGCAGCCCGGATAATAACTGGGTTTTGCCCGATGAAGCACAGGCCATAGCCCGTTTACAAGCTGTTGTATCTGTTTCCACCGATGGCGAATGCCGTATTACCAATCGAGGATCGGCCTCTGAGATTTTGTTAAATGCAATACCTATGGCTCCTGAGCGCCAGATTGAAGTATGTAATGGTGATGTGCTCAATATTGGTGATTACCAAATTCACATTATTAATACCAACCAAAGTGCAAGTGCACCACCGTTGGCAGCAACTCGCCCCCTTGATGCCAATGTTTTTGATACGATACGGGCATCTTCCGGAAAACCTGAAAATATTCCCAATACGGTTTGGGATGGATTGGAGAGCACCTTTGCCACAGCGACTTCTACCACATCCAACGTAAACTCATCGACGAACTCTCAACATTCCTCTCTGGAATTGAATGACAATAATCCGCTAACAAAACATCAACAGAACCAAGAGCGCAATCCAATAGACCCTCTTAAACAAATGGAGACAACGATCGAGCTGAATTCTCTGCAACTTCGAGCCACAGATCCAATGACAATATTTAATGCAGATGCTGAATCCCAGCAAGAAAACATTCTCACTGACACGACTCCCAGTACTTTATTGCAGCAAAGTGATCAATATAGCAATAATAAATATAGTGGTCAGAATGATAAGCCGGAAATTGACCCTCTGGTATTATTTTCCGATCAGCATATACATGAGATTAAAAATGATGATCCCCTCAACTTGATACTAAATAATGCTGAACCCCTTACCACTGAAAAAACAACAGAGAAAATAACAGAAAACTTAACGAAAAATATTACCGATATCGTGGAGGAAAATGTTTTCTCTTCCACGCCATCAAATCCACATTCTGCCCATAATAATAATGGCAAGCGTACCGATAAGCGTCTTGATATCGACCCAATGACATATTCTTCCAATCACCGCCAAACAGATGACGTTAAATTAGAAGGAAAACTATTGGCAGCCTTGTTGGACGGTATGGGGCTCAATCATATTCAAAGTCCACAATTTGATGAACATGCGATGTATAAATTAGGGAAGCTGCTCAGTCAATTATCCCAGGGCATTATAGCACTAAACGCTTCTCGTTCACTGTTGAAACATCTGTCTGATATGGATAGGACTCAGGTTATGGCGGATGCTAATAATCCATTTAAACTGCTTCCTTCCGGTCAAGCGGTACTTGTCCAAATGTTTGGTGATTATATGCCGGGATTTATGTCATCAGAACAGGCAACACGAGATATTTTAGTCGAGTTACAAGCTCATCAATTGGGTATGATTGCAGGGTTACGTACTATTAAGGCAGATATTTTACAATCATTCGATCCCTCAGTGATTGAGCAAAAAGTACGGGAAGAAGGTAACCTTCCAAGCTCATTATTATCATCAAATCATAAAGCCTCTTTATGGACGTATTTCACCAAAAGTTATCAAAAAATCACTACGGAAACTGAACACGATTATGTCATGTTTAGTAAACATTTTCGGCAAGCCTATAAATCAGAAATAATTAGATATAAAGATTCACAAGATAAAATAAAAAAATAAAAACCTTCATCTGCTATTTCTCGCCATCTCAATTGAGATTCCCCATAACAATAATATTTATTTAATAGATGCCTAATGAAAGATAATATAACCATGTTACATGGCGGTTATCATTCTCGAAAACCTCCTGCACGTATAACTGCCAGAGATAAAATGCAGTCTTCTTTACTTGACAGGCTTACCGATAACGAACCTGACAAGGAAAAAGAAGCCTCCAGCAACTACTTGCTATCACACCGAACTTTTCGACAAAACGTACTACGGGATTTACAATGGTTGCTTAACAGCATCAATAATGAATCTAATCAAGAGCTCTCTTCTTTTGCTGAAATACAACATTCTACTTATAACTTCGGCATAGCACCATTGGCTGGTAAAAATATGTCTGATATCGAATGGAATGATATTAAAAATAAAATCATTAAAGCCATTCATATTTTTGAACCACGTATTATTCCCAATGAGCTTCAAGTGAATTGTATTTCTAATATAGATTCACTGTCTCTATACAACATATTATCAATAGAAATAAAAGGATTTTTATGGTGCGTTCCCTGGCCAATAGAATTTCTATTTCGCAGCGACATTGATCTTGAGCATTGTTATTTCACTATGCAAGAAGCCAGCTAAACCTAGCTTAGAAAAATATTCGGGACAAAACATTCTGTAAAAAACACGCTGCAAAAAAACGACGAGGGAAATAATGGATAGCAAACTGCTGGAATACTATAATCGCGAGCTAGTGTACTTACGCGAAATGGGCAAAGAATTTGCTGAGCGCTACCCCAAAATTGCCAACCGTTTGGGAATGCACGGTATTGAAGTTACTGATCCCTATGTTGAACGCCTGATAGAAGGTTTCGCTTTCCTGACTTCCCGCATTCAGTTAAAGATGGATGCCGAATTTCAACATTTTTCCCAGCACTTACTGGAAATGCTATATCCCAACTATCTGGCTCCCACTCCCTCAATGGCAATCACTGAACTTCAACCCGATATGAGCAAAGGAGATATCAGCCACGGTTTTCTAGTGCCACGCGGTACGATTATGCTCAGCCAATCGCTAAAGAAAGATGGAATTACTTTTCAATACGCTACTACTCAAGACGTGGTCTTACAGCCTCTGAAACTGCAAAAAGTTGAGCTTGGCAAAATCCCTGCCAATATCCCTCTAGTGGGATTAAACCTCAACCAATATGGCGCTGTCAGCGCATTGCGGATACGCCTTGCCTGCAAAGGAAAATTTTTTCTCAACGATTTGGATCTCAATAAACTGACATTTTTTCTGTCAGGGCCAGATATTCAGTCTCAGAAATTGATGGAGCTGATTATGGAACACTCCGTTGGCATGGTATGCCAAACTCTGGATGAAACTCCGCAATATCTGGCATTGCCTGATATTTCTCCACATCATGAAGGATTTGATGATGAGCAGGCCATTTTGCCTAATGATCCCCGTAATTTCAGTGGCTATCGTCAAGTTCAAGAGTATTTTGCCTTTCCGGCACGTTTCCGGTTCTTCAGTATTCGTGGGATGCAACCTTTGATTCAGGCGACCAGGAAAGCCAATGAATTCGAGCTAATCATACTGCTGGATAAAACCGATAGGAGCCTAGAAAGCCTGATCGATACTTCTTATCTGGCATTGAACTGTACTCCCGTGATTAATTTATTCCCCAAAATAACCGAGCGGGTTACTGTAGATGAAAGTACCAATGAATATCATCTGGTCGTGGATAATATCCGCCCGCTGGATTACGAAATTTTTTCCGTGCAACGCTTGCATGGTGTGGATGCACAACAAAATCAAGAACGCATATTTCGCCCTTTTTGGTCAACTAACAGCGATGATACAGGTAATTACGGTGCTTATTTCTCACTGCGTCGGACACCCCGCATTTTGTCTGAACATGCCCATCATTATGGAACCCGCACCAGCTATATCGGCACAGAGACATTCATTTCAATTGTTGATGAACAACACTCCCCATGGTCTAACTCATTGAGATATATGAATGCTGACGTTATGTGTACTAACCGCGATTTACCCGCCATGTTGCGACAGCAGGATATTAATAGCTTTGCCATGCTGGACTCCATCCCCATCAGTAAAATTGAATTTCTTAAAAGACCGACGATCCCCCGCCCTGCTCTGGCAGAGGGGGCAATATCATGGAAATTAATCAGCCAACTGCAAATGAATTACACACATTTTATGGATAAAGATAAAAAAGAAGGAACTCAGGCACTACGACAATTATTAAGCCTCTATGCCGATCTTGCTGAGCCAGCGGTAATGCGCCAAATTAATGGAATACGTCACTGCTCATTAAAAGAAATCTATCGTAGAGCGCCTGAACCAGGCCCTATCGTCTTTGCCCGTGGCATCAGCATCAGACTAGAAGTTGATGAACAAGAGTTTGTCGGTGCCAGCCCGTGGATTCTGGGCAGTGTGCTGGAAAAATTATTCTCACGCCTTGTTACCATAAATTCCTTTACTGAAATGACATTGCATAGCCAGCAACGCGGGCAGATCGGTTTCTGGCCTGCCCGCATGGGCAACAAAAAACTGATATAAGAACTGATATAAGTTGGGGTAAAAGCCATATGAATATAAAGACAAATATCATTTCCATTCATCGTGTATGCCGCTTGCCTGAGAATTTCTGGAAACAACTCACTCAAACACCTTGGCAATTTGATCTATTTCAGACCTTAAGACGCATTGATGCCCAGTCGGGAGAGTTTTATCGGTTAGGAACTGCCCCACTGCCACGATATGAGCCTTTGCGCTTGGGACAAAAAGCTTCAATGGAATTCGCTCCCTGCACAATTTCAAAAGTCCGTAAGCTGGAGAATTCAAAGTTGTATGAAATGCTTATTTACAGCTTCGGATTATTTGGCCCCAATGGCCCATTACCTCTGCATCTGACTGAATATGCTTATGCACGGGAATATAATTATAAAGATCCAACGTTGGGAGCCTTTGTCAATTTATTTCACCATCGGCTGATCACCTTGTTCTATCGTGCCTGGGCCAATGCACAACCTACTTCATCATTGGATCGACCAGACAATCAGCAGTTTTGTCATTATATGGATTGCCTGATCGGAACGGGACTACCAGCCCAACAGAGTTTCAACCCGATTAATAACGAGGCCACTAAAGCCGACAGTATTATCAGCAACCATACCCGTTACGCGTTGGCTGGTCATCTTTCCCGTCAAAGACACAGTGCGGAAGGGTTGAGGAAAATACTATTCTTTTATTTCAAGATACCCGTAAGAATTGTCCAAAATATTCCACAATGGTTGAAAACCGAAACACAGGATCAGGCTCGATTGACGGCAGGACGCCATGTTCCCAATTTAGGCAAATCTGCAATTTTGGGAATTGCTGTATATGATATTCAACATAAATTCCGTATTGAGCTGGGGCCATTATCTCGAACGGAATATGATAAGTTTTTGCCTGGACAGCCAAAATCTCAACAAGTATGTGATTGGGTTTATCAATACTTGGGTATTGAGTACGCATGGGATATTAAATTAATACTTGATAGATCAGATATAACAGAAATGCATCTGTCAAAAGCGACCATGAAATTAGGCCTCAATAGTTGGTTGGGAAAAGTTAAAAAACCAATCCATTATGACGATTTAATCTACAACCCTGCCTCCTCGAAAAGCTAATTTAAAATAATTCTCTCATTACTCACAACATATTGCGGATTATATTCATGTCAGAAATCAGTCGATCAGTGCTCTTCAGTAAACTCAATCGTGTATTATTCACTTCACTGGAAAATGCCACAACCTTCTGCAAGCTGCGCAGTAATCCTTATGTCGAGTTGGTACATTGGTTACATCAGCTCATGCAGCAACAAAACTGTGATTTACAATCGATTATCCGTTACTTTGCATTAGATGAGGCCAAACTGACAAAAGATATTATTGCAGCTTTGGATCGCCTGCCGCGTGGAGCCAGCGCGATTTCTGATCTCTCCGAACATATTGACAGTGCTGTAGAACGTGCTTGGGTATATGGTTCATTAAAATTTGGTGTTAATAAGATCCGTAGTGCGCATTGGCTGATTGGTATGTTAAAAACCTTCAATCTACGCAATACCCTGAAAGCTATTTCACCACAGTTTGAACAAATAAATGTAGATACGTTGGCAGATAATTTCAACGCTATCTGCGGCAGTAGTGATGAAGCCCAAGATAGCGAGCCATCACCCAGCAGTTCCCAATCCACAAAACCACAAACCGCTGAGAGTACCTTGCGACAATATGGGCAAGATTTAACAGATCGGGCTCGCAATGGGGAAATTGACCCCGTATCAGGACGTGATGAAGAGATCCGCCAGATTATTGATATCCTGATGCGCCGCCGCCAAAATAATCCCTTACTGACAGGTGAAGCAGGAGTGGGAAAAACTGCCATCGTTGAAGGGCTGGCTTTACGGATCGCAGCCAATGAAGTTCCTCCTCCTCTGCAAAACGTTCAACTCTGGCTATTGGACATTGGTATGTTACAAGCGGGAGCGGGTGTCAGGGGGGAGTTCGAATCCCGCTTACGCAAAGTGATTGATGAAGTACAATCCAGCCCCATTCCCATTATTCTGTTTATTGATGAAATCCATACGCTAATAGGCGCCGGCGGGCAACAGGGAACCGGTGATGCGGCCAATTTACTTAAACCCGCATTAGCGCGAGGTCAGTTACGAACGCTCGGAGCTACCACTTGGTCAGAATACAAGAAATATATTGAAAAAGATCCTGCCCTCACCCGTCGTTTTCAAGTTGTCCAGGTTCATGAGCCAGATGAAAATAAAGCACTTCTGATGCTACGCAGTCTGGTGGGAGCGCTGGAAAAACATCACCGCATCCTCTTACTGGATGAAGCGGTTGAAGCCGCTGTACGCCTCTCCCATCGCTATATTCCAGCCCGTCAATTACCAGATAAAGCCGTGGCTTTGCTAGATACAGCTTGTGCCAGAGTAGCTATTAGCCAACACGCCGAACCACCCCAATTGGAACATTGCCGACATCAAATTAATGCGTTGAAGATTGAATTAGAAATTGTCGAACGAGAATCAAAAGTGGGTATCGGTAATCAACAACGATCAAAAATCATTCTTGATGAGCTGTCTATATTGGAAGAACAGCGTATTCAGTTGGAACATCGCTGGCAGCAAGAACTTACTCTGATTGATAAAATCATTCATCTGCAAACCCAAATTCATGAACAGCAGGATGATGATATCGGTGCGCTTTATACTGAGCTGCTGGCATTACAGCAACAATTAAAAACGTTGCAAAAAGAAACCCCTCTTATCTTTGCTTCAGTAGACAGCAATGTTGTTTCCTCCGTTGTATCAGACTGGACAGGCATTCCTCTTAGCCGCATGGTAAAAGATGAAATTGATGCTGTTCTACATTTGGCTGATACGCTTAACCAACGAGTCATCGGGCAGTACCATGCTTTAGAATTAATAGCCAAACGGGTACGCACTTCACGCGCCAAATTGGATGATCCCAATAAACCTGTTGGTGTGTTCATGCTATGCGGTCCTTCTGGTGTCGGTAAGACCGAAACAGCGCTGGCATTGGCGGAAACATTGTATGGAGGGGAACAGAACTTAATCACTATCAATATGAGTGAATTTCAGGAAGCGCATACAGTATCCACATTAAAAGGCGCACCTCCGGGATATGTAGGCTATGGTGAAGGTGGAGTATTGACCGAAGCCGTACGGCGACGTCCCTATAGTGTGGTATTACTGGATGAAATTGAAAAAGCTCATCCTGATGTTCATGAAATTTTCTTTCAAGTCTTTGACAAGGGGTGGATGGAGGATGGTGAAGGCCGACACATTGATTTCCGCAACACCATTATTATCCTGACATCCAACGTAGGTGCTGACTTGGTCTGTTCATTATGCACCCCACAAGATCGCATTCCTGATCCGGAAAAACTCAGTACGGCACTGAGAAAACCATTATTAAAGGTATTTCCTGCTGCCTTACTAGGGCGTTTACTGGTTATTCCTTATTACCCATTAAGTGATGAGGTAATGAAAAATATCGTTCACCTTCAATTGGATAGAATTAAAAAACGTTTATTGGAAAACCATGGTATTACAGCCACATTTGATGACGCCACGGTTGAGCATATTGTCAGTCGATGCACAGAAATCGAATCTGGTGGCCGTATGGTGGATGCTATCTTGACCAATACCCTGCTACCACAAATCAGTCAACATCTGCTTTCCGCCAGCGCCAATGATCAACAATACCATCAGTTGGTCGTATTCCTGAAACAAGGTGAGTTCCAATTCCAATTCGCAAATTAGATTTGTATTCAAAATGCTTGTGGTATTTTTCATAAATCCACTATTGAAGAGCAAATAGATTTTCTATAGGGAATAAATATCATGTATACAGAAAAACAACTTTATGAAAAAATGGATAATGCTTTCTCCCAAAATTCTGAAGATATTATCGCGAAATTAAAATCATACCTAAAAATAATAAATTACAATATAGAAAACAAGAAACAAATAGAAGCTAATTATGCTGTAGGAGCCGATCTCAATTTACTACCAAAGATAATAGAATTAGAAAACCAAAAAAAACCTCTCTTAAATCTTTATCTTACTGAAAGCCCCTATAAATTAATACAGAAAATAATGGAATTAAGAAATAAGAATGAAGCTTCCGCCAGATTTATTGTTGGTACAGGCAATAGCGATCTGGCTCACTTTATTGCCTTAGATTATAGATGCTTAGAAGGAAATCCGTCTTTAATAGGCATTGAATCTGCTACAATAATAAGCTCTGATGAAAGAGGTAATGTACCAAGTCTATTAATCAATGACATAAAGCTTTTATTGAAAACTAACAATCTTAATATTCCTCTTATAGTTATTTCATCTGATGTTCAAAAAAGTATGGGGGAGTGCATTATTTTCAGTATTTTCTTTTGCAAAAAAATGTTTAAGCATTCAAAATACTTAGACAGCCTACGTAAAAATAAAAAATTCATGAAAGATGACTTCATTCAAGATGGATTTACTCCAACCGCACTATCAAATGCAATATTACCCCCGAAATTCATGAAGCATACACAATCAGAAAGTAGACTAAATAATTTTTTATCAAGGTGGGATAAAAATAAAACAACCCCTATCAATAATAAGGACGAGAAATTAGAAGAACATTTTAATAGATATAAAATCGTCGGAGATGTCAACGGTCAACAAAAAAAATACAGCAATTCCATAGAAATAAAAAGACAGAAGATAATCAATTCAGTTTTAAATGCCTATAATACAAGAGAAGATTTTTTTGATAAAAAATAAATGATTTTTGACTCCGCTATATGCTACTTTTTTATTGAGGTTCTGGCCTGATTGAATCGTATGCATTGGCTGTGAGCAAAAATTTGATGCACAGCCAATTTTATACGCTTAATGATGATGAATTTGCCGCTTATTCATCATTTTCATGTTCAGCCAGATGTTTTTTACCACTCAGACCATATTCACGTAATTTATTGGCTATTGCTGTGTGGGAAACACTCAGCCGTTTTGCTAGTTTACGCGTACTGGGATAATGACGATAAAGGCGTGTCAATACAGAACGCTCAAAACGCTTGCTGATTTCATCCAAAGATCCCACCAGCATATCTTCATTAAATGCCACCTCTGCTTCCAGTTCAGGTAACTGAATATCCTGTGGACTGAGTTTGTTACTCTCAAGTTGAGTCAGTGCATGATAGATGGCATTTCGAAGCTGTCTGACATTTCCGGGCCAATGATAACCACAAAGAAATTGCTCTAAGTCAGAAGAAAATTTAGGTTTATCTAAGCCTTGTTCTGCCGCAAAACGCGCTACAAAATAGTCCGTCAATGGCATGATATCGGCCTGACGTTCCCGCAAAGGAGGCAATGTAATGGTTAAAACATTCAGCCGATAATAGAGATCTTCACGAAATTCCCCTTTTTGTACCAATTCAATTAAGTTTTTCTGAGTGGCGCAGATAATACGGATATTCACTTTAACTTCATTCTCTTCACCTACACGGCGAAATGTTCCGTCATTTAAGAAACGAAGTAATTTGATCTGCATTTGTGACGACATTTCACCGATTTCATCCAATAAAACCGTGCCACCGTTAGCTTGTTCAAAGAAGCCTTTTTTGCCTTCCAATGCATTTGGATAGGCTCCTGCCGCATAACCAAACAGTTCACTTTCTACAACATCATCCGGCATAGAAGCACAATTCAGCCCAAGAAAAGGCTGTTTTCCCCTCGCGCTTCGCAAATGACAGGCTTTAGCAAACTCATCTTTTCCTGTGCCTGTCTCACCAATAAGCAACAAGGGAGCATCAAGCATCGCCATTTTACGGGCCTGCTCTACGACATGAACCATTTTAGGGCTAGCAGCAATAATTCGTTCAAAAGCGCCATCATCACTTGCGGTCAATTTTTTAAGCGGAGATTCAATATGCACCGATGAATGATGTTCGCCAGAACGCAACATAATTACGGCGCCTACACATCTAACAATCTGATTTTCATCTGTTAACTGCATAGGAATAATATCCATCCCATAATCTTGCCCTTTGATGGATAATTGTGCTGAATGTTGTTGATGATCTTCACTTTCAAGCCAGCGAAGAAAATTGTAATTGCTAATTAAATAACCAATATTTTTTTGGCTGATTTTCTCTTTACTGAAATCAAACAATGACAAAGCAGCAGAGTTAGCCAGTTCAATATTACCTTTCATATCAATAGAAAAGATAGGCTCAGGAACTGATTCCAATAAAGTCCACATCGCTCTATGCTCTTTCTCTGACGGCATGAAAGCAACCGTTCTGACATCAATAACACCATTGATTCGGCGAATTTCTGCCATCAACACCCGAAAAATATTGAAGTCAATTTGAGTAAAATTAAGGTAAATACGACGCGCAGGAGAAATTTCAATTCCTTTCAGGTCAATATTTCGTAATACCAGTAAATCGAGTAATTCGCGGGTTAACCCAATTCGATCCTGACAAGTAACTTCCAATCGCATTTTTCTGACCTTATTTACACGATGTTCTTAACCACCTGAAATGTTACCCGTTACTACCCAATAGATGAAGCCCTTGTCAGCAAAAGTTTACAATAAAGTGAGATGTCAACTTGGTATGATAGTAACAATTAATTAGCGACTTTGCTGTTATTTGTGTCTTTGGCTGTACTTTTGTTTTTCATTGGTAACGTACTTTTAAGCTGAGTAAACAACTGATGACGAAAATCCCCTAATTTCGGTTTATCTCCATCAATCCACGGTAAAGGGCGGCACAGTTCCATGGCTTTGATGCCTAAACGGGCTGTAAGTAACCCTGCACCGATCCCTTGTGCGGCACGTGCAGAAAGACGGGCCGCAATATCCTGTGACAACCAGTCCATACCCACTTCTCTTACTAATTCCGATGCTCCTGCAAAGGCAATATTCAGCAATACTAACCGAAACAAGCGAATACGGCTGAAATAGCCCAATTTGATTCCATAAAGTGCTGCGATTCGATTAATAAGTCGAATATTTCTCCAGGCAATAAAGGCCATATCCACAATAGCCAATGGGCTGACAGCAATCATCAACGCTGATTCCGCAGCAGAGCGACTGATCTCCTTCTTGGCCTGAGCGTCCAAGACAGGCTGAACCAACTTACTATATAACATGACAATTTCACGATCATTGTGGGTTTCATGCACAGCAGCCTGCCAACGCTGCAATGCCGGATGTTGTTGCCCAATACCTGCTTGTTCTGCCAATTTTTCACAAAATTGGCGCCCTTTGCCAATGCCATGGCTTTGCAATAGTGTTTTCGCAATATCTCGTTCTTCTGTACGTTGTCGTAAATGGTAAAGGTGCCGCCATTCCCTCACCACACTGCCTATTCCCGCAAAAACGATCATGCTGCCGGCAGCAGAGATCCCCAGTGCAATCCAATCATGTTGCTGCCATGCTTGATATATCCACTGAACACATTGGGCGACGACACTTATTCCCAACAAAAATACAGCACTGGAAAAAACTTTTCGCCAAAAACTACGTTTCGGTTTCAAAGCAGCATTCAATGCGCCTTCAAATTCTCCTTCCTGCTCTTCCGCTTCCAACTCTGGCATAATCGGATAGAACTCTTTTTCCTGCCCAGTAAATTCTTTTTTTGATTTCAGTGATGGTTCTGATGAGGTTTGTACAACATCGCCAAAATCAATTCTCGGTTTCAAAGGTTCGGTCATGTTAATTTGTCTCCCAATAAAAACTCCATCGCACTATCCATGCGAATATGGGGTAACGGTGTGTCAGCATTGACTTGTTTTGGCCGGAATGATTCGAAATTAAACCCTTGTTTTTGCCAGAACTCACTATTTGGCAAGCGCTGTGGTACTTCCCCCGGAAAAAACGTCAGCAATTTATTGTCTGACA
Organism: Xenorhabdus anantnagensis; assembly: GCF_028598555.1. Lineage (GTDB taxonomy): Bacteria > Pseudomonadota > Gammaproteobacteria > Enterobacterales > Enterobacteriaceae > Xenorhabdus > Xenorhabdus anantnagensis. Next base: position 220,399 of record NZ_JAQRFN010000001.1, read on the forward strand.
AGCGATTGCCCTTGATGGCAGGAATTTTTGCGCCTTCATGAATGACAATGCCGCTCTCTGTTGCCTGAACAGATGCAAGCCCTACACAATCCATACTGATCCCTTCAAACGCCGCATTTTGCCAGGCTTCCTGTACCAATTGCTGTAAAAGAGAAACAAAATTGGCATGCTGGTCTGCCGTAATATGATCAGCTTTGCTGGCAGCAAACATCAATTTATCAATGCAGGGCGAGAATAAACGACGAAATAGTGTTCGCTTACCATAATGGAAACTTTGCATAAGTTGTGTCAATGCAAGCCGCATATCGTTGAATGCTTGCGGACCACTATTCAATGGTTGTAAACAATCCACCAGAACTATTTGCCGATCAAAACGGAGAAAATGCTCTTTATAGAATCCCTTAACGATATGATCACAATAATAAGCAAAGCGTTCACGTAACATGCCGATGTTGGTGTGTTTGTCCGCTTTTGCCAATTGCTGCTCCCCGATTTTATCAATATTCGGCCACGGGAAAAATTGCAGTGCCGGAGCACCCGCCAAATCCCCCGGCAAGATAAAACGACCAGGCTGGATAAAGTGTAAACCCCGCTGCTTACATTGATGTAGGTAGTCAGTATAAGCCTGAGCAATTCTGGCAAGTAAATTTTCATCAGCAGGCGCCAATGGATCACATTGTTTGCATAATGCTAACCACGGTTCAGCCCAATTCGCTCTTTCTCCTTTCAGTAACCCATTCATATGCCATGACCACGCTAGATAATTTTGTTCCAGCATGGGTAAATCCAATAGCCATTCGCCCGGATAATCGACAATTTCTAAATAAAGGGTGGAGGTTTCTTTCAGGTAACGAAATAGGGAATCTTCAGAGCGATAACGCAAAGCCAAGCGAATTTCACTTACTCCGCGTGTTGGGATCGGCCAGCAAGGGGGCGTATCATATAATGCTGCGATATTTTCATCATAGGCAAAACGAGGCACCCCAAAATCCCGCTGTGGTACTCGTTTCACACCAAGTAGGCGGCCATCGCGTACAGCAGAAAATAGTGGCAATCTGGCTCCACTATGCACATGAAGAAGTTGGTTCACCAAAGAAGTAATAAATGCGGTTTTTCCACTGCGACTTAATCCTGTTACCGCCAGTCGCAAATGGCGGTCCATTCCACGATTAACAAGCGCTGTCAGTTCGTTTTGCAATCGTTTCATGCTTCTCCTAGATGGGAATACCGTGAATCTGTTTCATCCGGCCTGTAACATTGGCATAATTATTATGCAATATTTAATATTATTTCCGCGGTTACTGGCCAGAACTTATGTGGTTGATCACGCTCAAAGCTGGCGAAAACGGCTGCGCACATTGTACGTTTCAGAAGTAACATAGCGTTCCATTTGACGCAAACGTGCTTCGCTTGCCTTCAATTGGTAGTCTACTTCATTCAACATTTTCTGTGCTGATGGCCCTCTGTTTTTTTCCTCTGCTGAATATCCCGCAGGCGCGGGGTCCATTACAAAGGTCAAGATAATATAAGCCAATACCGTTATGCCAAATAGCCCAAAGAATAGCGATAATACCGTGATGGTGCGGATAAGCGGAGCGGGCACATCAAAATAGTCTGCCAACCCAGCACAAACCCCTTTAACCATCCCCTGTTCTGGCAAACGGTAAAGTTTTCTGCGGTATTTATTTGACATTATGACTGTCTCCAATTTGGATGCTCTGCATCAAGGATATCTTCTAACGTTTTAATCCTTTCTTGCATGCGTCTGGCATTCTCTGTCAATTGTTCTAAACGCTGAGTTTCACTGTTCCCTAACTGACCCCGATTGCCATTCTGGTTGCTGTAATGCAGCCATAACCAGATGGGTAAGACAAAAAGCACAAAAATGATCAGCGGGACCCCAAGAAATATATAGCCCATTATCTTTCCTTAGTTATGCATGACATATGTCATCATTGTGAATCTTTGATATTCATTTTAGCTTTCAAGGCCGCAAGTTGTGCACTAATTTCATCATCTGCCTTCAATTCAGCAAATTGCTGTTCAAGTGATTTCTGTTTACCTAGTCCAACAGCTTCTGCCTCTGCTTCCATGTGGTCTATCCGGCGCTCAAACTGTTCAAAACGCGCCATTGCCTCATCAATTTTACCACTATCCAACTGACGACGTACTTCGCGCGAAGATGCCGCAGCTTGATGGCGCAGAGTCAATGACTGTTGCCTTGCACGCGCTTCTGTCAATTTATTTTCCAGCTCAGTCACTTCACCTTTAATACGTTCCAGAGTTTCATCCAGAATAGACAATTCGTGTATTAGCATTTCAACTAAGCTACTGACTTTTTGTTTTTCGATCAACGCTGCCCGCGCTAAATCTTCTTTGCCCTTGCCCAGTGCCAATTCAGCTTTTTCTTGCCAACCATCAATTTGGCTTTCACCCATGCTGATACGGCGCAAAAGCTGTTTTTTTTCTGCCAATGTGCGGGCTGAAGTAGAGCGGATTTCCACCAGCGTGTCTTCCATTTCCTGAATCATCAAGCGAACCATTTTCTGTGGATCTTCAGCTTTATCCAGCAGAGAGGAGATATTAGCGTTCACGATATCAGCAAAACGAGAGAAAATACCCATAGTCATAAACCTCTTTCATTAGAATGTATGTATGTTATGCCTGTGTATTGTTTAATACGGATACAAGATACACGGTAAGACACTTAATTAAATACAAGATACATGCCAACTTTCTTGTTTTACTTATCTAATTGAAATAGCTTGAATAATTTTTTATTTGCTTTTTTATTGCGATAAGTTAACTTAGTTAAATTGACCAATTTTTGGCGAAAAATACCATGTCTCAGTTTATTGATAACCTATTAGGTGAAGCAAACTGTTTTATTGAAATTTTGGAACAAGTCTCCGCATTGGCAAAATTAAACAAGCCTGTTTTAATTCTCGGAGAACGAGGGACAGGCAAAGAGTTAATTGCCCACCGGTTACACTATCTTTCTCCGCGTTGGCAAGGCCCTTTTATTTCACTGAATTGTGCAGCACTCAATGAAAATTTGCTTGATTCAGAACTTTTTGGTCATGAGGCCGGGGCTTTCACCGGTGCCCGTTCAAAACATCAAGGCCGTTTTGAACGAGCTGATGGCGGAACCTTGTTTCTTGATGAACTCGCTACTGCTCCTATGCAAGTACAGGAAAAATTACTGCGGGTCATTGAATATGGTCACTTAGAGCGCGTAGGCGGTACTCAGTCATTACAAGTCGATGTACGTTTGATCTGTGCAACCAACGAAGATTTACCTTCTATGGCAGTCCGTGGAAAATTCAGAGCCGATTTGCTCGATAGGCTCGCTTTTGACGTCGTTCATATTCCACCACTGCGTCAACGGCAACCAGATATTATGTTACTGGCACAGAACTTTGCGATTCAGATGTGCCGTGAATTAAATCTGCCATTTTTCCCGGGGTTTACTGATGAGGCTAAACAACAATTACTTTCTTATCATTGGCCCGGCAATGTTCGCGAATTAAAGAACGTTATCGAACGTTCCATTTATCGGCATGGTAACAATGAAAATGAGTTAAATACGATTATTATCAATCCCTTTTTACCATCACAACAATCTGTCCCATCATCCACTGACAGCAGAATGACCAATTCGCCCCTTCCTGGGTTACCTCTTGATTTAAGACAATGGCAAAACGATAGCGAAAAGAGTTTGATCATGCAGGCCTTGACAGAAAGTCAATTCAATCAGAAAAAAGCCGCTGACAAACTTAACTTGACTTATCACCAACTACGCGGACTAATCAAAAAACACCATATCAACGTTCATGATAACGATTAAACAAAAAGTCGGCTGTGCAGAGTAATCAATTAAAGGCAGGCAGATAGATAGATAGATAGATAGATAAAAAAATAGCCGGCACCCGAGCCGGCTAATAAAAATACTGGAAGCAATGTGAGCAATGTCGTGTCTTTTCTGAGATTACATACTTAATACTACAAAGTGTCTCCCTGAAAGCACGATGAGAATGATAATGTTTATCAGTTACATTTGTAAAGCACTTTATTGAGAATTCTTCTCATTATCGTGATCTATCCGTTGTTTTTGAGCAAAAAGCGTTAATTAAGTTACAATGGCCAAATTCTTTTTTATGACTGACATTTTATATGCGCTATTTGATTTACTGGATCATATTATTGATTTCCGCCCCAACTCTGGCGGCCAAGAATGTTATTCCAGAAACTATTGCGGAATCCATTCCAGAACCAAAGCCAAACAATACATTGGAAAGTCTGTTCCATATTCCGACAGCTTTACAACAGAGTGGATTTATTTATTGCGTTAATGGCAATTTGAATACGTTTAATCCACAAATGGCTATCAGTGGCTTGACCGTGGATACTCTTGCTGCGCAGATTTATAACCGCCTGTTGGGAGTTGATCCCCTTACCTATAATTTGGTTCCTGAGCTGGCTACTGACTGGGAAATTCTGGACAATGAGACAACCTATCGCTTTTATCTGCGCCATAATGTTGCTTTCCAATCAACCAATTGGTTTATACCAACCCGCACTATGAATGCGGATGATGTCATTTTCAGTTTCCGCAGGCTCTTCGATAAAACACATGATTATCATAAAGTTAATGGTGGTCATTATCCCTATTTTGATAGTTTGCAATTTGGTAATTCGGTGAAGGATATTCGAAAAATTGACGAATATACTGTTGAATTCCACCTTAATTCTCCCAATGCGTCTTTTCTCTGGTATCTAGCAACACACCATGCACCTATACTCTCTCAGGAATATGCTCAAAAGTTGCAGCAAATGCATCGACAGAAGCAATTAGACTGGAAACCTGTTGGAACAGGCCCCTTCATGATGAAGGATTATAGGATGGGACAATTTATCCGCCTTGTTCGCCATGATAAATACTGGAAAGGTAAACCACGTATGGAACAGGTTGTTATAGATACGGGTACTGGCGGTACAGGCAGGAGCTCAAAACTACTCACAGGTGAATGTGATGTACTGGCTTATCCCGATACTAACCAGCTTAACATTGTACATAATGACCCGAATCTGAGTCAGACATCACAGTCTGGCATGAATGTCGCTTATCTCGCATTTAATACCAGCAAACCACCGTTAAATAGGTTGGAAGTTCGTCAAGCTATTGCTTATGCCATCAATAACCCACGTCTGATGCAATCCATTTATAATAAAATGGCAGAAACGGCAACCTCTATTTTGCCTGATATATCATGGGCATATGATCAGAGTATTGAAATTACCGAATACGATCCTGAAAAGTCCAGCAAGATGTTAAGTGAACTGGGATTAAGTGAATTGGAATTAACATTATGGGTTCCAACAGCTTCACAAGCTTATAATCCACGTCCTCTGAAAATGGCAGAGTTAATTCAGGCAGATTTAGCAAAAGTGGGTATTAAGATATCTATTCATCCCGTCGAAGGTAGTTTTCAGGAAAATCTGCAAAGGAATAAGGACTATGATATGGTACTGGCGGGCTGGTCTGCCGACAGCAATGATCCCGATAGCTTTTTCCGTCCATTACTGAGTTGTGCCGCAATTGCCTCTAAAACAAACCTGAGCCGCTGGTGTAATTCAGCTTTTGATGATGCTCTTCATCAAGCCTTGTTAAATCAACAAATTATCTCACGCAAAGAAAATTATTTTTTTGCACAAAAAATCCTCGCGCAACAATTACCCTTGCTGCCATTGGCTTATTCAATGCATTTACAGAGCTTTCGCAATAATATTAAAGGATTGGTATTCAGCCCGTTTGGCGTTGACGCCTTTGACAAGGTTTACCGTGCACAGGAAGCTACCGTTCCTGATGAAAATAAAAAGGGAAGCAAATGATTATTTATATCCTACGTCGTTTGTTACTTCTGATTGCGACATTATTTTTTCTTTCGTTGATTAGTTTCAGCCTGATGTATTTCACACCTAGTGGTTCCTTGAGTGGAACACCGCTGTTAGATGCCTATGTATGCTATGCCCATAACCTGTTTCAATGGGATTTTGGTGTTTCCAAAATTAATGAGCAACCGGTTATTGAACAACTGTACGCTGTTCTCCCCGCGACTATGGAGCTTTGTATCCTCTCTTTTTTTATGGCGTTGTTAATTGGTATTCCACTTGGGATTATTGCTGGTGTCTGGAATAATAAAAAAGCAGATATCATTATCAGCACACTTACCCTATGTGGTTTTTCCATCCCGGTTTTCTGGCTGGCTTTGCTGCTGATCCTTCTTTTTTCACTTAGCTTACATTGGTTACCTGTTTCAGGGCGATTTTATCTACTCTATCCAATGGAACCTGTCACTGGTTCCGCACTGATTGATGCTTGGCTGTCAAAGGCGCCTTATCGCAATGAGATGGTTATTAATGTCGTTATGCATATGATACTGCCCGTTATCACTCTGGCTGTTGTCCCTACAACAGAAGTTATCCGTTTGATGCGCAATAGTGTTGAAGAAATCTCAGGTGCAAACTATATCAAATCAGCAGCAACCCGTGGTTTATCTCGGCTAACAATCATTCGGCGTCACTTATTACACAATGCCTTGCCTCCCATCATTCCTAAATTAGGATTACAATTCTCAACTATGCTCACATTAGCTATGGTGACGGAGCGAGTCTTCGACTGGCCAGGTTTAGGGCCTTGGCTCATCAATGCTATCCAACAGCAAGATTATTCCGCAATCTCAGCAGGTATCATGGTGATAGGCACACTGATTATTTCAGTTAATATGCTGACAGATATTATTGGAGCGATAGCTAATCCTCTGAAGCATAAGGAATGGTATGCCCTTAGATAATTTTTACCGAGAAAAGAAAACACCATCACCATTGAAAGTTATCTGGCGATTTTTCTATGCTGATGTATTGGCGATGACTGGTTTTTATGGGGTATTAATTTTAATTACACTGAGTTTGTTGGGAGTGTATCTCGCCCCATATCCACTTGATCTACAATTTGATAACCAGCTTACACCACCTTCATGGTCGCATTCAGGCAACGTCTCTTTTTTCCTTGGAACTGACGATCTCGGCCGTGATATTTTCAGCCGTCTATTGATTGGCACATCTTCCACATTTGGGGGAGCTTTGGTTGTCACTACAGCGGTAGCCATTGTAGGATTAATCATCGGTAGCCTTGCCGGAATGACGCGTGGATTGAAATCAGCGGTTCTGAACCATATTTTTGATACTTTACTCGCTATTCCTTCGTTGCTACTGGCTATCATTGTTGTTGCTTTTGTTGGGGCCAGCCTGCATCATGCCATGATTGCCGTTTCGCTGGCATTACTGCCAAGAATAGTACGCACTGTTTATACAGCTGTGCATAACGAACTGGATAAAGAGTACATTATCGCAGCACGCCTAGACGGTGCTTCAAACCACCATATTTTACGCTATGCCATTTTTCCCAATATCACCGCAGTGATAGTCAGTGAGTTAACTCGTGCTTTCTCCATCGCTATTCTTGAGATTACCGCGTTGGGATTTCTTGATCTTGGTGCACAAAGACCATCTCCTGAATGGGGGGCCATGATGAAAAATTCATTGGAACTACTCTATAATGCACCATGGACTGTTATGTTTCCCGGAGCAGCAATTATGCTCAGCGTCCTACTGGTTAACTTACTGGGTGATGGCCTCCACCGTGCTATTAATGCAGGAGTCGAATAATGCCGTTACTCGATATTCGAAACCTCACCATTGAATTCATGACGGCAGAAGGCCCCGTCAAAGCCGTTGACCGAATGAGTATTTCACTAACAGAAGGTGAAATACTGGGTTTGGCTGGTGAGTCAGGATCAGGTAAGAGTTTAATTGCCAAAGCGATTTGTGGTGTTACCAAAGATAACCTTAAGGTTACTGCCGATCGTTTTCGTTTTAACGATATTGATTTATTGCGCCTGACGTCACGACAGCGCCGTAAGGTGATTGGTCATAATATTTCAATGATTTTTCAGGAGCCACAATCGTGTCTCGATCCATCAGAAAGTGTCGGTAAACAGATTATTCAATCTATTCCTGGATGGACATATAAAGGTCGTTGGTGGCAGCGATTTAACTGGCGAAAACGCCGTGCGATTGAGTTGTTGCACCGTGTTGGTATTAAAGATCACTATGATATTATGCACAGTTATCCTTATGAATTAACCGAAGGTGAATGTCAAAAAGTAATGATTGCCATTGCGCTTGCCAACCAACCAAGGTTACTGATTGCCGATGAACCAACCAATGCAATGGAACCTACGACGCGGGCCCAAATATACCGTTTACTTTCAAGCTTAAATCAGAACAACAATATGACTATCCTGTTAATCAGTCATGACCTGCAAATGATGAGTAAACTGGTTAAACGCATCAATGTTCTGTATTGTGGCCAGACTGTAGAAAATGCCACCCCAGATGAATTGCTGCTGAAACCTTATCATCCCTATACTCAAGCTCTAATCCGTTCAATTCCTGATTTTGGCAGCCAATTACCACACAAAAGTCGGTTAAATACGCTGTCTGGAGTTATTCCATCACTGGAACGTCTACCGGTAGGTTGCCGCTTGGGGCCACGTTGTCCTTATGCACAGAAAACCTGTATTGAAACCCCACGATTACGGGTGATCAAAAACCATGCATTCGCCTGCCATTTCCCTTTGAATATTGAGGAATCGTAATTGGTTGAGACATTATTGGAAGTTAAAAACCTGACTAAAACATTTCGCTATCAAACCGGGTTATTTCGCCGTCATCAGCTTGATGCCGTAAAACCGATAAGTTTTACCCTGCAACCGAAAAAAACACTGGCTATCATTGGTGCAAATGGTTCCGGTAAATCCACATTAGCAAGAATGCTATCTGGAGTTACCGAGCCGACTTCAGGTAATATTTTGATTAACGGTCATAAGCTGTCTTACGGAGATTACAGTTATCGTAGCCAGCGCATTCGCATGATTTTTCAGGATCCCAGCACATCACTGAATCCTCGCCAGCGCATTGGCCAGATTCTGGATATACCGTTAATCTTGAATACGGAGTTGCCCCCCTCTGAACGGGAAAAACGCATTAACCAAACATTGCGTCAAGTTGGTTTATTGCCAGATCATGCCAATTATTATCCACATATGCTCGCCTCAGGACAGAAACAGAGTGTAGCTTTGGCACGGGCTCTAATATTACAACCACAAATTATTGTTGCAGACGAAGCATTGGCTTCCCTTGATGTGTCAATGCGCTCCCAAATAGTCAATCTGATGTTGGAATTACAAGAAAAACACGGAATTTCATACATCTACGTCACCCAACATCTCGGTATGGTGAAACATATCAGTGATCAAATACTGGTGATGCATCAAGGAGAAGTTGTCGAACGTGGTAATACAGCGGAGGTTCTGGCTTCTCCACTGCATGTTATTACACGTAAATTGATAGCCAGTCATTTTGGTGAGGCCCTGTCTGCTGAAGCATGGCGACAGGATATCACCTGATGTTTTTATTGGGTGTATTTTTAATCACTGATCGGAACAGAATGGGAAACTCACCACATTTCTCTCCGGCATGGTAGAATCACCTCCGTTTATTCACAATAAATACCGCAGCCATGGTTGGATATTTGTTATTTTTGTTTCCCCATGACTCTCGGTGTTTGATCACAAAGAACAATTTTGATCACAAAGAGTAATTTTGATCATAAAGAACAATAAGGATACTGCTATGGGTTTCATGACCGGCAAGCGCATTCTCATTACTGGTGTCGCCAGCAAACTGTCTATCGCTTATGGAATTGCCAAGGCAATGCACGACCAAGGAGCGGAGCTAGCTTTTACCTATCAAAATGACAAATTGAAACCTCGTGTCGAAGAATTCGCCGCATCTCTGAATTCGAATATCATTCTGCCATGTGACGTGGCTGAAGATGAAAGTATCGACGCATTGTTCGTTGAACTAGGTAAAGTATGGCCTAAATTCGATGGTTTTGTTCACTCCATCGGTTATGCACCAGCTGACCAGCTTGATGGCGATTATGTTAATGCTGTCAGCCGTGAAGGCTTTAAAATTGCACATGACATCAGTGCATACAGCTTCGTCGCAATGGCGAAAGCCTGCCGTGAGATGCTGAATCCTGGTTCTGCTCTGCTCACCTTGAGCTATCTGGGTGCAGAGCGTGCCATTCCTAACTATAACGTCATGGGTCTGGCGAAAGCCTCTCTGGAAGCAAACGTACGTTATATGGCAAATGCAATGGGTGTTGAGGGTGTCCGTGTTAATGGCATCTCTGCTGGCCCAATCCGTACTCTGGCGGCTTCAGGTATCAAAGATTTCCGTAAAATGCTGGCGCATTGTGAAGCAGTTACACCTATTCGCCGCACTGTAACAACAGAAGATGTTGGTAATGCTGCTGCCTTCTTGTGCTCAGATCTGGCTGGAGGTGTTACCGGTGAGATCTTGCATGTTGACGGTGGCTTCAGCATCGCGGCTATGAACGAATTAGAGTTAAAGTAATCGTTCGTTGATATATTGAAGATGGTCTCATCCATAAAATTATGGTTGAGACTGTCTCTTTCTTGTTACCCTCAATTAGGTAGCGCCAATATGTTAGCTAAAACTATATGTTAGCCAAAACTATCGAAAGCGAAAGCATAATTTCACTGATAATTTTCAGTGTCAGTCTATTCTTACCGCATGAAGCTGATGTTCTGGAGTGACCATCTTATCTTGTGCAGCAACAATCTGTAATTCGTATTCTTCACTCTTTTGTGTTTCCAACATCACTTCGTAAACTGCGGCGGCAACATGTTCTAATGCAGCTTGCAATGCTTCATTTGTCAAAGAGGAATTTTTCAATAGATTGACGAGGAACAAACCACTCGTTAAGTCACCAACACCAACTGGCTGACGTGTTCCCGTATCAATTAATGGGCGACTAATATGCCAACTATGTTCTTTCGTCACCAAAAGCATTTCAAAACAATCTTTCTGATAGCCTGCACGACTCAAATGTTTAACCAATACAATCTTAGGACCTTTTTCACATAACTCACGAGCTGCGGATATAGCTTGTTCTACATTTTCAATTTTCCGCATGGTCAGTGTTTCAAGTTCCAATAAATTAGGCGCGATGATATCACTGGCAGGTAATGCTTTCTCGCAAAAGAATTCCGCAACACCCGGAGCAACTATACATCCTTTTTCCGGATGTCCCATTACAGGATCACAGAAATACCATGCGTCAGGATTGGCTTCTTTAACCTGCTTCACGATATCAAGGATATAACTTCCCTGCTCTGGAGAACCAATATAACCACTTAAAACGGCATTACAGGATGCTAATTTATTAATTTCACCAATTCCCTGCACGATTTCAGTCAAATGTTCAGGTGGCATCACACAACCACGCCATTGAGGATATTGAGTATGGTTTGAAAATTGAACTGTATTTAATGCCCATACGTTCACTCCCATACGACGCATCGGGAAAACGGCTGCGCTATTTCCTGCATGACCAAAAACAACATGAGACTGAATTGAAAGAACATTGTTCATGATAAGGCCTAGTTTATTATTTTTGATTTATAAATATACCCGCCGTCTTTCAAGCTGCATCTTTGTTGGCTGCAACTTAAAATCCATAGGGTATAGATGATATCTATAAAAATGCCAGATACATTAAGGGCAACAATAATGTTGCCCTTAATAATATTAATTAATTATTTCCAATTGATAAGGCAATAATGCTTCTTACCACGGCGTAATAAACTATAACGCCCAAACAAACGATCACTCTCTGCAAACACATACATAGGTTCGGATTGTTTTTCACCGTTGATGGAAACTGCATTAGAGCTGATCATGGTACGAGCCTGACCACGGGAAGGAACAAATTCGGCTGTAACTAGTGCTTGTTGCAGATCGGCATCTTTTTCAAGTTCAATTGCCGGCATTCCATCTTGTGCTAATTGGGCAAAATCATCTTCAGTCAAATCAACAATCGCACCGGAGAACAAACTTTCAGTGATACGCTTCGCCGCTGCAAGGCCTTCTTCGCCATGCACCATACCAGTAACTTGTTCTGCCAGTACATATTGAGCACGTGGAGCTTTACCACTATTTTTATCTTCTTCTTCTAGAGCATTAATTTCTTCAATATCCATGAAGGTAAAGAATTTCAGGAAACGGTAAGCATCTGCATCTGCTGTGTTAATCCAGAACTGGTAAAATTTGTATGGGCTGGTTTTCTTTGGATCCAACCAAACTGCACCACCTTCTGTCTTACCAAATTTAGTTCCATCTGATTTGGTGATCAATGGTACTGTTATCCCAAACACTTGTTTCTGATGTAAGCGACGAGTCAAATCGATACCTGAAGTAATATTGCCCCATTGGTCTGAACCACCAATTTGCAATTCAACGCCATATTTTCCATTCAGGTTTGCAAAATCATATGACTGCAACAGGTTATAAGAAAACTCAGTATATGAAATACCAACGTCATCACGGTTAAGACGTTGTTTTACCGCTTCTTTGTTGATCATCTGGTTGACAGAAAAGTGCTTACCGATATCACGCAGGAAAGTCAGCACATCCATTTTGCCAAACCACTCGTAGTTATTGGCTAACTCTGCACCGTTTTCGCCATCAAAACTAAGGAATGGGGAAACCTGATTGCGAATTTTTTCAACCCACTCTTTGACTGTTTCTTCTGTGTTTAATTTGCGTTCAGTTGCTTTAAAGCTCGGATCGCCAATCAAACCTGTCGCCCCACCGACCAACGCAATAGGTTTGTGCCCAGCAAGTTGGAATCGTTTTAAACACAGCAAGGGAACCAGATGGCCCAAATGCAAGCTGTCAGCGGTAGGATCGAAGCCACAATAGAGAGAAACTGGACCTTGCGCCAGTCTCTCAGTTAACGCCGCTTCATCCGTTACCTGGGCAACAAGGCCCCGTTCTTGCAGTTGTTTAATCAGGTTATTGCTAGACATTAATGACTCCATCGGTTTGTATACTTTACCTATATATCCCCCTTTCTTTCAGGCTGCCACTTTATTGATTATGCTAAAACCTGAAATCTATTAGGTATATAAGTATCTCGTTATAAATCATGTGCTATAGCATAAAACGCCAGTAATATAAGTGCCAGTATTAAAAATGGTAATTATACTTTTCACTTTGCAAATCACTGCCTTATTAGCTGTAATTTGCAAGCTATTGAGCATTACTCAATTTATAGCCTTGTATATTGAACGGTTATAGCGTTTTGTTATTAAGGGGCCAACCGATCAACATGCCATTTATCACCTTCACGCTGATATAGAAAACGATCATGAAGACGATGAGCACCGCCCTGCCAGAATTCGACCGAATCAAATTCGACCTTGAATCCCCCCCAGAAACTGGGAAGAGGGACCTCTCCATTCTGAAATTTCTGTTTCAATTCCAAAAATTTTCCTTCCAAAATGCCTCTGGCAGAAATTTTTGAGGATTGCTGAGAGGCCCAGGCTGCAATCTGGCTATCTCTCGGACGGCTATGAAAATATTTCACTACTTCAATCGGAGACAAACGCTCAGCTTTGCCAAGGAAACTAACTTGTCGTTCCAATTGATACCAAGGAAAATGGAGACTGATCCGGTTATTCTGAGCCAGATGTTTTGCCTTACGGCTGCCAAGATTGGTATAAAATATCAAGCTATGGGCATCAAAATGTTTTAACAGAACAATGCGCTGATAAGGTTGTCCGTTCTCATCTACTGTAGCAATACACATTGCCGTCGGATCGCTGAGTTTCGCTTCACAAGCTTGTTTTAACCAACGTTCAAAAAGTTTAATTGGTTCTTCAGTAAGATCTTTTCGCCTTAATCCATCACGTATATATTCGCGACGCAGTTCTGCGATAGCTGTTTCATTATTTTCTGACATTTCTAATTTCTCGGTTTCTTAATGAGTATTAGCATTTCATTGTTATCTGCTAGCTAACTGTCTTCTAATAATAGTCATTGATTAACTGATCATGATCCAACCAATTATCTGATAACTGGATAAATTGCTCCTAAAATCGTTTCTCTATCCGCACCTGTTACTGATGGCAAATTACCAGATAATCCAGACATTGTTCGGAATGCCAACCAAGCAAATGCCAGTGCTTCCATATCGTCACCACTCAAACCATATTTGTCTGTTGTAGTTACTTCAGTATCCGGTAATAAAGTCGATAACCGATTCATCACAAGTGGATTACGTGCCCCACCACCACATACTAAAAGACGCTCACACCCACCACTTAGCATAACTTGCTGAACAATGCTTACGACCGTTAACTCAGCTAATGTTGCTTGAACATCCACTGGTTCAACCGCAGGAAAATCAGCCAGATGTTTTTCCAACCATGTCATATTAAAGTATTCTCGCCCTGTACTCTTCGGTGCAGTACGTGCGAAATATGGATCAGAAAGCATTTTTTGGAGCAAAGATTCATTGACAGTACCTTCACTAGCCCATAGTGCATCTTTATCGTAAGGTAACTGCTTATGCCGCCATGTCCAAGCATCCATCAGCATATTTCCGGGACCAGTATCATATCCTTTAACGGCAGAATTAGGCAGAAGCGCTGAAATATTTGCTATTCCACCAATGTTCAAAATAATACGCCTTTCTGTAGGATGGCCCAATACAGCCATATGAAATGCTGGCACCAAAGGTGCTCCCTGACCACCATAAGCCATGTCACGCCGTCTGAAATCACCGACTGTTGTAATATTAGTCAATGCTGCTACACGGTTATTATCGCCGATTTGCATGGTAAAAGGCTTTTCACCATCCGGTTCATGCCATACGGTCTGTCCATGACATCCGATTGCTGTAATGTCATTTGCAGTCAGCCCTGCTTCATTCAACAATCCTTGAACAGCTTCCGCAAAGAGCGTTCCAAGTTCATAGTCAAATCTTCCGACCATTGATAATGTCGTTTGCTGCCCTTGACAAATAGAAAGCAATTTTTGCTTAAGTTCTTGTGGGAAAGAATGATTATAACTCACTTGTTGAATCACAACCTTATCACTAATCTCCGCCAAAATAACATCAACCCCGTCCATGCTAGTGCCAGACATCACACCAATATAACGTCCTGATTTCATAAATATTCCTCTATTAAATAATGGATTGCATTTAATCTTACATAAACTATAAGACACATCCTATTCGGACTATATGTTTAATGATCATTATCAGAGGTAAAATCTGAGTTTTGGAAAGCTCTTCACAAAACATGCTAAGCTTTTGGTCAGGAATTATTCCTTTGCGAGTTCATTGTGAGCATTTATTATAAGCGTGGATATATACCATTAGTTGCTGGCAAAGCTATCAGTTCAGCTGCTAACAATAGCAGCCGAACGTTTGATTATAGATCTATTATCAAATTTCCCTATTGGGCATTAAAATTAGGAGTAACTATGTTAAAACGTTTCCTGGTTGGTGCAGTTGTAGTAACCACCTTGTCTGGTTGTGCAGACATGGGAGCACTCTCTGGTGACACTTATTCTATTGGTCAAGCCAAACAAGCCCAAACTGTAGCTTATGGCACCATTCTGTCAGTACGCCCCGTCACTATTAAAGGCAAACAAGCTGGTGATCCTAATGTCTTAGGTTTTATTGGGGGAGCCGTTTTGGGAGGATTGTTAGGTAATACCATTGGTGGTGGCTCTGGCCAAAGGCTTACAACAGCCGCAGGCGCTATTGCCGGTGGTCTGGCAGGCCAAGGAATCGAAGGTGCTATAGACCAAGCAAAAGGTGTCGAATTAAACATTCGTACAGACAATGGAAAAAACATCATTGTAGTACAAAAATTAGACCGCACTGTATTCAGCAGAGGACAACGCGTTCAGATTGCAGACAACGGAAGCTCTCTGACAGTGTCACCACTCTGAAATATTCAAATAACACAAGAATAAAAAATCGCGGTTTACCAGTAACTGGATCTAGACCGCGATTTTTATTACAGATTAATTTTTATATTACCTGTTTATGTAATTGGCTAATATTTTTTTCAATTTTTTTTATTACAGAAGCAAGTAGAATTAACTCATCATGAGTAATTCCCTCCAAGATTTCTTTTCTTGTCGAATCAATAACACTATCCACTTCTCTAATAAAAGTTTCCGATTCTCCGGTTAATTTGATTCTTTTTGCGCGTCGATCATTGACACATGTGTGCCGTGTAATCAGTTTCTTTTCTTCTAATTGATCAAGCGTTCTCACCAGAGATGGTTGCTCAATACCAATAGCTTTTGCGAGCTGTATCTGTGATTGCTCTGGTGGTAGCTGACTAATATTGTATAGAGTAACCCAATGCGTCTGAGTTAATTTCAATGGTTTCAAACGATGATCAATTAAAGCGCGCCAAACACGGACTAAACGTGCCAGATCTGATCCCAATGTCAATTCCAATTACCCCTCCTTATAATTAGAGACTCATAACATCAATGAATTATCCAATCAGTTTATTCATATAAATAATGGATACGCATCCTATATCATGCTTACATTAGCAGAGTCAGAAATTTCGCTAATAACCTAATTAGTGTCGCGTTGGCTTGTTACTCAAAGTTGACATCTTCGTCGCCCTAAAGAGCGAAGTTGTACGGCGCATCGAATAAAATCGCGCATTAAACCACCAACGATATAAACTGTATAAAATAATCTTCTAACTAAACTATTATAATTTTAAATATCAATAAAAAAGATACAAACCCCCAAAATATATACATTTACACTCGGTTAAAGTTCTATAAGAATAACCGCCATCCAAATACTAATCTATATATTTTTACATTAATATCATTTTTCTCTTACAGAAATTGACAATATTATAATAAATAACATAAAAAACAACAAGATAACAAATTAGCTCCTTTATTGTTCAATAAATAATTCTTTAATAAGAAATTTTTACTGAAATGCCTTAGCCAGTCAACAGGAGTGATATTTTGAAATGACTTATGTCAAATAAAAGAAATGTAATATAAATAATATACCATTTATTACTGGTAATATTGCTTATTTTTTCGTTCACCCTAAACCATAATTCATATAAATGATATTTTTTGATCAATTCGGAATAAAACTAAAATAAATCGGGTTGTTTTGGGATAATATTTTCATTGGATTCCTTATATCTTAATTCCCTTAGATATCTATAATGACATAACCGCAATATTTTTCTTTTTTCGCTATCCGATAATTTCATCCACATAAATCGCTCTTCCCTACTACGGTAACATCCTCGGCAAAAACCACGGGAATCAGATTCACAAACTCCTCGACAAGGGTTTGGAATAGCAAAGAATTCTAATTGTTCGGCCATCTCATCCTCCTGCATTTAGGCTTATCAATTATTTTCAAGATGAAACTATTTGTTGGCAGTATAAACCGCAATCAATACATTTCAAAACAAAATAGTAACATTAAGAAACAAAATAAACGAACAGGACAATTTGAATTATTTTACCCATACACGTTATAGTTAACTAGAGATATGCAGATATGTGAGCAAGGTTTTGCAACGAAAGCTACATTTCGCAATAAAAGCTATATTTCGCAATAAAATTATGAAGATCAAGAGGTAATCATGCGTTTACTCCATACTATGATCCGTGTTGGCAATATGCAGCGCTCGGTTGATTTCTATACTCAGGTAATGGGTATGCGTTTACTTCGCACAAGTGAAAATCCAGAGTATAAGTACTCTCTCGCATTTGTTGGTTACACCGATGAAAGCCAAGGTGCGGTCATTGAGCTAACCCACAATTGGGGAGTTGAAAACTACGAAATGGGAACTGCATTTGGGCATATCGCCTTAGGCGTTGATGATGTTGCAGCAACCTGTGAACGCATCAAACTTGCTGGAGGAAACGTGGTTCGCGAAGCAGGACCGGTTAAAGGTGGAACAACAGTCATTGCGTTCGTTGAAGATCCCGATGGTTATAAGATTGAACTCATCGAAAATACAAGCGCCAGCAGTGCATTAGGCAACTAACTCGATCAATAAAGACCAATTTATAGCTAGAAATTATTCATGCACGTACAAAAGGGCATATTCTATTGCCCTTTTTTATCCTGATAAGATAAGTATTACTTCTGCAAGACACACCAAATTTTGTCATAATATCCACTATTCTAGAGTCAAAAACAGAATCCTGAAGCTAAGAACTGAAAATCAGATGTCTAATCAAAACGATCAAAATATGCTAAGTGGACGCTTTCGTGGCTACTATCCCGTTGTCATTGATGTCGAAACCGCTGGTTTTAATGCGCGTACAGACGCTTTACTTGAAATTGCTGCAATTACTTTAAAAATGGATGATGAAGGCTGGCTAACACCTGCTGATACACTGCATTTCCATATCGAGCCTTTTGAAGGAGCTAACCTTGATCCTGCTGCTCTCGCTTTCACTGGCATTGATCCCACAAATCCCTTACGAGGAGCCGTCAGTGAATACACTGCTTTGCATGCTATTTTTAAAATGATCCGTAAAGGCATGAAAGACACTAACTGTAATCGCGCGATTATAGTCGCCCATAATGCCAATTTTGATCACAATTTTGTCACGGCCGCTGCTGAACGTTCTGGTTTGAAACGCAATCCATTCCATCCGTTCGCTACTTTTGATACTGCGGCGCTCAGCGGATTGGTTCTTGGCCAAACAATTTTAGCCAAA
The DNA here is from genome assembly GCF_028598555.1 of Xenorhabdus anantnagensis. Lineage (GTDB taxonomy): Bacteria > Pseudomonadota > Gammaproteobacteria > Enterobacterales > Enterobacteriaceae > Xenorhabdus > Xenorhabdus anantnagensis. Next base: position 239,149 of record NZ_JAQRFN010000001.1, read on the forward strand.
GCCTGCATCACAGCGGAAATTCCGTTTGACAGCAATCAAGCACATAGCGCTCTTTATGATACTGATCGAACAGCCCTGCTTTTCTGCGAACTCGTTAATCGCTGGAAACGGTTAGGTGGTTGGCCACTACCTACCCCTGACACTGCTGACTGCGAGTCCTAAAAAAGTCAGCCCCATACTTATAAAAAGTATGGGGCTACGAAAAATATTCATCATTCAGATGAATTACTGATCTTTTTCCTGCTCACGATACTTATCAGCAGTCTCTTTGATCAGCGTTTGTAGTTCACCGCGCTGATACATCTCAACAAGAATGTCACAACCTCCCACCAGTTCACCATCAACCCAAAGCTGAGGAAAGGTCGGCCAATTTGCATATTTAGGCAATTGAGCACGGATATCTGGATTTTGCAGAATATCCACATAAGCAAAACGTTCACCACAAGCTGATAAAACCTGAACTGCCTGTGCAGAGAAGCCACAGTTTGGCAGTTTAGGAGAACCTTTCATATATAGCAGAATTGGGTTTTCTCTGATCTGGCGTTCGAGTTTCTCAATAACCGCATCTGCTGTTGTATCAGTAACTGTATTAGTATTTGTATTAATATTCGTCATTTTTGCTTCCTTAAAACTGCAAGCGCTATTCATCAATATCAGATAAAGATTGATTCAGAATACCACTTTATACTCTAATTTTTCTACCATGAACTTTATTTGGCAAATTTTTGCCATGATCTGTAGCAAGTAATCATTAGATATTTTCATTCCAACTGACTGTATTTAATCCATGTTACAGTTCAGTTCTACGTCAGTTCGCAACCTAGTCGTATCTTTTCTCCTGTTATTTAGCAGAAAAGTTGTTAAGATAATTACCAAACAGCAATATGATAATAAGCTTAAATTTGCCCTGCTCATGATTAGGATTTTATAAATCATGGTTTGCGGAGCCAAAAACCCGATATTAAAAAGGAGCATGCAATGTCTTTTGAATTACCAGCATTACCTTATGCCAAAGATGCCCTGGAACCACACATTTCCGCAGAAACTCTAGAATATCATTACGGCAAACATCACAATACTTATGTTGTAAACCTGAATAATCTGGTTAAAGATACCGAATTTGCCGGAAAATCACTGGAAGAAATCATTAAAACATCTGAAGGCGGCATCTTCAATAACGCTGCACAAGTTTGGAACCATACTTTCTACTGGCATAGCCTGTCACCAAATGGTGGTGGCGAACCAACCGGAAAATTAGCAGATGCTATCAACAATGCTTTCGGTTCTTTTGCTGAGCTCAAGCAGCAGTTCACTGACGCAGCCCTGAAAAACTTTGGTTCTGGTTGGACTTGGTTGGTCAAGAAAGCTGACGGTACTCTGGCTATTGTTAACACTTCTAATGCAGCAACTCCACTGACTGGTGAAGATAAACCAGTTCTGACCGTTGATGTTTGGGAACATGCATATTACATCGATTACCGTAATGCACGTCCTCAATATCTGGAGCATTTCTGGGCTCTGGTCAACTGGAAATTTGTTGAAGAAAACTTAGCTTAATAAGATTAATTCTCACGCCAGTTTGAAATAACTAGGGCAGGTTTTCTTTCATTTGCTGAATTCCTAATGCTGGAGAACCCGCCCTTAAAGCAACGCCTTCAAAGCAAATGGCGTTACAAATTCTTCTCTTAGACCTTGATCAGATCAGACAGAGGCTTCCCAGAGAAACAATCATGATTAATGCACTACCGGCAGCCAATAATCCCAACTTCAGATCTGTATTCATAGAACATCCTCAATGTGAAAATTAAGACCCCCCAATACTATACGTTTTAATACCATAAGTTTTAATACTATAAGTTTTAAGTGGTCATTTGCCGTATTATTTAAAAACCATATTGCAATATTTAATCCATACTCTTTATAGCATTGATTATTGCTTTCACTTTTGAGCTAGATCAGACAAAATCCAAGGTTTATCGCTAAATTATTGCCAACCACCACTCTATATATAAATATGTTGGCAAACGATTAACAAATATCTATACCCGATAGATTTCAAACCTCGGTGGTGTGCAAGTAAGCGCAGTCAACTAAACAAGTTTGAAAGATAAAGGGTATATAAAGTTAGACCATAAGGTCAGGAGTCCTTTTTATCATGGCAACGATCAAAGATGTGGCTAAACACGCTGGTGTTTCGACCACAACCGTATCCCATGTTATCAATAAAACCCGTTTCGTCGCCGAAGATACAAAAGCTGCAGTTTGGGCTGCTATTAAGGAACTGAACTATTCTCCCAGCGCCGTTGCCCGTAGTTTGAAAGTTAATCACACTAAATCCATTGGGTTATTGGCAACGTCAAGTGAAGCACCTTATTTTGCTGAGATCATAGAATCTGTTGAAAATAGCTGCTATAGCAAAGGTTATACACTGATTTTATGTAATTCTCATAACAACCTTGATAAACAGAAAGCTTATCTCGCGATGCTGGCGCAAAAACGCGTAGATGGTTTGCTGGTCATGTGTTCAGAGTACCCTGAACAGCTTTTAGGTATGCTGGAAGGCTATCGTAATATTCCTATGGTGGTGATGGATTGGGGAGAATCCAGAGGGGATTTTACCGATGCAATTATTGATAACGCTTTTCATGGAGGTTATTTAGCTGGACGTTATCTCATTGAGCGCGGCCACCGTGATATTGCATCCATTCCTGGGCCATTAGCAAGAAACACTGGCGGAGGGCGCCATCAAGGTTTTCTCAAGGCACTGAAAGAAGCCAATATTACTATTCGGGATGAGTGGATTGTTCAGGGTGATTTTGAACCTGAGTCCGGTTATCAAGCCATGTGCAAGATCCTTAATCAGAAACAACGCCCAACGGCTGTTTTTTGCGGTGGAGACGTCATGGCGATGGGAGCGATTTGTGCAGCCGATGAGTTAGGGTTACGCGTTCCCCAAGATATCTCAATCATCGGTTATGACAATATTCGCAATGCCCGCTATTTCACGCCAGCGTTGACAACCATCCACCAACCCAAAGAACGTTTAGGGCAAATGGCTTTTTCGATGTTACTGGACAGAATCGTCAATAAACGTGAGGATGCACAAACTATTGAAGTCCACCCACGCCTTGTTGAACGGCGCTCTGTTGCGGATGGACCTTTTATTGATTATCGTCGCTGACGGTTAATTTTCTTGCAGCCATTCAGCATTAAGCGTTTCGCTATCCCCTAGATAATCAAGTAACCAACTTAATGCCGGTGAATGGCTTTTTTGCGACCATGTCAAGCAGCATGGGCTATCAGGCAATGGTTGTTCAAGTTCGAGTGTAGTCAGCTTGCCTTTACGGATCAGCGGTAGTGCACGGTGCTTGGGAACCATTCCTACACACAATCCATCCATCACGCAACTTAATCCAGAATCCCAATCAGGAACAATCAACCTCCGTTGGTTATCCAAAGCCCATGTATCACGTTTAGGCAGGCTGCGTGAAGTATCCTCAAGACATAAACTGGGGTAAGGCCGCATTTGGTTATCATCCAATTTTCCTGATATTGCTGCCAGTTCATGTCCGGGGTTAGCGACACATAGCCATGGCATGAACCCCATATCCCTGAAGCTATATTGCTCCCCAACAGGGGAAGCACGTGTGGCCCCGATAGCAACATCCACTCGTTCGTCTACCAAGGCATCCCATACTCCGTTGAAAACTTCGGGATAGATAAATAATTCAATATCTGGAAAATGGCGATAAAAATCCAAAATTAGCCGAAGAGTTCGCTCTGGTTTTACTACCTGATCAACCGCAATACTAAATTGTCCCCGCCAACCATTGGCAACTTGTTGACACTGGTGCCGGGTGTGATTCATTTTTTTGATAACAGAACGAGCTTCTTTGACAAAAATAGCCCCCGCTTCAGTTAAATCAACATCACGGTGACGACGTTCAAACAAAGGCACTGCCAACCATTCTTCAAGCTGTTTGACCGTATAGCTGATAGCAGAAGGCACACGATGAAGCTCTGATGCAGCCGCACTGAAACTTCCTGTTCTGGCAACAGCATCAACGACTTCCAGAGAGTATTCAGACCACATATATCTTCCTTTCAATTTTTTTCATGGCATGGTGCAAATATTACCGCTTCACAAGTAAAAATCATGCCATATAAAATAAGCCGAATATTTATTTATCAACTACCACATCAAGTTATTAACACAATGACAACAAACAAAAACTCCATTCCATTCATGTTTTATCTCGCAGGCTTGAGTATGCTCGGTTTTTTGGCCATCGATATGTACCTGCCTGCTTTTGACATAATGAAAAAAGAATTAGATACATCAACAAATGCCATTAGTGCGAGCCTCAGCATTTTTCTTGCCGGGTTTGCTTTTGCCCAACTTTTATGGGGGCAATTGTCTGACCGTTTAGGTAGAAAACCTGTTCTTATTATCGGACTATCCCTGTTTTCCATTAGCTGTTTAGGTATGCTCTGGATAATTGATCCTATCCAGTTGCTTATATTAAGATTTATGCAGGCTGTTGGGGTTTGTTCTGCTGCAGTGACTTGGCAAGCTTTGGTTGTCGATAGATATGATGCAGAGCGTACCAAACGTGTTTTTGCCATGATTATGCCTCTGGTCGCCCTTTCCCCTGCTCTTGCTCCTTTGTTGGGCGCATGGTTATTGACACATAGTGGCTGGAGAATCATTTTCCTTGTTTTAATGATCGTAACGCTATTACTGCTAATACCTACATTTTCTCTGAAAAGTAACCGTACTAATATCGAAACCAGTTCCGATACGAAAGCAGTTTCTTTCTTTACATTACTAGCTTCCCCAGTTTTCAGCGGAAATGTATTGATTTATGCATCTTGCAGTGCAGGTTTTTTTGCTTGGTTAACTGGTTCACCAACAATTTTGAAAAATATGGGTTATGACTCTACCGACATTGGCCTAAGCTATATTCCCCAAACTCTGGCATTTATGATCGGTGGATATGGTTGCCGTATCTTATTGGAAAAAGTGAAAAGCGAAACAGTATTCCCATTTTTATTGGTGGGCTACGCTGTGAGCATGACTATTATTTACCTAGTTTCCATATTAGGTGAGCCTTCATTCATGACCATTCTTATTCCTTTTTGTGTGATGGCCGCAGTGAATGGTGCATCCTATCCAATTGCTGTGGCAAATGCCCTGTCTGTTTACCCCAAGAATAGTGGCAAGGCTGCTGCATTACAAAATACCCTGCAATTGGGCCTTTGTTTTGTTGCAAGCATGATCGTTTCTATATTTATGGAATCTCCTCTTGTATCGACTGCAACAATAATGGCATTGACTTCTGTTCCAATGGCTGTCGGCTATTGGTTGCAAAAAAAAGTTACTAAATAAAATAATAATTAAGAACATTATCATCTAAAGGTTACATCATTATGTGACCTTTAGGTGATTGTTTAAATACCATTTCACTCATATACTCATACAGATTCATTATTCTAAAAAATCGGAATTTGAGGTCCTTCAGAGCACTGAAGCTCTATTTAATTTCAGGATGAATAAGCAATATGTGCTTTCAATGTAATTTCCATATTATTTTCTAATAAATCTTCGAGGTTTTAACATAATAAAAATCAGCTACAAAGTGACGCCTCAAAATTCCATCACATAAATGTTGGAGAGTATATGAGTTCATCTTTCGTTGAAGGTAAAAAAGCAATAACTGATTCTTGGCATAGGATCGCCCATGAATTGCTTCAGGAAACTGATATTGAGATCAATGGCAAGCGTCCTTTCGATATTCGCATTAAAAATCCTGACTTCTATAAGCGCGTATTGAAAGAAGGTTCTTTGGGTCTGGGTGAAAGTTATATGGATGGCTGGTGGGAATGTGATCGCCTTGATATTTTCTTTTATAAAATATTACGGGCAGGTTTGGAGCACCGTATTCCTAAAAATGCTAAAGATATTTTCAAGATAATTATATCTCGTTTATTCAATTTACAATCTCCCAAACGCGCTTGGATTGTAGGTAAAGAACATTATAATTTAGGCAATGACCTTTTTACTCGGATGCTTGATCCTCATATGCAATATTCTTGCGGGTATTGGAAAGATACCAATACACTGGAAGAAGCACAATCTCATAAACTCCGTCTGATTTGCGAAAAATTACAATTATCCCCGGGCATGACTTTATTGGATATCGGCTGTGGATGGGGAGGTTTAGCAGCTTATGCAGCAAAAAACTACGGAGTATCTGTCACAGGGGTAACGATTTCAGCTGAACAACAAAAATACGCGCAGGAACGCTGCAAGGATCTAAGTGTAAAAATAATCCTTGAAGATTACCGAAACCTTAACCTTCAGTTTGATCGCGTTGTATCTGTTGGTATGTTTGAGCACGTTGGCCCTAAAAATTATGACAATTATTTCAATACGGTGAAAAAGAACCTGACTCCTGATGGTCTGTTCCTTCTCCATACTATCGGTTCCAATGTTGATAAATCAGGCGCTGATGCCTGGATCAGCAAATATATTTTCCCCAATGGCTGTTTACCATCAATCTCTAAAATTGCCAAAGCAACTAATGGAAAGTTTGTCATGGAAGATTGGCACAACTTTGGAGCAGATTATGATCGGACACTTATGGCATGGTATGAACGATTTACGGCCAGTTGGCACGAAATAGAGCATAATTACAGCCCTCGCTTCAAACGGATGTTCAGCTATTACCTGAATGCCTGTGCAGGCGCATTCCGATCAAGAGATATTCAGTTATGGCAGATAATATTTAGTCCACAAGGCATTGAAAAAGGATTGAGAGTACCTAGATAGTTCTCCTCAAGTGGCGTTCTCAATGCTACAGAAATATCATTTCTGTAGCATTTTCGTTCTATCGAGTAACGTTACCACAAAATCGATGGCGCAACTTGGAGGTACTTTTTATTGTCCCTCAGCCTGTAACAATAATCTTTCCTGTTCTTTCTGTGCCATAACTCGTTCAACAGTATCTACAATCGCTTGAGTTTGTGAGTCAATCTCAATATTAACCTTTTCCCCTAAACGTTTTTTACCCAGAGTTGTACGCTCTAATGTTTCTGGGATCAAATGAACACAAAAACGATTATTTACTACATCCCCAATTGTCAGGCTAATCCCATCAATGCCAATAAACCCTTTGTGCAGGATATATTTCATCAATGCCTTATCATGAATTCGAAACCATATTTCATGGTTATTTTCAGAAGTGAAGATTTTGGCAATTTCTGCTGTTGTAATAACATGACCGGACATCAAATGCCCACCAATTTCATCACCAAATTTAGCTGCTCTTTCCAGATTGACTAAATCACCTACCCTAATTTCGCCGAGATTGGTCAAACGCAATGTTTCTTTCATTAAATCGAAACTGATGGAATCACCATTAATCTTGGTCACCGTCAGGCAACAACCATTGTGGGAAACAGAAGCACCCGTTTCAATTCCGAGTAATAATTCTGCCGGAAATTTAACAACATGAGTCCGAAAATGCATTTTTTCATCAATGGCAACTATCGGCGCTTTTCCCTGAACGATACCTGTAAACATGGGAACCTCTTTAATAATTTCATCTAACAGGGTATTTTAACCCACTCACCGCATTTAAACACTATTCTGTCTAAACAACATTCCGTTTAAACAGCATTCCATTTAAATACCATCTCGTTTAAACATGCACCTAAACACTAAATTGCCTAAACATCATTTTGTTTAAAACACTATTCTGGTTGAGTTTAGTTTCAGTTGAGTGTTGCTTCAATCATGTTGCCTCAGTTAGTGAGTATAAATATCGTGAATGATTGGATTAATAAAATGAGTTCTATACAATATGGAAGCTTATAAGCGATATATTTTCTAATAACATCGTTTGCTCGCAAAAAATATTCCTTGTTTTTCTCGTTAATTTTCAATCAAAAAAGGTGTCGTACGTGCAGAAATATTTAAATGAAGCGCGTAGTTTGCTCGCTCTAGGTATCCCTGTCATCATTGCACAGTTTTCACAAACTGCGATGGGATTCGTCGATACAGTCATGGCTGGTAAAGCTGGTGCTGTTGAGATGTCAGCTGTTGCCGTTGGCACATCAATCTGGCTGCCAACCATTCTGTTTGGTCAAGGCTTATTGCTCGCTTTGACACCCATCGTGGCACACATGAATGGCTCTGGTCAGAGAAAAAATGTTGCTGGTCAAATCCAACAAGGGTTCTGGCTTGCAGCCTTCCTTTCTATATTGGTCATCGCGGTATTGTATAACAGCCAATTTATTATAGAAGCACAGCATAATGTCGATCCTGTGTTGGCGCAAAAAGCCACGAATTTTATCCACGCCATCATGTGGGGAGCGCCAGGTTATTTGTTCTATCAAGTCTTACGCGGTCAATGTGAAGGGTTATCGAAAACTAAACCAGCAATGATAATCGGCATTGCCGGGCTACTGGTCAATATCCCCGTTAACTATATTTTCATTTACGGTAAATTTGGTGCGCCTGCATTGGGCGGTGTAGGCTGTGGTGTCGCAACTGCAGCGGTTTGCTGGGTTATGTTCCTGTTGCTACTTGTATATGTGAAACACTCTCCTTCCCAAAAGGATATCCAAACATTCAATAATTTTGCAGGCCCTGAATGGCATACGCAAAAACGTATCACATTACTTGGCTTACCAATCGCCCTGGCAATGTTCTTTGAGGTTACGCTGTTTGCTGTTGTCTCATTATTGGTTTCTCCACTTGGTGTAATCGCCGTTGCAGGGCACCAGATATCACTCAATTTCAGCTCTATGATGTTTATGTTCCCGCTGTCATTGGGGATCGCGGCAACTATTCGCATTGGCTATAACTTAGGCCAACAATCAACTGAAGGTGCCAGAATATCCGCTTATACGGGCCTTATTGTTGGTTTAATTATTGCCTGTATGACTGCGACCTTCACAATTCTGTTACGAGAACACATTGCATTCATGTATAACGATAACCCCGAAGTCGTTATTCTAGCCTCTCACTTGATGCTGTTCGCCGCTATTTACCAACTTTCTGATGCGGTTCAGGTCATTGGGTCGGGAGTATTGCGTGGATACAAAGATACACGTTCTATTTTCTTTATCACTTTTATTGCTTATTGGCTCTTAGGACTGCCTAGTGGCTATATTCTGGCGTTGACTGATTATGTAACTCAACCGATGGGGCCACAGGGTTTCTGGATTGGATTCATTATTGGTTTAACTGCCGCGGCAATCATGATGGGCTACCGTATTCTATGGACACAAAAACAGCCAGCTCATTATGTTCTGAAACGTTCGAGTCGTTAATTCACTATATTTCAGTGCATTAAGTTATCAACTCAAGGGGCAAAAGCTGCAAATTCACACTAAAAGATGTAATTGCGAGCGATTAAACAAGAATTTGCATTTTTCCCCTTGCCAGAAAGCGCTACGCCCGTTAATATTCGTCCCCGTTGTCAGCCACGGAAATTTAGATTGCGTCCGTAGCTCAGTTGGTTAGAGCACCACCTTGACATGGTGGGGGTCGGTGGTTCGAGTCCACTCGGACGCACCAAATATTCGGTTGACAAAAAAAGTAATTTTATGTGCGTCCGTAGCTCAGTTGGTTAGAGCACCACCTTGACATGGTGGGGGTCGGTGGTTCGAGTCCACTCGGACGCACCATATCTCATTCATCACCTTAAACTCCTCTTATATTATTTTCCTCAATTTCCAAGTTTCGTATTCTGATAAATCCTATAGCCGTGAACTAATTGTCGCCCAACCTTCTGCATACTAAAAATTCGATTACATTCTGTTTGCGCAACAACCCCCTGATTTCTTTAGCATGAAGTCAGATTATTTCTTCCTTTCTGCATGTAAATCTTTTCAAGAACCATTTTTTGATTCATTTCGCAGAAATTAGTCTCTATAATACGCTTATGTCATAAGTTGAATGGTTTCAGCAAATTGATTTACCGAATTCAGAAAAAATTACAGATGATGAGTCGAACTAAATCCACATATCTACACATGCCTGACTTCACGCTGAAAAACCATTTGACGCTTTCTGCTATCCATTTTCTATTGCTATCCATTTTCTATTGCTATCCATTTTCTATTGCTATCCGTTTTCTATTGCTATTCATTTTCCATTATGTTGCGCAACTTATAACATCAGATGATGTCAGCATAAATACCAATGGTTGGCGATTCACTTTTTAATCCATTAAAACCAGTAGATAGATTGTCATGAAAAAAACCAAAATTGTTTGTACTATCGGGCCAAAAACAGAATCTGAAGAGAAATTGACTGAACTGCTTAATGCGGGCATGAATGTGATGCGCCTGAACTTTTCTCACGGTGACTATGAAGAGCATGGTCAGCGTATTAAAAACATTCGCGCGGTCGGGGCGAAAACTGGCAAAAAAGCAGCAATCTTACTGGATACCAAAGGCCCTGAAATCCGTACCATAAAACTGGAAGATGGTAATGATGTCGCCCTCACTGCGGGCCAAACTTTCACCTTTACAACAGATAAATCCGTTATCGGCAATCGAGATCGTGTCGCTGTAACTTATGCCGGACTACCAGAAGATCTGAAGCCAGGAAACACGGTATTAGTTGATGATGGTTTAATTGCCATGACAGTTAAAGAAATTACCGCGACTGAAGTCATCTGTGAAGTATTGAACAATGGTGACTTGGGCGAAAACAAAGGTGTTAACCTGCCAAATGTTTCCATCAACTTGCCAGCGCTGGCAGAGAAAGATAAACAAGATTTGATTTTCGGTTGTGAGCAAGGTGTAGATTTCATCGCAGCTTCTTTCATCCGTAAACGCTCCGATGTGCTGGAAATCCGTGAGCACCTGAAAGCTCATGGCGGCGAACATATCCAAATCATTTCAAAAATCGAAAATCAGGAAGGCCTGAATAACTTCGATGAAATTCTCGAAGCGTCTGACGGTATCATGGTTGCCCGCGGTGATCTGGGTGTTGAAATCCCAGTAGAAGAAGTTATCTTCGCGCAAAAAATGATGATCGAAAAATGTAATGCAGCTCGTAAAGTTGTTATCACTGCAACCCAAATGCTGGATTCAATGATCAAAAACCCACGCCCTACCCGCGCCGAAGCCGGTGATGTTGCCAACGCCATCTTAGACGGTACAGATGCAGTAATGCTTTCCGGTGAAAGTGCTAAAGGAAAATATCCTATCGAAGCCGTTTCCATCATGGCAACAATCTGTGTACGTACAGATCGCGTCATGAGCAGCCGAATTGAAAATACCAAAGCACAGAAACTACGCGTTACTGAAGCTGTCTGCCGTGGTGCTGTTGAAATTGCAGAAAAGCTGGAAGCTCCTTTGATCGTCGTGGCAACTTATGGTGGTAAATCTGCAAGATCTATTCGCAAGTATTTCCCTAACGCCTCAATCCTTGCGTTGACGACTAATGAAATCACTGCACGTCAATTGCTATTGGTCAAAGGTGTATCCACTCAGGTTGTCAAAGAAATTGCTTCTACCGATGATTTTTACCGTATTGGTAAAGAAGCGGCATTGGCAAGTGGTATGGCACACAAAGGGGATATTGTTGTTATGGTATCCGGCGCATTGGTATCAAGTGGCACAACAAACACTTCTTCTGTCCATGTGTTGTAAGATTAAATAAATCATAAATGGCAGCGCTGCCAGAATTTTTACCTATACTGTCAATTATAAGGTACTGGTAAACATAAAAAGTCCACATTTATATTATGCAAATGTGGGCTTTTTATAATGCCACCACCATATCATTTTGTTCTATTGCTCTTTATGGCACTGCTCAGTACAAAAATACTTTACTATTTTCGCCCATTTACGTTTATAGCAAGGGATTCTTTATATAACAATAATCCATATCAATTCAACAATATTGATTAAACCATTCTTTTGTCATTAAAATAATTAAACAAATTGCACTGTATTATAATGAAAAAGCAAAAATGGAATACACATCAAACAACCATTGGGCCTATTCTGATCATCCATTCGACTACCATTTTATTTTTGATATCCAAAACTTATTGCCTTATTTGGGGATAAAGGGCAGTAAAATTTTTTCGTAGAAAAAATTAATTCTCTTTCTAAAATAGTTTGTGTAATACTTAGATAGCTACTTGGAAATTAACTTAATCTAGAGGGTAATGTGATGAATCGTACTAAAGTTGTATTTGGTGCAGTAATTCTGGCGTCTACTCTGTTAGCGGGTTGTTCTAGCGCGACTAAAGTTGAGCAACTTGCCTCTCAGGTTCAAACTCTCGGTTCTAAAGTTGACCGGTTGAGCAGTGACCTCAGTTCTGTTCGTTCTGATGTACAATCAGCCAAAGATGAAGCCGCTCGTGCAAATCAGCGTCTTAATAACCAAGTTCGTTCATACAAGAAATAATCTTGTAGCAGATAGAAAAAATGGCGTACCATCGTACGCCATTTTATTTCTGCCTTCCTGTATAAACCTCAAAATCTCTTAAAATTCGGATTGATAAATCGGGTCATGGTTGATGTAATGAGGGTATTTTACAGTCCGGAATTCACCTGCACCGGCATTCCTGATCGACGAATAATGGCTTGGTCGACAAGAACCTCATCTGTTCCACGACTATCAATAAATTTCATTAAGCCTTCAGAGCGTAGGATCGGCATCATCTGTGGGTCATCAGTCTCTTTATTAGAAAGTGGCTGATGAACTTCCACATAGCGCTTACCATCTGGCTCTATTGCATATTTCACAGGTTCATTGATGATCTGAACTCGCGTCCCTCGTGGGACAATTCGAAACAAATCCCCAATATCATCAGGTCGCAAACGAATACATCCTGAACTAACACGCATGCCAATGCCAAAATTGGCATTAGTACCGTGAATCAGGTATTCACCACGCCCGGCGGACAAACGTAAGGCAAAATCCCCCATTGGGTTATCCGGACCCGCGGGAACCACAGCAGGTAAAATAATTCCCCTACTGGCATAATCCTTGCGAATATTAGTGGTTGGTGTCCATGTTGGATTCTTGATTAACTGACTAACTGATGTTGTCATGGTTGGCGTATCACGCCCAAGCTGACCTATTCCAATAGGATACACAACGACATAATTTTCTCCCTTAGGGAAATAATAGAGCCTAAGTTCAGCTAGATTAATAACAATTCCTTGGCGAGGAGTATCCGGAAGCAGCATCTGTGATGGAATAATTAATTCGGCACCAAGTGTAGGTAAATAAGGATCAATACCAGGATTAGCTTCCAACATCGCCAATAAACCGATTTGGTATTTGGCTGCAATGGATTCCAACGAAAGCCCGTCATCGGGCACAGTATAAGTGGAATTTTCACCAATCAGACGACTATTAGCAGGAGGCAATGGATATTCGATAGCATGGGCGATATTAGTCAATCCACTAAACGATGATATGCCGATCAAGAATATGCCGATAAAAGTTAAAAATCGCTTCATACGTGCTTCCTGAAAATGATACTTGAATGTTTGTGGTTAATTAATAGCCTACCTTGCAAGATTATTCTATCTCATTCACTTCAATCAAAGAGAAATCTTAACAAGATTCAACTCTTGTTGGTTATTCTTAACACATTCTAAACTTTCTAACGTTTTCTACTGAATAATCTTCAAATTGTTAGTAGTCTTGAAACTGCAATGCTGTTCCTGCCAGCAAAATACTGGCAAGAACAAAAGCACGATAAAACAAAAGGGTAGAACTAAGACAAAACTGCCGTTGTCAGGCGGGATGTGCAACATAATTGTTTTTGATCATTATAGATATCAATCTGCCAAACCTGATGTGAACGACCAATATGGATGGGCTTGCAAACCCCTTTAACCATACCTTCACGAACAGATCTAAGGTGGTTCGCATTAATTTCTACCCCCACCACTTTCTGTTCACCTTCCGAACAAAGATAACCTGCAAATGAACCGAGCGTTTCAGCCAATACTACAGATGCCCCACCATGCAGAATCCCGAATGGTTGTTTAGTTCGCTGATCGACTGGCATTATTCCTTCAATAAAATCCTCGCCAATCTGGGTAAACTCGATCCCTACATGTTTTACCATAGATTTATCATTAAATTGATTAAGTGCATGCACATCTATATTACGCTTCCAAATCACGGCATTATCTCCAATAAGGCTTGTAATGGATGTTTAAGTGGCTTTCCTTCTATACGTTTCACCTGACTGCGGCATGAATACCCTGTGCTCAGACAATAATCTAGAGATAGATTTTTCAGTGCTGGTGTCCATGAAAGTTTATAAATACCAATGGAACTCTCCAGATTTTTCTTTTCATGACCATATGTGCCTGCCATACCGCAACATCCAACACTGACATTATTCAATTGATGACCAAAATGGCGAAAGATATCAGTCCACTGTTTACCACTATTAGGTAATGCCGTTACTTCGGTACAGTGTCCCAATAAATACCAATCATGCCCGAACATTGAAATATCGCTTTTCTCTTGTGGCATTTTTTTCGGTAGGATGGTGGTTAGCCATTCATGCACCAATTGAACTTTAAAACTCCCTCTCTGTTCACCGAGAATATCGTTGTATTCATCTCGATAACACAGAACAAGCGCAGGATCGACGCCTATCATGGGAATATTCAGACGTGCGATTCGATTAAGGAAGTCAGCCGTTTTACCCGCCGTTTTAGCAAATCTATTCAGGAACCCTTTGATATGCAGTGCTTTTCCATTGGGTGAGAATGGCAATAAGACGGGTTTATATCCTAACTTTTCTGCCAATTGCACAAAATCAGTGACTACTTTCGCATCGTAGTAACTTGTAAAAGGATCCTGGACAATAAGCACATGCTGTTCACGCTGAAATGGTGATAAGCCTTCCAACTGTTCCAACGTTGTCCTGGCTGCGTAATGACCAGCAAGTTGCTGTTGCAATGTCGGATAGGAGAGTAACGGCAGATCAGCCATACCAATGGCATGTTGGCTGATTTTTTGTACCCATGGTTGTTGCAGGAAAAAATTGAATACTCGCGGCGCTTTTGCCATCAATGGCGTACTGTGCTCAACATTGGCAACAATATAATCGCGCAATGGACGCAGGTAACGGCTGTGATACAAAGCTAAAAAGCGTGAGCGGAATGAAGGTACATCAATTTTGATCGGGCATTGTGTTGAACAAGCTTTACAGGCTAAACAACCTGACATTGCCTCTTTGACTTCATGTGAAAAGTCATATTCACCTCGCCACGCCTGCCAACTATTGCGAGTCTTTTCTATCAAACCCCGCAGACTCGGACGCGCCTGATCCAGCCCGTACTCCAATAACTTGGGTTCAACCCCCTGCTCCGTCAAAAGCCGCAACCATTCTCTAACCAAAGTTGCCCTGCCTTTGGGTGAATGTATGCGATGCTGGCTGATTTTCATTGACGGGCACATTGGGCTTCTAACATCAAAATTGAAACATAATCCATTACCATTACATTCCATCGCTCCACGGAATGCAGTTCTTACATTGACAGGAATAGTTCGATCATAAGTCCCGCGTTTAGCTGCATCGACTCTCATCATTGGCGCATCTATTCCAATTGGCGGACAAATTTTGCCCGGATTTAGCCGATTAAGTGGATCAAATGCCGCTTTTATCCGACGCAACTCGTTATACAAAACCTCACCAAAAAAGGCAGGGCTATATTCTGCCCGAAACCCCTTTCCATGTTCTCCCCATAACAAACCACCATATTTGGCAGTCAAATGAACAATTTCATCAGAAATCTTTTTCATCAAGATTTCCTGTTGAGGATCACACATATCCAGTGCAGGACGCACATGCAAAACACCTGCATCTACATGCCCAAACATACCGTAATTCAGTTTATAGCTATCCAAAAGCTGACGAAATTCAACAATATAATCAGCAAGATGCTGAGGAGGAACACATGTATCTTCGACAAATGGAATTGGTTTAGCTGCACCTTTACTATTGCCTAATAATCCGACGGATTTTTTCCGCATGGCATAAATACGTTCAATATCCATCAAGTCATGGCAGATCTGATAGCCAATAATTCCCGCCTGATTTTTTTCCATCAATTCATCAAGACGCAAACAAAGCCCTTGCAATTGCTGATCAATTGTTTGTTCATAATTGCCACTGAACTCGACAATATTCAGACCTTGCATATCTTTATCAGGTACATCAGTAATCAATTCTTTCACTGAATGCCAGATGATATCTTCACGCGCCAAATTTAGTACCTTAGAATCTACCGTCTCAACTGAGAGCGCTTTGGCTTCCACCATAAAGGGGGCATTGCGCAGGGCAGAATCAAAGGAGTCATATTTGATATTCACCAATCGCCTGACTTTGGGTAATGGCGTGATATCCAGTGTCGCCTCTGTAATGAAGGCCAGAGTACCTTCAGACCCCGTCAAAATACGCGTGAGATCAAAAAACTGCATATCGTCACTGAATACATGGCGCAAATCGTATCCCGTCAGAAATCGATTAAGTTTAGGGAATTTCTCAATGATCAATGCCCGTTGTTCACGACAACGTTCCAATACCGTTTTATAAACACGACCAATAACACTCTTTTCTTGAGCAATCGTTTCCGCCAATGCTGTGCTCACAGGACGGGTATCTAACATTTCCCCCCCTAATAAAACAGCACGTACACCAAGGACGTGATCCGAGGTTTTACCATAAACCAGTGATCCCTGACCGGAAGCATCTGTATTGATCATTCCGCCCAACGTGGCGCGATTACTGGTTGAAAGTTCTGGAGAGAAAAAATAACCGAAAGGTTTTAGATATTGATTAAGCTGATCTTTAATGACACCCGCTTCTACTCTTACCCATCCCTGTTCTGGATTGATTTCCAGAATACGATTCATATAGCGGGACATATCCACCACAATGCCATTGTTAAGTGATTGTCCGTTCGTACCCGTTCCTCCACCACGTGGAGTAAATGTCAGAGTCTTAAAACGTTCCTCTCCCGCAACCCTTGTCAACAGTGCAACATCGGCACTGGAGCGGGGAAATACAACGGCTTGTGGCAACAGCTGATAAATACTGTTATCTGTCGCCATAGTCAGCCTATCGGCATAGCTACTGGTTGTGTCTCCAGTAAAGCCAGCTTCTTTCAGTGCAATCAAATAGTCCTGTGTCAGTTCACTGACATGGGGGGCTTGTGATATACGTGGGATCATTGGCTAATTGCCCCTTGTTCTAATAAGTATCCACATTGCTTTATCTATAATACTATCTTGGATAGCGTAACTCAGATAATTTTCTGGCTTCTGAGCAGGGAAGCTTTCAACCATATCACAATATTTATCAATTTTGAGCAATCAGTAAAATAACGTTATATTTAATTACCATTGTAACAGCCAGCAGTACTTTCAATCATCACGAGAAATAATTTCATGGAAAAATCGCAATCATATCAAGACTTACCCAAGCTGTTATTTGCACTATTTTTCATTTTATTGCTTATTACCACCAGCTTTTGGGTCTTAAGTCCCTTTATTTTGGGATTTATTTGGGCAGGAATGGTAGTTATCGCAACTTGGCCATTATTGGAAAAATTACAGCAACGATTATGGGGAAAACGCTGGATTGCTGTTTTCATCATGACATTGCTACTGGTCTTGTTATTTGTTATCCCGATAGCACTACTTGTCAGCAGCTTAGTGGAAAACAGCGCGCCATTGATTGCATGGGCAAAATCCCCTTCCCCTTTCCAACTTCCACAACTGGAGTGGCTCAATAGAATACCCATCATTGGTGATGACTTATATCTTAAATGGCAGGATTTGGTTGCTGATGGCAGTAATATGCTTCTCAATAAAATTCCCCCTTATATCGGTAAAGCAGCAACGTGGTTTTTTACCCAAGCAGCCAATGCCGGACGCTTTCTTCTCCATCTGGCACTCATGGTCATGTTCAGTGTATTACTTTATTGGAAAGGTGAGCAGGTTATGCTGAGCATTCGCCATTTTGCCATCCGACTGGCAGATAAACGAGGTGATGCCGTAGTGTTGCTGGCAGCTCAATCCATTCGAGCTGTGGCTCTTGGCGTCGTTGTAACAGCACTGGTTCAAGCCATCGCAGGTGGAATTGGGTTGGCAATTGCTGGCATTCCCTATTCAATGCTATTAACAGTGCTGATGTTTGTATGCTGTGTTGCCCAGCTTGGGCCTTTACTTGTCCTCATTCCATCTATTGCATGGCTTTATTGGACAGGAGAAACAACCTGGGGAACTATTTTAGTTATCTGGAGCTTGATACTAACCACGATGGATGGTGTTCTACGCCCCTTCTTAATTCGCCTTGGTGCTAATTTACCTATGATATTAATTCTTACCGGTGTAATCGGCGGAATACTTTCACTGGGTGTTATCGGGCTATTTATTGGGCCTGTTGTGCTGGCTGTTTCTTACAGTTTACTATTGGCATGGATGAACGAAGTTCCTAAGCCCAAAAGCAAGGAGGAAGATACGGAATAAACATATCTGGGAAAGGTATGTAAGATAATCAAATAAAATAACTGCGCGGGAAAATAATACCACCGCGCAATTATTATTATGAATACATCATGTGGATTCCATCTAAAATACAAACCCATATTTCAAAATAAATAAAACCCACCAACAGAATTGTTGCAAAAAAGTTATTTTTATAAATTTTCTTTTCTAATCTCTATTTATTAAGAGGATTCTTAATGAATAAACTCATTTATTAAATTAGTATTTATTTCATCGAAACAAGTGTTTCCCAGAGTATTGCCGATCCAGACTATAACGCCATAGTCTGGACTCAATGAAGTAATATATATTGCTGTGTGTAGTCTTTGCCTGTCAGCCCATGATAGGCTTTTTTTTTATATATTTTATATTTTCTGTAATTAATCATACTAAAAAAGATCATGTTACATAGAATGTAAAAGCCTGCAAGTATTCTAACAGGCTTTTTAATTCAGGCCTGAATTAAATTTTATTAGTGATTTCCAGCTAAAGAAATCCACGTTTTCATAACTGTATCAGGATTCAACGATAAGCTATCAATTCCCTCTTTCATTAACCATTCCGCAAAATCTTCGTGATCCGAAGGACCTTGTCCACAAATGCCAACATATTTTCCCTGACGTTTAGCGGCTTGAATTGCCATAGACAGCAATTGCTTCACTGCATCATTACGCTCATCGAATAATTCGGATACCACACCAGAATCGCGATCTAAACCCAAGGCTAATTGCGTCATATCATTTGAGCCAATTGAGAAACCATCAAAATGTTCAAGAAATTGATCTGCCAATAACGCATTCGACGGAATTTCACACATCATGATAATTTTCAGTCCATTTTCACCACGCTTCAAGCCTTGAGATGCCAACTCTGATATTACAGCTTCAGCCTGAGCTACTGTACGTACAAATGGAATCATCACTTCAACGTTAGTTAACCCCATCACATTGCGTACTCGTTTGACTGCCTCACACTCCAAAGCAAAACATTGACGGAAGCTATCAGAGACGTAGCGCCCTGCACCACGGAAACCTAACATCGGGTTTTCTTCGTGTGGTTCATACATGTCTCCACCAACCAAATTCGCATATTCATTGGATTTGAAATCTGATAAGCGAACGATTACTCGTTTAGGCCAGAATGCTGCTGCTAGCGTTGCAATCCCTTCTGTCAATTTCCCTACATAAAACTCAACAGGATCATCATAACCAACCATCAACGATTTAATTTGTTCTTGCAACTCTGGAGTCTGTGCGGAGAATTCGAGTAGAGCACGAGGATGCACGCCGATCATTCGGTTAATGATGAACTCCAGCCGTGCCAGACCAACCCCTTCATTTGGCAAACAAGCAAAGTCAAATGCGCGATCAGGATTACCCACATTCATCATGATCTTCACATCCAGTTCTGGCAGTTTATCAATTTCGGAACTCTGGATGCTGAAATCCAACTTATTCTGGTAAACATGACCAGTATCACCTTCCGAACAAGAAACGGTTACTTGCTGGCCTTCTTTCAGACGCTCAGTAGCGTCGCCACAACCAACAACGGCAGGGATACCCAGTTCACGAGCGATAATGGCTGCATGGCAAGTGCGCCCACCACGATTGGTGACAATGGCCGCTGCTTTTTTCATGATCGGTTCCCAATCCGGGTCAGTCATGTCAGTTACCAACACATCGCCCACTTGAATGCGATCCATTTCACTAAGATTATGGATAACCTTGACCGTTCCAGCACCGATACGATGCCCAATCGCGCGACCTTCCACCAAAACACTACCCTGCTGATTGAGTTGGTAGCGTTCCATTACTTGCTGATTTGAACGGACAGTTTCAGGGCGGGCCTGCACAATATATAGCTTTCCATTATATCCATCTTTTGCCCATTCGATATCCATCGGACGACCATAATGTTTCTCGATCAATAAGGCCTGTCTGGCCAGCTCTTCCACTTCACTGTCGGCCAAAGAGAAACGATTGCACAATTCATCTGATACATCTTCCGTGCGAACTTGCTTCCCATGCTCTTTGCTATCTGCATAAACCATGCGTATTTTTTTAGAGCCGAGATTGCGGCGCACTATTGCAGGGCGGTTATTTTTCAATGTGGGTTTATGGACATAAAACTCATCAGGGTTTACCGCTCCCTGCACGACCATCTCCCCCAGACCATAAGCTGATGTAATGAATACAACCTGATCAAAACCTGATTCTGTATCAATCGTGAACATCACCCCAGACGAGGCCAAATCAGAACGTACCATGCGTTGTACTCCCGCAGAGAGCGCAACGCCGCGGTGGTCATACCCCTGATGGACACGATAAGAAATGGCGCGATCATTAAAAAGTGATGCAAAGACATGCTTGATGGCAACCATAACCGCATCAATGCCTTGCACATTCAAGAAAGTTTCTTGCTGTCCAGCAAAAGAAGCATCCGGCATATCTTCTGCTGTTGCGGAAGAGCGCACGGCAAAAGAGGCATCAGGCTCGCCTTCAGACAATTGCAGATAGGCATCACGAATATCTTTTTCAAGTTGAGATGTAAATGGCGTATCAATCACCCACTGACGAATCTGTGCACCAGTTTTAGCTAATTGATTAACATCATCAACATTGGTTTCATCCAGCAATTGATAAATGCGTTGGTTCACACCACTTTGTTCCAGAAAATCATTAAATGCCTGTGCAGTTGTAGCAAAACCATTTGGAACAGACACGCCAAGTTCAGCCAGATTGGTGATCATCTCGCCAAGAGAGGCGTTTTTACCACCGACCCGATTAACGTCATTCATGCCTAATTGATTATACCAGAGCACATTGCTTGGGGTGAGGCCACTATTGGACATCAGAAACTATCCTTTTTTTACATTCGGAGGTACAAGTCGGAAAATTAAAGCTGCTCTTCACAGCAGAAAATAGCCTAGCACATTGTCTTGCCATATATAGAAAGGTGAATCGATCAACCCAATAATATTATTTTTTTGCGGGTATAATCTGAAAAATGAAGCATACTAATGTCAATCTATACCCAATAGATTTCAAGTTGCAACCCGGCGGCAAGAGAGCGGATCTCCGGGAGCATAGATAACTCTATGTTCATAACAACGGTGACTGGGTGAGTGAGCGCAGCCAACAAAGAGGCACCTTGAAAGACGAAGGGTATAACAATAAAAGAAAAGAGATAATGATAGAAACTTATACCTCCCAATTACCTGAAAACGAACTACTTGAACGCAGCGTATTTTTTATTTCTGATGGAACAGCAATCACAGCAGAAGTATTGGGCCACGCTGTATTGTCTCAATTCCCCATTGCCATTACTTCCTATACCTTGCCTTTCGTGACGAACAAAATCAGGGCCGAGGAAGTCAGAGAGCAAATAAACACGATCTATCAACAAACCCAAATCAGGCCATTAGTTTTTTACTCCATCATTTCAGATGAAATCAAAAGCATTATTACCTGTAGCGATGGATTCTGTCAGGATATTGTTCAAACATTGGTTGCCCCATTACAGCAAGAAATCGGCTTAGAACCCAAACCAGAATTACATCGAACTCACGGTTTATCTAAAAAAAACCTGGGGCAGTACGATGCACGCATTGCTGCCATTGATTACGCCCTCGCCCATGATGATGGTATTTCACTACGTAATCTTGAGCAGGCTCAAGTGATTATTCTTGGCGTATCCCGTTGTGGAAAAACACCAACCAGCCTCTATCTTGCAATGCAATTTGGCATTCAGGCAGCAAATTATCCTTTCACCGCAGACGATATGGATAATTTACAATTACCTGTAGCCTTGAAGCCTTTTCAACATAAATTATTTGGTCTAACTATTAGCCCGGAAAGGCTTGCTGCCATTCGTGAAGAGCGGCGGGAAAATAGCCGTTATGCTTCTTTACGACAATGTCGGATCGAAATTGCTGAAGTTGAAGCTTTATTCCGGAAAAATAATATTAATTATCTAAATACCACCAATTATTCTGTCGAAGAGATTTCAGCCAAAATTATTGATAGAATAGGACTGAAACGTCGTATGTTCTGATTTCAAAATACAAACATATTTGACAAAATTTATTCACAACACTTTCTCATATAAATATCATGATTGTCTGTTGAATTTGCTGGAAGTTGAGTTATTGTGATTCCCCAATCATTTCAGACACTGTCTCAATGTGAAGTAGAATTCGAGAAAGTATATGTACAGAACAGATGAGTTAAGAACCCACCGCATTGATAGCCTGATAACACCTAAAACGCTGGCAGAGCAATATCCTATATCAGACAAGACCTTGCAAAATGTGACATTGTCACGAAAGCGTATTGAATCCATTCTGACAGGCGATGATCAACGTTTACTGGTCATTATTGGTCCCTGTTCCATTCATGATATTGATGCAGCTCTTGATTATGCCTCCCGTTTACGCACTCTACGCGAAAAATATCAACACAATCTAGAAATTGTGATGCGAACTTATTTCGAAAAACCGAGAACAGTCGTTGGCTGGAAAGGTTTGATTTCAGATCCTATATTGGACGGCTCTTGTCAGATAAATAAAGGGATCTCCCTTGCCCGCAAGCTACTCATTGATATCAATGAGTTGGGTGTTCCGACTGCTACAGAATTTCTGGATATGGTCACCGGTCAATATATTGCTGATTTAATTAGTTGGGGAGCTATCGGTGCCAGAACGACAGAGAGCCAAATTCACCGAGAAATGGCTTCTGCCTTGTCATGCCCAGTTGGCTTTAAAAACGGGACGGATGGCAATACGCTTATCGCTATTGATGCAATACGTGCAGCACGAACCAAGCATATGTTTTTGTCCCCTGATAAAAACGGTCAGATGACCATTTATCAAACCAATGGGAACCCTTATGGACATATTATTATGCGTGGTGGGAAAAAACCGAATTATCATGCCGAAGATATTGCAGCAACCTGCCATAAACTACGTGAATGGCACTTATCTGAACGTTTGATTGTGGATTGCAGCCATGCTAATTGCCAGAAAATTCATCGTCGTCAGCTGGATATAGCCAGAAACATTGGTGAACAAATTCAATCCGGTTCAACAGCCATTGCTGGTGTTATGGCCGAAAGCTTTTTAGTCGAGGGGACACAAAAAGTAATCAACGGAGAATCTTTGACATACGGACAATCTATTACTGACCCATGCCTTGGCTGGCAAGATACGGAGAAATTTATCAGTATCTTGGACGAAGCCATGAAAAATCGTTCCTGAATCCTTTCCTTATGCTGGCTCCTAACACTCGACGGAGCCAGTCATCTACAAAGACAAATCATTTAAAATCAAAATATTACTACTCAAATTCAGGTATAAAAAAAATAACTTGAAGTTAACCATCATTGAAACGATAATTATTCTCAATATTAGAATAATTATTGTTCAAATTTGGTTATGGAAAAATTAGCACATTATCAACGTTGCTACACTAGTCTCCTACAGCAGCAGATTCTTCCTGCTCTATCCAACGATTCTGTAAAGATCAATGGCATCGATGGTCAACAGCTATCGGGAGAGCCGTATGCTATGGAAATTTGCTATCACAGCAGATTTTCCGGTGACATCCGACCAAATCCAGCAAATTTATTCTGAGATAATAAGAAACCTAACAAGCTCACCTGCTGAGTATCAGCGAGGTGTTTAGTTAATTGTGTTCAGTGATTTGTATTCATAAAAACTCACTATTTCAGCATGGAGATTGACCTGCATGACTCTAATTAAACCACCAAGCCTGAAACTGTCTACATTGAGTATCGTCATCCTCGCGAGTTTATCTTCTGCGAATGCAGCAACAGTACATTCAATAGAGCATGCCGAAAAAGATAAAACATCCAAAGATACTTTGACTGTATATGCCACTGGCAACCAGCGTGACAGTTTTGAAACCCCCATGATGGTTACAGTCATTGAAGGCAATTCAGCTAGCAATCAGGTTGCAGGCAATGCGAATGATTTACTGCGTAACATCCCGGGTATCAATATCTCTGGCACTGATCGTGCCAATGGACAAGACATCAGTATGCGAGGGTACTCCCAAAAAGGTGTATTGACTCTCGTTGATGGCATTCGACAAGGAACCGATACAGGGCATATTAATGGTGTATTCCTCGATCCTGCTCTAATCAAACAGGTTGAAGTCGTTCGTGGCCCATCAGCGCTGTTATATGGTAGTGGTGCTTTGGGTGGTGTTATTGCCTATCAAACAGTAGATGCTGCTGATTTATTGGAAGAAGGTAAAAATAGCGGATTTCGCGTCTTTAGCCGTGCAGGAAGCAGTGACCATAGTTTGGGCTTTGGAGGAACTGCATTTGGTAAAACAGAGCAGTTTGATGGTTTAGTTGCATTTGGCACTCGTGATGTGGGTAATCTCCGTTATGGGAATGGCGTAAAAGACCAGAATGACGAAACCATTGGTAATCTATTGGCAAAAGGCTCTTGGCAGATCAATGACAGCCAAAAGCTTAGCGGCAATCTGCGTTATTACCGTAATGAAGCTCATGAACCTAAAAACCCACAGACTCTAAGCAACGCTAGAAATCCACAGATAGATCGCACCACAGCACAGCGTGATGCTCAACTGTCTTATCAATTAAACCCTGAAAAATATAGCTGGTTAAACACCAGAGCGGATATTTATTATTCCGATATAAATATTAATAACAAAAGTAAAGACAAAGGTTTTGAAGGCCGTAAACAAGAAACTTATGGTATAAAACTTGAAAACCGCTCTCATCTCGGAACCACTGCCTTTGCTGCACATCAATTTACTTATGGTGGCGAAGTCTACAAACAAAAACAAAAGCCAAGTAGCAGTATTGTAGAAGGATTTCCTAACGCAGATATCCGCTTTGCATCTGGTTGGGTACAAGACGAAATGACTCTGCGTGATTTGCCTGTCTCGTTTATAGCGGGTACACGTTACGACAATTACAAAGCCTCAAATAGCAAATATGACGATATCAAGGCCGACAAATGGTCATCAAAAGGTGCTATTAGTATTACCCCTACAGATTGGTCAATGTTATTTGCTTCCTATTCACAGGCATTTCGCGCCCCAAGCATGGGCGAGATCTATAACGATTCCCGACATTACCCTGGAAACTACTGGAAACCCAATCCAAACCTACGCCCTGAAAGCAATGAAACTCAGGAATATGGTTTCGGGTTACGTTTCGATGATGTATTAACCAACAATGATGGTCTGAAATTTAAAGCCAGTTACTTTGATACTAAGGCAAAAAATTACATCACATTTATCATGGGGAAAAGTTTCACACAATCAATCAATATTCCAAAATCCAAGATATGGGGTTGGGATGTTTCCATGACGTATGATTCTGATTGGTTCTCCTGGAATCTCGCTTATAACCGAACAACTGGCAAAAACGAAGAAACTGGAGCATCTATAGGAGCCATCAGCCCTGACACCCTAACCAGCACTTTGGACATTCCATTGTCTGCAACAGGTTTTTCCATTGGATGGATTGGTAAATTCACCAAGCATACCCAGTTCAAGGGAGTGTATGGCACTAATAAAGATGAGTATGGGCTGAAAATTGCTCAATACGCGGGTTATGGCATCAATGACTTCTACGTCAGTTATCACGGTGATGAAACATTAAAAGGGTTAACTACCTCCGTTGTACTGGGTAACGCTTTTGATAAAGCCCATTACTCATCGCAAGGAGCGCCACAGAGTGGTCGTAATGCTAAATTGTTTGTCAGTTACCAGTGGTAAACAACAAACAGACCATTACTTTGGTTCTAAGACAACGTGATTTTTAAGATAAAGTTATTTTTAAGACAAAGTTATTTTTAAACACCGTTTTTTAAGGAGTTAGCAACAGTGAATCAGTCACTTTATGAACGTTATCAACAAGCCAAATCAGAAAACAAAGCTAAATACGCACGCGATCTGGCTGCTTACCTTAATGTCAGCGAAGGAGAGTTATTGCATAGCCGTGTCGGTATTGATGCCAAACGTTTGAATATTGATGCTCCTACCCTGCTTCAGGAACTGGCGGCAGTTGGTGAAACCAAGGCGATTACCCGTAATGACTTCGCCGTCCATGAGCATGTTGGATGCTACGAAAATACTAAATTCAGCCCGCATGTAGGTTTGATCCTCAATCCTCGTGAGCTTGATTTGCGCTTGTTCTTCGACCACTGGAACAGCATTTTCTCTTTGGTTGAGCCAGCCAAGAATGGTATGCGTCACAGCATTCAATTTTTTGATCGCCAAGGCGATGCGTTGCATAAAGTTTATACCACCAATAATACCGACATGGCTGCATGGGATGCCCTGATCGAAAAATATCAGATCAGTGAAAACCCAGCGCTGGAGATTCAGCCAGAAGAAGTGCCTGAACATACAGAAGTCACCGAACAACTGAAAGCACAGCTAGATGAAGAGTGGCGTGCAATGACTGACGTTCATCAATTCTTCATTATGATGAAACGCCACAACCTTAACCGTCAGCAGATTTTCAATGCAGTTAAAGACGATTTAGCTTATCGTGTGGATAATTCAGCACTGACTCAACTTGTTGAAACAGCTCATAAAGATCAAAACGAAATCATGATCTTTGTTGGGAACCGTGGCTGTGTTCAGATTTTTACGGGTAAATTGGAACGCCTGATGCCTTATCAGGAAGAAAATTCTGCTCAGAAATGGCTTAACATTTTCAACCACAATTTCACTCTGCACCTGATTGAAAGTGCCATCGCAGAAAGCTGGGTGACCCGCAAACCAACAGACTGTGGCTTCGTTACCAGCCTTGAGTTGTTTGATGCCAATGGCAATCAAATCGCCCAGTTGTTCGGCCAACGCACTGAAGGCACTCCTGAACAAACTCAATGGCGTGAACAAATTGCCACTTTGCCTAAACTGCAACCAGAACAGGAAACTTGTGTAGCATGAAAAAATGGCTTCTAACATTTATGCTTGCCATCTCTTTCAATGCGTTCTCTGCTGAACGCATTGTTACAATTGGTGGCGATGTGTCTGAAATTGTTTTTGCACTTGGCGAAGGGCAGCATGTTGTCGCAAGGGACAGTACCAGCCAAAATCCCAAAGCATTACTCTCTCTACCCGATATCGGGTATATGAGAGTTCTGAATTCAGAAGGGATTTTATCCATGCGCCCATCACTGGTGATCGCAAGTGAATCTGCTCAACCTTCTCTGGCACTCAAGCAAGTCGAAGATTCCGGTGTAAAAGTCATTAAAGTGACCAGCGAAACCTCGTTAGAAGCCGTTCCTGAAAAAATCATGACCGTCGCCAAGGCGGTCAATCAGGAAAAACGTGGTGAAGCATTGATTACCCAATATCGGCAACAGCTGGCTGATGTTGCTACGTCAGATATTCCCGCTAAAGTTGTTTTTGTCATGAGCCACGGAGGCATCATGCCAATGGCAGCAGGGCAGCAAACAGCAGCAGATCAAATTATCCGTTCCATTGGTGCAAAAAATGCCATGCAGGGCTTCAAAGGATATCGTCCTTTATCCCAAGAAGGTGTTATTGCCAGCAAGCCAGACTTACTACTGGTCAGCACCGAAGGGGTAAAAACTTTGGGTGGTATGGATAAAGTTTGGCAACTTCCTGGATTGAACTTCACACCAGCAGGAAAGAAAAAACAGGTCGTTGTTGTTGATGAAATGGGTCTACTTGGATTTAGTCTGCAAACCCCTGCTGTGATGAAACAAGTCCGTGATGCTGCGGAGAAAGTGCAATGAGTCGTTCTCAATCCCCCAGTCTTGGTTTGATCATGCTAGGTTTGTTGCTGTTTTTTCTAGCAATTAGCTCAGCAAATATGGGGGCATTGCCACTTTCCTTTAAGACACTGTGGGAATCCTCTTTGGATGACCCACAGTGGCAGATTTGGTTGAATATTCGGTTGCCACGTATTTTGCTGGCGATCCTCGTTGGAGGTGCACTGGCTATATCTGGTGCCGTAATGCAAGGGTTATTCCGTAATCCTCTGGCTGATCCCGGGTTATTAGGGATCAGCAGTGGTGCGGCACTTACCGTCGCAATGGTTATTGTTCTGCCTTTCGCCCTACCTGCCAGCATTGCGTTATACGGACATATTATTGCAGCCTTTGTCGGCAGTTTATTGGTATCATCCCTGATATTCATTCTTAACAAATATAATCATGGCAATCTGTCAAAGCTACTGCTTGCAGGCATTGCCATCAACGCATTATGTATGTCATTTATTGGCGTATTAAGTTACATCAGTAACGACCAACAATTACGCCAGTTTTCCATTTGGATGATGGGTTCACTCAGTCAAATAGAGTGGCCAACTCTGGCTATTGCTGCATCACTTATTATTCCTGTTTGTATGCTGGCATTCAGCCAGTCACGGAAGCTCAATTTGTTGCAACTGGGAGATGAAGAAGCGCACTATTTAGGCATTAATGTCCAACGCACCAAATATCAATTATTGCTGTTGAGTGCCTTATTGGTCGGATGTGCAGTCGCTTTAACCGGTGTCATTGGTTTCATTGGGTTAGTTATCCCACATCTTGCCCGACTAAGGTTTGGGGGAGACCATACTTGGTTGCTACCGATATCAGTTCTGGGCGGCGCATGTCTTTTATTAACAACTGACACATTAGCCAGAACGTTAGTTTCTCCTGCGGAAATGCCAGTAGGTCTTATCACTGGTTTGATCGGCGCCCCTTATTTTTTATGGCTCATTCTTAAACCATCAGGAAGCCGTTTATAATGAAACCGATCATGTCAGTTAATTTACTTGAAGCCCAAAATTTAAATTATTTCATTGGGCAGCGTCAGATAATCAAAGATGTTTCTCTTTCTATTCATCAAGGGGAAGTTGTAGCAATTATTGGTCCAAATGGGGCGGGAAAATCAACATTATTGCGTCTGTTAACTGGCTATATTCCACCCAGTTCAGGAAACTGTTTATTAAAAGGTATTCCTATTTCCCGCTGGCCAACTCAACAACTGGCTCGCATTCGTGCAGTAATGAGGCAATATAGTTCCCTATCTTTCCCTTTTAGTGTAGAGGAAGTCATCGCCATGGGGCGTGTTCCCCATGAAAATGTACACAAGAGAACCGCCATTGATGAAGCTATTGCATTAACAGAATGTGAAGAACTGAGAAACAGGAATTATCAGCAGTTATCTGGGGGGGAGCAACAACGAGTTCAATTGGCAAGAGTTTTGGCTCAACTTTGGCATCCTGAACCTACTGAATCTTGTCTATTTTTGGATGAACCCACTTCAGCACTGGATCTTTATCACCAGCAACATACATTGCGATTGGTTCATCGCCTAACACGACAACAGCCTATTGCTGTCTGCTGTGTATTGCATGATTTGAATCTCGCAGCCCTTTATGCCGATAAAATCATTCTATTGCACAAAGGGCGATTAGTTGCATCCGGCACTCCACAAGATGTATTGCGTGACGACATTCTTAAACAATGGTACCAAGCTGATTTAGGTGTTACGCAACATCCTGAAACTAACCAGCCACAAATCTATCTCCGGCAATAAAGACTACGGTTTATCCCCCTTCTTTAATGCCCTATTTCGCTGGTAATAATTTGAAATCTCTTTAGTAGATAGCGATAAGGTAAAAATAAACCCTATGTAACAGTTATTAACCGGAAACAGCACATTTTGCGTATACGATAAAAAAGAAATTCTTAAAATGGCTTACACAATAACGTAACTATTTATTTATCTGTATATTTTTAGCAAAAGCCCACCTATGTGGGAGGTAAACATGTTAGAAAATATTATCAACGATATTGTCAGATGGTTAGAAAGCCAGCTTCAACAGACTGAAGGCATCAAAATAGATGCTATAGCCCATAAAAGTGGTTATTCAAAATGGCATTTACAACGTATTTTTAAGGAGTTGAAAGGCTGTACATTAGGTCAATATGTGCGCCGACGCCGTCTCCATGAGGCAGCCAGATCTTTGCGTGAAGACAATTTGCCGATTCTTGATATTGCTCTTCAATACGGTTTTAGTTCTCAAGCTACATTCACTCGAATATTTAAAAAGCATTTTAATACCACACCAGCTAAATTCAGGGAAAATGGGCAATTGCCTGAATTCAAGGCATTCTTATATTGTGAGGGATAGACCCCTTGAGAAATAAGCTTCATGAGAAATAAATCCCAAAAAAACCGATACTGCAAAGAATAAATAACCCACTCTATAGTTCGGAACCGCATTTATAATAAGTATCACCCTTTATGGTCAACTTCTCTATCGTTGACCATTTTTTTGCATTTTATCGAAAACTCTTCAATTATTTCAGCTCATTCACTAGCCAGTGGTTAAACTGCTGCAATTCTGCATCCAAAGAAGGATATTGTTCACTGATTTGCTGAACCATTTTCCCAACCGTTTCTGGCTGATACTGCACTCCGATTAATTTTTCAGACAACACTTCAAGCGGAGCAGGTTCCAAACTGTCAGTAAACACTTGGCAACGGCTAATCACACCATGTTCAATATCAACATGCAACTCAACACCACCCCAACGAAATCGTGTATCCAGTACATGACTAAATGCAGGAGCCTGACCAAAGTTCCATTCCCAACTGCTCTGTTTAGCAAAAATATCACTAAAACCGGGTAAATCAGGCAAAGCCTGTGGTGAAATAACTTCTGCTTTGGCTGCCTCACCGAAGTATTCAAAAAATGCGTCTATAATCCCCTTACAAACTGTTTCATGTGTGATATCTGGCAATAACTCAGTCAAGTTCGTTACTCTGGAGCGAACTGAAGTGATACCTTTCGCCTGTAATTTTTTAGGGTCTGGATTAAGATAATCAGCAAGTCGATTTAAGTTTGCATTAATCAACAAGGTTCCGTGATGAAAGCCTCTATCATTAGTTTCCTTATATGCAGAGCCAGAGATTTTACGTTCCCCTTCAGGAGAAGACAAAACCAAATCATTGCGACCAGAAGCTGTTGCATGAATTCCTGATTTTTTCAAACCTTCCAGAATGATTTGTGTGGAAATAGTTTTGTTGTATTCAGGTTTACCTGCCATAAAAGTAAAACACGTATTGCCCAAATCATGGAAAACCGCGCCACCCCCACTGCTACGCCGAGCCAGTTTAATTCCATCTTGATCCATTTTTCGAGTGTTACACTCTTTCCATGGATTCTGCGCGCGTCCCACCACAACAGTATTATCATTGCGCCATAAAAACAAAACGCGCTGATTTGGGGCCATCTGTCGAAAAATACACTCTTCAACAGCAAGGTTAAACCAGGGATCATAAGAATCTGAAAGCAACAGACGTAATGAGGACATTTTTGACTCCGGCAGAAAAACAGAGCCTTAACATATCATAAAGCACTGCCGGAATAATGAGATGAAAATGAAGTCACATTCTACGGGCTTGCCAAAAAACACGACGCCAATACACATTATCAAGAGAAGAACGTATTACGCCTTTACTTGTGGATGCGTGAATGAATTCATTATTAGTATCATAAATACCCACATGCAACCCACTTTTTCCACTACCCGTTTTGAAAAAAACAAGATCCCCTGGCATCAGGTCATCTTTGCTGATCCGTGAGCCCAACTTGGTTTGTTCACTTGTTGTCCGGGGAAGCTGGATATTAAAGCGGTCATAAAAAGTCCGGTAAACAAAGCCAGAACAATCAACACCATGTCTATCCATGCCACCGTAGCGATATGGCGTATTATGCCATTGGTCTAGTTGATCTTTTAACTGAGCGATAACCATTATCGGATCAGAGAGAGCTGCCTTCAACGGAGGCGAATCAGACTTAGTTACAGGGTTAGTGCAACCCATGAGAAAGAAACTAAATAATAAGCATAAATGCCCTATTCTTATTACCATCCGTTTTCCCTCAATCACCATTATACCCTTCATCTTTCAAGTTGCCTCTTTGTTGGCTGCGCTCACTCACCATTCACCCCAGTCACCGTTGTTACGAACATAAAGTTATCTATGCTCCCGGAGATTCGTTCCCTTGCCACCACGACGCACCTTGAAACCATTGGGTATAGAAACGATAAACTTTATCGAGCAAGAAATAAAAAAACAAGCACCTCTTCTGAAGCTTTCCATTAATAATATGGCGCTTTTATTTATCAATCTTTATAAACATAATCAATGAAATTGCTTTGTTTCCGGTCTGCTAATTAACCAAACGCCCAATAAGATGAAAAAAA
Source organism: Xenorhabdus anantnagensis (assembly GCF_028598555.1). GTDB lineage: Bacteria > Pseudomonadota > Gammaproteobacteria > Enterobacterales > Enterobacteriaceae > Xenorhabdus > Xenorhabdus anantnagensis. The sequence continues at coordinate 271,953 of NZ_JAQRFN010000001.1, forward strand.
TGCCCAATGTCTTTAATAGTGAGATGGTTTCATTAAACCAAGGCAATAAAACCGCCATTAAATAAACAAAAACATAACTCAGGCTGATAATAGGATACGCTTTATTCAATGGCAGGTATTTCAACGCGAAAAACCAACATAACATGGATAGCATATAACCCACCAATCCGGCCATAATCAACAATAAAGGATTATGATTTGTCCAAAGCCAGTCCATATCCAGCCAATGCGTTGACAACGAAAGTTCTGGCAGGTGGGTAACTCCCCATTTCAATAACAATTGAGCCACAGTGACCAACAAGGCACTCGCCACACCCCAAAAGTAACCCTTCATTGGCTCAAACTCATCAATAAAATCCCGAACATAATTGCTAAAACCCCCATCCAGTGCTTTAGCCCCACTTTTTCCTGATACAAAAATTGCCCAATCAAAGTCACTATTACAAAATTTATACTAAGCATAGGGTAAGCAATACTCAGTGGCAAAAATTGCAATAATCGCAACCAAAATATCATCCCTATACTCAATAAAAGAATAGCGCTAAGCAGCCATATCGCCATAAATACCCCTTTATAAGGGGTATCTTTTTTCTGCCAACAAGTCACTGCCTGTTTCTGGCATAATTGTCCCGCGCAGGTTAGTAAACTGACCAAAATCAATAAGATTATATTGCTGCTCATGGCTGTTTCTTATAAATCACAAGCGCGAATCTATGGCTACGACGCACAAAATCCGGCTCTGGTAATTCAGGCAATTCACTTTTTGAAGATAAGAGAAAAACAATAGCAACTTGACCTTCTTTGCGTGTTTTCGCTAACCATGTCGGAAATCCTTCCGCTGTGATATATCGATATTGGCTATCAGGATAATCAAGTCCATATTTTAATTCCCCTTGACGATCATACATGTAAATATCACTGCGTTTTAATTCCCACGCAATCGACGCACCAACTCCAACAGATTGAGTCAAAATATATTTACTGTCCGCTAACTCTTTTTTATTTTGCTGAATGAAATACTGGGGAAGCTTGGAATTTATCGTCTTGTCCGGCAATGCACTACCTATAGATAAGCTGATCATAATTGAACAAGCAGCAGCCCATAGCCAATATTTACCATTGCGAATGAAACATAGATAACCAATCCCCCCCCAAACACCAAAGGCAATAATTCCCATCATCCATTTCAACGATTCATCAGGCTGATAAGTTGAAGAAATCTTTAAGGTTTTCGTAGCAAAAAGTACCAAAATAGCAAGCAATCCGATGAAGACATTCACCAGTCCATTTATTCTCAACGCTTTCATCTTGCCATTTTTGATACAATCGACACTATATTTTGCCATCATCAGTGCTAAAGGGCCGATGAAGGGCAAGATATAAGTTGGCAGTTTTCCTTTTGCAATACTGAAAAAGACAAATGGAACAACAAACCAACAAAACAGGAAAAACATTTCCGGATTACTTTTTCTCTCTTTCCAACTTTTGATTAAAGCACCAGGCAGTAAGCCTAACCACGGGATCACCCCTAAAATCAATATCGGTAAGTAATACCAAATAGGTGCAATGTGCTGAGCTTCCTCAGAAGCAAAACGCTGTATATGTTCTACCCAAAAGAAATAGTGCCAGTAATCCGGTTCACGCAGAGCAATCGCAATTACCCACGGTAGGCTAATCAAAATAGCGGAAACCACAGCAAGAGGCCCAAAACGAACCATTTCCCAAAAGCGTTTCTGGTATATCGTAATGGGTATCATGGCAATCACGGGTAGCGCCAATGCCAGAAATCCTTTTGTCATAAAAGCCATACCACAGGCTAACCCCAAAACAATCCATGCCAGGCTCCGTTCTCGGTTCGTAGCCGCCTTAAGCGCCCAATAACAGCTCACAATCCCCGCTGTCACCCACAAAGAAAACATCGGGTCAAGAACACTATAAGTACCAATGGACAAAACAATGAACATGGAAATGTAAATCAGGCTGGAAACAAAAGCAGTCTGGCGACATTTCCACATCATCATTGCCAAACGATAGAGAAGAAATGCGCTGATTAGAATACTGAACACGGAGCCAAAACGAACAGCAAAATTATTATGACCAAAAATCCATTGGCTGATGTTGTTGATCCAATATCCTGCTACTGGTTTTTCGAAATAACGAACATCCAGAAAGTAAGGTACTATCCAATCCCCATGTTGCAGCATTTCTCGGCTAATTTCAGCATACCGAGTTTCATCCGGCTGCCATAATAAACGACTATTTAGAGGCAATAAGTAAGTAAGAATAAAAAAAAGAGCCATCAAAACGGCTCCTGCTTTACTCGTCCGAATGTTCAACATATTTGTCTTATACCTCTTGTTGGCAACCTAACCAGCCTTCACGACCAAAAAAATTCGAACGAACAATTTTTCCAATAGGAAGCGAATCTCTGTTTGCTGGTAACAAATGACTTAATTTGCAGAATTGAATTTCCTGTTGGTAAAGCATGTTCAACAATGTTTGAAACTGTAAAGACTTCGACATGCCTTCGACTTCGGTATGAATCGTATAAACTGGCACACCATGATCATTTTTAATGGCATCAAGGATAAAGTGATTAAAATTTGCATCGCTGACTAATGTTCCAACAACTTCATCATAGGTAGGTAATGTGACAGGGATTTGTACAGTTCCTACACTTCCATCGGGCAAAAGTGGCCTGAATGGATGTGTACCCCGACAATCACTGTTGTAATCGAAACCAAAACGTTGTTTAACAGCCAGCACACGTTCATCTGCTCGCCACCCTGCAACAGCGGAACATGTAACGGTTTTCCCTATTGCCTTTTCTAGTGCATCAACTCCCAATCTTACTTGTTCAGCTAATTCACTCTCCGACCAACGTTCTACTTTTGCCTGCCAACCTTGATGATCCCATGCATGCAAACCAATTTCATGACCTGCATCCACTGTTTGCTTCATCAAATGCGCCAGATCTTTCGCGATTTTTTTCCCCGGCCAAGCTGTACCAGCCAGCAAAATATCCAGGCCATAGAGAGAGGCTGCATTTGATCTCAGCATCTTCCAAAGAAATTTAGGGCGCAACAGGCGCCATAAATGACGCCCCATGTTGTCTGGACCAACACTGAAGAAAAAGCTGGCTTGAATATGGTGCTTTTGTAAAATTTCAAGCAACCGGGGTACACCTTCCTTAGTGCCTTGATAAGTATCCACATCAATCCTTAAACCAACTTTCTTCATGAAGTTATCTCTCTTCCTAAATCTTCACTTGATTTTTAGTTTTTCTCTTTGGATTCTTCAACTGCTCCACGAAGAAAGAAATCCAATGTTTCGTCAATGGTTTGCTTCATATCAATGGTGGGTTTCCAACCTATCAGACGCTCTGCATTTTTAATGCTGGGTTTACGGTGTTCAACATCCTGATAACCTTGCCCATAATAGCTGCTGCTTTCGATCTTTTTGAATCCAGCAAATGGAGGAAAATGCCCTCGCAACTCGTGTTTCTCAAAGCTATCCAACAGCATTTCAGCCAGTTGACAAATGCTCGCTTCATTTGTTGGATTACCGATATTAATTATTTGACTGTCACATAACCCATTCTGGTTTTCAATGATTCTGAACAGTGCTTCAATACCATCATTAATATCAGTGAAACAACGTTTTTGCTCACCACCATCGACCAACTTAATCGGAGAACCTTCCACCAAGTTCAAAATCAATTGGGTAATAGCCCTTGAACTACCAATACGCGCTGAATTCAAGCTATCCAGCCTCGGTCCCATCCAGTTAAATGGACGGAATAAGGTAAATTTCAAACCTTCTTTTGCGCCATATGCCCAAATGACTCGATCAAGTAATTGTTTCGAGACAGAATAGATCCAACGCTGTTTATTTATAGGCCCGACAATCAGACGCGAAGTGTCTTCATCAAACTCTTTGTCATCACACATACCGTAAACTTCAGATGTCGATGGGAAAATAATCCGTTTATTGTATTTAGCACAATAACGAACAATTTTAAGATTTTCTTCAAAATCTAACTCAAAGACTCGCAAAGGATTACGGGTATATTCAATCGGAGTCGCGATTGCCACTAATGGAAGGATGACATCGCATTTTTTGATGTGATATTCAATCCATTCAGTGTGAATGCTGACATCTCCCTCAATGAAGTGAAAACGAGGATTACCAAGGAATCGTTCAATGGCAGAAGAACCAATATCCATCCCGTAAATGTCATAATTGCCATCACGCAACAGCCGTTCAGTCAGGTGATTACCGATAAACCCATTGACTCCCAAAATGAGCACGCGTTTGCGACGACTGACTTGAGTTGTTGCCTTCGAACCAACATAACCTCCAGCCACAATGCCCACTTCAAGCGCTAATCGGTTACCTTGAACATAAAGCCCTAATTCACTTTGTCCGCTAATAATTTCCAACGCACCAACACCACAAGCAATAACAAATGGGTCAGTAGAAATTACGGTTCCAGGACGTTTTTCATGGGCATGATTAAGTGGTCGTGAACGCCAAATTGTAATTTTACGTTCGCCCAGAAAAGTAAATGCGCCCGGGTAGGGTTCTGTTACTGCCCTTACCAAGTTATTAATCTCTTTGGCAGGCTTATTCCATACTATTTCACCATCGTTTGCGGTGCGGCGGCCAAAATAAGTTGCCTGACTTTCGTCCTGTGGAATTGATGGATAATGATCTGATTTTATTTGAGGCAGAATATCATTCAATAATTCAACTGTTGCTTCGCGTATTTTTCCATGTACTACCAGAGAAGTATCATTTTCATCAATCTGTACAGACTGTTGCGCGATAATATCTCCCGCATCCGCCCTCTCCAGCATTTTATGTAATGTTACACCTGTTTCGGTCTCTCCATTGAGTATTGCCCAGTTAACTGGAGCACGACCTCGGTATTTCGGCAACAAGGAGCCATGAAGATTAAATGCACCTTTTTTAGCCAGTGATAAAATTTCCTGACTGAGTATGTTGCGATAATAAAAAGAGAAGATGACATCCGGCTTCATTTCGCGAATGCGCTCAACCCAAAGTGGATGATTGACATTTTCTGGCGCAAATACTGGTAAGCTCAAATCAGCACCGACGCGCGCAACAGAAGAAAAAAAGTGATTTTCATTCGGATCATCAGTGTGAGTAAATACAGCCTGAATATCAAAGCCAGCTTTTACTAAAGCACTGAGTCCAACACAACCAATATCGTGATAGGCAAAAATAACTGCTTTCATTAGCTTTCTTCCTGATTATCATTGGTCTTTGTAACTCCGACCACTTTTTGAATAAAATAACGTGGGCGAGCACGAACATCGTTATATATCCGACCAATGTATTCACCCAATAATCCCATTGCGACGAACTGTGCCCCGATGAACATGAAAAGAATAGCAAATAGGGTAAACACGCCTTCCGCAGCCCACATTGAGCCAAATATAAAACGTAAAGCAATCAATAACACCGCTAACAGAAAACCCATTATGGCAATGATGCTTCCCACTACACTCAATAACCGCAATGGTGCAGTTGTTAAGCACGTCAAAAGGTCATACATCAGGTTAATCAAGTTCATAAAGCTGTACTTGGAATCCCCAAATTCACGCTCTGCATGGGCGACTTCAATTTCTACCGTTTTGCGTGCAAAAGTGTTGGCAAGAATGGGGATAAACGTACTGCGCTCATGGCATTGAAGCATTGCCTGCACGATGTGACGTCGATAAGCGCGTAACATGCAACCGTAATCCCCCATCGAACGCCCCGTCGCCTTGGTTATCATTGCATTGATCATCTTGGAAGCGGTTTTACGGAACCAAGAATCCTGACGATTAGCCCGACGAGTCCCCACAACGTCATATCCCTCTTCTGCCGTTTTCACTAAATGGGGAATTTCTTCTGGCGGGTTTTGCAAATCAGCATCAAGCGTAATAATCAGATCACCATCAGCTTGATGGAAACCTGCCATAATTGCTGAATGTTGCCCATAATTACGATTAAGCAAGATCGCAATCACATGATTTTCCGGAGATTCAGCCGCTTGCGTTAAAATTTCAGCAGAGCTGTCACGACTGCCATCATCGACCAAGATTAATTCGTATTTCTGTTCTAATTTTTGGCACACTGCAAGAGTTCTTTCCAATAACTGGGGCAAACTTTCTTCTTCGTTGTAAACAGGAATAACGACTGAAACTTTTTTGATCTTCTCAAATGTCACTTACTTATGCTCCGCAAGAATTTTAGTTATCGCATTTACGACACGATCCACATCATCATTGTTCATATCTGGGAAAAGCGGTAATGAACAAAGTGTTGACGAATTCCACTCAGACATTGGCAGAGAAAGTTGTGGATAACGCTCACGATAATATTTCTGTGTGTGTGCAGCCCTAAAATGCAGCCCGGTACCAATATTTCTATCTTTTAGACATGCCATGAAAGTATCGCGGTCAATACCACAAATATTTTTATCAACACGTACCATAAAAAGATGATGGGAATGCAAATGCTCATATTCGGGAACTTTCAGCATTTGCAAAGATGAACCAACAAGAGCAGCAGAGTACCGAGCAACCAACTCCCGACGACGTTCATTCATTGATGCCAGTTTGCCTAGTTGCACAACCGCCATTGCCGCATGAATATCTGATAGATTGTATTTAAAACCTGGCTCAATAACTTCTGCTTGGGGTTTTCTTCCCTGAATTTGTCTATCAAACGCGTCAACAGCTAACCCATGAAATTTTAAACAACGGACCCTTTGGGCAAGTTCATCATCATCTGTAACAAACATGCCGCCTTCGGCACAGGTCATATTTTTGATCGCATGGAAAGAAAAGATTGCTGTCCCCCGTTCTCCGATCCATTCATTTTTATAGCGGGTGCCGACAGCATGGGCCGCATCTTCAATCAGGGGAATATTGGCTTCTTGGGCAACAACGCGAAGAGCGTCAAGATCACAAGGCGCTCCCGCATAATGGACAGGAATAATGGCTTTGGTCTTTGGTGTAATCGCTTGTTTGATTATTTCTGCGCTGACCATCAATGTGTCACGGTCAACATCAACCATGACAGGTTCAGCACCCAATAAGCAAATCATATTGATAGTGGAAACCCAAGTTTGGGAAGGTGTAATAACTTCATCACCTGGGCCTATGTCTAATGCTAACAAAGCCAAATGCATTCCCGCAGTAGCGGAACTCAGAGCAATAGCATGCTTGCATCCAAATATCAGAGAAAAATTTTGCTCTAACTGATGGTTTTGTGGGCCTGTAGTAATCCAACCTGAGTGTAAAACTTTCTCGATCGCTTCTATCTCTTCACTGCCAATCGCAGGACGAGAAAATGGCAAAAAACTATCCATAACCGCCTTATGCCTTGTATATCCCAAATCGTATTTTAGTTAGCCAATTCTAACTGATTATTTTTTAACAAAACATCAACAAAAAACAACTTTGGACCAACTAAGCACCAAAAGCAAATAGCAGGCAATGATTATGGCGGATTTCACTTGTGTAAATTATGCGTGGTTGACCCTCCATAATTTATAGCTGGCATTTTTGATATGTCCAATATTTGCTTCAAAAATCTCTGATAAATTTCGTTCTGTCATTACATTCTGTGGTATACCTGATGCCAACAATTTTCCATGCGAAAGCAGCCATACTTCTGTAGCCTGTTCATACGTGTGATCAAGGTCATGGCTACTCAATATTACCGTTCCCCCCAATGTGCAAAACCTTTTAATGAGCTTATCTAAAATCGCTTTCTGGGTGATATCAAGATTATTGGTTGGCTCATCGAGTAAGAGTAAATTCCCATCGGGATTCAGATCCGGCCATATTTGCAAAAAAGTGCCTGCTAACCTGACACGCTGCCACTCTCCACCGGAAAGTTGACCAATTAATGAAGAAAGCAATGGAAGGAGTTTCATTTGCTGGCAAAGTTCATGCAACACATTTTCACTTTGGGCCAATGGAGCGGATTCAGGGCGGAACATGTCTAAATACTGGAAAACCGGCATAACAGGAACAGAAGCAGATTGAGAGAGCCACGCACGACGCTTTGCCAACTCATGCTGGCGGTAATCCTGTAAATTCCTACCATTCAAACGAATATTGCCGCTATAAGATAACATTCCTGCAATCGCTGAAAGCAATGTGCTCTTCCCTGAACCATTTAACCCAACCAAATGAATTTGTTTTCCTCCCTTAACAGATTCAGACAATGAGCTTAATCTGTTGTCGACAGTAATATTGTCCAGTTCCAAAATCGGCTGACCGATCATATTATTATCCTTATTTTCCTGTCCACATTAACAAGCAGAATGGTATTTCTTAATAGTGGCGTGTTCTTAATAAAAGCCATATAAAAATGGGTGAACCTAAGGTTACAGTGACGACCCCGATAGGTACTTCTGCATGAGATAATGACAGGCGGGAAACTAAATCGGCCAACAATAAACCACTGCTTCCGGCCAATGCACTGGCCGGAAGCAATGCTTTATGATCAGTCAAGCCAATCAATCTTAAGATATGAGGAATAACCAAACCGATAAAACTGATTGCTCCCGCGAGAGCAACACTCAAACCAACTAATAACCCAATCACCAAGACAAATAAATTACGCCATTTATGGTGAGATATCCCCAGTTGCCGGGCCTGTAACTCCCCAAGAGAGAGATAATTCAAAATATTGCCTTTGCTGCTTAACCATAAAATGGCGGGAATCAATGCAATAACCAACCACTTTTGGCGCCAATCAATGCCACTGAAACTTCCCATCATCCAATACATCAATTGCCGGAGATCTAAACTTGTACTGAAATAAACCATCCATGTCATCAAGGCACCAAAGATCACGCCAAAAGCAACGCCAATCAATAACAGACGAGTATTGGTCACTTGGTGTTTTCTGGAAAATCCCAACAAAATAGCGGTCATGAAAAGTGCCCCAAATACCGCCCCAACACTTAATAACCACAATGGAGCTATGCCATGAAAGACGAGTATTAAACATACCACTACAACACCAGCACCATTACTGATCCCAAGCAACCCCGGCTCCGCCAACGGATTCTCAAACAAAGCCTGCATAATTGCCCCTGATAGGGCCAAACTCGCACCAACCACTATCACTGCAATCGCCCTGGGTAGCCTCAACTGCCAAATGAACAACTGGGCAGGTTCCGATAACCATTGATCAGGCCAAAACCAAATTTCACCTGCACATAATGACAAAATGAATAGAGTAACAAGTAAAACAGACAAAATAGCCATCACTTGATGGTTACGTTTTTTCTGATAAGTGATCAACTCATAAACTGAGCGCATGTGATGTGAGGCCATTTAGAAAATATGTACCCTTCCCATTGAGCGCAATGAGATATAAAAGATAAGAAAAAGGCCGCAAATGCGACCTTTTTATGTATTTATTCTTTGGGTAACGCTTTTTCCACCCGGTTTTTTAGCTTTTGACCAGGACGAAAAGTGACAACACGGCGAGCCGTAATCGGAATATCTTCGCCCGTTTTGGGATTACGGCCTGGGCGTTGATTTTTGTCCCTCAAATCAAAGTTTCCAAAACCAGATAACTTTACTTGCTCCCCATTCTCTAAAGAACGACGCACTTCTTCAAAGAATATTTCTACCAGATCTTTAGCGTCACGTTTGCTAATACCCAGTTTCTCAAATAGATTTTCAGACATTTCAGCTTTAGTAAGCGCCATAAGTTCAGTTCCTCAAGGATGCTTGGAATCGCTGTGCTAATGCAGCTACGCTTTGTTTGCTAATACTCAGTTTCTCAAATAGATTTTCAGACATTTCAGCTTCAATAAGCACCATAAGTTCAATCCCTCAAGGATGCTTGGAATCGCTGTGCCAATGCAGCTACACATTTATTGATGGCCGCTGAAATTTCTTCTTCTTCTAGTGTACGTGATGTATCTTGCAAGATTAAGCTTATTGCAAGGCTCTTGTAGCCTTCTGCAACCCCTTTACCACAATACACGTCAAATAAGTTTATGCCAACTATTTGATTTACGCCAACTTTCTTACATTCAGCCAGAATATCTTCTGCAGCTACATTTTCAGGCACAACTATGGCTATATCACGGCGGTTAGATGGAAAGCGAGAAACTTCCTTCATCTCAGGAATCATGCGATCTACCAGACTGCCCCATAATAACTCGAATACTACGGTACGACTATTTAAATCAAGTTTACGCTCCAATTCTGGATGAACAACACCAATATAACCAATGTAACTATTTTCCAGATAAATCCCAGCACTTTGTCCAGGATGCAAAGCAGGATGTTCTTCTGCTTTGAAGGAAATTGCAGATAGTTTACCAGTCATTTCTAAAACAGATTCTAAATCGCCCTTCAAATCAAAGAAATCAACTGATTGTTTTTCAATCGACCAGTGCTCTTCGAAACGGTTTCCTGCAATAACACCACCGAGCATCAATTCCTGACGAACCCCATGTTCCGCCTTGTCATCTGGCACAAAACGCAATCCTGTTTCAAATAAGCGAACGCGATTTTGCTGACGGTTTTGGTTATAGGCAACAGTGCTTAGTAACCCTGTCAGTAAAGACAAGCGCATCGCAGACATATCCGCCGAAATCGGATTAGGCAGGATTAACGCTTTTTCCTGTGGGTGAAGATGTTGCTGAACCTTAGGATCAACGAAACTATAAGTAATCGCTTCTTGATAGCCCCTGTCCACCAACATTGTTTTAACCCGCTTCAGTGGCAAATCAGCTTCACGATGTGAAGTCATAATCAAATCTGCACGCACTGGCACATCAGGGATGTTGTTATAACCGTAAATACGGGCAACCTCTTCAACCAGATCTTCTTCGATCTGCATATCAAAACGCCAGCTAGGCGCAACAGCTTGCCAGCTATCATTCTGGACAGTTACTTGGCAACCCAGACGCGTAAGAATATCTGTTACCTGTTCATCAGCAATATGATGACCAATCAAGCGATCCAATTTATTGCGATTAAGAGTAATCGTTGCTGGTTTTGGTAAATGAGATTCGCTAGTAACATCAATGACTTCCCCTGCTTCTCCACCGCAGATGTCGATCAACAACTGAGTGGCATATTCCATCGCTTTATGTTGAAGCTGCGGGTCAACACCACGTTCAAAACGATGAGAAGCATCGGTATGCAAACCATAACGACGAGCACGGCCGGTAATTGCCAACGGTGCGAAAAACGCACTTTCCAGCATAATATGCTGAGTTTCCGTGTTAACACCAGAATGCTCCCCACCGAAAATCCCTGCCATAGCAACTGGTTGCTTTTCATCAGAAATAACAAGTGTTTCAGCAGAAAGTTCTATTTCATTGCCATCTAGCAGAGTAAGTTTTTCATCTTGCTCAGCCAAGCGAACAATAATTGAACCATTCAAACGCTCCAAATCGAACGCATGCAATGGCTGACCTAATTCAAGCAAGACATAGTTGGTGATATCAACAATCGGATCAATGGAACGAATGCCACCACGACGCAATTTTTCACGCATCCACAATGGAGTGGTCGCCTTGACGTTCACATTCTTAATCACACGCCCTAAATAACGTGGGCAGGCTTCAGGAGCATCAACGCGGATAGGGAATGTCGCATCTGTAGTTGGTTCAACCGCTTCTATTTTCGGCTCTGCTATGGACAATTTATTGATGACCGCAACGTCACGGGCAACACCCATGATGCTCAGGCAATCAGCACGGTTTGGTGTAATGCTGATTTCAATCGCGTTATCATCCAATTTCATGTAATCACGCAGATCAACACCAATCGGAGCATCTGCCGGCAGTTCAATGATGCCATCCTGATCGTCAGCAATGCCTAGTTCTGAAAATGAACACAGCATTCCTTCTGACGGCTCTCCACGCAATTTAGCTGGCTTAATTTTAAAGTCACCCGGTAGCACAGCTCCGATAGTAGCGACAGCAACACGAAGCCCTTGTCGACAATTTGGTGCTCCACAAACAATATCCAACAGACGTTCGCCACCGACATTAACTTTTGTAACACGCAACTTATCTGCGTTTGGGTGTTGTCCACACTCAACAACTTCACCAACAAATACACCGTGGAATTGACCTGCCACTTTTTCAACACCATCAACTTCCAAACCAGCCATGGTGATTTGATCAGACAATGCTTCACTACTAATGGCTGGGTTTGCCCACTCGCGTAACCAGAGTTCACTGAATTTCATGAGATATACCCGCCTTATTTAAATTGTTTGAGAAAACGCAAATCATTTTCGAAGAATGCACGCAAATCTGCAACACCATAACGGAGCATGGTTAAACGCTCCATTCCCATGCCAAAAGCAAAACCAGAATAGACTTCAGGATCAATTCCAACATTGCGCAATACGTTAGGATGCACCATGCCGCAACCCAATACTTCCAACCATTTGCCATTTTTACCCATCACATCAACTTCTGCGGAAGGCTCTGTAAATGGAAAATAAGAAGGACGGAAACGTACCTGCATATCTTCTTCAAAGAAGTTATTCAAAAAGTCATGCAATGTACCTTTCAGATTGGTAAAGCTGATATTTTTATCAACGATCAATCCTTCTACTTGATGGAACATTGGAGTATGTGTCTGATCGTAATCATTGCGATATACACGCCCCGGCGCAATGATACGGATTGGTGGCTGACGCTCTTTCATGGTGCGAATCTGTACTCCAGAAGTCTGGGTACGCAGCAAACGCGTCGCATCAAACCAGAAAGTATCGTGATCAGCACGCGCTGGATGATGTGCGGGAATGTTCAGAGCATCAAAGTTATGATAGTCATCTTCGATTTCTGGGCCTGATTCAACAGAAAAACCTAGTTCGCCAAAGAAAGTCTCAATACGTTCAATCGTGCGGGTAACCGGATGTAAGCCGCCATTTTCCATACGACGGCCAGGCAATGAAACATCAATTTTTTCTGCAACCAAGCGCTCATTCAAAATAGCAGCTTCCAGCATAGCCTTATGCGCATTCAATACTTCTTGAACTTCTTGTTTCGCCTGATTAATAACAGCCCCTGCCGCTGGACGCTCCTCGGCTGGTAAATCACGCAGCGATGACATCTGGAGCGTTAAATGGCCTTTTTTTCCCAGGTATTCAACTCGTACCAGATCCAACGCGGCAACATCCTGGGCCTCTTCTACGGCTGCTTTTGCCTTTGCAACCAGCTCAGTAAGATGTGACATCGCTTTCCTCTTCCTTTGGCCAGATGGCCCATTAGTTGTTAAACTTTGTCCTCACATTATCAATTAATGAGGCCATAAAAATAAAAAAGCCTCCACACTGGAGGCTCAAGCGCTATTTTTCGTTTCTTTTCTTACGCGCAAAGCCCCCTGATTTCAGGCGCTAAAGTAAAAAAAGAAACGAAAAATAGCTAACTTCATCATTTTATTCTTTCTCCTGTATCCTTTTTGCACTCACCAATTGTGATTAAATCACAATATTATCTAGTCACATATACTATCTGATCACATATATTTTCTAATCATCTGATCACATACATTTTCCGAGCAATAGTAAGCCACATTTTGGAAAAAAGTAAAAGAGGGAGCAAGCTCCCTCTTTTAACCTGACTTATGCCAGAGCGCCCTTCGCTTTTTCAACCAAAGCAGCAAACGCTACTTTGTCGAATACAGCGATGTCAGCCAGAATCTTACGATCGATTTCAATCGAAGCCTTTTTCAGGCCGTTGATGAAACGGCTGTAAGACATACCGTTCTGACGTGCAGCAGCGTTGATACGTGCAATCCACAGTTGACGGAATTGACGTTTACGCTGACGGCGGTCACGGTAAGCGTACTGACCAGCTTTGATAACAGCCTGGAAAGCAACACGATAAACGCGCGAACGGGCACCGTAGTAACCTTTCGCTTGTTTCAAAATTTTCTTGTGACGTGCACGGGCAATAACACCACGTTTTACGCGAGCCATATACTTCTCCTATCGTCTCTAAATTCTAATCTAAAAAATTTGCTTATGCGTATGGCAGACAAGCAACAACCAGGCCCAGATCACCTTTGGAGACCATACCTTTCGGACGTAAATGACGTTTACGCTTAGTTGATTTTTTAGTCAGAATGTGACGAAGGTTAGCGTGCTTACGCTTGAAACCGCCGCTTGCGGTTTTTTTGAAGCGTTTAGCTGCGCCGCGTACTGTTTTAATCTTTGGCATTTTAATTTCCACTTCGCATTGTTAATTACAACGAACTAGTGAGGCGAATAAACTCCAACCAAAATTAGCTGGAGTCTATTACTTGTTTGCCTGACTATTTCTTCTTAGGAGCGAGCACCATGATCATCTGGCGGCCTTCAACCTTCGATGGGAAGGATTCGACCACAGCCAGTTCACTCAGATCGTCACGAATACGGTTAAGCATTTCGATACCAATCTGCTGATGCGCCATTTCACGCCCACGGAAACGCAGGGTGATTTTAGCTTTATCGCCATCTTCCAGAAAACGAATCAGGTTGCGTAGTTTGACCTGATAGTCGCCTTCATCTGTACCAGGACGGAATTTAATTTCCTTAACCTGAATAACCTTTTGTTTCTTTTTCTGTTCTTTGACTGACTTACTCTTCTCATAGAGGAACTTGCCGTAATCCATAATACGACAAACCGGCGGTTCGGCATTTGGGCTGATTTCAACTAAATCAACACCAGCTTCCTCAGCTTTCTCAAGAGCTTCTCTCAGACTGACAATACCAATCTGCTCGCCATCTAATCCAGTTAAACGAACTTCAGAGGCGCGAATCTCTTCATTAATGCGATTTGGGCGCGCCGGTTGAATTCTTTTTCCGCCTTTAATACCTTATTCCTCCAATTGATGAAGATTACGACTGCGTATTTCTGTCAGCAGTTTTTCTGTAAACTCACTGACATTAATGCTACCTAAGTCTTTGCCGCGGCGAGTACGAACAGATACTTTTCCTGATTCGACTTCTTTATCACCACAAACAAGCATGTAAGGTACACGACGCAGAGTGTGTTCACGGATTTTAAAACCAATCTTCTCATTTCTCAAGTCTGCTTTTGCACGAATGCCTGCATCTTGAAGTTTTTTAACCAATTCCTGTACATAATCTGACTGACCATCAGTGATATTCATGACAACGACCTGCTGAGGCGCCAACCATGTTGGGAAAAACCCAGCGTATTCTTCTGTCAGAATACCGATAAACCGCTCCAGAGAACCCAGAACAGCACGGTGAATCATTACAGGAACCTTACGTTCATTATTTTCACCTACATATGACGCATTTAGACGTGCTGGCAGTGAAAAATCGAGTTGCACAGTACCACATTGCCACGCACGATCCAAACAATCATATAGAGTAAATTCAATTTTAGGGCCATAAAATGCCCCTTCACCCGGTTGGTATTCAAATTCAATACCATTTTGGGTCAAGGCTTCAGCAAGGTCTGCTTCTGCTTTATCCCATTGTTTTTCGGTGCCAATACGTTTTTCTGGACGAGTTGATAATTTAACAACAATCTTCTCAAAACCGAATGTGCCGTACACATCATAAATCATTTTGATGCAGCTGCTGACTTCTTGAAGAATCTGATCTTCAGTACAGAAGATATGTGCATCATCCTGAGTAAAGCCACGTACACGCATCAAACCATGTAAAGCACCAGATGGTTCATTACGGTGGCAGCTACCAAATTCAGCCATACGCAAAGGTAAGTCACGGTAGGATTTCAACCCTTGGTTGAAAATCTGGACATGGCCCGGGCAGTTCATCGGTTTTACGCAATATTCACGGCTTTCCGATGAAGTTGTAAACATATTCTCTTTATAGTTTTCCCAATGCCCTGTTTTTTCCCACAGGATACGGTCCATCATGAATGGGCCTTTTACTTCCTGATATTGGTACTCTTTGAGCTTCATACGCGCAAAAGTTTCCAACTCGCGGAAAATTGTCCAGCCATCATTATGCCAAAACGCCATGCCTGGCGCTTCTTCCTGCATATGGTACAGGTCAAGCTGCTTACCAATTTTACGGTGATCGCGTTTCGCAGCTTCTTCCAAACGTTGTAAATAGGCATTAAGCTGCTTTTTATCAGCCCACGCAGTACCATAAATACGCTGCAACATTTTGTTGTCGCTATTGCCGCGCCAGTATGCGCCGGCAATTTTTTGCAGTTTAAAGTGATGGCAAAAACGCATGTTAGGGACATGTGGCCCACGGCACATATCAACATATTCTTCATGGTGATACAGACCTGGACGATCATCATGGCTGATATTTTCATCCAAAATCTGAATCTTATACTCTTCGCCACGAGCCGCAAATTCGTCGCGTGCTTCTTGCCAGCTAACTTTTTTCTTTATGACATCGTAGTCTTTTTTGGCAAGTTCCAACATACGTTTTTCAAGCAGCTCAATATCTTCCTGCGTCAAAGAGCGATCCAAATCGACATCGTAATAGAAACCATTGTCAATGATAGGGCCGATAGCCATTTTCGTATCAGGCCACAATTGTTTAATTGCATGACCCAATAAATGTGCGCATGAGTGACGGATAATTTCCAAACCTTCTTCATTCTTGCTGGTAATAATAGCAAGATTGGCATCGGTTTCGATTAATTCACAGGCGTCAACTAATTCACCATTAACACGACCAGCAATACACGCTTTTGCTAAGCCAGCACCGATATCACTAGCTACATCCATTACGGAAACAGCATGCTCAAATTGACGTTGACTACCGTCAGGAAGAGTAATTACAGGCATTTAAAATCCTTATATACAGTGGTGACCCACACGAAAGATCACTTGCATTAAATCAAATTAATTATTAGTCAGCACGTTAGAAACAAATTCTTGCTTCACTCCGCAAGATGTGTACACATTTAAGGACACAATTTCAAAAGTATCCGGTACATTTGCCCTAACTCGCCCGACATACTATCACACAGAGTAGGTGTTAAAATAGTTCATCTTGACATTAAATCAGCTTCATCAATTGCTTGATAATTATTCTGTTGCGAAATCAAGAATTATGTTTTCGAAATGTATGCCATCAGGAAATTCCGGCATTTTAGCAAGTGTGACGGTCATTTTAGCGTCTTCGCAAAATGCCTTATCATTGGTTTTCTTGTTTAGATTGTTGCTTTGCTACTGGATACTCTGACACTGATTGAACTGAACTATCAGAATTTAGCTTAATGTATAATGTACAACATTTTCCTTCATGAGCTTTAGAAACAAAGAACAAAGATTTAGGGAAATTGAGATTATATGTGTTATTGACAATTACACTTAATTTTATTTTTTTATTCAACAAGCCAAAATGTCCATTACCCTATACTTTCGAAAACCAATATAAGAAAAATCTGTAGATACCGCGATAGTTCTGGATATTTATAGAAAATATAAACATTCAGCCACCATGTAATTTTCAATTAGTCAATAATGGCTAAAGAACGATAAGCATTTTTTACTTTCCATAAATAACGCGGAGCCTGTGGTGCAGGATGATTATTTTGAACATATTGATAAAATTCATTTGGCGTCATCCGATTGATTTTATTAATTGCCAAAGCCCGGTTTGAATCAAACGTTCGCAACAAGGCTCCTGTACCATTTACATAAGCAACTATCGTTGCATAGTACAGCGTTTCTGGATTGGAAATACCTTCCAAATGCTGTTTTTTCAGGATACTGATATAAGCCGTTCCAAGATCAATGTTAGTTTCAGGATCTTTTAATTCACGCATTGTTGGCTGCCCTGATTTTCCTTTCATTTTATAAGCATCTCGCCCAGCCGTAGATGCTTTAATCTGCATTAAGCCAACCGCATTAGATTTACTAACAACCTCTGGACGAAATCCAGATTCCACCTGAATAATTGCTTTGATAAGTGTTTCATCAACACCATAACGTTTTGCAGCTCGTTCAATAAAACTATCAAATAGTGTAACGGGTCTATTGGTCAATTTGCGGGAAGCAGAAGCAGGCTTATTGTTATTAAGCATACGTTTTGCCACTGTTTGTCTATTGATGTCTGATTGATGTACTTGTTGGCCTGCACACCCTGTTAATAATAATACAAACGCAATATAGCGGAGTTTAAATTTCACGCTGCTTCCTCTAAATAAAATTAACCCTGTAAAGCATATATAATTTTACCGATAAGCCAAAAATATTTTTCCGTTATTTATCAAAATAAATTTCTTAATTGATCAGGGTTAACTCTGGACAAGATGCTGTTTTTTTGTTCGCATAAGGTTTATTACTACCGTATCAAGCAACAGAAACTTAAGGAGTGATTATCGAGTCTATTATCAATTTCACTCGTTATCACCTTGACTTTATTCAGATGATACTGATAATCATTATCAATAATTATATGTATAACAAGTAAGGTTTACCATAATGAACAAAAAACGCTCGCTTACTTCTTTTCCGATATTCAATCTGGTTATTGTTCTATTTACAATAGTGTTATTCAGTCAACAAGCTCATGCAGAGAAAAAATTCAGGGTAGTCACGACCTTCACTATTATTCAAGATATGGCTCAAAATGTCGCAGGGGATGCTGCAATTGTCGAATCAATCACAAAGCCAGGTGCAGAAATCCACGATTATCAACCAACTCCCAAAGATATCATCAAAGCACAGCGTGCAGACCTTATCCTCTGGAATGGCTTAAATTTAGAACGCTGGTTCGAACGCTTTTTTGAAAATATGAAAGACATACCTTCTGCTGTTATAACTGAAGGTATTATTCCTTTACCTATTCGTGAAGGACTCTACAATAAAAATTCTAATCCCCATGCTTGGATGTCACCCAAAAATGCGCTGATTTATATCGAAAATATCCGTAAAGCTTTTGTCAAATACGACCCAAAGAATGCCGAAGTTTACAATCGCAATGCCAAAGCTTATGCAGAAAAAATAGCTCAACTGGATGTACCTCTCAGAAAACGTCTTTCTCGTATTCCAGAAGAACAACGCTGGCTGGTAACCAGTGAAGGTGCTTTCAGTTATCTTACACAAGATTATGGTTTCAAAGAAGTATACTTATGGCCAATCAATGCTGAGGAACAAGGTTCTCCTCAACAGGTTCGCCGTGTTATTGATACAGTAAGGGCCAATAAAATCCCAGTTGTCTTCAGTGAAAGTACTGTTTCAGATAAGCCAGCAAAACAAGTCAGTAAAGAAACAGGAGCCCGTTACGGCGGAGTACTTTATGTAGATTCTCTTTCCGCTCAAAAAGGGCCAGTACCAACTTATATTGATCTACTGAATACCACTGTAGACACTATTGCAAAAGGATTTAATCAATGAATCGCTCATCATTAAACCGACAGCCATTATTTGAGCAACCCCATTTAATTGTGGATAATGCCACCGTCACCTACAACAACGGACACACTGCTATTTATGATGCCAGTTTTGATATTACCGGCGGCACAATTTGTGCACTAGTTGGTATGAACGGCAGCGGAAAATCCACATTATTCAAAACAATCATGGGATTAGTAACACCTTCACAAGGAAAAGTTACCCTCAACGATCAACCTATCAAAGCTGCACTAAAACAAAATATCATCGCATATGTTCCTCAAACCGAAGATGTAGATTGGAATTTCCCAGTTTTGGTTTCCGATGTTGTAATGATGGGACGCTATGGAAAAATGGGGTTCTTGCGCCGCCCCAGCAAGCGTGATCATGAAATCGTCAATGAAGCACTTGAACGTGTCGGGCTGGCAGGATTGCGTGATCGCCAAATCGGTGAACTTTCAGGTGGTCAGAAAAAACGAGCATTTTTAGCCCGCGCATTGGCTCAGGAAGGGAAAGTTTTGCTGCTGGATGAACCTTTTACCGGAGTAGATGTTAAAACAGAAAATGCCATTGTTGATTTACTCCGTGATTTACGTGACGAAGGGCATTTGATCTTAGTATCAACGCACAACCTCGGCAGTGTTCCTGAATTTTGTGATCACGTTATTTTAATCAACCGCACTGTGCTCGCAAGTGGTCAAACAGAAAACACTTTTACTCAAAAAAATCTGGAAACTACCTTCGGTGGTATTTTGCGTCATATTAATCTTTCCGGCCCTGAATTGCATGAAGATGATGACCCACGTTCACTGACAGTCATTACTGATGACGAACGTGCCGCCGTCTTTTACGGACATGATCATCATGTTCCACCGCGGCAAAGCCCAAAACAAAAGGACAACCAACCATGATGGAACTACTTTTACAACCATTCAGTTACAACTACATGGTAAAAGCCATGTGGGTAAGTGCCATCGTTGGCGCTGTTTGTGCTTTCTTATCCGCTTACCTGATGCTAAAAGGTTGGTCGTTGATGGGAGATGCCCTCTCCCATTCTGTTGTACCTGGCGTGGCAGGAGCCTATGCTCTCGGTTTACCTTATGCAGGTGGCGCTTTTTTTACGGGGATGCTCGCCGCACTGTCAATGACACTGGTTCGTCACATCACTCGGTTACGTGAAGATGCGGT
Organism: Xenorhabdus anantnagensis; assembly: GCF_028598555.1. Lineage (GTDB taxonomy): Bacteria > Pseudomonadota > Gammaproteobacteria > Enterobacterales > Enterobacteriaceae > Xenorhabdus > Xenorhabdus anantnagensis. The sequence continues at coordinate 292,502 of NZ_JAQRFN010000001.1, forward strand.
GATCGGTTTTATCTTCTCTACTTTTTTTGCCGTCGGGTTATTGATCGTTTCTTTAAACCCTACATCTGTAAATGTACAAACCATTATTATGGGCAATATCCTGGGAATCGCTGATGAAGATGTTTTACAAGTTGAAATCATTATCGCAATTTCCTTTATTACCTTAATGGTACTTTGGAAAGATTTGTTGGTTGTTTTCTTTGATGAAACTCATGCACGCTCTATCGGGTTATCACCATTACGGTTAAAAATCATTTTCTTCACTTTATTAAGCGCCTGTACAGTTGCTGCATTACAAACAGTAGGTGCTATTTTAGTTATCGCAATGGTAGTAACTCCGGGTGCAACAGCCTATTTATTAACAGATAGGTTTAAACACTTGTTGATCATTGCTGTCACCATTGGTTCACTCACAAGTGGTATCGGCACATATTTGAGTTATTTCCTCAATGGGGCAACCGGAGGTGTCATTGTCACAATGCAAACAGTGATTTTCTTACTCACATTCTTCTTTGCCCCAAAACATGGCATGTTGGCCTCCCGCAGACGAGCTAAAAAAGAATCTCTGTCATTGATTCAGGAACGACGCTCATGAACACATTTATTGAATTAATTACTGAACCCTTCATGCATGGGTTTATGCGCCGAGCCATCGTTGCTGCCATCATTGTGGGAGCTGTTTGTGCGGTGCTTTCCTGTTTCTTGGTTTTAAAAGGTTGGTCATTGATGGGAGATGCTATTTCCCATGCTGTTTTGCCCGGTATCGTACTCGCTTTTGTCGCAGGTATACCACTTGTAGTAGGCGCGTTCCTCTCCGGTATATTTTGTGCATTTGCCACTGGGTATCTCAAAGAACATAGCAGAATCAAAGAAGATACTGTCATGGGTATTGTTTTCTCAGGCATGTTTGCATTTGGATTAGTGCTGTTTACTCGTATAGATACGGATCAACACCTGACACACATTCTATTCGGCAGCATACTCGGCATTACCCAGCATGAATTATTCCAAACCCTGTGCTTTGCCGGGATCACGCTGGCTATTGTGTTGCTAAAGAGAAAAGATTTCATGCTCTACTGCTTCGATCCTAATCAGGCACGAGTGGTTGGTCTTCCTGTGAAACTACTTCATTACGGATTGTTATCTCTGTTGGCCCTAACAATTGTCGCATCATTGCAGGCCGTTGGCATCATCCTAGTCATTGCAATGTTAATCTCACCGGGCATTATTGCTTTTATGCTTTGCCGGAGTTTTGATCATATGCTCATTGTGGCAATGATTGCTTCTGTATCATCCAGCGTACTTGGAACAATCATCAGCTTCCATATTGATGCCGAAACAGGCCCCTGTATTGTAATCATTCAAGCCATTTTCTTCACTATTGCACTTCTTTATGACCAAATAAAATTGGCTCGTAAAAAAGCAAACAAAGAAACGTTTGAAAAAATGCCATCTCGACTATCATCAACTCCTGAAAAATCAAATTAAAAAAATAGAGCGCCATATCAAATTTGAGATATGGCCTTATTAATTTCTATTAAAATCCCTTTTAACCTGTTCAAATGTTGCATCTGTCTGTAATATAAGCAGAGCAATTGTCAACTTAATGAGGTGAACCATGTGGCAAGCAGTGAACCATCTATTAAGTGAGCATTTTGGTGACGCTGAAATTCACAATAAAACGGAATTGGCAGGAGGAGATATTCACCGTGCTTGGTACATTGAATATGGTGAACAACATATCTTTATCAAATCCAACGCGAAAGAAATGTTGCCAATTTTTAAAGCAGAGGCCGAACAACTGGAGTTGCTGGCTCGCAGCAAAACAACCCGTGTTCCCGATGTTTATGGTGTCGGTCACGACCGAAACTATAGCTTCCTGTTGCTGGAACATTTGCCTATGAAACCATTTAACGCGCATAGCGCATATCTTTTCGGTCAACACCTTGCAAAGCTGCATCAATGGAGTGAACAACCTAAATTTGGTTTTGATTTTGATAACATGCTGGCAACCACCATACAACCAAACGGGTGGCAAAAACGCTGGAATCATTTTTATGCCGAAAAACGCATTGGGTGGCAATTGCAACTTGCCGCAGATAACGGAATGATATTTGGAGATATTAATCAAATTGTCCAAATAATCAGTAAGAAATTACATAATCATCACCCTCAACCTTCTCTCCTGCATGGCGATCTATGGCCCATGAACTGTGCATCATTAAACAATGATTGTGCAGTTACTTTTGATCCTGCTTGCTATTGGGGAGATCGCGAATGTGATCTGGCAATGCTGCCACTTTACCCGGATCTTCCTTTGCAAATATTTGATGGTTACCAAAATGTTTGGCCATTACCTCAAGATTTCCTTGAGCGCCAATCTATTTACCAACTCTATTATTTATTGAATAGATGCAATCTTTTCGGAGGAGATAACTTTATCGTAGTACAAAATATGATTGATAAGCTTTTATCTGAATAGACATGAGAAAACTTTATTAAAAATATCTTTGAAAATGAAAAATATTACCTTCGAAAATAAAAATTATTATTGTTGTTAGCTCTGAGTTCTCTTCATTAACTCTGAGTTAACACTTTATTTTTTAATGAAATGGATATCTTTCGCGACATTAAAAATATTAATTTACTTTAACTAAAATACTGGGTAGAGCATCCTTGCACAGTTATTAACTATTATTTAATTGCATTACCACCCCAACAATTTACATAAAAAATAGGCAATTGCACCGATAATGATGGGGGAGATATAAAGGATAAAAATCTGACTGAATAAAGAATGACGAGGAAATTTAATTTTAGCCTCCAATTGTTCTTTGGTTATTTCACTTTCCTTTGCATGCTCAAGGAGCATTTGATCTTCAATACGTTCTTTGATAAATCTGAATTGACGATACATTCTTAAACCCGACGCACTCATTGCCAGTCCAACAAACATCAAAATATAAATAACTAGAAAACTAATATTTTCTCCTGTAATTCCAACAATACGATCAGGGATTGGGGAATGTTTCCAGAAAAAATCCAAAAATGGTGTATTGAATTTAATCATTTCTGTCATCATCTTGAGAAAATCATTCAATACCGCGTTAACACCATCACCTTTAACACCATGTTGCCATGCTAGATTAGTCACGGAAACAAACGTTGACAAAAGAGCTGGTACAAAAATAATCCAGCCCAAGATTCGCTTAGCAATAGCAACATATCCAGCTTGTTGATACGTCATTACATTCCCCATAGGTGTAAATCATTTTATTTTTAATCAATGATAGCTCATAAGGAACTAACTTTAACCCTATTTGTAGGGTAATTATCTTATTTTTCCTATAAAATTATTTCCTTCTTTGTTATCACCTATAACGAGATTTAATTTACTGGGATTGTTACAATCAAATTTCATTAATCATAACTATCATCGCGGAGAGACATGAAATGTCATTTTGTTTATCTATAGAGGCCGCCATTTTTGATATGGATGGCTTGCTGATTGATTCTGAACCTTATTGGGAACAAGGCGAAAAAAGTGTATTCCGTGAATTAGGGCTAGATTTGAATTTAGCAGCAGTATTACCTGATACATTGGGGTTACGAATCGATCACGTTGTTGAGCTATGGTATCAAGCATCACCTTGGCAAGGTGTCTCCAAAAGTGAAGTTGAGCAACGTATAATTAATCACGTAGTTCAGTTAGTTAAAGAAAACCGTCCTTTACTACCTGGGGTAGAATATGCTTTAAATCTCTGCCGCGAACGTGGATTGAAAATCGGTTTGGCATCTGCCTCACCCTATGAGATGCTCGAACAAGTACTCGAATTATTTAACCTCCGACATTACTTTGATACTGTAGTTTCTGCTGCACACTTACCTTACAGCAAACCACATCCCGAAGTGTATTTGTTGGCAGCTAATCAACTTGGAGTCAATCCAATTAACTGTCTCACATTAGAAGATTCATTTAATGGCATGATAGCAACCAAAGCAGCAAGAATGCGCTCGATTGTCGTTCCTGCTGCCAGCCATTTTGATGATCCCCGTTGGTCAATGGCTGATATTAAACTGAATTCACTGGAAAAATTAACAATAGAAGATATTACTTAATAACTACCGCGCTGCCATTATCCAATATCTATTTCTCTGTACCTGGCAGCGCAAATATTAACCTCTTAAAAAATAAAGGGGATATATCAATAAATAAAAGATTTTTCTTATTTACCCTCTATCATCCTTATGCAAAACCCTCTATACTGCTCCACTGTATGTTTAAACAGCAATCAGCATGAATAATTAGTATAAATCGTTATGACAGCAGAAGGGCATCTTCTTTTTTCCGTTGCCAGCCTTGTATTGGCTCACCAGCTAGAAATCACACCAGAAATAGCACAGGGAGACTGGTTACATATGCTTCCCGGCGTGCTTCTGGCTTCATTGTTACCAGATATCGACCACCCAAGCTCAACTTTAGGTAGACTATTCCGCTTTATATCCATTCCAATTGCGCGTTTATGTGGACATCGTGGATTTACACATAGTTTATTAGCGCTGCTCGTAGGGGTTACATTATTCCAGACTGAAATGCCTTCTGATTGGCCTATTCCAACTGACTTTGTCCATGCAATGATTATCGGTTATATCAGCCATCTTATTGCTGATATGCTTACTCCTGCTGGTATCCCACTCTTATGGCCTCTGAGAATACGTTTTTGCATTCCTATTCTTAGAGGCAAGGAGCGCAAAAAAGCCGAACGCTTCATTGCTGTACTGGTAGTGGTAATCGCGATTATCCTTCCACAACATATCAATTTTTCATTCTCTCACTATTTTGACAAAGTACAATTTGACAAAATACAGTTCGATAAATTGCATGATAAGCTACAGAATTTCTACAAGTAGCTAATCAATCCATACATAACAAGCTATCGTAACCCCATTTAAAAAATGGGGTTATCAGCAAAATATAAACAATTCTTTTAAATTACTTCTTATTGTTTTCCCTAAAGAACTCTTAATGCACCTAGCTATAACGTTAATGGCCTGAGTAGAACAAAAAAACAAACAGAGATACATTAAAGTATATAACCAATTAAACTAGTTAGTAAAAAATAATTATATTAAATTCTATTTAATTATAAGTAAGAGACTTCTTATACTGATAACATTCTGCCTTAAGCATTTCATGGTATGTATTCGATAGATTTCAAATTGAAATACAATTTATAAATCAGCGAATTGGAAGAAAGATACAGAGTATTTTTCTCATCATCCAGAACGATTATATATCATGCAAAAAAATATATATCATATACAGATACACTTATATCCATATATTTCTAACTGCACACTGCAACTAGAAATATAGAGAGTATATAAGTTTTGGAGACTAGGGATGAATTTACCACTCATCATTAACGTGCTCGTTTTTGTAGCACTGCTTATTTTATTAGCAAAAACGAGTTCAAATAATTGGAGCTTGTCTAAAAAAGTTCTTGTGGCTCTAGTTGTAGGTGTCGTTTTTGGGCTGACATTAAACATCATTTATGGAACAGACAATGTTACCGTGAAAGAATCAATTAAATGGTTCAATATCGTCGGTAATGGTTATGTACAACTACTACAAATGGTTATCATGCCATTGGTTTTTGCTTCTATCCTAAGTGCCGTTGCGCGCTTACATAAAGCTTCTTCCTTAGGAAAAATCAGCTTTTTTACCATTGGCACTTTACTGTTCACTACAGCGATTTCTGCTCTGATCGGCATTGTAATCGCCAACTTATTTGGGCTAAGTGCCGCCGGGCTAATTCAAGGCACTCAGGAAACTGCTCGTTTATCAGCAATTGAAAGCAATTATATTGGCAAAGTTGCAGATATGAGTGTACCTCAGATTATTCTTTCTTTTATCCCTAAAAATCCCTTTGCTGATCTGACGGGAGCACGCCCAACCTCTATTATTAGTGTTGTAATTTTTGCGGCATTTTTAGGTATCGCTGCACTACAAATGCTTAAAGATGATCATGAACGTGGTGAACGAGCCCTCGCAGCCATTGATACTATGCAAGCATGGGCAATTAAGCTGGTTAGATTGGTTATGCGCCTTACCCCATACGGCGTAATGGCTTTAATGACTAAAGTTGTTGCCAGTTCCAATATCAATGATATCACTCAATTAGGTAATTTTGTCGTTGCTTCCTATATCGCTCTTGGCCTGATGTTTGTAGTACATGGCGGACTGTTGGCATTTACTGGGATTAATCCCCTGAAATTCTTTAAAAAAGCAGGCCCTGTACTGACATTTGCATTTACCAGCCGTTCAAGTGCTGCGTGTATTCCCTTGAATGTTGAAACACAAACTCGCCGCCTCGGTGTCCCTGAGTCTATCGCCAGCTTCTCCGCTTCTTTTGGCGCGACTATTGGGCAAAATGGCTGTGCTGGTATTTATCCAGCCATGTTGGCAGTGATGGTTGCTCCAACCGTTGGTATTAATCCTTTTGATCCATTGTGGATTGCAACTCTTGTGGGAATTGTGACTATCAGTTCTGCGGGTGTCGCTGGCGTTGGTGGTGGAGCAACATTTGCAGCATTAATTGTTTTACCTGCTATGGGGCTACCTGTCACTTTAGTCGCACTGCTGATTTCTGTTGAGCCTCTTATTGATATGGGACGCACAGCATTAAATGTTAATGGCGCTATGGCTGCTGGTACAATCACCAGTCAATTGATGGGACAAACCAACAAAGAAGCGTTTGAGCAAGACGAAGAAGCAACGTTAAGCCAATTTTAATTCGAACCCATTAAAAAGAAGAGCAAAAAAGCCGAGATTCATCATGACTCTCGGCTTTGTGTCTACTAACCTACTAAATATTTGCTATAGATTAAGTATCTTTCTCATTCTTACCAAAAAGAAACTTATAGTATTATTTTATATATTCACCGCTACGAAGAGCTTCAATACGCTTATCCAGCGGAGGATGGGATAAGAACAGCTCACTCAAACTCTTAGATTTACCATTAATACAGAATGCCTTCACAGGCCCCTCCTCCTGAGGTTCATAGCTGGTCTTCAAACGTTGCAATGCAGCAATCATTTTTTCACGTCCAACCAATTTCGCTGATCCTGCATCCGCATGGAATTCACGGTAACGGGAGAACCACATGGTAATAATACTTGCCAGAATACCAAATACGATCTCCAGCACCATGGAAATCACCATGTAGACGACTGGGTTGCCATCACTGCTTTTACTTTCATCATCGTTGCCGGAAAAAAAGTTTGCAGCAGCCCTCGCAATGAGACGTGAGATGAAGATAACAAACGTATTCACGATCCCCTGCAACAATGTCATTGTCACCATATCACCATTAGCAATATGGCTAATTTCATGTGCAATGACGGCTTCAGCTTCATCACGGCTCATGTTGTCCAGTAACCCTGTACTAACAGCAACCAGAGAAGCATTACGGCGCGCCCCTGTGGCAAATGCGTTAATATCCAAAGCATCATAGATAGCCACTTGTGGCATAGTAATGCCAACCTGATCTGCTTGATGACGAACAGTTTCCATCAACCAAGCTTCAGTTTCATTGGAAGGTTTTTCAATAACCTGACCACCAACAGAATGCAGAGCCACCCATTTCGACAGTAACAAAGAAATAAATGCACCACCAAAACCAAACAAACCAGCCATAATCATGAGGCCAATAGTACTATTCGACTTAATGCCTGTAAGTGAAAGTATTATTCCAAACACCACCATGACTGCGAGGTTCGTGAGAAGGAACAAGACGATTCTCATCATATAAATTTGCTTCCTTTAATTATCAAACAGTTCAACTAAGAGCTAAGTCATTAAGATGGGGACTTCCCCATATTATTCAAATTCTTTCAGATGCCAAGCGATAGAAACAACATAACTTTACAATATGATAAAAAGGCCAACTATCAAGCCGGCCTTTTGTTTATATACCCTTAGTCTTTCAAGTTACCTCTTTGTTGGCTACGCTCACTTACCCCAGTCACACAATTATCTATGCTCTCAGGGATTCGCTCTCTTGCCGCCGTAATGCATCTTGAAATCCATTGGGTATAACGAATTTTAAATTATCTCGTTACAGCTACTTCAAAGGCTGATGCGCCAAATCCAGTGCAATTTTTACAGATTCATCTAAGTAAGGATCTGGCCCTTTATAATCTTTTGGTAAATCATCAAGTGATTTTAGCGGTTTTTTACCTTCTCGTTTAAAGCGCTCATTAATACGATTCAACTTGTTTGTTTCGTCTTCCTTGTTTTCTTTCTCTCTTTGAGCATAGTTCAAGGAATAAATGCCATTACGTTCTTTAATGACTTTGTAGTAAGCAATATCCTGTTTGATATATTTGAACTCAGAATCATTATCAATCCGTTGGTTATGCAGTTTAGTCAGTAGCGGCGTTAACTCTGAAATTACTTTCGAGGAAGTATAATGAGCAGGATGGATACTATCCCAAGGTAACGCATTGTCCTCTTTGCTTTCCCCTATATCAGAAGGCTCTTTCCCAGTTGGCATAATTAGATCAGGTGTTACACCTTTAAGCTGAGTACTACCACCATTTATCCGATAAAATTTCTGGATCGTGTATTGTACAGAGCCAATCTCTGGCCACTCAGGTCGTAGCATTTGGTCATAAATACGATTCAAAGGACGGTATTGCTGAACAGTACCTTTACCAAAAGTAGGCTCTCCTACAATTAATCCACGGCCATAATCTTGTATCGCGGCTGCGAAAATTTCAGATGCAGAAGCACTTCTATTGTCAACCAGAACAACCAGTGGGCCTTTATAATATATTGCCGAATCCATATCTGATTCTTCTTTAATTCTACCGGTATTATCCCGAATCTGAACCACAGGGCCAGTAGAAATAAACAAGCCAGATAGCGATACAGCTTCTGTCAATGCGCCACCGCCATTGCCTCGCAAATCAATTATGATCGAGGAAGCGCCCTCTTTAGTGAGCTTCTGCAACTGTACTTTTACATCGTTAGTCAAGCCGACATAAAAACTTGGTATATCCAAGACACCAACTTTTTCCTTCCCTACCGTTTTCACCGACATCTTGACAGCATTATCTTCAAGACGGATATTTTCACGGGTCAGGGTAACAATGTGGTTTTTTGCCCCTTTCGCACTTGGAGTGATTTCAAGGCGGACTTTACTCCCCTTAGGCCCTTTGATAAGAGCAACAACATCTTCCAAACGCCATCCAACAACATCTACAATAGGCTTGCTGACCTGCCCAACACCAATGATTTTATCCCCAACTTTCAACGCATTACTCTTAGCCGCAGGGCCTCCCGCAAGTAATGAACGAATGGAAATATATTCATCGTCATATTGTAAAACAGCACCGATGCCTTCAAGAGATAAACTCATCTCTGAATTAAACTGTTCTGTATCACGAGGTGAAAGATAACTAGTGTGTGGATCTATTTCGCGGGCAAAAGCCATCATGATATTTTGAAAAACATCTTCGCTCTTGGTTTGTGTGAGGCGTTTCAACAACGTCCGATAACGTTTGGTCAGAGTTTCTTTGATTTCTTTATCATTTTTGCCGGATAACTTGAGATTTATCCAATCAAATTTGATTTTAGCATCCCAAAGTTTATTCAGTTCTTCAACACTTTTTGGCCACGGAGCTTTAGTTCGATCTGTTTGAATTGTGTCATGACCGTTTAAATCAATAGGTTGCTCTAAACGAGAGAGCACATATTGATAACGTTCAAAGCGGCGCTTTTGCATCAGATTAAATAGGTCATAAGGAAGTTTTAGCTCCCCATTTTCAAGCTCTTCCCCTAATTTTCCCTTTTGAGTCGCAAACTGCGCGATATCAGATACCAAAAAAACATTGTGCCAATAATCCAGTTGATTCAGGTAACGATCAAAAATTTTTCCTGAAAAATCCGCATCCAAATAAAACTGGCGATAATGAGAACGAAGAAAGCGGGTAACAATCCGCGAACTTACCGTAAGATGCTGCGGTTCCGGTTTTAAATCTGGCAACTGATTCAGACTAATAACAGCTGTGTTGTGACCATTAATGGCATTGCCATTAGTAGTATCTGCATAACCTGTACTAAAAAATGATAGACCTAAAACGAAAGCCAAAGTAATGAGTTTGTTCATGCCCAAGTTGGCCTCCGTATCAGAACTTTAAGTGTTCTGCGCGTACAATCATTGCTAAACCTGTAGGTAACTGCACTCTTACACCATCTTTTGCAATTTCAAGCACAGATGCATCCATTAAACTTGTTCCTACATTTACTTTGATTGTCTGCCCGACTTTCAAAGAGGATACATCAGTAACTGAGATTAACTCTGGTTGTGCAATTTTCTTTGTGGTTTTATCTGCAGGTTTACGCGATTGTTGCATACGGTTTTGCGAACGAGCTGGACGTTTTTCACCATCACCCGAAGTCTTCTGACGACGAGCTGGCTTTTTACTCACAGGGCGTTCACTTTTCTTGTCAGATACGTTTTCAGCTTCACGTTTCTTGGCGCGCTGTTCAGCACGTTGAGCCTGTACTCGCGCTTTCGCTTCTGTCAGTTGCTGATGCGCATGTTCAATATGTTCAACTTCCAGTTCACCACACGTATTCCCATCAAGGTCAACACGTTGAGCTCCCTCTTTAACGCCATAGAGATAGCGCCAACTGGAAGTATACAAACGCAGAGCAGAGCGAAGCTGTGTTTTACTTAAACACTCTTCACCCTGAATACGTTCACCCTGAATACGTTCAACAATGTCCTGGAAGATCCCGATCTTCAAAGGACGTGCTTCACCTTCTGCCACGAAACAAAGCGGGAAACGCTCAGCCAAGAAAGCAATGACTTCTTTACTACTATTCAACTTAGGTTGCTTTTCCATGAAATTTCCTGATTACAACGGTTTTGCCAACCAGCGCAGGCACGAACAGGCGACATTATAATGGCGTTGCTGATAAATGCTAGGTGATACATATGTTAAGTTAAGCTCTATTGTAGATATTTTGAAACAATACATTGTTCCAAATGCTCACAAAGCCTGATAACTAGGGCTTTCAAGCCATTTTCATCATTCTCGTCAAACTGACCAAAAACCGTGCTATCAATATCCAAAACTCCAATAATTTGTCCATTGATTTCCAAAGGAAGTACAATTTCAGCATTACTGGCGACATCACAGGCTATATGGCCGGGGAAAGCATGCACATCAGAAATACGCTGTATGCTCTTATTTGATACAGCCGTTCCGCATACCCCCTTTCCTATAGGAATACGAACACAAGCATTTTTGCCTTGAAATGGCCCTAATATCAGGGTATCACCATCCACTAAATAAAAGCCAACCCAATTAACATTATCCAAACGTTCATATAACAATGCGCTTGTGTTAGCAAGAGAAGCGATAAAGTCGTACTCACCCGATAACAGTGCCATCAAGCCATCCGCTAACTCTTGATAAAACTCATTCCTATCCATAAGCTCCTATTACAACTGATAAATATTTAACAAAATAAATGCAACAATTTCATGTAAGATTTTTACCATATTTAACAGGCTATTTCTAAGAATAAACTATCTCTATGACTTTAAATTTTTTCAAAATGCCACCTCTCTTACTGAATTTAAATTTTCTTTAATTATTTTTACCAGTATTTACTTATAAAATTTAGGGATATATCACAGCTTATATTAAAAGATAAGCTAACTTGCACCCAGAATCGTGCCCTTGTTCATATTCTTATTATAAAACACCTTACTATTACTCTAAGCAGTTGTTTTATTTTCACTTATTTATTATACATATAAGAAAATAAAATAATTTATTGAAAAGAGAGTAAAAATACTCGCTCTTTATGATAAACAAAAAAAGGCCGAGTTTACTCCTCTACTCGGCCTAGGGAAAAATGGCTCTGTTAAAGAGCCTTACACAAAAGTTGCCATTGAGACGTAGAACAACTTATCATCTAAAGCGTAGTTGACATGCAATAATTTACCAAATTTTAATCATTATTGATTGAATGAAGTGATGGTTTTCTTCCGAATACATCAATTAACCATTACTTCTTATCACCTATTTATTATCTGAATAATCACATAAAGCCAACGCTGCTTTCTGGAATGGCTCAATGCTCATTTTTTGGTTGGGATGTTCAGGATCATTTAAGAGGATAGTGTCTAATGATGATGCAATAACTTTATTAGATTTAGTAAGTTGTGTTGCACGGTCGTTCAATGGATACTGCATCAATGTGCTGGGATTTATCACAAATAACGCACCACCTGATCGACAATCAAGCATAACCTCTTCGCGAGTAAATGCCCATTGTTTACCAAACTGTAGCTTGCTAATGGTTTTTATTGGTGCGGCTATCCCCTGAAAAGAGAGAAGCAAAAAAGGCAGAGCCCAAAATAGTCGTTTCATTATCATTCTCCTGATAGATACATGTCATGATTTTATCGCTAATTTTTCTGTTTATGTACCCGGATTTGCGCTCATCGTTCAAGAATCATGCTGGAGGTTGTGTTGCAAAAATAGCCACACATAACAGTGCAGTTGTACCCAGAATAATTTCCAGCCAACTATTGATTATCAATTGTTGATAGCTCCTTTTCTGCTTTAATTTTGGAACTAAAATATAGCGGTTCATCAAGGCCAAAAGTACCATTCCAATAACCAGAACTATTTTTAGCCATAGCATTGATTGATATTCAGAAAGAGCTCGACTAGAAATGGGCCAATCTGGAATTAGAATTACACTACTTACAATTCCCGTCATAATCACCAGAAAAACAGCAAAATGCCCATAAAGAGAAAATTTTTTCATGGCTGATACGCTGTCTGAATATAGATTAATCGCAATATTTTCACTATCATCCAGATTGTTGCCTATATCATTGCTTGTTTTTCCCCCCCTGTTTTTTGCATATTCCTCATTACCTGAACATGCATTATTAGAGGATAAATTTATTTCTGATGTTTGCCTTAAACGCAGAAATTGTAAACACAGTAAAAATGGCCACAACCCCCCAAACCAATAACCTACGCTCAGTAAATGAATAACCTGATTGGCTTGAAGTAATAGCCCTATGCTTCCGTCATGCATGGCTGCATGCCCAATGAAAGCATGACTGGAGAGTAAAATGATTGAGCAACCCAATAACAGAAAATTTCTGACCCTAATATTGGAAAGGAACAAACCACCAACAGCAAGAGCAGCAACCAGTAACTGCCATTTCCATACTTGTCCAAACGAGGTTTCCAATACAGCTAGCCAGATATCCGGAGCATAAACATCGTACCAGCCATCCCCCATTAATCCAGCTTGTACGATAAACCAAACTATCGAGGTTATAAAAGCCAGTACAGTACTAATTAAAACTCCAACTTTCAACCGTTCTCTCATTAGTGTCGATAAATGACCAGAAACAAGCATTACCGTGAATAAGCTAAGGCCGAACATCAACATAACGACTACAAAATGAGAGAAACGACAGAATATGTATAGCGCCTCTAGAGAGATCATTATTTTACAGTAAAGATATAAACGCCTTTTGTCTTATGACCGTCGACAGAGAGTACACTCCAGTCAACACTGTATTTACCCGCAGCAAGCAGGCCTTCAACTGGCAGGATTAACTTAGTTTTGGTTTCAGGATCAAGTTCCAACTTGCCCGTTTTAATCGCAGTCTTTTCTGGACCAATCAATTTTACCTTACTGAATCCAAGTTCAATACGTTCTGAAAAGCTCAGAGTAATAGCCTGAGGGGCGGCTTCAACGGTTGTGTTCTCTGTGGGAGTCTGATCTTTCAAATGTGCATGAGCCAAAGCCTGCTGACAAGACATACCGACAAATAGAACCACAAGAGCAGATAATTTGGTCCAGAATGAACGGATGTTAAGAATAAACATATAGATAAGCCTTTAATATGCAGATGAATTTTTTATACCTGAGCGGGGATTCTATATCAAAAAATTTGTTTAATCTGCGGCAATCGGCAAGTAATGTCTTGACCTGTGAAGCACTACGCAAAAATGGAGATAAAAAGAGAAAGCCGTAACACCAATTTCACAATGCATGAAAAAACACGTGAAAAACAGGAAGTACGGTGGAAAAACAGATCAAATTGGTTTATCTGGCTATCTCTACCCTGTCGATTTCAAGTAGCAGAGTAGCCAGCAAAACAGCAAATTGGAAGATGAAGAATATATATCAGGCGTGCGCTGGTGCCATAGACAATCCCTTAAGCTCTTTATCCAACAAGAACAGAGCCTTTCCACTTTCACCCACCATACCCAATTTATCCAGAATAGATTTGAACAGTTTTTCTTCTTCATGCTGTTCAGCAACATACCACTGCAAGAAATTAAAAGTGGAGTAGTCTTGTGTCATCATCGCTACATGAGCAAGTTTGTTGATCTCTTCTGTGATCAATTTTTCATGCTCATAAGTCTGATTAAACACATCAGAGATAGAATTGAACTCAACAGGAGGAGCCTGAATAGCACCCAGTACAGGCATTGAACCAGTGTCACCCAAATAATCAAACAGGCGTTGCATATGCTGCATTTCTTCCTGTGAATGAGTTCTCAAAAATGCCGCAGCGCCTTCATAACCGTTATCACTACACCACGCACTCATTTGCAGGTATAAATTCGCAGAATAAAATTCTAAATTTAATTGCTCATTTAATTTTTTGATCATTTCTTGTTTTAACATCGGCCACCTCTTCTAATAATTCATTAAATTAGGCGTATTATGCCAATTAAAATCACATAAGACAAAAATAAAATTAAAATAACTAATACATTGATAAATAACGATTTGTTTATGCAGACCAACAAGAATAAATCTCATTAAATATAAGAAAATAAGAATCAGTTTTATTTAATTATATTTTTATTCAAAAAAATATTTTTTAATATAAATGAGAATTGATATTATTTATATTTACAGGGCGTTTTTTTGACCTTATTTAAACAACTTGCTAAACAAAAAAGAGTCGATTAATTTTCTTCCCAGAGAAATAAATAAATTTTCAGAGAGGCCATAATGGAACATAACTTAGCCAAATTATCTAAAGATGAGATGGATAAGATCAATGTTGATTTAGCAGCATCCGGTGTTGCTTTTAAAGAGCGCTATAACATGCCTGTCATTCCTGACACCGTTGAGCAAGCGCAACTACCACATCTGCGAGAATATTTTCAACAACGTTTGCACCACTACCGCCAGCAATCGAGATTTCTGTCACGATTGCCTTATGAGCCAAGAAGTCGTTAAGAGAATGTTAAAAAAGATAACCACCTTTTTGCGGGTGGTTATCGCAACTATTTTCCAACAAACTTATCAGTCGCCTTGATTAACTGGTGCAAAATACCCGCTTCATCAAAAGAATGACCAGCTCCTTCCACAATACACAACTCGGCCTCCGGCCATGCCTTTGCCAAATCCCATGCATTCTGTACCTGACATGCCATGTCATAGCGTCCATGTATAATTACGGCAGGGATATGCCTGATTACATCAATATGATCCAGCAATTGCTGAGTTTCATCTATAAAACCATTATTGATAAAGTAATGATTTTCAATGCGTGCAAATGCCAAAGCAAAATTATTTTCTGAGAAAGAAGCCGAGCTTTCAGAAGGCAATAATGTTACCGTTTCACCTTCCCAAAGACTCCATAAACGTGCTGCTTCCAGCTGTACTTGCAGATTTTCACTTGTCAGCCGTTTATTATAGGCAGCTATCACATCTTTACGCTCTTCTTCCGATAGGATAGATAAAGTACGCTCCCATTTTTCGGGAAAGAAACGAGAAGCGCCTTCTTGATAATACCAATTCAACTCTTGTGGACGGAGCAGAAAAATTCCCCTCAGCACCAATTCTGATACACTATCCGGATGTTTTTCAGCATAAGCCAAAGACAGTGTTGACCCCCATGACCCACCAAAAACCAACCATTTTTCAGCCCCCATCAAATTACGCAGCCGTTCAAGATCCTCAATCAAGTGCCAGGTTGTATTATTTTCCAGGCTAGCATGGGGTTTAGAACGCCCACAGCCACGTTGATCAAATAACATAATATGATAGCGTTCAGGATCAAATAACTGGCGATGATAGTTTGCGATCCCACCACCAGGGCCACCATGAATGAATATTGCGGGTTTACCTTTCGGGTTCCCACATAATTCCCAATAAATCTGGTGTCCGTCTCCTGTATCTAAATACCCTGTTTGATACGCATCATAAGCAGGATAGAATTTTCGTTGTTCCGTCATAAAGCCCTCTTCACTCTTTAAACAAAACGGGATACCGTCCCAGTATCCCGCACATATTTAAAAGATCGCATGACAAATTATTTACTTTACTTCACTATAACTAATCGTCTCTTTTTGACAATCAATTGTGACATTGTAACTTTTGTCCTTTTTTGTACCCCGGACAATAAGTGGAACCTGCAAAGAGTTTGCATCACCAGTAATATCATTGACATTTACCCATGCAATCAGCTTTGCAGTGCCTAATTGCTTTCTGTCTTTATCCCAGTGATTAATCCGATTTTGTAAAAAATCTTGCTTAACCTGTGCCGCTACCTGATCTTTGGTTAAATTTTTACAAGAAATAAACTTCGCCACACGCTCATTCTCAGCAGCTGTTGCCGTGAACGAAACAGAAAGCAAAACACCTGCACTCAATAAACCAATACGACGAATAAACTGACTTGCCTTCATTATTACCTCCTATTACCATCCAAATAATATGGATTAAAAGTTTCGGTAAATTAACATGTAGTAGAAAGTAATTATGTGAGTTTTGTTAAAAATGCATTGTGACTATTTTTCATCATCCTCAAATAAAACATGGATCTGCTCATTATCTTGATGCTTTTCACGTAATTCCTGAGCTACGATGGCAATGGCTTCCCCGCTGCTCATCCCTTCTGAAATGAGCTGATGGATCCTTTCTACAGCCGCTTGCTGCTCTTCATGGGATAATGCTGGCATACCTGAAAACATAGCTATAACCTCAAACAAAACATAACGATTAATGGCAAATGGCGATTATAGCCTTTTTTATCCCAAGTCAGGAGTAAGATTGTGTGATAATCTCCGCGGATTAATATGTTATTTCTTGTGAATTTGCCAAATACCAACACTGATTCCGTCATGAAAATTGCATTACAAAAACGACAATTACCTTATTCCCCTGATCTTGCTATTCACTATTTTACTCCCCTTTCTGCATTACCTTGGGCCATGCTGTTACATTCTGGAACTGCGGAACATCCACATAATCGATTTGATATTCTCGTCGCCGAACCTGTAACAACACTTGTCACCCAAAGGGAATCGACCGAAATTAATCATAATGGTAAGGTTTCCCTTTCTCAGGAAGATCCCTTCCTGCTATTAAAAGAACATCTTCATTCCTATGATATCAATGCCCAGTTTGATCCTGACCTACCTTTTCAAGGAGGGGCATTAGGCATATGGGGATACGATCTCGGGCGACGCATCGAAAAATTACCCGAATTAGCCGTCAATGAACTGAATTTTCCCGATATGGCCATGGGTATCTACGATTGGGGTTTGATTATTGATCATCAGCTACAGAGAGCGACATTACTGAGCTACCACAATATTGACGAACGACTGACATGGTTAGAGTCTCTGCGAGAAAATAGAAAAGAAGACCTTACTCTGACAAGTCAATGGCAATCCAACATGACAACACAGCAATACCAAGAAAAAATTGCTCAAATCCATCGCTACTTACGAGATGGAGATTGCTATCAAGTCAATTTATCACAGCGGTTCCATGCCAATTATAAGGGAGATGAATGGCAAGCATTTATCCAGCTCAATGAAAGTAACCGTGCCCCCTTCTCTGCCTTTATCCGTTTACCTGAGCACTGCATTATCAGTGTTTCACCTGAACGCTTTATTCTTCTGGAAGATAATCACATTCAAACCCGCCCGATAAAAGGGACATTGCCACGATTGGAAGATCCCACAGAAGATCAGCTACAAGCAAAGAAATTAGCCAATTCACGAAAAGATCGCGCTGAAAACCTGATGATTGTTGACTTACTGAGAAATGACATTGGACGGGTTGCGATACCAGGCTCTGTCAAAGTACCTGAGTTATTTGTTGTTGAGCCTTTTCCGGCCGTACACCATCTGGTCAGCACCATAACAGCCGTTTTACCTGATATCTATCATGCTACTGATTTACTCCGCGCTTGTTTTCCTGGTGGTTCAATTACTGGTGCCCCCAAAATTCGAGCCATGGAAATTATTGAAGAATTAGAACCGCATCGCAGACATGGATATTGCGGCGCTATTGGCTATATTAGTTTCTGCGGTACAATGGACAGCAATATTACCATCCGTACCTTACTGACAGAAAAAGGAAAAATTTACTGTTGGGCTGGTGGTGGCATAGTCGCAGATAGCATCGCTGAAAAAGAATATCAGGAAACATTTGATAAACTCGGACGAATCTTACCTCAATTAGGGAAACTCTATATACCATGATATCGATTTCTGACTTCATCCATCGGTTTCAATTACAACTTCCTGCACACTCAGCACATTTGCCGAGCAACCAACGGAATGCCGCAGTATTATTGCCGATTATATGTAAGCCAGAACCAACGTTATTATTCACCCAACGTTCTATAAACCTTCGCTCTCACGCAGGACAAATTGCTTTTCCGGGCGGAGCAGCAGATCCTGAAGACTCTTCTCTTATTGCCACCGCCTTGCGTGAGGCAGAAGAAGAAGTCAGTTTACCGCAAGAGAAAGTAAAAATACTGGGGCAATTAGCCCCTTTAGATAGTACTGGAGGTTATTGTGTCACTCCAGTCATCGGGCTGATTTCCGAGCCTGTTTCTTTTCAGACAAACCCCGCAGAAGTAGCAAACATTTTTGAAATTCCACTGTTTGATGCGCTTTCCCTTCCCCATTATCGGTATCTGGATATAAAACGCCGTAACCGACAACACCGAGTCTATTTTTATTGGCACCAAAAGCATATGATTTGGGGATTAACTGCCACCATTATTTATCGCTTAGCACAACAAGTTCAAAAAACACCCTGAGTTGGACACAAAACGCGATAAAACTGTGCATTACTTATCCATAATCATATCAATTGCTATTATAATTAAAAAAAAACTGTAAACTCCTTTATCAACACTACTAAATAACAGTAAAGTAGCGCGCTTCAATATATATAACTATATCTCTTTCTTCTTAAAGGAGTCTGGCGTGATTAGCGTTTTCGACATGTTTAAGGTGGGTATTGGCCCATCCAGCTCTCATACTGTTGGTCCTATGAAAGCAGGCAAACAATTTGTCGATGATCTTGTAAACCAGGGAGTAATGTCCTCTATCACGCGTGTAGCTGTTGATGTATACGGCTCACTTTCATTAACCGGGAAAGGTCACCATACGGATATCGCTATCATCATGGGTCTGGCGGGTAATATGCCAGCAACCGTTGATATTGATTCAATTCCAGGTTTTATTCGTGATGTTGAGCTAACTCAACGTTTGCCACTGGCAAACGGTTTACAAGAAGTCGATTTTCCTCGCGATGGTGGTATGAACTTCCGTAGCGATAACCTATCACTGCACGAAAACGGCATGCAAATTCATGCGTTCGCGGGTGATAAAAAAATCTACAGCAAAACCTACTACTCTATCGGTGGTGGTTTCATTGTTGATGAAGAACATTTTGGCAAGCCATCCCAAGATACCAGACCTGTTTCTTACCCATACAGCTCCGCAGCAGAACTGCTGATGAACTGTAGCAAAACAGGTTTGTCCGTTTCTGGCTTGATGATGAAAAATGAATTGGATTTACACAGCAAAGAAGAAATCGCTGAGTATTTCGCGGATATATGGGCAACCATGCAAGCCTGTATCGATCGTGGCCTGACCACAGAAGGAGTTTTGCCAGGCCCATTACGTGTTCCTCGCCGCGCGGCAGCATTGCACCGTATGCTGACATCATCGAACAAATTGTCTAATGACCCAATGAATGTTGTTGATTTAATCAATATGTTTGCATTGGCCGTCAATGAAGAAAATGCCGCTGGTGGCCGGGTTGTTACAGCACCAACTAATGGTGCATGTGGGATCGTCCCTGCCGTTTTGGCCTATTACAACCACTGCATCGAGCCAGTAACACCGGAATTGTATACCCGCTATTTTCTGGCTTCTGGTGCAGTCGGTATCTTATATAAGATGAATGCCTCTATTTCTGGCGCTGAAGTTGGCTGTCAGGGTGAAGTTGGTGTTGCTTGCTCTATGGCAGCAGCCGGCATTGCCGAATTACTTGGAGCTAGCCCTGAGCAAGTTTGCATCGCAGCAGAAATTGGCATGGAACATAATCTTGGCCTGACTTGTGACCCTGTTGCAGGCCAAGTGCAAGTGCCTTGCATTGAGCGTAATGCTATAGCGTCAGTCAAGGCAATCAATGCTGCACGTATGGCACTACGCCGTACCAGTGAACCACGTGTTTCGCTCGATAAAGTCATTGAAACCATGTATGAAACTGGTAAAGATATGAACGCGAAATACCGTGAAACTTCACGCGGTGGCTTGGCAATAAAAGTTCAGTGTGACTAATATAAAATATCACTCATTCACTCTGTAATGAGTGATATTGTTGCCTATCTTTGCTACATCTACAATTTATCTGAAATAATATCCCTGCTATTTGGTTGGGATATTTTTTTGGCTGAAACGAATTACTAAAGTACATTATTTTCCATTTCGCGACAAAAACATCACAATTTTTTTATCAGAAAATTAATAAAATGTTACCGGAAACAGATATAAACACCAATTTATTTAAATAAAACAATATTAAAAAATAAAAATTTACAATAAATCAGAATAAAATCTTGTTTTAACCTATTAAAACAGTCAGTCTTAATTTTTCTGACTGATAGCAATTTTCTTGAAGGCTTCAAATGATAATCTAACGACATATTTTCTTATGTAACAAAATATAAAACCATGCGAAATGAAATTTTGAGATAGATTTTCGATACAGCTTTATATTCACAACTATCATATTCATTGATAGGAGATTCAATACATTAGAAATATTGAGTATGTGCTTGCAGTAGGTCTGAATTCAATTGTTAAAGAAAGGGGAAAACAAGTGAGTATAGCCATTATGATTGGCACACACGGGACTGCGGCAGAACAGCTGCTTCATACCACAGAGATGTTGATTGGAGAGCAAGAAAATGTTTCTTATATCGACTTTGTGCCCGGTGAAAATGCTGATACTTTATTTGATAAATACAATAAAAAACTGGAGTCGCTTAATACAGAACAAGGAGTTCTGTTTTTTGTCGATACTTGGGGTGGCAGCCCATTCAATGCCGCAAACCGTATCGTTGTTGATAAAGACAACTACGAAATCATCACCGGTGTAAACATTCCGATGCTTGTTGAAGCTTTCATGTGTCGTGACGATGATCCATCCATGGAAGAGCTGGTTTCTGTTGCATTAGAAGCTGGGAAAGAAGGAGTTCGGGCTCTTAAAACAGAGCAAGCCGAAGAGCCAGCTAAATCCGAACCTGTCAAACCAACCATTGCACCTGCCTCAGCGCCTACTGTGTCACCAACTACTGCTGCGGGCGGTCATATGAAGATTGCCCTCGCCCGTATTGATGATCGCCTTATTCACGGTCAAGTTGCCACCCGTTGGACTAAAGAAACTAACGTCAAGCGTATCATTGTGGTTAGTGATGAAGTTGCTCAAGATGCTGTTCGTTCGACTTTGTTAAAACAAGTCGCACCTCCCGGCGTCAGCGCCCACGTCATAGACGTTGCCAAGTGCGTGCGGGTTTACAACAACCCCAAATATGCTGGTGAACGTGTCATGCTGCTATTCACCAATCCAACAGATGTCCTGAGTATTGTAGAAGGCGGTGTAAATATCGAATCTATAAACATCGGTGGCATGGCTTTCCATCAAGGAAAAACCCAGATCAATAATGCTATTTCCGTTGATGGGACTGACATTGAGGCCTTTGAAAAACTGAACTCTCGTGGCATAGAACTTGAAGCCCGTAAAGTTGCCAGTGATACCCGTTTAAACATGATGGATCTACTGAAAAAAGTTTAAAAATAAAAACAAATGTCATTTTAATAGCCATTACTCAATAACAAAATTCTTACCAAATTACATTTGGTTACAGGAGAAAAACAATGGAAATTACCGTTGTTCAACTTGTGTTGATATTCATCGTTGCCTGTATCGCAGGTATGGGATCAATTCTTGATGAATTTCAATTTCACCGTCCATTGGTTGCTTGTACATTAGTCGGCTTGGTGCTTGGCGATATAAAAACAGGCATTATCATCGGCGGTACACTGGAAATGATTGCTCTTGGCTGGATGAATATCGGTGCGGCAGTCGCTCCCGATGCAGCACTAGCCTCCATAATCTCAACCATTCTGGTTATCGCGGGCGGGCAAAATGTTGGTGCTGGTATCGCACTGGCTATTCCTCTGGCAGCAGCAGGCCAAGTTCTGACTATCATTGTCCGTACTCTGACTGTTGGCTTCCAACACGCTGCAGATAAAGCAGCGGAAAATGGCAATCTGCGGGCAATAAGCGTTCTCCACCTTTCAGCATTAGTACTTCAGGCCATGCGTATTGCTCTGCCTTCACTGGCTGTAGCATTGTCCGTAGGAACATCTGGCGTCCAAGATATGCTGCATTCCATTCCAGAAGTTGTCACTACTGGCCTCAATATCGCTGGTGGAATGATTGTTGTTGTTGGTTACGCAATGGTAATTAACATGATGCGTGCGGGTTATCTAATGCCATTCTTCTACTTAGGTTTCGTAGCCGCTGTATATGTGCAAAACCTCGTTATACTTGGCATCGTTGGTGCTGTTCTGGCGATCCTGTATATCCAGCTTAACCCTAAATACAATCAATCACAGGTAGCCGCATCTGCTGGTAATACCCCGAATGACCTTGATAACGAATTAGATTAAGAGGATGAACAACATGTCAGAGTCAACAAACATGGGTCAGAAAAAACTGACACAAAGCGATATCCGTGGCGTCTTCCTCCGCTCTAGTTTATTTCAGGGCTCATGGAACTTTGAACGTATGCAGGCATTGGGATTTTGCTTCTCAATGGTACCGGCCATTCGCCGCCTGTATCCCGAAAATACGGAAGAAAGAAAACTGGCTATCAAACGCCATCTGGAATTCTTTAATACCCATCCTTATGTGGCAGCACCTATCCTTG
This sequence comes from Xenorhabdus anantnagensis, assembly GCF_028598555.1. Taxonomy (GTDB): domain Bacteria; phylum Pseudomonadota; class Gammaproteobacteria; order Enterobacterales; family Enterobacteriaceae; genus Xenorhabdus; species Xenorhabdus anantnagensis. The sequence goes on from NZ_JAQRFN010000001.1 coordinate 315,836, forward strand.
GTGTCACCATGGCAATGGAAGAACAGCGTGCTAATGGTGCCGATATTGATGACGGTGCTATCAACGGGATCAAAGTCGGCTTGATGGGGCCACTGGCTGGTGTTGGTGATCCTATTTTCTGGGGTACCGTTCGCCCTGTTTTTGCTGCACTTGGTGCAGGCATTGCGATGAGCGGTAGCTTGTTAGGGCCAGTATTATTCTTCTTCTTATTTAACCTAGTACGTTTGCTGACTCGTTATTACGGCGTTGCCTATGGTTATAAAAAAGGAATGGATATCGTCAAAGATATGGGCGGCGGTTTCCTGCAAAAAATGACAGAAGGAGCGTCAATTTTAGGTCTGTTTGTGATGGGGGCCTTGGTTAATAGTTGGACCAAAGTCAATATCCCTCTCGTTATTTCCAAAGTACCTGATCCAACGACAGGTGAAATTAAAATAACGACTATTCAAACTGTTCTGGATCAACTACTGCCTGGTATTGCCCCACTTCTATTGACATTTGGCTGTATGTGGCTATTACGGAAAAAAGCAAACCCGTTATGGATTATTATCAGTTTCTTTGTTATAGGCATCGTAGGTTACCATTTTGGTTTTCTGGGCATAGCCAAATAATCAGATTGGCAAACATTTTTAATTAGAAATATTGGGGAGGAAAAATTCCTCCCCATTTATTGTAAGTTATATTATTGATTATAAAATCAGGGGATAAAATGAGCTTGAATGATATCATCTTGATGGTTTTGATTATATTAATGCTCGCTTTTGCGATTTATGATGAATTTATTATCAATCAGCTCAAAGGCAAAACGCTGTTAAATATTAAACTTAAAAGAAAACATCGGATTGACGCCCTGATCTTTATCATTTTAATTGCCATCATTATTTATAATAATGTTATATCGCAAGGTAACCCATTCACTACCTATTTATTATCATTTATCATACTGGTGACACTATACTTAGGTTATATTCGCTCACCAAAACTAATTCTTAAAAAATACGGTTTTTATCATGCCAACCGTTTTTTTTCTTATGAAAAAATCAAAGCAATGAACTTATCTGAAGATGGCATTCTCATGATGGATTTAGAGCAACACAAAGTATACATATCAGTAACAAATCTGGATGACTTAGAAAAAATTTATCAATTCCTTGTCAGCAATAAATAATTTCACTTATTTTAATACCAGATAGATAAGATCAATAACTTACATTGGTCTTATTTACCTCTTAACACAAATTTAGATAATGATAAGCATTATCATTTGTATATTTAAAATATAACAAAATATTTTTTGCCTTTTATTCTGAATATGATATTGTCCGCAGCAGTCATTGGGGAGTAGCCTGTTCCAGAAAATATCTGGAAAATTCGTATCAACATACTCGTTTAAAATAAAACGTGGTACGAATGACCAAATAACCTAATAAAATCTAGGTTTTTATGCTCTATAAATTTCAAGTTACAGTTCACAAAGCGGAAACTTGAAAGATAACGGGTATAAATTGGTTGGCAAGACCATAGACACATAACAGCACCATTGGTTGGGGGTGTGTTGTGTGGATATGGAATCACCCAACCGAGGCTATTTTGATGAATCTCTATGCAACACTTATTCTCGCATTCGCCCTTTCCATGGATGCTTTTGCCGCTGCCGTAGGAAAAGGAGCCACCCTTCACCAACCTCATTTCCGCGAAGCTATCCGCACAGGCATCATCTTTGGCTTAGTTGAAGCCTGTACTCCTTTAATCGGATGGTCATTGGGCCTGTATGCCAGCCAATACATTATGGAATGGGATCATTGGATTGCCTTTTCATTGCTGTTAATTCTTGGCTGCCGAATGATAATTGACAGTTTCAAGCATGAACCTGAAACTCCCTCTAAGGTCCCTCCTCAACGTCATAGTTCAGTGACGCTAGTGCTCACTGCTATTGCAACCAGTCTGGACGCGATGGCAATTGGTGTCGGCCTTGCTTTCCTGCAAGTTGATATTCTACATACAGCCATGACAATCGGCCTCATGACCATGATTATGGCTACATTAGGCATGTTAATTGGTCGCTATATTGGCCCGTTATTAGGCAAAAGAGCCGAGTTGGTTGGAGGATTAGTCCTAATTGCCATTGGCTTCAATATATTATTCGAGCATCTTAAATTATTTATGTATGCGGAATAAGCTATTATTTATGCCAGTGATCTGGAGTAATATATGCTTTCGTCTTTCAAGTGGTAGCTTTATTGGCTGAAATTTAAAATCCATTAAGCATAGTACGCACATAATTACGCCAGATCTACGATCTAATAAAAGTGACAGTAATCTTCTGATTATCAAATACGCCGATATACTTTTAACGTGAAATCTACTTCACAATTGAACTGTTCTTTCGAGATCAAATATGCTTTAACTTCTTCTGATGCCCGCCAAGCAAAAGGGGTCATCTGCAATAAATTATGCGCTTGCTCACCATCCAATGACATTGCATAAGCCAGCGTTTCAGTTGCAACTAACTCAAACTCACTCCAGTGCTCCTGATTCTCAGGATGTAAATGCACTTCCTGATAAATTAACTCCTTCAATTGATACAGATGGCGAGGACCTGGCGTTACCGTCAGAACGATACCATCCGTTTTCACCACCCTAGCCAATTCTGTTGCCTTGCAAGGGGCATAAATACGCAAAATACCATCCAATGAACTATCCGCAAATGGCAACCGATGGCTGGATGCTACACAAAAATTAACCGCAGGATAACGCTTGGCACCATAACGGACGGCAACTTTCGCCACATCCAATCCATACACCACCAAATCTTGATGAAGATTCAACTGCTCCTGAACCGCTGCTGTGTAATAACCTTCCCCACAACCAATATCCAACAAAGTATTAGCGCACTCTGGTAAATATTCGCTAAGTAATTCAATAGCTTTTTGTTGCAGTGCCCGATAATGGCCTGAATGCAAAAATGCCCTTCTTGCTTGCATCATTTCCACACTATCACCCGGCTCTTTTGAGCGTTTATGCTGAACGGGCAGCAAATTGACATACCCTTCTTTCGCACAATCGAACTGATGATTGTTTTCGCAATGCCATTGGGGGTTAGCAGATTGGGGGTTAGCAAACAGTAATGGTAAGTGGCATAAAGGACATTGATAAGACATAACATTCCGGCGGATAGGAAAAATCGGGGGCATACTATACCATGTTTTTAAAATCCAAACCTTGCATCCCACTATTTTGCTAAAGTGAAAAAATTGAATTGACTATTTTCAACACTAAAATTAGTGTTTTTCACTACCATAAAATAACAGCTTATTTACATTCGGAGAGTAAAATGCCATTCGATGATCTAGAAACCAAGCGGCTTCTGTTAAAAAAACTGGCTTATGACGATGCTATTCAAATTCAGCAAAAATTTCCTCATTGGGATATTGTCAAATACTTAGATAGCCGCGCAGTCTCTTGGCCTTATCCTGACGATGGTGCAGATTATTTTGTTAAAAAAGTGGCTCTTCCCGCAATACAATCAGGAAAAGCATGGATATGGTCTATTAGAGTAAAAAAACAACCTGATGAGTTAATCGGTGTGATCGGGTTATATGATAAACAAGATAACAATAGAGGCTTCTGGCTATCTCTGGAATACCAAGGCCAAGGATTAATGCGCGAAGCCTGTGAAAAAGTGACTGATTATTGGTTCCATGTGCTGGGACAATCCGTTCTCAGAACACAAAAAGCCAGTATTAACCAAGGCTCGAAAAAAATTTCATTGTCACAAGGAGCCAAACTGATAAAAGTAGAAGAAAAAGAATATGTCTCAGGAAGACATGATTGTGAATTTTGGGAAATAACCAAAGATGAATGGTGTCATAGGTAATAAGCCCATACTAAATCCACATATTTAATATCTATATCCTTCATCCATCGGATATATAGTCTCATAATTCCTGCACTTTCTGTTGAGGAAATTGGGCTTGTAGGAACGGAAGTAATAATAACCCGATCATTACTGCGCAGACAGAAATAGTAATAAATAAGCCCGTCCAATGATAATGTTCTAAAATAACGGCAAAAGGATAACCAGCAAGTGCAGCGCCAGTATAAGCAAAAAGACCAACAAATCCCGTGGCTGCTCCCGCAGAATCTTTATGTGAACATTCCGCAGCAGCCATCCCGATCAACAATTGTGGGCCAAAAACGAAAAAGCCAATGGTAAAAAAACCTATTGATTGAAAAATCAAATTAGTCATAGGCATTAACCATAAGGCTGCCACTGATAAAAAAATGCCCATCGCAAATATCAAGTTCATCGGCCCACGATTGCCACCAAATACTTTATCAGATCCCCATCCTGCAACCAGTGACCCCATAAATCCACCGACTTCAAAAAGCGATAATACCGCATTTGCACTCACTAAATCATAATGATGATATTCTGTCAGATAGACATTTCCCCAATCATTAATAACAGTACGGACGAGGTATACCAGAACGTAACTAAATGAAAGCAGCCAAATATACTTATTGCAAAAAACGTAAGTTTTCAGGATTTCTTTAGTCGTTAACCCTTGCCCTTGATTTTCGTGCACCTTTTCCAAATGATCATTACGAAATTGACCAATGGTCGGTAACCCCATTGTGGTGGGCTTATCACGTAATCGCCAACATAAAAATATTCCGGCCAAAATACCTAAGCAGCCCGGCACAATAAACCCTTCTCGCCAGCTAAAATGTAACGTCAAGAAACTGACAAATAATGCAATCAATGCACTACCTACATGATGTGAAGTATTCCATAGAGACCACCAAAAACCACGCTCTGAGCGAGAATACCAACTGGTGAGCAATTTAGCGCATGACGGCGAACCCCATCCCTGAAACCACGCATTTAAAATCCACAGAAAGGCAAACATCACAATCGAACTGGACAAACCAAAAAAGATATTAATAATCCCCGTGGCAATTAACCCTATTCCCATAAAATAACGCGGATTGGAGCGGTCAGAAATAATGCCGGAAAGGAATTTAGAGCAACCATATGTGATATAAAATAGCGTGCCAATAAGGCCAATTTCTGCTTTATCAAGGCCGAGATCAGTTATCATGGCAGGCACTGCATAATTAAAATTTTTACGGGTAAAGTAAAATAATGCATATCCTAGATAAAGGTTCAACATAATATGCAAGCGCCAGTAACGATACTGTTCTCCAATTTCTCCATCAGATAAATGCTTGTCATTTAGTGGCTTGGATTGCGAAGAAACTGTCATGTCCCTACCTTAAAATTTAGGCAAAATGATAGATAAATCCGTTCCCGAAGATGTCGAATCACCTTGTCGTTTTTCACCGTGAATGGATAATTTTCCACCGAGGGCCTGCACACGTTCCCGCATACCGCGTAAACCAAATCCTTTCATATGATCTTCGGCTTTACAGCCAATACCATTATCTTGAATCGATAAATGGATCATATCGTTGACAGAAAAATACAGTTCAATACGATCCGCTTGAGAATATTTCATGGCATTATTCAACGCTTCCTGACAAAGGCGATATAACGTAATTTTGGTTGTGTCACTTAGTTGCTCAATTGCCATAATTGAATCCGTTGTCCAATGAATTTCTACTGATATGCCATGAGATTCAAATTTCATATCCCGCAATAATTGTTCTATGGCTTCTTTCAAACCGAGATCATCAAGAATTTTAGGCCGCAGCCGGCTCAGCAACCCTTTAGTCGTATCGTAAATATTGAGGGATAATGACTCGATTGTTTTGGCACAATTAGCACTAATCGGTGCCACTTCTACCCGCTGAATAATATTGGCTTGTGTACGAATAGCGGTAATATTCTGACCAATTTCATCATGCAATTCACGTGCAATCTCCCGCCTTACCGATTCTTCCGCTTTCACCAATTGACGGGACAGACTGTGATTACAATGGAGTTGACGCTTTAACTGTGCATTGAGATCACGCTGACGTTGTACAGCCACACCCAACATAATCCCAGTAACCGTTTGAACCAACAGCGATAACAAGAGATCTGTGATCTCCATATTTGATACACCACTGCGCGCGGCAATCAATGCAATACTGTTCAGCAAAGTACCGACTACAGCACCTTGCCAGCCGTAACGAAAAGCCAATAAGATAATTGGAATGACCAGACAAAATGGAGCAAAATAACGCAATTCGTTCGGGAGGTTAACCTGAAGAAAAATATTTAGTACAAACAATAAAATATAAAGAACAACGTGTTTCAGATGAAACTGAATTCGATGTGATACAAGGTTAGCAGTCAGAGGAAGCCAAATATTTTGGAACAGGTAGTGCCATATTAAATAACACAAAGGAACCAACATGACACCGCCAGTTAAACTCACCAAGAATGCAATACTCAAAGCAGAATTATGGTTGCTTATCGCCAACACATTAATCATGGAAGTTACCAGAATTATGCCTGCCATAACTGCAAATCGCTGCCATTGACTTTGACTGCCACAATAATAATAGCGGGCAAACCAAACAAGCGGGAAACTGGCTATGCTGGCCGTTAATACAGTCAGCCATTGCGGTTGGCCCATTAAGAACGCCAAACAAATGGTAAGTTTCCATTCGGTGCCATAAATAGTCATCCAATAACGCTTGGGTGTATGAAGTGCAACACCGAGACGCAAGGCAAAAGGAAAAAATAAAATAGCCAATTCAGAGTCATTAACAAAATAGTATGCGATGACCCATAAGCAAAACCACCAACAAGAAAACAATAACCAGCCGCAAAATGAATTGATCAGATATCGACACATTAGAGATCACTAGTGGCAAAATAATTCGCTAAACCAACGTTATTCGTTACCCCTAATTTACTCATCGCATTGGCTCGATGGACATGTACTGTTTTATGACTTAATCCTAACTCAGCCGCCACAGCTTTAACGTCCATACCGCTAGCCAACATCTCCCCAACTTGTCGTTCTCTGTTAGTCAGGTGTTCCAATGAAGCCGGATTGCTCTTTGATGACGTTAAATTAAGTACAATGTCTGGCGTAAGATAGCAACCATTATTGGCGGTAGTACGCACAGCTTGAACCAACTCGTCTGGGCTGCAACGTTTACTGAGATAACCACGTGCACCAGCCTTCAACGCACTTTCCACCATGGTGGCAGAATCATGAACACTCAGCATAATGCAGTTAATGCCAGAAGGGAGATCTTTCAGTAGAGATAATCCACTTTCATCTTTCATCGAAATATCAAGAATGCAAACTGTTGCACCCGATCCTGGTAACCCTTGCCTGGCTTCAGCACATGAACTGAACTCACCCACAACTTCAATATCGGGTTCTAAATTCAGTAATTGAGCAAATCCCGAACGCACAACAACATGATCATCAACTAATGCTACTTTAATCATCATTATTTATTATCGAATTAAGAATCGGGCTAAACTACTCTTATTGATATAGCTTCGCAATAGTTCACAATAGACAATGGCTTGCGATAAATAGAAAGATGTAACATCAGGGTAAAAATTGATGAAAAAATGCTGCTGTGGGTATACAGCAGCATCAATATGTTTTTTCAGTATGGCTTAATGTACTTTTTTCGTTTTTCGAATTTTTCGCTCTTCCGCAATGGCTACGCAAGCAAGCAAGCTGAGGCATATAAATGCTGAAGTATCAAGGGCAACAAACGTTCCTTTCCAGCCAGTCAAACCAAAAATAGGCACGCCATCAGCAATCATCCCTAAACCAAGTTTGGCAAAACTGTCACCAATTAAGTAGGCAAAAGTTCCTTTGACGCCATCAGCCACACTGATTGCTTTTTTCGGTACAAAACCAACAGCAGCCACACCAATCAACAATTGTGGGCCAAATACCAGAAAACCAAGTACAAACAGCGATCCCAAATACATGAATTCAGTGGTTGCATGTTGATAGAATTCAAGACAGACAATAATCAAACTTAACGAAACACAAGCAACCAAAGCACGGCGACCATTCGCTAAATCTGACAGATACCCCCACATTAATGTGCCTATCAATGCCCCTATTTCGAACATGGTAAAACCTGTGATGGCGGTTTCTTTTGACTGCCCCAATACCTGATACGCATACACCGTTGACCACTGGTCAATACCAATGCGCACGATATAAAGGAAGATATTGGCAAAACAAAGTAGCCAAATGACTTTGTTTTTTAATACATATTCAACAAAAATCTCACGTTTGGTCATTTGATTTTCTTCCGCGGCGATATCTTCTTCGCTGACGGTTTCACCAAATAACTCTTCTACCTTACCCAAACCGTAACTTTCTGGCGAATCACTGCCATAACGTAATCCGATGAAGCCAATGATCAACGCGATAATGGCAGGGAAAATAAACATCCCTATCACATGACCATTAAAGAAATAGTGAGCACCAAAGAGGGCAACCCCAGCCGCAGCGGCACCACCTACATTATGTGACAGATTCCACAAACCCAAATAGGTTCCACGCTTATTACGGGGAGTCCATTTCGTAATGGTAGAGTAACTGGCAGGCCCACCTATACTTTGAAAAAAGCCACTCAATGCATAAAATGCCACCATCAAGAAAATACTGATGCTGGAACCTCCCATACTCATGCTAAACCCTAGCATGGCAAGGCCAGATAAGATCAACATAAATGGCAGGAATTGTTTGGTATTTTTGCCATCCGCATAGTAAGCAACGACAGTCTTACCAATACCGTAAGTAATAGAAAAACCTAGCCCTATCAAGCCCAACTGCGTCATCGACAGACCATAAGTCGAGATCATATCGTTTTGAGCTATGTTGAAGTTTTTACGCACCAAATACATAGCCATATAACCGATAAAAACCACCAAATACGACTGTATAAAGGGTTTGAACCACATTTTGCGGCGTACTTCCACTGGAAGATCCAGTGTCGGCTTACGAATTTGTTCTAAAATCTTAAGCATTTTAAATCCTTAGGTGATCACGAGAAAAAGCCTTTTTGAAGCAGGTGAAAATAAAAAGGCAAATCACAAGAAAGCGAAAGTTTTCGTAGATATAGTTTTTGTGGATATAATTTTTTATAGGTATGGTTATTACTGGACAGTTTAAAAAACTGGAGAGAAATTGGCTTGAGCCATGGTCTTAATTGAACTAGGAATATTTCCTAATTTTGCCCTATTCGAGCATAAAGCGTGAAAAGAATCACATTCTTTGTTTTTGTTAAGTAAAGAGTGATCCCACATGCTGATAATTTTAATCAAATGCTTCAATCAAAAGCTTTAATCAAAGGACAAGGTATTCAATTCTTATCCGGCCATTGCCATGCAGGTTCATCCAAAAGATACTGTCAGAAATTGTATGCTGATAGGGTGTGATTTGGTGAGATATGGAAAGGAAAAAGACCCTGAAATCAGGGCCTTAATTAGAAAATCATGATGATTTGATGAGGTTTGGGAAGGCTCTAATCATTCCCACTCAATTGTTGCTGGTGGTTTACCGCTAATGTCATAGACTACCCGCGAAATACCAGCCACTTCATTGATGATCCTGTTCGATACACGACCCAAGAAATCATATGGCAGATGCGCCCAATGAGCGGTCATAAAGTCGATAGTTTCTACCGCACGCAGAGACACAACCCAATCATATTTACGGCCATCGCCCATAACGCCAACAGAACGAACTGGCAGGAATACGGTAAATGCCTGGCTGACTTTATGGTACAAATCCGCTTTATGCAGTTCTTCAATAAAGATAGCATCAGCGCGGCGCAGCAAGTCACAATATTCTTTCTTCACTTCACCCAATACGCGAACACCAAGGCCTGGGCCTGGGAATGGGTGACGATACAACATGTCATATGGCAGGCCCAGTTCTAAACCGATACGGCGAACTTCGTCTTTGAACAACTCTTTCAGCGGTTCAACCAGACCCAGTTTCATATCTTCTGGCAAGCCACCTACATTGTGGTGAGATTTAATAACATGAGCATTACCAGTTGCAGATGCCGCAGATTCGATAACGTCTGGGTAAATCGTACCCTGTGCCAGCCACTTAACCTGAGTTTGTTTCGAGGCTTCTTCATCAAATACATCAATAAAGGCGTGACCAATGGTTTTACGTTTAGCTTCTGGATCATCAATTCCTGCCAGTGCAGACAAGAAACGCTCTTCCGCTTTAACATGGATGATGTTCAGATCAAATTTGCCTGCAAACATCTCCATTACCTGATCCGCTTCGTTCAAACGCAGCAAGCCATTATCTACGAAAACGCAAGTCAAACGCTTACCAATCGCACGGTTCAACAGCAGTGCAGTAACAGAAGAATCCACACCACCAGACAGTGCCAGAATAACGTGATCATCACCAATCTGCACACGCAGACGTTCGACGATATCTTCGATGATAGAAGCAGGTGTCCACAGTGCTTCACATTGACAAATATTCAACACGAAACGTTTCAGAATATTCAAGCCTTGATGAGTATGAGTCACTTCTGGGTGGAATTGCACACCATAAAAACGTTTTTCATCGTTAGCCATGATAGCAAACGGACAAGTATCCGTGCTGGCAACGGTTGTGAAATCAGCTGGAATAGCCGTCACTTTATCACCATGACTCATCCATACATCCAGCAACGGCTTGCCGGCTTCGCTCAGAGCATCTTGAATATCGCGGAATAGTTCACATTCATTCTTGATTTCAACCTGCGCATAACCAAATTCACGCTCATCAGAGTTGGAAACTTGACCACCCAATTGCGTAGACATGGTTTGCATGCCATAGCAGATACCCAGCACGGGTACACCCGCATTGAAAACATATTCCGGCGCACGCGGACTATTGTGCTCAGTCGTGCTTTCTGGTCCACCAGAAAGGATAATACCATTTGGATTAAATGCACGAATTTGCTCTTCAGTGACACTCCATGTCCAAAGTTCACAATAAACACCAAGTTCACGAATGCGGCGAGCAATAAGCTGAGTATATTGCGAGCCAAAATCAAGGATCAGAATGCGATGCTGATGGATATTAGTTGTCATTTGAGTTGAGTTCCAAAAACAAGTGGCAATTAAAAAAATAAAAAAGTCAGTGGCCCGATGATGGGCCACTCTAAATAAATTACAGACCTAAACGATAGTTTGGTGATTCTTTGGTGATCGTCACGTCGTGAACGTGGCTTTCCTGAATACCTGCACCACTGATACGAACGAATTCTGCTTTAGTTCTCAGTTCATCAATAGTTGCACAACCAGTCAGCCCCATGCAGGAACGCAAACCACCCATTTGCTGGTGAACAATGCTTTTCAGCAGGCCCTTGTAAGCCACTCGGCCTTCGATACCTTCAGGAACCAGTTTGTCAGCCGCATTATCAGTCTGGAAGTAACGATCAGAAGAGCCTTTGGACATCGCGCCCAAAGAACCCATACCGCGGTAAGATTTGAATGAACGACCTTGATAAAGTTCGATTTCACCCGGAGATTCTTCGGTTCCTGCCAGCATGGAACCAACCATCACACATGATGCACCTGCGGCAATCGCTTTGGCGATATCACCAGAGAAACGGATGCCACCATCCGCAATAACAGGGATGCCAGTCCCTTCCAGTGCTTCAACCGCATCTGCAATGGCAGTAATTTGGGGAACACCAACACCGGTAACGATACGGGTCGTACAAATAGAACCAGGACCGATACCCACTTTAACCGCGTTCACACCTGCTTCCATTAACGCCTTGGCACCTTCACCCGTCGCTACGTTACCGCCGATGATTTGCAGATCAGGATATTTAGCGCGAGTCTCTCGGATACGCTGCAAAACACCTTCAGAATGGCCGTGGGAAGAGTCTATAAGCAATACATCTACACCCGCAGCAACCAATGCATCAACACGTTCTTCGTTGCCAGCACCTGCACCAACCGCAGCACCAACACGCAGACGACCTTGTTCGTCTTTACATGCGTTTGGTTTACGTTCTGCTTTCTGGAAATCTTTTACCGTAATCATGCCAAGCAAATGGAAGCTGTCATCAACTACCAGTGCTTTCTCAACACGTTGCTCGTGCATTTTCTGCAAAACAACTTCACGGGCTTCGCCTTCTTTTACTGTCACCAGACGTTCTTTAGGTGTCATTACCGCAGTCACAGGCTGATCCAAATCAGTAACGAAACGGACATCACGGCCAGTGATAATACCCACCAATTCGTTCGCTTCTGTTACCACAGGATAACCTGCAAAACCATTACGTTTCGTCAGTTCATGGACTTCACGCAGAGTCGTCTGTGGCGTTACAGTAACAGGATCAGTCACGACACCGCTTTCATGCTTCTTCACGCGGCTGACTTCTTCAGCCTGACGTTCAATCGACATATTTTTATGAATGAAGCCAACGCCCCCTTCCTGTGCCAGTGCGATTGCCAATGAGGATTCCGTCACGGTATCCATAGCTGCGGAAAGCATAGGTACGTTTAGGCGAATGGTGGAAGTTAATTGAGTGGACAGATCTGCTGTGTTAGGCAAGACTGTTGAGTGGGCAGGAACTAATAATACATCGTCAAAAGTTAATGCTTCTTTTTTAATTCGTAACATGGGCAATATCTCACCAGGCTATGGAGCAATAAGAGGGATAAAATATTGCCGCGGCATTATACAGGCCGAAATCGGTTGCCTCCAGCATTTTTTGAAAAAAATTCTTGATTAGTAATACAATGAGATTAATATCAGTCAATTAAGTCCTTGTTTTAAAATTTGATCTAGCTCACATGTCACTACCAACCAATACCGGAATTTTTTCTGTTAGCCGTCTGAATCAGACGGTTCGTCAGCTATTGGAGCTGGAGATGGGCAGAATTTGGTTATCCGCCGAAATGTCCAATTTTTCTCAGCCATCGTCAGGGCATTGGTATTTCACATTAAAAGATGAACGGGCACAAATTCGTGCCGCCATGTTTCGAAGTCACAATCTGAGGGCAACATTTCGCCCACAAAATGGTCAGCAGGTACTGGTTCGGGCGCAGATTACACTGTATGAACCTCGGGGTGACTATCAGTTGATTGTGGAAAGTATTCAACCTGCCGGAGATGGCTTGCTGCAACAGCAATTTGAAGTGTTGAAGCAAAAACTCACCGCAGAAGGCTTGTTTGATCAAATTCATAAGAAACCGCTGCCCTCTCCTGCCAAACGACTCGGTGTCATTACTTCCGCCAGCGGCGCAGCACTGCACGATATTCTGAATATCCTGAAACGCCGTGATCCTTCCTTGCCAATTGTTATTTATCCCACCGCTGTTCAGGGAACCGAAGCACCATTACAGATTATTAGGGCGATCGAATTGGCAAATACGCGGCAAGAATGTGATGTTCTGATTATCGGGCGTGGCGGAGGATCGCTGGAAGATTTATGGTGTTTCAATGATGAGCACGTTGCACGAACAATATTCCAAAGCCGTATTCCTATTGTTAGCGCTGTCGGACATGAAACTGATGTGACAATTGCGGATTTTGTCGCTGACTTACGCGCTCCAACGCCTTCTGCGGCGGCAGAATTGGTGAGCCGTAATCAGATCGAATTATTGCGGCAAATTCAATCTCTGCAACAACGTCTGGAAATGGCGATAGATTATTTCTTTGCCCAAAAACAACAGATATTTAATCTATTACAGCATCGTCTCCAGCAACAGCGTCCTGATTTGCGTTTGGCACGTCAGCAAAATCACTTAGCTGAATTACGACAAAAATTGACTGATAGCTTTTTACATTGTTTAAAACAGAACTCAATTTCATATGAGAAGTTAAATCAGCGATTGCTACAAATCCATCCTGAGCGGAAGATTCAGCGTTACAGTCAATCTATCCAACAATTTGATTTTCGTTTAAAACAGGCGATTGAACGACAGCTAGGACATTATCGGGAAAAATTTGCCGTTTCCTGTTCACGAATGGAAGCGGTTAGCCCACTGGCAACGTTAAGCCGTGGTTACAGTATTAGTGAAATATCTGACGGAAAATTGTTGAAGCAAGTTAAGCAGGTAAAAACCGGTGATATGCTGAAAACACGGTTGCAGGATGGCTGGGTTGAGAGTCAGGTGACGCAGGTTACAAAAATAAACAAGAGAAAGAAATTAAAATAGATTTCACAAAATAGCGGTGAATTTTCACCGCTACTGTTGCTCTAATTCTCCATAAGAAAATTAGAAGCGAATTTCTGCCCCCATCACGTAGGTTCGGCCGCGGGCGGTTTGGGTTTTGGTATCTTGATCTGCCATCATTGGTGATGTGTTCATGCGGTTCAATGCATCAGAATAGTTTCGATTAGTTAAGTTTTGAATAGAAAATTTAACTAAAACATTTTTATTAATTTGATAATCGGTATACAAATCAATAATCGTCGGTATCTTACCATCCTTTTTCATTTTTACTTGGTTACCATTTTCTTCATTCAATTCTATTGCAGGATCTTGGTGGTAAGATTCCCCTGTATATTTTGCAATAGCGCCAATACGCATTTTTTCATCAAATAACCGTACTCCCATATCCAGAGTAGCATAGCGCTCTGGCAATTGAGATGCAGGGCTTGTACCAAAATAAGATGCTGAGATTGAAGTTGGCTGCTGTGTTTTTTGCTGACTATATGCCAGTACACTGTAGAATATACCAGCATCATAATTCATCGAAAGTTCATAACCACGCATAGTTACTGGTGTCAGACTATTACTATAGATATACATATTAAAGTTAGGATCGACCCCAGCCCAATCTTCATTTGTCAACGTCCCATCATCTTTACAAATTCTACCTTTTGCACAAAGCAAATAAGATTCATTAAGGATATAATTTTTGATTTTAGTATGAAACATTGTAGCCTTAAGGCGGAATGAATCCCCTTCCGTGATTAGATTCGGACGGTAGCTATTAAATCCAATTTGATAAGTATCTGCTTTTTCTCCTTTCAGGAATGGATTAATAGAAGCACCTCCTTCATTGGAATAAAAAATTTCCTGAATATTGGGGGCTCGCATTGAATGGGTATAACTTATAAACGGTTGAAATTCAGGAATGATTTCTGCTGATAATAAAATACTTGGATTAAACCCACGATCTTTTAAGTTTAATTGCGCCTCGCCCTGTGGGAAACAATTTACACGTTCGTCACAGGCTGGTTTTAATCCTTTGGCACTATAATCCATGTAATGTAATCCCAGATCAGCGGTATAAATTCCCCATTCAATTTTCAATCTACTGTAAATACTGGAAATATCTTGCTTGCCATTTGGATCAAAGGCATTATTTTCCCGTTTCTGTCCGTCTTCTTTTTCATCATCCGAACTTGTATCTATTTTTTTACGATATTCAGTTCGTATCCATTTACCGCCCAGAGTAAATGCAAAATCAGTGTCAGCATAATTGAATCGGCTGGTGTTACGGATATTAATAGAATCAGATGTACTTTTTGCATCACTCTGACCCAATACTCCTATTGAACGATTTTGAAAACTCTGTTGTCCCTTGCTAGTACTAAGCATAACTTTGGTATCAACCAATTCAGTAAATGGTGTATAGTGATATTTCAAATAATAATCATAATTATCAATATGACGACGATTGAATTTATTATGGTAAAGACGACTACTTAGTTCCAAGTCATGAAATTCATTAGGTTTAATATTTAGTTTCATCAATTGAGAATTTGGTTTTTGTTTGAATGTGTCCCTAGTGCCAAATTCTTCACTACTAATACCATCAGCATTTCTATAGTGAGCTTCAATGTTATGTCCACTGACAGCGAATAAGGCACCCAAGGAACCTTCTGGGCTGAATGCCTGTGTTTTTCCTGCAAAAGCCATCATGCCACTTCGGCCAACACCATTGTTGCCATATGTCCATTTACTACGGACTCCCAGATTATTGCCCTCAAATACAACATCATCAACGCCAATGGTACGGAAATTAGCACTTCCAATTAAGGCATTGATGGAATCAGCGTCATCAGCTTGCCCACGAGAAACATCGACACGGATAATAAAATTGGGATCAATTAATGCCCCAAACTGACTATAAGGCTGTCCACCATGTGAAAGTTCACTGGGTGAAGAACCATAAAAAGTCTGGCTAACACCATCTACCATCATATTCACGCGGCCAAAACCACTCAAGCCACGGATATTAACACTGACAATCCCTTGACCTTGGCTTGCATCCATTTGGGTATAAGTGCCCGGCAAGCTACGCAGTACGCTATCCACGGACTCCAATTTATTATCTTCGCCCACAGAGCTATAAGCACCCGGTTTTTCCATTGCTTCAATCTGAGGAGCATTATTATTATCCTGAGCACCTGAAACTTTCAGGCTGCTGAATCGTATGACTTTTTCTTTTTTATTGTCATTTGTATTTTCAGCATAAGCGATCCCCTGAAGCCCAATCAGCATTGCGCTGGCTCCAGCTATTTTTGCCACAGTTTTCATTATTATTATCCTAAATTAAAAAATATTTATTGCTGCTCACATTGCTTCGCAAACTTGCGTATAAAATACCTACAACACCGATAAAAAAATTATCAGTGCTATAGGTAATAACTATATATTTTTTATTATTCTTTTAATTCTGGAAAATATGTTTTAGCGTCGTCTAACATTAATAAAAAACCATAATCAAAGGCAATATCATTCAGACGATTAAAACGGCCTGATTTTCCAC
Source organism: Xenorhabdus anantnagensis (assembly GCF_028598555.1). Classification (GTDB taxonomy): domain Bacteria; phylum Pseudomonadota; class Gammaproteobacteria; order Enterobacterales; family Enterobacteriaceae; genus Xenorhabdus; species Xenorhabdus anantnagensis. The sequence goes on from NZ_JAQRFN010000001.1 coordinate 332,539, forward strand.
CATGACCAGTATCCATATTAGTCTCTAATAATAACAAACTATCGCCTTGTTTCATTTCCCTTAATTTTGCTACCCATTTTGCCGGCTCCCAATATTGCACTTGAGAATCATGCAAACCTGTTGTAACTAACAAGTGAGGATAACGTTGATGTTTAATATTGTCATAAGGGCTGTAAGATTTAATACGGAAGTAATCTTCTTTATTATTTGGATTACCCCACTCTTCATATTCACCCGTTGTCAATGGAATGGATGCATCAAGCATAGTTGTCAAAGCATCCACAAAAGGCACTTTCGCAATTACGCCGCGGTATAATTCTGGAGCCTGGTTAATAACCGTTCCCATTAATAAACCGCCCGCACTCCCTCCTTCAGCATAAACGCGCTTGCTATCACCATAACCATCAGCAATCAGGGCCTTGGTTGCATCAATAAAATCGTGGAAGCTGTTCATCTTGTTTTCGATTTTACCTTGCAGATACCAGTTCTTGCCTAAATCACCACCACCGCGCACATGCACCAATGCATACACAAAACCACGATCCAACAAACTCAGCAGGGCTGAACTAAAATAAGGGTCCATGCTGATGCCATAAGAACCATAGCCATAAATCAGGATCGGGTTTTCACCTTGTTTGAACAGGGACTTACGGTATACCAGAGAAACCGGGACTTCTACGCCATCACGGGCTTTTACCCAAATACGCTGGCTTTCATAGTTTTCTTTGTTGAACCCTTTAACTTCCTGTTGTTTTAACAATTCTCGCTCACCCGTTTGCATATTCCATTGGAATACTGAACTTGGTGTTGTCATGGATGAGTAGCTATAGCGCAAGAAATGGGTATTTGGCTCAGGGTTATAGCTCAATGATGCCATATAAGCCGGATCATCGAATTGAACACGCTTTTCCTGCTTGGTTTTCCAATCAATCTGGCGAATTGATGACAATCCTTTTGTACGTTCCTGCACAACCAGCCAATTGTCGAACAACTCAAAATTTTCCAGATCCGTATTTTCCTGTGGGGCAATCACGGTTTCCCACGGTTTATTAATGGTATCTGTCCGATACAGACCAAACAATGGGCTTTCATGATTAGAACGAATGTAGAATTGCCCACGGAAGTGGTCTAAATCATATTCACGCCCCGCTTCACGAGCAGAAAAAACCTGCGGTTCTGATTGTGGATTGTTGGCATCAATCAGTCGATACTCTGAACTCGAATAACTAGAACTCGAAATCAAAATGTAATTAAGCGAAGTACTTTCCGAAATTGACAGATAGAAACGCTCATCTTCTTCTTGATAGATCTTTTGATCCTGCTTGCTATCAGTTCCATATTGATGGCGGAATAGCTGATAAGGCAGTAACGTTTGTGGATCTCTGTGCACATAAAACAGCGTCTCGCCATCATTTGCCCACAAAATATTGCCGGAAGTGTTTTCTATGACATTATTCTGCCAGTTGGCATCATTGAAATTTTTAAATGAGATTTTGTAGTTACGGCGCCCTTGGATATCTTCCGCTACGGCAAAACGCTTGTTATCCAAGGTAACTGCAAACCCACCCAATTGATAAAACTTATGGCCTTTTGCCCGCTCGTTACCGTCAACCATTACCTGCCAATCGGTTGAATTATCGGCTGGCTTGCGCTGATAGATCGGGAAATCTTTTCCTGCCTCATAAACGGTACGATAAATATACCCATTATAGGTATAAGGAACTGACTGATCTTCTTTACTCATTCTATCAGCCATTTCTTGATAAAGGGTTTCACGCAATTCCTGACCCGATTTTAGCATCTGCTCGGTATACTGATTTTCAGCCGTTAAGTAATCAATAACGTTTTTATCCTGACGGTTATCATCTCGTAGCCAGTAATAGTTATCAATACGGACATCCCCGTGGGTTTCCATTGTATGTGGCTGTTTTGTGGCCATAGGTGGCACCATATTTTCCTCCATTGCGGTAGTAGCAAAACTGTAACCGAATAAACTATAACCGAGCAAACCACCACCGAGCAAAAAACCAAGCATCACTCTATTACCGCGCATAACCTTACTGCACGCTGTCTTTTTTTTATTCTGTGACATGCCATCAGTCCTGTATTTTTATTGAGATAAATAAAAATCTATCGGCAGTTCAACCGTGATCCTGCCATTAGTTAAAATGACGTCGGGTGGCTTAGGTAAAGGCTGTGACCTTTCCAGCACCATCCTTGCTTCCCTGTCTAGTGAGTTAGTTCCTGAACGTCGCGTTAATTCACTATCAAGCACGGCTCCCAATGGGTTAACCGTAAATTTCACCATCGGACGCCCTGTCCGTTTTCTTCTCTGGGCATCTTCTGGATATTTTTTATAACGATTCAAATGTCCGGTAACCTCTGCCTGCCAAACCGCTTTGGCATCAGCAATGGCATCAGAATTACTTTCATAGGATGCAGCAGTACGAACCGTCACGTTATTAGCCGTCGCACTACTTGTGGTTGGTGCGGAACTACTGCGGGATTTTTCACTTTCTTGCTCTTCTGCTTTCACTTGCTTAACAGGCTGTGTTCTCTTCGGAGCATCTTGTTCTTTCTTTTTTTTCTTCTGCTTATCCACCAAAAGCAGAGCATTTTCATTTATATCCAATTTTGGCATGTTAATTTCGTCAACTTTGCTTTCCTGCTGCTTACTGACGACAGATAGCTGCTGCTCAATGCCAATTGGCTGTTTTGGGATTGTATGTATTGCTTCTGTCTGCGCTGACAGCTCCACCATTACCGCTGGCGGAGGAAGAAGTTCCTCGATATCCACATCCTTGGGTTTGTAGATCAGCCATCCTACGAACAAGACATGAAGTGTGATCGCAACGAGAAAGGATTTTGTCACATGACTAGTGTGAGCATTTTGATACGTGGTATACGTCAACATCTCTATAGCACATTATGTCAATAATAAATTGATATGAATGATAATCAATTCAATATATAAATGAAAACTATTTTTATTTATTAATAATTCACATCCTTGTGATACTTACCATTATTTGGTTACATTTTCGTTCACTTTTGGCGTAAACCAGACGAAATCGGCATATTCGTTATTTAATGAAACCCCTTTTTCCGCAATAACAAATACGACCACTTTTTCATTTGGCGCTATTTTTTTCACATGCTGAGGAACACCCATCGCTTTTACCGCGTGATATTCTCCAGCAAATAGCAAAGCAGGTGATGGTGCTTTAATTAACTGTTCTGCCATTCGCTGATCACGCATCTGCTGGATTTTGCTCATAGCAGAAAGATGTAGTTCATCTATATTTCCACCATGAGAATTTTTGATGGTTGCATCAATGAGTTTTTTAACATCATCAGAAACCAGTGAAGTTCTATCTCCAGCCCTGTAATTCTTGTACGCTTGATCGATCTCACTGCGATCTAAGTTTGCCGCTAACAATGGGTAAGGCGCTCTCATCAGTTCCATAACCAAATCGCCATACCATTTCCACGGCCACCCCTGATTCCATGCTAGTAAGTTCTGGATTCGTTCACTCCTGACAATCGGATTCCCCTGCAACCAGCTTTTCACTTTATTCACTTTTTCTTGCTGGTTCGGGTTAATCATTTCTAGTAATACGGAGCCATGAGGACGTTTTTGCCCGAGTTGTTGAACTAACCATAACTCGATTTGGTGATGGTAAGGATTATCATGTTTTTCACCAACAACAATGCGAGGATAGGTTGCCAATTGCTCAAGCAGTTCATCGGGTGTTATCGCCTTCCCTGTTTTCATATCAAGTAGCGCACCGGATTGCATTAATTCGCCAGGAAGGACTTGAAGTGCTACTTGTGAGGTATTCTGAGCATCATTTGGTGCTGCGGCACAACCACCAAGTAACAGAGAACAGGCTAAAAAAGTCGATTTTATGCTGGGAGATGTTTTCATTCTTAATCATTATAAAAAGAAAAATTGCCCGCATATTATAGATAATGAGAATTATTTACAAATAAAATACCCTGTTAAGCATAGACTTAGCAGGGTAGATCACAATTTTATCCCGATCTCACAGCGAAATCGGGACAATGGACAGAGATGTTTAAAGAGGGTGGGTTTGTGCTTCAACAGCCGCCAATGCCACCATATTCACGATACGGCGTACAGAAGCGATCGGTGTCAGAATATGAACAGGCTTCGCAACACCCATCAGGACTGGGCCAACGGTTACACCATCTGAACTGGTCACACGCAGCAAGTTATAACTGATACGAGCGGCTTCCATATTTGGCATGATCAACAAATTCGCTGAGCCTTTCAGTGGGCTGTCCGGCATGATATCACGGCGAATGCTTTCCATCAGGGCGGCATCACCGTGCATTTCACCGTCAATCTCAAGTGATGGTGCCATTTGCTGAACCAATTCCAGTGTCTTACGCATTTTTCGGGCAGATTCACAATCGACAGAACCAAAACTTGAGCGTGACAATAGAGCGACTTTAGGTTCAATTCCGAAACGACGAACAGTTTCAGCCGCCATCAGCGTGATTTCTGCCAACTCTTCTGGGCTTGGATCTTCATTGACATAAGTATCGGCAATAAAAGTATTCCCCATTGGCAACATCAAAGCATTCATGGCACCTGCGGTATGTACCCCTTGACGGAAACCAAAGACATCTTTCACAACTTGGTAATGTTCGTTATAGCTGCCAACCGTGCCACAAATCAGGCCATCCGCTTCACCACGCTGTACCATGATTGCACCTATCAACGTAGGATTACCAATCAATGCGCGACGGGCCTGCTCCTGAGAAACACCACGGCGCTTCATCATTTGATAATATTCTTGCCAATATTCTTTGAAACGCGGGTCATTCTCGTTGTTCACGACTTCGAAATCTTTACCGGCTTCAATATGCAGACCCTGCTTTTTAATCCGCATTTCAATAACGCTAGGACGACCAATCAGGATAGGGAATGCCAGCCCCAAGGAGACAAGTTCTTGCGTGGCATGCAGAACACGAATATCTTCCCCTTCGGCCAATACAATACGTTTCTTCTCTTTTTTAGCTTGGGAGAAGATGGGTTTCATAAATAGATTGGTCTTATAGACAAACTCACTGAGTTTCTCAATATATGCCCCGAAATCGGTAATAGGCCGGGTTGCCACACCTGATTCCATTGCAGCTTTCGCTACAGCCGGTGCAATTTTTACAATCAAGCGAGGATCAAACGGTTTCGGAATAATATAATCCGGGCCAAAAAACAGGTCTTGATCACCATAGGCAGAAGCAACTTCCTGACTTTGTTCGGCCAGTGCAAGATCAGCAATGGCGCGCACACAGGCAAGTTTCATTTCTTCATTGATGGTTGTTGCCCCGACATCCAATGCACCGCGGAAGATGAATGGGAAGCAGAGAACATTATTCACCTGATTAGGGAAATCAGAACGGCCAGTACAAATAATTGCATCAGGGCGCACTGCTTTTGCCAGTGGTGGCAAGATTTCCGGCTCTGGGTTGGCCAATGCCATAATCAGAGGACTTTTTGCCATGGTTTTCACCATATCTTGTGTCAGTACTCCCGGCCCAGAACAGCCGAGGAAAATGTCAGCATCAGGGATCACATCTGCCAGTGTACGGCTGCCATTATCCTCAATGGCATAATCCGCCTTGGTTTTCTCCATGTTCTCTTCGCGGCCACGATAAATAACCCCTTTTGAGTCGCAGACAACAATATTTTCACGTTTTAGGCCCAGTGCTACCAGTAAGTTCATACAGGCAATCGAGGCAGCCCCAGCCCCTGATACAACCATACGTACTTTACCAATATCTTTGTCAACAACCCGCAAACCATTCAATACTGCGGCGGTACAGATAATTGCCGTGCCATGTTGGTCATCGTGGAATACAGGAATTTTCATGCGCTCACGAAGTTTCTGCTCAATGTAGAAACACTCTGGTGCCTTGATATCTTCGAGGTTGATACCACCGAAAGTAGGTTCCATGGCCGCGATGATATCAATCAATTTATCAGGATTGGATTCATCTACTTCGATATCAAAAACATCAATGCCAGAGAATTTTTTGAACAAAACCCCCTTACCTTCCATAACAGGTTTACCAGCTAATGCACCAATATTTCCCAACCCTAAAACAGCACTACCGTTGGAAATAACCGCAACAAGATTGCCACGCGCAGTATATTTATAGGCCGCCAAAGGATCTTTTGCTATTTCAAGACAAGGTGCAGCAACACCCGGTGAGTACGCTAATGCCAAATCACGTTGCGTTGTCAGTGGCTTGGTTGGTGTAACGGTAATTTTTCCAGGTTGTGGAAACTCATGAAAATCAAGAGCACTTTGTTTTAATTTTTCATCCATTATCGGATCCTTTACGCATCATGTCTTAGTGAAGATTTGCTCAGTATAATAGTTACGGAAGGTTAAATCATGATGCCAACAGCATTTTGTTCATAACCTGCAAAATCAAGGCACAAAAAACAAACAAAGAATGACGTCATGTTGATCAATATTATATAGATATTATCTTAACGATACCTATAGAGAGGTATTTTATCACCAATAAATAACCTGATAAATTAATTAAACTTGTATTTAAGAATTAATATTTAAAATAAGTTTACAAAAACAAAACTTAATCTATAAAATATTCACTCAAATTTATTTGGAAAATTATCAGCAATTAAGGAAACGCATTTTCTTATGAAAATGAATTTATTTCATCCGAATGGTTAAACCTGTTTGCGATATTTCTATTTTTATATCAGGATATATTTTCAGAATCTCATTAATGATGATTCAATATACTCCATAAAAATCACACAGCAATTTAACATAAAGCAGAATCCTATTTTTTATGTTTTATCAAACATAGAATCTGCATTTCTATATGGGAGAAAGAATATGCATAATCATTCAGTCATGATAGTCGATGATCATCCAATCATTCGTCACGGCTTAAAAGAGTTGATTGAACTAGAACGAGAACTCATTGTGACTGCTGAAACCGGCAATGGTGAAGATGCGATTAATATCGCTTGCCAAATAAAACCTGACATTATTTTGATGGATTTGAAAATTAATGGCCTTTCAGGTGTTGATACGATTAAGTCCCTCCGACGAAAAGGGCTTGATTCCTATATTCTGGTACTCTCCGATTCAGATCACAGAGGTGATATTTACGATGCGGTTGATGCCGGTGCAAATGGCTATTTATTAAAAGATATCGAGCTTACTCCTCTATTGAACAACATAAAAAAAGCCATAGATGGTCATGCAGTTTTCAGTGAAAAAGTCCATCAATATTTATCTACCCGTCATCTCTATGTTGATCCGTTATCAAAATTAACCAAACGTGAATTAGACGTCTTAAAAGAAATCGCAGAAGGAATGACAAATAAAGAAATTGCTGATTTCCTTTTTATTTCAGAAGAAACCGTGAAAGTTCATACCCGTAACTTATTGAAAAAACTTAAATCCCGCTCCCGTCTCGAAGCCACTATCATCTTTCTAAAACATAGAAAAACAGATTTCATTTAACGTTAGATTCTCTCTTAACGTCCCCAATATGAAACACAATTTCCCTAATCTTTATCGGTGGGAAATTGTGAGTTATCAAGAATAATAAATTAATTTGTTTTTAATTTACCCAAAATATAATACATGATGATATTATATATAATTTATTACTTTATTGGAAGTTAATTTGCCTTTACTGATGGTTTAAGCATCCACAACATAAATGATAGGAAAAAGTGGATAGAGAAGTTGATAGAGAGGTGGATAAAAAGTATGCGCAAGAATGCGTTGTCTGGATAAAATACTAAATTTCCCGCATTATATCGGATATGTTAAACAAGACAAAACCAAGGCTTTCATCATGTCAGATGCCACTTCTCACAAAGTATCCATTCTCTACGGTATCAAAAACTGCGATACCATAAAAAAAGCGCGTCGTTGGTTAGAAGATCAAAAAATCTCTTATCAATTTCATGATTATCGGATTGATGGTCTATCCCCTGAGCTGCTTCAATCATTCATTGACCAAGTTGGCTGGGAATCTCTCTTGAATACTCGTGGTACAACGTGGCGCAAATTATCTGACGAACAAAAAGCAGCCATTAACAATGCAGAGGCTGCCAAGGCGCTAATGCTGGAGCAACCCTCAATCATAAAACGCCCTCTGTTGATCTTGAGTACAGAAGATTCAAAAAACAAGGGGACAGAAGCAGAGAAGTATTTGCTAGGCTTCAAGGCAGAACAATATGAACAATTTTTCTCCCATGGCTAGATAAGGATACTATCATGACTTGTCCAGTAATCGACCTTGCTCAACAGTTAATCAATCGTCCTTCTGTCAGCCCAGATGATCAAGGCTGTCAGGAACTTCTTATCCAGCGCCTGCAAGATATTGGCTTCACGATAGAACGAATGCCTTTCGGCGATACCTTGAATTTCTGGGCTTATCGTGGAACCGGAGTCACTTTTGCTCTTGCTGGACATACAGATGTCGTTCCTGCCGGAGATATCTCACAATGGCAAACTCCCCCTTTTGAGGCATCTATTCGTGATGGCATGTTGTATGGCCGTGGCGCTGCAGATATGAAAAGCTCTCTGGCTGCAATGGTTGTTGCTGCCGAACGTTTTGTTGCAGAGAATCCTGAGCATAAAGGCCGTCTGGCTTTTCTGATCACCTCCGATGAAGAAGCCAAAGCAGACAATGGTACAGTTAAGGTGGTTGAAGAGTTAATGTCTCGCCATGAACGTTTGGATTATTGTCTGGTGGGAGAGCCATCCAGCCAGCAATGCCTTGGGGATATGATAAAAAATGGTCGGCGGGGTTCTCTGACTGCCAATCTGACTATTTTTGGCATCCAAGGACATGTCGCCTATCCACAGTTGGCTGATAACCCTATTCATCGTGCGGTGCCTTTTCTGCAAGAACTCGTCAATACTCAATGGGATAATGGCAACGAATTTTTCCCTGCCACCAGCATGCAAATCGCCAATGTTCAGGCGGGAACCGGCAGTAATAACATTATCCCGGGTAAATTGTGGGTTCAATTTAATTTCCGTTTCAGCACCGAACTGACAGATGCCGAGATCCGCCAGCAGGTTGAAGATATGCTGAAAAAGCACCACCTCAAATACGAGCTTGATTGGTGGCTATCAGGTCAGCCTTTCCTGACTTGCAAAGGTGCTCTTGTTGATGCCGTGGTTGAATCCATTGAGCACTATTGTGGATATAAGCCAGAGCTATCAACTAATGGCGGTACATCAGATGGACGCTTTATTGCCAAGATGGGAGCACAAGTTGTGGAGTTAGGGCCAATCAATGCAACAATCCATAAAACAAATGAATGTGTCAAAGTGTCTGATTTACAAGAATTGAGCCTGATTTATCAACGTATCATGGAGCAATTAATCAAATGATGACACCTGAAATCTTAACCGGTCTGTCCACGGATCATTTAATCACGCTTACTGGCAATCACCGCTTGCAGTTTAATGCTACTAAAGCGTTTCTTGCCATGCAGAAAGAAGCAACTAAAGCAGGTTTTAAACCACAACCAGCCAGTTCGTTCCGTGATTTCACGCGCCAGCAAACTATCTGGAATGAAAAATTCCGTGGTCAGCGTCCAGTATTAGATGACAATAGCCAACCTCTTGATATCTCGAAAATGAGTGAAGGTGAACTTTGTGAAGCTATTCTTCGTTGGTCAGCATTGCCAGGAGCGAGCCGCCATCATTGGGGTACTGAGCTGGATATTTATGACCCCTTTCTGCTGCCAGAAGGTAAAAAATTACAGCTAGAGCCGTGGGAATATGAAAATGGGGGGTACTTTGAGCCATTAACCCATTGGCTGACAGAAAATATGTCTCGCTATGATTTCTACCGTCCCTTTACTCGCCATGACGCAGGCGTAGCTTATGAGCCATGGCATATCAGTTATTGGCCATTATCTCATGAAGCCGAAAATTTATTCGATGAACAAACCCTGTTGAGTGCTTGGGAGAATCGCGATATTGCCGGGATAGATTGGTTGAAATCCAATCTATCCTATATATTTAAAAAGTACATCAGGATAGTAGACTAAAAAACCGTGAATCAGAAAAATGGCAGATTAGCAAAATAGCTGACCATAAAAATGGTCAGCTTTAAAAAAGTAAAATCCAAAACAGTTAACTTAAAAATAGCTAATTATCAGAAATGACACATTAGGCTCTTGGGCTTCATGAAAGAGGCTCTTAACATTCCAAGGAAAATATTATGTCGAGGAAAATACCATGCATTGGTTAATAGATTATTGGTGGATTGTTCTGTTAGTGCTCATCGGCATTATCATTAATGCGGTAAAAGCGCTAAATCGCGTCGATCCAAAATCTTTCTTGGATAACAAACGTGAATTGCCCCCGCATCGAGATCTTAACGACCAATGGGATGATGATGAGGATGATTGGTCGCAGAAGAATCGCAAGAAATAACCCAGTTTCTCCAGTGATTGGCAAGCATTTTATCTATGTTTGCCAATGCATCAGCTGCCTCTTCCCGCCAGTGTGTCAGCAATGCCTTACGGCCACTCAAAGATAAATCACTAACACATTGTTCGATACTTAGTTGCTGTTGAAGATGTTTTCTCAACGCAGGCAGAGCCAAATTACTCATCAACAGTAATCTCTGTAATGCAAAATAAGACGCTGACAAAGGGCGATGAGCAAATGCAAATCCAGCCAATTCCTGCCAATCACTGGCATTAAGATTCTCGTCACTGCCATGCTCAACTGGCAAGGCAAAACCCAGTAACGATTCCAGTCCGCTGGCATCTCTGGATAATCGCTGTTGTGCGGATTGGGCAAATCGTTCCCCCTGTTCACTCAACGGCAAGACAGCCATCGCGGTATAACAACCACTGCTCGCTTCCCGATGGGTTCCCATTCTGACCAATCGAAAACCACATTTTTGCCACAGTGCCCAAAGATCAACGGTATAACCAAAACTGACAGAAATAAAATCCAGCTTTTGTTTACTGGCTTTCCGGCATTGCTGGATTATCAAATGTTGCGCGATACCACGGCGGCGATATTGGGCTTGTACAGCAATACGACTGACTCGCTGTGATCGCAAGATTGCAGCCTGCGGAAAACCGCTATGTGCTGCCAAGGATTGAGCCACCAAATTTCCTCTTGGCCGCCGACGCCCTGCCCATATCTCATGTGCCAATGCCTGTGACAAACCACCTTCGTCCACCATCCACAAAGCGCCTATCAATTGTTGCTTATGCTCTGAAGAATGGGTAATGGCAGCCTGGAATGTCATCCCGTTACCATCCATTAATCGACGCAAATCAAGAGGAGATGTACGATAATGCGCACTGGTTAATAATCCATAAAATTGACGCAATAATGTGGAATGTTGTAACCATTCGGACTGATGAATCGGATGAAAAGATAACTTTTCTTCGCTCAGATATTTTTCACTCAAAAGTTCTTGACTTGATCGCCCTTCACTTAACCGTGTGTCATAAACCCGCTGCTTATTATTAAATAACTGCCCATCATTGAATAACTGTTTATCATTGAATAACAAAGCACTATCCAGCCACGCTTCCAATGGATCATTTTCAGCCCAACGCATGGGCGTTTTCAATTCACGAATATGACAATCAGGTAATGCGGCACAAAGTTTCAACAAAAAACCACGCCCTGTTCCTTCATAACCTTGAACCGTCGAAGTCAATAATACTCGTGGAAAATAGCGGATCAATTCTGCCAATTGTGGTGTTGGGATCGCCGCGGCTTCGTCAATCAATAACCAATCAGCATCACTTTGATTTTCTTGCCCACCATTTTTCGCTCGGCAATATTTCAATAAATTGTCTACTGCCCAAAAAGGCGTTTCTTGTTCCAAAGATTTCTGCTCAGCATCCCCTAAGATACCGGAATAGCGTCGAATAACTTCCGTCGTTATTTTTGCGGGGGCACATAACCAGCATTTACCTTGCCAATGTCGCACCAACATACCTGCCAAAGCTGATTTACCCCGCCCGCGTGGTGCAGTAATCACCCAAACGCCTCGTGTAACCTGTAACAATTCTTCAAGAAGAGATTGTTGGCTGACTGTTGGGTTCCCATCAGGCATCTGCCACATTTCAGTTTGAGGCAACGCTGACATCTGAAAAGGTATTTCTTGACGCCATAGTAATACTTCAGGAAACGCGAGAATTTGCTGCTGAATATGCCAAATAAAATGAGGCGTTGGAATGTCACCTACTGATTCATTCCAGCGCAAACTATCTTCATCAGGCTGTTTTGCCCATTGTGACCAAGCGGGTACACACATCACCAACCAGCTTCCCGCTTTTAGTGTGCCAGCCAGTATCGCCAGTGCTTCAGCATTAAACCCCAGGGTTGCATCAAAGATACCGTGCAGAAATTCACGTCCAAGCAAACTAACCGCTTTGGTTGGGTCAATCGCTTTTGTTGGATCTATAACACCCGATGTATGAGCAGAAACTGTCAGCCAATCCCCTTGAAACTGTTTTGTGAGCTGATTGACGATCAATGCACTCCATTGAGGATCACCACTTAAAACAACCAAACGGCGCTGTCCCTGTTGTTGCATCTGTGCCTGCAATGCTATCCATGAGCTATGCACAGTCACGACTTACCAATCATGATCGATAAAAGACCAGCGGCAATCAGCGGGCCTACGGGTACGCCCCTGAATAGCGCCACACCCAACACCGTGCCAACCAATAACCCCGCAACCGTAGAAGGCTGACTAGACATTAAAGCAACACCACGGCTGCCCAACCATGACACAAGAACACCCACAGCAATAGCCAACAGGGATTTCCAGTTTAAGAAAGAGCTAAAAATTTCCTGCGCGGAAATTTTCCCACTGGCGATAGGTGCCATAACTCCGATAGTCAGGATCAGGATACCTATCGTCAAGCCATACTTTTCCACCCAAGGGAAAAACTGATTCAATGGCGTGATACGGACAACCAACAGAAATAGCATGGCAAGTGTCACTGTCATGTTATGGCTGATGATGCCAAGCCCTGCAAGTACAAGCAAAATAAGTAAAGTAGGATCAATATGACTCATTAGTTTTTATTTCCTATAAGACACTATAAAAACAATGTTTGATTATTTTTGAATCAGACAACATAAATTATGACACGGACTGGATAATAACTTAAAATTTTTGTATTTAATGAAAAATATTTTATTCAGTGGGTGAATGATTATATCTACATATAAAACAAACAGTAATGAAAGTGGTATGGAATAGATCTTCCTTATACTTCAATCACCATACCTAAATTGGGTGAACAGTGTGACCGCTTGCAGTTTGTTAACTCTCTTGCTTTAAGTAATAACATTGATAAATAATTATTCATACAAATCAAGATGCACCTTGTTTCTTGATAAGAAAAAGCATCACAACATGGCAATTTAGCCATAGCGTCAGTAACAAGCCAGTCTTATTGCGCTTTGCTGATAAATACCAACACTTTTACCAGGGTGAATTGCGGAAAGATTGTCAGAAGTAGTTTGCAATCAAGATGCATTCGTATAAGCAATATGAAAAAATTAACGTCCTCCATCATAATCTGCCTCTCCTTGGCAGGTTGCACCACGCAATGGGTACCTGCAACAAGTAATCCTGTCCCTTTCAGTGAAGCAAAAGTTGAGTGCAAGCTGTCAGCATTACAACAATTTCCTGTAAAAAATGAAGTAGCCCAGAGATCAACAATGAAAATGGTACAACAGCCTTGTATAAATAAAGATCAATGCGGAAAAAATGGTTACTACAGCCAGAATGTTCCCGTAACCGAAAGCTATGTGATGGATGTTAATGAGGGTTCCAGAAGAGAATCTTATCATGGCTGTATGCAACAGAAAGGCTGGAAACAGATAACCAAATCCCTGCTCTAACGTTGATTAAGCGCGTAAAATAAGAAAATAGGATGCCCTTTTTATTGCCGGGCATCCTTTTATTTTAATCAATACTTTTTAAACAATACTTTTTAAACAATATTTTTTAAGTAATCGTTTGCGTCATTAGTCCAAAATAACGCCAATACGGCGTGCAACTTCCTCATACGCTTCAATTAAACCACCGAGACTTTGGCGAAAACGATCTTTATCCATTTTATCCATCGTCTGTTTATCCCATAAGCGGCTACCATCCGGTGAAAATTCATCTCCCAATATGACTTTGCCCTCGAACAAGCCAAATTCCAACTTAAAATCCACCAGAATCAAACCCGCATCATCAAACAATTTGCTCAATACTTCATTGGCTTTGTAACTCAGGCGTTTCATTTCAGATAAATGCTCTTTGCTCACCCAACCAAATGTCTCACAGTAGGATTCATTGACCATAGGATCGTGTTTGGCATCGTCTTTCAGAAACAGATCAAACAGCGGCGGATTAAGCACCATCCCTTCTTCCACTCCCAGACGCTTGACAAGAGAACCTGCGGCACGGTTACGAATAACACACTCAACAGGAACCATATCAAGTTTTTTCACCAAGGACTCATTATCTGACAGCAGTTGTTCCATTTGCGTCGGAATACCCGCTTCTTCCAGTTTGCTCATAATGAAATGATTGAATTTATTATTCACCATTCCCTTGCGATCGAACTGTTCAATGCGTTCACCATCCAATGCTGATGTATCATTACGGAATTCCAGTACAAGCAAGTCAGGATTGTCAGTAGCATACACTGTTTTTGCCTTTCCACGATACAACTCAGCTTTTTTCTGCATTTTATACTCCAGAAATATGACATCTTTAAACGTAAATAATTAAACAAAAAACGCTTCCAAAATATAAAGGGGCCTTGGCCCCTTTACTATATTACTTATCTTTGGATTGGCTAAATGCGGCTTCCAGCACAGCCAGCATTTGATCATTTTCAGATTGAGTCAGCGGCTTACCTTTCTCACTGATAAACTGTAGGCTGCTTCGGTTATCCAAATCACCCACCTGCAACTTATAGCTTCCTTCGCTGATAGAAGGCGCTTCTACTCCCAACGCTTTCCAATCAGAAGAACTGCGTCCTTTATAAGTCACTTCTATCGCTCCCTTGGAGCGTGTACGATCCGTGATTTGCATACCAATGCTTTCCAACACGTATGGCAATCTGTTCCAAACTACGTTGTATGGCGCACGCACAATGATTTGTGGTAACCCGGTATTATCACTGCCACTTTGTAAAGACAATGCACCTGAGCTTTTAGCGCTGCTCAGGCTCGTAGCCTCCTGTTGCAGGCTTAAGCCACTGACCAATTTATTAAGCATTATTACATTGTAACGCTGGATTTCGGCTGGAGCGGTAATTTCCTTTTCTCCATGTTTCAAACCTTCATTCGAAACAGACAGAACTGTTTGATAACTTTGTTGGGTAACCGAAATACGGTAACGTCCCTGATAAGGAACATTTTCATCTGCCCGTTGCCATGTGATCCAATCAGTCGTCACGGTTTGTGCAGAATCATCTTTATGGCTGATTTTATACCCATTTTCTGCCAGCAGATTGTTTATCTGTGACCATAATTTGCTGTATTCCGGGGTATTCTCAAGCAACAACTTACTGCTGTTAGCACTATTTTCAACGCGGGAACCCGTCAGTAACGGCAGAACCTGCAATGGAGGACGTATATCCAAATCTTTTCCCACTGCCCCTGTTGAATCCGTTGCCGGAATATTATACTCGCCATTTTGCAGTGGTAATATCATTCCCGCAGGGATGTTCAATGTTTTCAGTGGAGGCATGTCAAGATAGGATTGATCCCCGCTGACTTGACGTTTATAGCGCTGATCGCTGGAGCAGGCAGCCAAAAAAACTACCAATGATAGACCAGCAATCTTCATGACCTTCGATTTTTGCAATAATGTTGCCATTAAAATTCCCTAAAATTTTACAGTAATCCAGCTATTTTCAAGGCCTTACCAACTGGAATTTGCCCTTCCTGCGTTAGCGGAATCATTGGCAAACGCAATGAATCATCGGCAATCAATCCCAATTGACGGCAAGCCCATTTAACTGGCGTCGGGCTAGGTTCAACAAATAATTGATGATGCAATCCCATCAGTCGGCTGTTCAGGCCACGAGCCTTCAAAAATTCACCTTGCTTAGCCAATTCACACACCTGTGCCATTTCCGCCGCCGCAGCGTTTGCGGTTACAGAAATAACACCTTTACCACCCAGCTGCATGAAATCGACAAAACTTGCATCATCACCACTCAGCAGAATGAAATTTTCATCATTAACCAATTCTTGGATCTGACTAACACGACTTAAGTTCCCTGTCGCTTCCTTAAGCGCAACAATATTTTTCAGTTTCGCCAAACGTGCGACAGTCGGAGGCAATAAATCACATCCGGTACGAGATGGCACATTATACAGAATTTGTGGTAAGTCAGTATTCTCAGCTACTGCCTTATAGTGCAAATATAAACCTTCCTGCGATGGTCTATTATAATAAGGTGTCACTGACAGGCAACCCACAACACCCGTGTTTTCAAAACAGTTGGTCAGAGAAATAGCTTCCGCCGTAGCATTCGCCCCTGTTCCTGCAATCACAGGAATGCGCCCATCAGCCATTTCCAATGTTGTCAGTACAACATCAACGTGTTCGTCATGGTTAAGTGTTGCGCACTCGCCAGTTGTTCCAACAGACACAATCGCAGATGTACCACTGGCGATATGATAATCAACTAATTTTTTCAAACCAGTCTTATCAATCTGACCAGCTGAGTCCATCGGAGTTATCAATGCAACTATACTGCCTGTAAAACCAGAATGCTCGCTTACCATTGCCATTTCCCCTTAGTTAAACCTTAAACTGCAAATGAGAAGTTCATGGTACTTTCTTGTTATACAGAAGAAAACTCTTTAAGCACGCGATTTCAATGAATTTTGTTAATATCAAGTGTAGCCAATTAAACAGAAATTATAATCATACTCTAAACTCCCTTAATAAATGCGATTGACCTTCTCCTGATCATTTTTTATGTTTAAACACAATATACACAGCAGACATCTATTAAAATTAAAGGAAAATCGCTTTGCCAACATCAGAACAGCATTTTTTAGTGATCACAGCCCTGGGTACCGATCGTCCCGGCATCGTTAATACCATCACCCGCCTCGTTAGTACATGCGGTTGTAATATTGAAGATAGCCGTCTGGCAATGTTTGGCGAAGAATTTACTTTTATCATGTTACTATCTGGTAGCTGGAACGCCATTACTTTGATCGAATCCACCCTGCCACAGAAGGGCGCAGAGCTTGAACTACTCATAGTAATGAAACGCACACGATGCGGTGTTCAGAAAAGATTTCCTTCGACCATCACCGTAAAAGTAGATGTAGATGATTCACCAGGCATTGTTGAACGTTTTACCAGTTTATTCACGGCCCAGGATTTTAATATCGCTGAACTGGTATCAAAAACTCAACCAGCCGATGGGAATCACCCTGCTCGCTTGCAGATTCAAATTACAGGCCACAACCCATCTGATGATAATGGCACGATATTTAAAGAAACCTTTCATCACCTATGTACAGAATTAAATGCACAAGGCAGCATTAGCGTACAAAAACATTCAAAAGTTGAAATATTACAACAAAAACGAAATAAAAAATAAAAACAAAGAATGCATATGGGTATGTACAGAGAAGAAAGATACTCAGCCTTCAATTTGGAGGCTGATTCTTAAGAAAAAGCCACGCCGGAGCGCAGCTTTGCATTCAAGATGTAAGCAGAATTAACGCCAATTGATACAAAACGCCTTGGTTTTATTTGTTTGTTTCAGTATCTCACCTAGTTTTCGTGAGTCATTATTGCTATATGCAACGGTGTATATATCGTTGGTGCTGTCTCCACTTAAAAGTGAGGAAGCGCCAAGATGATAGATTGTGTTATCAACGGTCACATGAATACTTTTCGTAAGTAGTCCTGCCACCTTCTCATGGCTCTCTTTCGAAGATACGATCAAATGCAACCAATCATACGTACTCCAATAGAATGCCAGAATATCTGTAATTTCTGTCTTATTTGAGATTATATTTAGAGTTCCAAAAGGAGATTCACTTCCACTGACCCATCCTCCCTCGTCGCTTATATATCCCCAATCCTGACCGTGATTAAACTTGCTGGTTCCTGATGTAAGATCAAAGGACAGCATACAGTTAAATTTCCAATCACAAGCCATCATATCTTCTTGAGTTGGCTGCCAAATTGAAAATTCACCACTTTCATTGATCTTTTCAATTTGGGGCGAAAAATTCGCCGACTTGGGGGCAAGGCGAATATACTCGTTAGAATCCTCCCAATCACTACGATACAACTGATTACCTAAATACACTTGAATGATTGCCCAAGGAAAAGAGCCAATTGGTGCCACTACAGCATCAATCTTAATTTTGAATTGGTCTGGATCAAATGGGCACTTGAGATCAGGTTGTTGATTTTCTGGCTTATTAACTTCAGACATAAATCCCTCACTTATTATTTGTTAAAGTTCAAGGCAATTTCATCCTACGGCTAAACCACCAAAAAATTTTACTTAAGTAAGATTATTGCTTCAATCAAATACCCTCGTGTAGCAAGACATATAATTTGATATATGATGAGTGATTCCCTGAATGGTAAGCTCAAAGTTTGCTACTATGTACATTTTACTGCTATGTACATATTTATTGTGAAACAAGATAAATACATATGAATAATATTGAATACAATGAGGCAAGAAGAAAAAATTTAACTTTAATTTCATATGCATGTATAACATGTGATGCATACCCATGTTAATGTAAGAATATAGCAGCATTAACGATAAATCATTTAAATCAAAACGACTAAACGGAGAATGAATGATGACTCCATTGAAAGCCGGTGATAAGGCACCTCAATTCAGCCTTCCTGACCAAGATGGCGAAACCATCAATTTGTCTGATTTCAAGGGGCAGCGTGTTTTAGTTTATTTTTATCCCAAAGCAATGACTCCAGGATGCACAGTTCAAGCATGTAACTTACGTGATACGATGGAAGAACTGAAAAGAGTTAATGTTGAAGTGCTGGGTATCAGCACAGATGCACCTGAAAAGTTATCCCGCTTTGTAGAAAAAGAGATGCTGAATTTCACATTGCTTTCTGATGTTAACCATCAAGTTGCCGAGCAATTTGGTGTTTGGGGAGAAAAGCAGTTCATGGGAAAAACCTATGACGGCATTCACCGCATCAGTTTCTTGATTAACCCGCAAGGTGATGTTGAACACGTTTTTGATAAATTTAAAACGAGCAATCATCATCAAATTGTACTGGATTATGTGAAAGAACATTAATCTTGTGTCTATCACCATATATCCTTCGCCTTTCAAGTTGCCGCTCCAACCATCAGGCGGCAACTTATTTACTTTTTCACTCGCTACTTTTCACGATTAATTCTCACGACTTAATTCCGCAACGAAACCCAATTCGACCAGAAAGCGAATATCAATTAACCCTGCTTGCGATGTTGCTGAAAAGATAAGGCTATAATCATCTGTGATTCTGTAATATTAGCAGTTACTTTTATCATACTTTTTCTTCAAATTTTTCTTCCGGCAAAACGTGGATGACGGCTTTGATTAAAGTAGCCAGTGGAATAGCAAAGAAAACGCCCCAGAATCCCCATAACCCGCCAAAAACAATCACAGAAAGGATGATGACAAGAGGATGAAGATTGACGGCTTCCGAAAACAAAATTGGCACAAGAAGGTTTCCATCTAACCCCTGCACTACCAAATATGCGATAAACAAAGTCCAGAAATCAGCCCCAATCCCCCATTGAAACAAAGCCACAACAATAACTGGAATAGTGACAAGTACTGTACCGATATAAGGAACGAGCACAGATAAACCGACCAAAACCGCAAGCAACAAAGAATAATGCAAGCCAAAAAAAGCAAATACAGCATACGTACAGATAGTCAAGATAACCATTTCTGTTACTTTGCCGCGGATATAATTGGTGATCTGCTGGTTCATTTCGCGCCATACTTTCCCTGCCAAACTGCGGTTACGTGGCAATATACGCTGTAATGCCACCACCATTTGTTTTTTGTCTTTTAATAGAAAGAACACCATCAAGGGAACAAGGATCAGATAAATCGCCAGCGTCAATAATCCAATCAAAGAAGCAACCGAAAACTTAAAAACGGATTCACCCGCTAAAGAGAGTTTGCTACGCAGATTATCAGCAACCATATCAATAATACCGGCATCAACCAGCGCAGGATAACGAGAAGGTAAAGTATGCGCATACTCATTAAACCGATTAATCATATTGGGGAGATCAGAAATTAAATTTAAACCTTGCTGCCAGACAGTCGGGGCAACAATCAAGATAATTAACGCGCTGATTCCCATAAAAATTGTTAATACAATAGAAACAGAGAGTGTACGACTACAGCCCAACCTTCCTAATTGTACCGTGGGCCATTCCAACAAATAAGCCAGTACAATAGCTGCAAGAACAGGTGCCAAAATCCCATTGAAAAAGTAGATGATCCCAAAACCAGCCAATAAAATAACTGATAATGCAACAACTTGTGGATCAGTGAAACGGCGACGATACCATTGCATGATCATATCCAACATAAATAAAACTCCTTAGAGATAACTCCTAATGATTATTTTTCACTAAAATTTATTATCATTAACGATTTTAAGGTACCCTTTTACCATCAACGTATTCATGAAATTGATAGCCAAAACGGAGCACACTGTTTTATGAGAATCGCTTTATGAAAAAAACGTCGAAAAAATCCCTGATAACCCTCTTTATCAGCCTGTTGTTATTGGGTCATACACCTGTATTATCTGCCCCGGCTGAAGATTCATTACCTGATATTGGCACTACAGCGGGGGCAACCCTCAGCATCAATCAGGAAATGGCCATGGGTGATTTTTATATACGCTTAATACGGGCTCAGGCACCTTTGATTTATGACCCACTACTGACTCAGTACATTGATAACCTAGGTCAGAAATTAGTCAGCCATGCCGATTCAGTAAAAACTCCCTTCCATTTCTATCTAATCAATAATCCTAACATTAATGCCTATGCGTTTTTCGGCGGTAACGTTGTTCTGCACTCGGCTCTATTGCGCTATAGTCGCAATGAAAGCGAGCTGGCATCTGTCATGGCTCATGAAATTTCCCATGTTACACAACGGCATTTAGCACGATTGATAGAAGAACAAAAACGTACCAGCCCTCTGGCATGGGCTGGCACGCTGGGTTCTATCTTGCTTATAATGGCCAATCCACAGGCAGGCATGGCCGCACTCAGTGGTACACTCGCCGGTTTCCAACAGGGCATGATCAGTTTTACTCAATCGAATGAGCAAGAAGCTGATCGTATTGGAATGCGAACGCTCAGTCGAGCAGGATTTGACCCGCGCGGTATGCCTAACTTTATGCAGATACTGGCAGATCAATCCCGCTATAACTCCACGCTACCGGAAATGCTATACACCCATCCATTACCTGACAGCCGTTTGGCTGATGCTCGCAATAGGGCAAATCAATATTCAGCTAAAGTCGTTCCTGAGTCGCAAGATTTTCTGTTCGCCCGTGTCCGTATTTTAACAATGTATTCGACCGATCAACGTCCTTATATTGACGAGTTATTAAAAAAATATAGCCAAGGAACCGCCAAAGAACAGCTTGCTGCTGCCTATGGACAGGCTATTTTGCTTTCTAAGGATGAAAAGTATACTGAGGCCAGAACAATACTTTCTCCATTGCTGGATAAACAACCGGATAACATTTGGTTTATTGATGCAATGACTGATATTGATATCGAGCAAAAACAGTATACCAGTGCCATCAATCGATTGCAGGACACCCTCAAAAAGCAGAAAAATAATCCAATATTGCAAATTAACCTCGCCAATGCCTATTTTATGGACAAAAAATATTCTCAGGCATCACAACTTCTGTTTCGTTATACCTTCAATCATCCAGACGATCTCAATGGATGGGAACTGTTAAGAAACACGGCCGGAAAACAAGGAAAACGCGATGAGGCACTCGCCGCCCAAGCAGAAATCATGGCATTAAAAGGTCAATTTGACTTAGCTATAACGCAACTTAGCGAGGCCAGTGCATTGGCAAAATTGGGTAGTTATGCCCAAAAGCGGTATGATGCCCGCATTGATCAATTGCGCCAACTGCAACAAAGTTATAACCAATATAAAAAATGAAGGATTTTTACATGCAACAAGTTACTTTCTACCATAATCCCCGCTGCTCAAAGAGCCGTGAAACACTTAAATTGGTTGAAGAACTCGGCATCGCGCCAGAAATCATTCACTATCTCGATACGCCACCTACAGTAGAACAACTTGCCGTGTTATTGAAACAACTCGGTTTCAGCGATGCCCGTCAATTGATGCGTACCAAAGAAGAGCTATATAAAGAGTTAAATCTTGGTGATGCCACATTATCTCAAGAAGCATTGCTTCAGGTGATGACGGAAAACCCCAAATTAATAGAGCGCCCGATTGTTGTTGTTGGTGATAAGGCGCGTTTGGGGCGTCCCCCTGAGCAGGTTAAAGAAATTCTGTTCTAAATATTTTTCAGAGAAAATAAATAAAAAAGTGATAGGAATATATTCTCTATCACTTTTTTATCCTGATCTCATTTCCTTTCTGCTTTCTTCATTCAAAGCTCAAGGATATCTTTCACAAACGGAATAGTCAGTTTGCGTTGTGCCACAATAGAAGCACGATCAAGTTCATCCAAAGTTTTAAACAACGTCTGCATTTCCCTATCGAGCCGTTTCAACACAAAGCGCCCGACATCTTCTGGTAATTCAAAACCCCGTAATTTTGCCCGTAGTTGCAATGCCTGAATTTTCTCATCATCAGACAAAGGCTGTAATTTGTAAATTTGCCCCCAATCCAAACGGGAGGCTAGATCCGGTAATGTCAGGTTAATTTGCCGCGGGGGACGATCACCTGTGATCAAAAGGCAAGTCCGGCCAATTTCTACAATTCGGTTGTAAAGATTAAAAATAGCCATCTCCCATGCCTGATCACCGGCAATACACTCAATATTGTCGATGCACACTAATGATAAATGTTCCATGCCATCAAGGACTTCGGGAACAAAATAGGCACGTTTATCCAGTGGTACATACCCTACAGCTTCTTCCTGCTGGGACAATTCGGTACAAGCTGCGTGAAGCAAATGGCTCTTGCCCCCGCCATCGCGGGACCAAAAATAGATATAACTGCCGTGTGAATGGCTAATGGCCAATTTTATTGCAGCTAATAAGGAAGTATTCTCACCTGCAAAGAAACTGGCAAAGGTTTCATCATCGGGCAAATATAATGGCAATGAAAGCTGCGACGGTGTATTCAGAAGCACCTCAAACAGAATGGATAACGAACAGCGCTAAGTCTACCACAAAAGGTCTCTATAAATGAAACGAATGCTTTGTTTAAAGCAGGAGGTTATTATTGAGGCACATCACCCCATAAAATGGGGGGTAATTCACAACCAATCGGATAGTAAAAATTTACTTTTTTGACTGGTATTATAATGAACATTCAGGTTAGTATCAAAACATGCTTTCCATAACTATACCGCTGTAACAAAACAAAGCCCATTATCTCCGCAAGCTAGGTATAGTCCACTCCAGAGAAAAAAGTTCTTATATCTGATAACCCTACACTACCAATAGTCAATATTACCAATAGTAAAAATACGCTACATGACTAAAGATTTTAACTTATCAATCTTAAATTATTTTCATTGGAGGTTAACATGTTAATGGAAACAATATTACGCAATGTGATAAAAAAAACTCAAAGTGTTTTTATAGGTGGCTCATCCAACAGGTTTTATTTTGAAACCAAAAAAATTGATAAAGTTGGTGAGAATGAATCTCCTATCGTACATAAACTAATAAATACCATTGAACAAAAAGAAGAGAAAATTAGTAATTTACGTATAAAAGAAAAGCAGATTTATAGTCAAAATGGCTCAGAAAGCATTCCTCAATGCTATAAATATTTTACTGAGAATAAATTCAAAACCAATCTCGTTGGAAATTGTGATGAACTTTCTACTTATGCTTTTCATTACTTGATCAAGAATTATTCTCTCGAAATTTTTAATTATTATAAAAATTTAGATCCCGATCCGAAAAAAATAATATACATAACTATGTATGAGGCTCAGGAACCTCACGATCACATTTTTATAAATATATATCATATGGAAGATAAAATTAGTTCAGAACAGATGAAAGAAGCACTATCATCTATTCAATCAGAATCATGGATATGTGATCCTTGGGCAGATATTATTTGTAAAGGAAAAACTTATCACTTTAAATGGCAAAGTAAAATGCTCGAGTGGTATAATAGCAACTGCTTTGTAACAAATAAAAGCATTAGAGAAAAAATAGCTGACACAGGAAGATATAATAATTTATTTTCCCCTTTAAAACCAGTAACATACAATGCAATTAACCAAAATTCAAAATTTCGTGTAGTAGAATTGGCTTTTTTTGATCAAGATGGAAATATTACTATATTGACAAGAGATGATAAAATAGTCCCTTATAACATTAGCGAAATCAATAGCCCAGTTATCAAACCACAAAGGTTGCGCAATTTAAATAGAAATAGTTCTTTAAATCTTCCTTACTGCAATAACTTATCTGATATCACAGCCGATAAACTAAGAGAAAAAGCACGTATATATAGTGGATTAACTAAGATAGCCTTAAAAAAAGATGTTAAACTATCTGATTAATTTTAAAATAGAAAGGGCATTATTTTAAAGCCCTTTCTTATCAATTTGACTAACGTAATTTATTCTATTGCTTCACGCTTTTTGTTATCTTCAATCGATTCCAGAGACGAGTTAATATATTGCTCTTCTGGACGAATAATACTGATCAATTTGAAAAGCAGACTCAGGCCAATGCCTACAACCGTGGCAAGTGCCATACCCTTCAATTCTGCTGCACCAATCTGAATTTTCGCTCCACTGACACCAATAATCAAAATAACAGAAGTCAGAATCAAATTCTGCGCCTTGCTGTAATCAACTTTCGAATCAATCAAAACTCGGATACCTGATGCACCAATCACGCCATATAGCAGCAGGGAAACGCCTCCCATAACAGGAACAGGGATCATTTGAATTGCCGCGGCCAATTTACCGACACAGGAAAGCAATATTGCAATCACCGCAGCACCGCCAATCACCCACGTGCTATACACACGGGTAAGCGCCATAACACCAATATTCTCACCATAAGTCGTGTTGGGTGTTGAACCAAAGAAACCCGAAATCATCGTTGAAAAACCATTCGCAAACATTGAGCGATGCAGGCCCGGATTTTTCAATAAATCTTTCTGCACAATATTTGCCGTCACTACCAAGTGGCCAACATGCTCCGCAATGACCACCAGCGCCGCAGGTAAAATTGTCATGATAGCAAACCATTCAAAACGTGGAGTATAGAATGTCGGCAGTGCAAACCACGGGGCTTCACGTACTGGAGTTAAATCTACAACTCCCATGAAGAATGACAACGCATAACCCGCCAAAACACCAATCAGAATCGGGATAATCGCCATAAAACCACGGAACATGACTGAACCAAAGATCGTTACGCCCAGCGTTACCATAGATATGGTCAGGTTGGTCGTATTGACCTCAGTGCCTGCCACTGGACGCAAACCCGCCATATCAGCAGCAACCCCTGCCAGCTCCAGCCCAATCACTGCAACAATAGCTCCCATCGCGGCAGGCGGAAACATCGCATTGATCCATCCCCTTCCCGCAACTTTTACAATCAGGGCAACCAGACAAAACAACAAACCACAGATAATAAATCCACCCAATGCCAACTCATATCCCAAAGGCAGCAACAACAATACAGGCGAGATAAAAGCAAAACTGGAACCTAAGTAAGCCGGGATCTTTCCTTTACAAATCACCAAATACAGCAATGTTCCAATGCCGTTGAACAACAAAATCGTCGCGGGATTAACTTTAAACAAAATGGGAACCAAAACGGTTGCACCAAACATGGCAAATAGATGTTGTAAACTTAAAGGGATAGTTTGTGCCAGAGGCGGTTTTTCATCTACCCCAATGGTCCGACGGGTCATTATTGATATCCTCTTATATTATTTTGCTAGAAACCAAAAAAAAGCCGACTTTTCAGCCGGCTATAAATGTTATTTAGTACCAAATATTTTATCACCTGCATCCCCTAAGCCGGGGACGATATATCCATGTTCATTGAGATATTCATCAATTGAGGCGGTATACAATTCAACATCAGGGTGAGCTTTCTCTAGTGCAGCAATCCCTTCCGGCGCAGCAACCAAAACCAGCACCTTAATGACAGGACATCCCGCTTTTTTCAGCAAATCAATGGTGGCAATCATGGAGCCACCGGTCGCCAACATCGGATCAACAACCAATGCCATGCGTTCATTAATGTCAGAAACTAATTTCTGAAAATAGGGCACAGGCTCAAGTGTTTCTTCATCACGATACACACCAACCACACTGATTCGCGCACTAGGGATATTTTCCAGTACGCCATCCATCATGCCCAAGCCCGCACGCAGGATAGGTACTACTGTAATTTTCTTCCCTTTAATTTGGTCTACTTCTACCGGACCACACCAGCCATCAATGGTCACTTTTTCAACATCTAAATCAGCAGTTGCTTCATATGTCAGAAGACTACCCACCTCTGAGGCCAGTTCACGAAAGCGTTTGGTGCTTATATCATGATCTCGCATCAAGCCAAGCTTATGTCTAACCAGTGGGTGTTTAACCTCAACGATCTTCATGGGGTTCTCCTAATATAGCCAGCAGATAAAAAATCGCGGGATTATACCGTCTTTTCAACGTCAAGCCACTACCAATCTATTGATTTTTATCAATCACGAGTCGTTTTCTTCTATTCTGCTCCGGCAGGAAACCTATACAAAGCTATCGCAAACGTTTGCTTAGGCTGTTAGAATTGTCACCGTTCTGTTTTATTCATAAAAATGCAACCGCCTGGGAGCTACGCAGTGACCAACAAAACCTCTCTTAGCTATAAAGATGCTGGTGTCGATATTGATGCTGGCAATGCCTTAGTCAATCGTATCAAAGGTGTCGTAAAACAGACCCGTCGCCCCGAAGTGATGGGAGGATTAGGTGGTTTCGGTGCATTATGTGCCCTGCCACAGAAATATCGTGAACCGATATTGGTTTCCGGTACAGATGGCGTTGGTACTAAGCTGCGTCTGGCCATGGACTTACAGCGCCATGATACCATCGGCATTGATTTGGTTGCCATGTGTGTCAATGATCTGGTTGTTCAGGGAGCCGAACCTCTTTTCTTCCTTGATTACTATGCCACCGGCAAACTGGATGTCGACACAGCCGCCAGTGTCATTACAGGGATAGCAGAAGGCTGTAAACAAGCAGGCTGTGCATTGGTCGGTGGTGAAACAGCAGAAATGCCCGGTATGTATCACGGTGAAGATTATGATGTCGCTGGTTTTTGCGTCGGTGTTGTCGAAAAATCAGAAATTATTGATGGCAGTCAGGTGCAAGCTGGTGATGCTCTGATTGCACTAGCATCCAGTGGACCACACTCCAACGGCTACTCCCTGATCCGTAAAATCCTTGAGGTGAGTCAGGCAGATCCAGAGACGACCCAGCTCGAAGGAAAACCACTCGCAGACCATTTACTTGCCCCAACCCAAATTTACGTTAAATCAGTCCTTGAACTGATCGAAAAAGTTGAGGTCCATGCGATTTCGCATCTGACTGGTGGTGGCTTCTGGGAAAATATTCCCCGTGTTCTGCCAGAAAACATGCAGGCCAGAATCAGTGCCGACAGTTGGCAGTGGCCAGCAATTTTTACCTGGTTACAGCAAGCAGGTAATGTCAGCGAGCATGAAATGTACCGCACATTTAACTGCGGGGTTGGTATGATAATCGCCCTTCCACAATCTCAGGCAAAACAGGCAATTTCATATCTGCAAGCATCGGGCGAAAATGCCTGGCAAATCGGTACAATTGCTGAACTCCGTGCTGATGAACAACCTGTCGTTATTACAAGATAAAATTAACAAATAAATATTCTGCCCAATTGATTTCAGGTTACAGCCAATCAAGCTGTAGCCTGAAAAAGATATATCTTATGGCTTTCAAGTTGCAGTGAAAAAAACTATTTGTTAAAAAATATTTGTTAAAAAACATTCGTTAAAAAAACCACTCGTTAAAATAACCATTCAGCGAAAACAAATCATGAAAAAAATTGTCGTTTTAGTATCCGGTAATGGTAGTAATCTTCAATCTATCATAGACGCCTGCCAACAAAATCGAATTAATGGACGTATTGCTGCGGTTTTCAGTAATAATGCTGATGCCTATGGTCTGCAACGTGCTGAACAGACAGATATCCCTGCCCGTTTTATCAATCCGAAGGTCTATGCGGATCGTACAAGTTATGATATCGCCCTATTCAAAGCCATTGATCAATATGATCCAGATTTAGTGGTTTTAGCCGGTTATATGAGAATTTTATCGCCCGAATTTGTACAGCACTATTATGGACGCCTGCTCAATATCCACCCTTCTCTTTTACCCAAATACCCCGGCCTGCATACCCATCAGAAAGCCATTGAAAACGGCGATAAAGAACATGGCACCTCTATCCATTTCGTAACTGAAGAATTAGATGGTGGTCCCATTATTTTACAAGCTAAGGTGCCGATTTTTGCGGGAGATAAAGAAGAAGATGTTATCGGACGTGTACAAACCCAAGAACACAATATTTATCCTTTGGTCATCGGCTGGTTTTTAGATCAGCGTTTGGCAATGGAAGGCAATACAGCAATAATGGATGGCAAGGTTCTGCCACCACAAGGTTACGCGTCGGAATAATCTATGCTAGCAGATTTCAACTTACAGCTTTCTGTTCACTGATTTTATTAGCGTATTTTTTTAAGTGCTAAGTTTTATAAGTGCTATGCTTCAGTGATACTTTATTGTAAGTTGCTATTTTGGATTGATTTATTTTTATGCACGAGAGAATTGGTTGTTTATCAATCTAAAAATAAATCTAGCAATAATTATTTATTCGAACATTATTTAATATCAAATATATTTATACCCAATAGATTTCAATTTGATACGCAGTGGTGAGAGAACAAACTTCTGGGAGCATAGCGAGTTATATGGCTTGGACAAGTGGGTATAGCCAACAAAGCGGCGACTTGAAATCTGAAAGGTGTAAGCATGGTTTCAATTCATACAACCCATTAAAAAACACTGAGGTATCCAATGTCCAATGGTGTAGAAAACCTATCTGTAAACTTGCGGCCCCTTGAGCGGGAAGATCTCCATTTTGTTCATCAACTTGATAATAATGCCAGTGTCATGCGTTATTGGTTTGAAGAGCCTTATGAAGCCTTTGTTGAATTATGCGACCTCTATGACAAGCATATTCATGATCAAAATGAGCGCCGCTTTATCATCGAAAGCCTGAACTCCAAAGTTGGGCTGGTGGAATTAGTCGAGATTGATTATGTCCACCGTCGTGCTGAATTCCAGATTATTATCGCCCCAGCCTATCAAGGACAAGGCTATGCAACAGTAGCCGCCAAACTGGCGATGGAATACGCTTTTGCTGTTTTGAATCTTTACAAACTATATTTGATCGTTGATAAAGAGAACACGAAAGCAATTCACATATACAATAAATTGGGATTCCATATTGAAGGCGAATTAATCGATGAATTTTTTGTAAACGGCTCTTATCATACAGCTATTAGAATGTGTACTTTCCAACACCACTATTTCGCCAATAAAGCCCGTGAAGCTCAGACCAGCACGCCGGCTCATTAAACGCTAACCATCAAGCCAGATGGAAAACCAAATGGAGCAGTAAGGAGTAGTAATGTCCCACGATCGCCTTTATACCGAAAAAGAACTCAGCTGGCTCTCTTTCAACGAGCGTGTACTTCAGGAAGCGGCTGACAAAAGTAACCCGCTGATTGAAAGAATGAGGTTTTTAGGGATCTACTCCAATAATTTGGATGAGTTTTATAAAGTTCGTTTTGCCGATGTAAAGCGACGCATTCTTATCAGTGAAGAGCGGGGGTCCGCCACTGGTGCCCGTCAATTATTGAGAAAAATTCAGGCTAAGGTTGTCAAAATCGATCAGGAATTCGATGCCCTCTATAACGACCTGCTGCTGGAAATGGCACGTAATCAAATTTTCTTGATCAACGAACGTCAGATATCTCCAAATCAACAAATCTGGCTGCGGCAATATTTTCGTCAGCATTTACGGCCACACATAACACCAATTGTCATCAATTCAGAAACCAATTTAGTTGAGTTTTTAAAGGATGATTATACCTATTTGGCTGTTGAAATTATCCGGGGGCAAGAAACGCAATATGCTTTGTTGGAAATTCCATCCGATAAAGTCCCGCGTTTCGTCAATCTCCCCCCAGAGATGCCAAAAAAACGCAAATCAATGATATTGCTTGATAATATTCTGCGTTACACACTGGATGAAATTTTCAAGGGATTCTTCGATTATGATACTTTGAACGTCTACTCGATGAAAATGACCCGCGATTCCGAATATGACCTTGCAACAGAAATGGAATCCAGTCTGCTGGAACTGATGTCTTCCACATTGAAGCAAAGACTGACTGCGGAGCCTGTACGGTTTGTCTATCAGCGTGATATGCCTGATGAAATGGTGGAACTGCTACGCAGCAAGCTGGGGTTATCGAATGATGACTCTGTAATTGCAGGTGGTCGCTATCATAACTTTAAAGATTTCATCAAATTTCCCAATGAAGGAAACCGGAACCTTCTGAACAAACCCATACCGCGGCTGCGCCATACTTGGTTTGACCATTTCCGCAACGGATTCGACGCTATCCGTGAAAGGGATGTCCTGCTTTATTACCCTTACCACACGTTCGAACATGTGCTGGAATTACTGCGTCAGGCATCTTTCGATCCCAGCGTGCTTTCGATCAAGATTAATATCTACCGCGTCGCAAAAGACTCACGCATTATTGATTCCATGATTCATGCGGCACATAACGGCAAGAAAGTGACCGTTGTGGTGGAATTACAAGCACGTTTTGACGAAGAAGCTAATATCCATTGGGCAAAACGCCTCACTGAAGCGGGAGTACATGTTATTTTCTCCGCCCTGGGCCTGAAAATTCACGCAAAACTCTTCATTATTTCGCGGCTGGAAGGCGAAGAAATTATTCGTTACGCTCATATAGGTACGGGGAATTTCAACGAAAAAACAGCACGCCTCTATACCGATTATTCTCTGCTGACTGCCAACCCCGAAGTCACTAATGAAGTTCGTCGGGTATTTAATTTTATTGAAAATCCTTATCGACCTGTCACATTTAATAATTTAATGGTATCACCCCAAAATTCACGCGGCATGCTCAATCGACTGATTACTCAGGAAATCGAGAATGCACAGGCCGGTGAATTGGCGGGGATCACTCTGAAAGTCAACAACCTTGTAGATAATGAATTGGTGGATCGCCTATATGATGCCTCCGAAGTTGGTGTCAAAATCCGCATTCTTGTACGTGGCATGTGCTCTTTGGTTCCCAATCAATCCGGCTTTAGTGAAAACATTCAAGTCACCAGTATTGTGGATCGTTTTCTGGAACACGATCGCGTTTATGTTTTCACCAACAAAGGCGATGAAAAAGTTTTCCTTTCCTCGGCTGACTGGATGACCCGCAACATTGACCATCGCATTGAAGTGGCGGTTTGTCTGCTCGATCCCCTTCTGAAACAACAGGTTATGGATATCCTTGAATTGCAGTTCAATGATACTGTCAAAGCACGATATATTGATAAGGAATTGAGTAATCACTATGTTCCACGAGGAAATAAGCGTAAAATCCGCGCGCAGCTTGCTGTTTATGATTATTTGAAAAACCTCGAACAACCGGAACCAAGGGCCTGATTTATGCCGTTAAAACACGACACCCCGATGCCCAAACCCCAAGAAATTGCCACTATTGATTTGGGTTCCAATAGCTTCCACATGGTAATCGCCCGTATTGTTAACGGCGCACTACAGGTTATTGGACGTTTAAAGAAGCGGGTTTATCTTGCCGATGGTTTAAACAGTAAAAATGAATTAAGCGAAGAAGCCATAAATCGTGGCCTAAATTGTCTTTCTCTATTTGCAGAACGATTGCAGGGTTTTTCCGCCAATAATGTCTGTTTAGTGGGAACACATAGCTTACGTGAAGCTGCCAATGTACAAGAATTTTTGAAACGGGCAAAAGAAGTTATCCCCTATCCAATTGAAATCATCTCAGGTCATGAAGAAGCCCGTCTGATTTTTATGGGCGTTGAGCATACACAACCAGAAAAAGGCCGGAAGCTGGTCATTGATATTGGTGGAGGTTCCACTGAATTGGTTATCGGTGAAGACTTCGAACCTCTACTGATTGAAAGCCGCCGTATGGGCTGTGTCAGTTTTGCCCGTCAATTTTTCCCGGATGGTGTGATTAATGAACATAACTTTCGCCGGGCGCGGCTTCAGGCGGCACAAAAACTGGAAAATCTCGTCTGGCAATTTCGGACAAAAAGCTGGGATTTTGCCTTGGGCGCATCGGGAACTATCAAGTCAGTATACGAACTGTTGATGGAATTGGATGAGAAAGATGGACTGATTACGCCAGAACGCTTAAACATGCTGGTAGAACGAGTCCTGAAATACAGAGATTTCACTGCATTGGAATTGCCGGGATTATCCGATGACCGCAAACAAACTTTTGTTTCTGGGCTGGCAATATTGTGCGGTATTTTCGATGCTTTAAATATTCAGGAATTACGCCTGTCTCATGGTGCATTGCGGGAAGGTGTACTTTACGAAATGGAGGATCGTTTCCGTCATCAGGATATTCGCCAGCGAACCGCCAAAAGCCTTGCTGAACACTATAATATCGATCGGGAACAGGCAGACCGAGTTTGGTGTACCGCCAGAAACCTTTATAGCCAATGGGCAACACAAAATTCCAAACGAGTACATCCACAACTGGAGTCAATTCTACTTTGGGCAGCCATGCTGCATGAGGTCGGTTTAAGCATCAATCTGAGTGGCTTGCAACGGCATTCTGCTTATATCCTGCAAAATACCGATCTGCCGGGATTCAACCAAGAACAACAATCGTTGTTGGCAACACTGGTTCGCTATCACCGCAAAGCGGTTAAAGTGCATGAGCATCCCCGCTTCTATTTGTACAAGAAAAAACAGTACCTTCCCATGCTCAAGATATTGCGATTGGCGACCTTGTTGAACAACCAACGCCAATCTACCACAACACCGGATACATTAAGACTAGAAACCGATCATGGTCATTGGATACTCTATCTGCCCAAAAACTATTTAGCACAGAATGCCCTCGTGTTGCTCGATCTGGAGAAAGAGCAAAGCTACTGGCATGACGTGACTGGCTGGAAATTACACATTGAAGAGGAATCGACTTAACGATATCGCGTTATGAAAAAGAACAAGAAAACGGTTCAAATTATAAAATTAATACTGTTTATCAGCTTCTTAATATTATTTGGGCGCTTTATCTATTCATTTATGGCAGCATTGGAACATTATCTGTAAACACAACAGCAATCGGTGAAATATCTCCATAACCCAAAAACAGAATATAATAACCAATAACGCTCAAATTTATGGCGATATTATCACGATCGCCTGATTTTTTGCCCTATTTTCTGCCTTAAAGGTGCTCCATGTCACAACCAACCTTTACACCTGATAATGCAACTATTGCCAGCCAATATTCCCAAAAGTTGGCACATGTTCGTCAACGTCTGCTTTCACTATTTATCCAAGATAAGCTATTTGTCGATACATTATTGGGTCAAACTGATGAATATCCAGCTATCAGTGACGAACAATTATTGGAGAAAATAGAGGAAGTCAGTACACTGCTGACCAGCCTGCATGCTGCCGATATTGCCGATATTCTGGAAGCCTTGCCTTATGATGAGCGTCTCGCTTTATGGCGTTTGATCGACAATAATCATCGCGGTGAGGTTTTGGTGGAAGCCTCTATTCCTGTTTGGGATAACCTGATCAAAGGTATGTCTGACGTTGAGCTGTTACGCACTATTGGTAAGCTACATGTAGATGAACAGGCCTATATCGTAGAACATCTTCCTCGTGATACTACTCGCCGCCTGCTGACCTATCTGGAACCGAGCCAACGCAATCGCATCCGGGAAGTATTGCAGTACCATAAAGACAGTATCGGTCAGATGATGGATTTCGAGTTCGTGACAGTGCGAGGCAATGTTACACTCAGCACTGTTCAGCGCTTTTTACGCTCCAGAGGCTCAATTCCTGAAACGACAGATAAGATCTTTGTCATTGATCGCAAGAATCGCCTTCAAGGGGAGCTGCTCCTCACAACCTTACTGCTCAATGCACCGGACAGATTGGTATCCGAAGTCATGAATATGGATACTGTTACTTTCTCACCAGAACAAAAAGGTGAAGATGCTGCCAGTGCATTTGAACGTTACGACTTGATTTCCGCCGCCGTAGTGGACAATAACGGGCGCTTAATGGGACGCCTGACTGTTGAAGATATCGTTGATACCTTAAGTGAGGAGACTGACACCAATATTCGCCGAATGGGGGGCTTAAGCCGCGAAGAAGATGTTTTCGCTCCGGTTGGTCAGGCAGTAAAAACTCGTTGGACATGGCTTGCCATAAACTTATGTACCGCTTTCGTTGCTTCACGCGTCATTGGCTTATTTGAACATACCATTTCCCAGCTCGTGGCCCTTGCAACTTTAATGCCCATCGTGGCAGGCATCGGCGGCAATACCGGTAACCAGACCATCACCATGATCGTCCGGGCGCTGGCACTCCATCAAATCCAAACCGGCAGCTTTTCTTACCTGTTATTGAGAGAGCTGGGTGTTGCCGTTATCAATGGCATTATCTGGGGTGGAATCATGGGCGTCATCACTTATCTGCTCTATGGTGACCTCGCAATGGGAGGTGTCATGACGATGGCAATGGTATTGAACTTATTGATGGCCGCACTGATGGGTGTATTAATACCCTTTATTATGATGAAATTGGGCAGAGATCCGGCAATTGGCTCCAGCGTGATGATTACCGCAATTACAGATACAGGTGGATTCTTTATCTTTCTAGGATTGGCGACACTATTTTTGGTTTAGTTTTTATTGTGTTTTATAAATTTACATAAAAAACGCCGATGCCTGAATCGGCGTTTTTTGTAATTAATAGATTCGATCTATTAATACACTCTTTCATCCCAAACACTATATCCAGAAGTTCCAGCCATATGGTGATGGCAAATAATGTCTTTATATTTGATAGAGACGATTTCTGCTAAAGCCATAGAAGATATTATGCATAAGGATGGTGGCTCCCTTATTAATGAGTACTGTGATATAAAACATATACATAACATGTCTGGTCTGGATTATTATAAAAAGAAGTGGTACTTCAAAAGGCATCCAGTTGGTCTAGTAATGTCTAAACAGTTATTTCTTCAGTCAGATAGGTCCCATACATTATGGCATACTGAACCGGGGTATAATTACTTTGTTGCGGTTAAAGGCATGAAAAAATGGAAAGTAACAGCGCCAATTTTTTCACCCTTCCTGTATCCTGTAATAAAAGATAGTCCTACTTATCATGTTTCTAAAGTAGATGGACGTGAGTCGAATTCTATAATATCCCGGAGAGGATTTGAGCTGTATAAATATATGCCAATTTATAGCTGTACTGTAGAAGAAAGCGATTTTTTTGTTATGCCTCATTTTTGGTGGCACACTGTTACAAACTCTCCAGGGAAGCCATCTATATCTCTGTCGTTTAGAACAGTTTCCGAACCGAATTTATACTCACCGGCGTTTAATTTCTTACGGATCACTGACCCGAAAGTTAAACATATGCGTGAGAAAGTGATCAAATATAGAAGGCTCTTTGATGAGGATATAGCTGAATTACTTTACGCATTCGCAGATCCTAAAAATGATTTGACAAAGTCAAGAGGTAATGACTAGAGATTCTTTAATCTAATACCTAGCTGAAATTTAGATACTAATAGAGCTAAACTAATTCTGTCACATTACTAATAAAAATCATGGTAATGATGCTCTAATTAAAGTGTAAAGAGCTTCTTTCGGACCATTTGTCGATATTCTGTCGGGCTTAAATCAAAATGTTGCTTGAACACTTTACTAAGGTAAGCCTGGCTCTCATATCCGGCTGCTACAGATATTTCATGTACAGTTAAATTAGTCTTGGCAAGAAGATCTTTTGCCATATTTAAGCGTATCTCTTGTATATATTTTTTAGTAGATAATCCTGTAGAGCTTTTGAATCGTCGGGTCAATGTCCGTGGTGAAATAGAAAAGTAAGCGGCTAATCTATTAAGATTCATGTTTTCATTAATGTTATCTTTTAACCAAGATTGAATATCGCTTATTAACTCATCTGGGTGTCGATCTACTGCACCGTCGAGGTACCGTTGTTCTTCGTATGGCCGTCGTATTTCATGATAAAAATTGCGTTGTACATTTTTAGCCGCTTTCCTGCCATAAAGGAGGGAAACTAAATGAACCATAATATCTGCTAGTGCATTGAGGCTAGCTGCACAGTAGATTCTATTTGATTGAGTAATAAAAAATTCTGACTTTAAGTTTACCTTGGGATAGTCTTTTTTAAATTGTTTGGAGTAATGCCAATGAGTCGTTGCAGCAAGGCCATCTAATAGACCTGACTCCGCTAACAAGCATACTCCAGTACCAACAGCAACTATTGTTGCTCCATTTTTCCACTGATTTAATAAATAGCTCAAGATATCCCTACTTTTTTTTATAATAGGCCTTGGGTTTCGCCAAATACTAGGAACAATTATTAAATCTGCGTAGGGGGCAGAATTAGCAGATGAATCTGACTTAATCTTAAAATTTTCATGCAACGAAATATCATAACCCTTGTCTGAGATATAATTGATACTGATGTTACTGCTTTTATTTTCTATCTGTGATGAGGCTAAACCAGCATGAAGCATTTCAATAGGTAAGGTAATGCTGCTAGTCAGGAGATTAGGAAAAATAACAATGTGTACATTTTTTATCTTCATATATTATCAGTTATTGATTGGCCGAAAAATATAAAATATTGGCTTTTTTTTCATAATGAAAAATTTTAAATTGAATTAGAATCTTCATCAACTAATTATTTTTCATAGGAATTAAAATCATATGCTTGCTTTGCCCGTTATCGTTGGCTCTGGTGGTATAAACGCTGCAGGGAGAACGTCATTTCATCAAGGATTTCGTCGTATTGTTATTGATAAATTAAGCCAAGAAGCGCGCCAAGAGACTTTTTGGGGTCTCGCGACGTTAATGAACTTAGTTTCAATTGGTAAAAATGGCTTTATCGATCACGAAGGTCAACCAATCATGTTGCATGAGATTGAATCCAAGTATGGTGAAGAAATATTGCAAGGGACGTTGATTCGTAAAATAGATAAGTCTCATTTTGATGTAGATGCCACACACTGGCAGAAGAAGATGACACTAAGTGCGAAAAAAGGGGATAGATTGGTTTTTGAAACTGAAAAATCTTCTTTGCCTACTCCAGTACCTCGAAATTGGGAAGTTACCTCGCTCGAAAATAATCGAGTGGAAGTTACAGTACGTGGCGATCTTTGTGTCAAGCATGATGCCTATTTTGACAATAGAATTAAAGCTGCTGGTCAATTACCTAAGGGGTTTGAACTCGAAAAATTATATAAAAGTCGTAACCACCCTCGAGGATTACAAGCGACTATTTTTGCAGCTACCGATGCTATAAAATCATGTGGGTTGGATTGGGACGAAGTTCTATCTTTGGTAGAGCCAGACAAAATTGGTACTTACTCAGCTTCTTTAACGGGTCAAATGCAAAAGGAAGGGTTTGGCGGGATGATGGGAAATCGTCTCAGAGGTGAGAGAAGTAATAGTAAGAATTTGGCATTAGGGCTAAATTCTATGTCTACAGACTTTATAAATGCTTACGTTATTGGAAGTGTAGGCACAACTTTTTCAACGACTGGTGCATGTGCAACATTTCTTTATAATTTGAAATCTGCAGTAAACGATATACAAGGAGGGCGTACTCGCATCGCTATTGTGGGAAGTGCAGACTGTGCAATTACGCCAGAAATTGTCGAGGGCTTTGCGAATATGGGTGCTTTGGCTGACCTTGATAGTCTTAAAAAGTTAGACGGTGTGGATGAAGCAAATATAGATTTAAGTCGAGTGAGCCGGCCATTTGGAAATAATTGCGGCTTTACAA
Organism: Xenorhabdus anantnagensis; assembly: GCF_028598555.1. Taxonomy (GTDB): domain Bacteria; phylum Pseudomonadota; class Gammaproteobacteria; order Enterobacterales; family Enterobacteriaceae; genus Xenorhabdus; species Xenorhabdus anantnagensis. Next base: position 371,021 of record NZ_JAQRFN010000001.1, read on the forward strand.
TAGGTGAAAGTGCTCAATTTATTGTGCTAATGGACGATGCTTTAGCTATTTCTTTGGGAGCACATATCATGGCTGCTGTCCCTGACGTTTTTGTAAATGCGGACGGGATTAAAAAGTCCATTACTGCCCCAGGTGCGGGTAATTATATTACCATGACTAAGGCTGTATCATTGGCAGCCAACATCACCAGCAAAGATTCTGTTCGAAATCGGAGCTGTATTATTGCACACGGTTCAAGTACACCGCAAAATCGAGTGACTGAATCGCAAGTATTTGACTATGTAGCAAAAGCGTTTCGTATTTCAAATTGGAAAGTAACTGCTCCAAAAGCTTATCTTGGTCATACTTTAGCAGCGTCAAGCGGTGATCAGCTAGCAGTCGCGCTTGGTATATTTAGCCACAATATAGTTCCTGGTATCTCTACTATAGAAAAAGTCGCCGATGACGTTTATGCAGAGCACCTTGACATTAGAACATCGAACTATCATACCGAGGCAATTGACATAGCATTTGTCAACTCGAAAGGGTTTGGTGGCAATAATGCAACTGCTCCACTTTTGTCTCCAAGCGTGGTACTTAGCATGATTGCTAAACGTCATGGTATCGAAGCTGTTGAATCTTATTATGATAAAAATCTTAAGATTAAAGCTAACCAAGCTAACTATAGTAAAAAAGTTAACTCGGGTGAGTTTGATTTAATATATAGATTTGGCGAGGATGTGATAAATGAAGAAAATATTAATATAAATGAAGAGGAAATTTATTTGCCAGGCTACGAATTACCTATTGTTTTGTCAAATAATAACCCTTTTAAAGATATGTGTTAATAAATGATATTTTAACTATGTTTTGTTTTTATAATGTTATTTTATTTGAATTATATTAGGTAAATTTACTGCTTGATATATCTAGGTATCTTTTAACAAAATTATTAGGCCAATAATGTTTCAGATTTTGATTAGTTTTATAGAATTTTTTTCCAAATCACTGACTGCAAGTATTGTACTTTCTTTGATTCATAGGCCAAAAGAGGCCAAACTATACCGTAATGAAGAGAGTATAATGTCAAAGTCAAAACGAAGTTCGCTACAGAATAAGTTTGGTCCATTTGAAGCAATTGTTTGCCATTCATTGGGGGTTCTTTTCAGTTTCGGAACAGGAACTGCGCTCACTGTATACCCGATTAGCTCCCTTGTTTCACCCCCCCGGCCCACAACAACGCAGCCTTGCCTATCTCCGGGGACTGCTCAGTGACGTTGAGCGTAAAAATGGCTGGCAACTGGCGGAATGGATAGGCGAACGCACGCCTGATGGGATTCAACATCTGCTGGTTCGGCGCAGCCGGGATGAAAAACAGGAACGGGCCTACTATGTGGTGTATGCGCGCAGAGAACAGGCTGATCTGAAAATCCTGGCTCAGGTGGCAGGCCGTCGCTGGGAAATTGAATGTGGTTTTGAGGAAACGAAGGGAGAATGCGGGCTGGATCATGACGAAGTGCGGCAATGGCATAGTTGGTATCGGCACATTACCTTATCGCTACTGGCCCATGCGGTTCTGGCCGTTTTACGGATACGGGAGAAAAAAACGCCGGTGGGATTGATCGCCCTTAGTGTGGCGGAACTGCGTAAGCTGCTGTCAAAATTGATGGAAAAGACCGGAGAGAGCGTCGAGCAGGTTTTACATTGGTCATCCTGGCGACGACGACATCAATACCATGCACAACAATGCCTTTATCGTCGCCGGGATAACCTTATGATTACAGAGCGATTACGGCTGTAGTATTAACTGCATAACAAGAGGGGCAGATTACATCAATCTTTGCCATTTGAACGTTCTCCAAACAGGTATCCTTATACATGATTCAATAAATTGATGTCACAACCCAATTCTATAAACAACAATTTTGTACAATATTTAACATTTAGGCAGGAATATCGTTAATGTAAATTTAATTTAAGCGAATTATAAGATGATATTTAACACTGATAACTTTTGGATTAGGAATCCCCCAGAAATTGCTTCAATTGCGACTCTTGGACCTGAAGGAACAAGCAGTCAATCAGCAGCGAAATATCTGACCAATTTAATTGGAAAACCCTCAGACATACTTCTTTTTGATACTTTTGAACTCGCCTCTGAGTATGTGGAAAAGAATGAGTCATGCATTTTTCTAGTCGCCAATGCATATCAACGAGTAGATAACTTTTACATGAACAAAAATACCCTTCTACTTGGGTCGTTTTTCTATTCACCTCCCGCTTATTATCTTGGTTGTAAAACTTCCCTCGCTTTAGAGAAAAAGATAGCTGAGCAACAAACCATAAAAATAGCTACGCATCATGCGCCTCTATCTCGTTTAGAGAGCCTAATTGAATCGGCTGAAGACAAGATTTTGGGAATATCTGATGCTCATTTAGAAATAGAGATTACGAACTCTACAAGCAATGGAGCGAGACTAGTTGTAAACGGCGACGTTGATTGTTGCTTAGCAAATGCGGATGCAATTAAACATTATGGGCTTACAGCAATATCTCACCCTCTACACATTGAAATGACATGGGGGGTATTTTCTAACAGCCAAATTCATAAAAGGAAAGTTGCATAATGAATGACAAAAAGTGTGTATTGGTAATCGATAAAGATCTTCCTCTTGGAGTCATTGCAAATACAGCAGCAGTGCTAGCTCTTAGCCTTGGCAAGGCTCATCCTGAGCTCGTAGGTGACAATATCAAGAACCGTGATGGAGGGGAACATTTAGGGATCACTCGTATCCCAATTCCAATTCTTGCGGCAACTGCAAGCGAGATAAAGGAAATTCGTTCTCAATTACAATCACACGCTACGATAGTTGACTTCTCGAACGTGGCAAAAAGCACTAAGAGTTATGAGGATTACTCAAGTAGGTTAGAGGCTGTCAGTGAGGACAGCATCGAATATTTAGGCATAGCTGTGTACGGCGACAAAAAAGTCATCATTAAGCAAACTGGAAATATGAAGTTAATACGATGAACAATTTAATTGATATGGTTTTAGTGACAGGATCTCCTTATCTACGCGGTTCAGAATTGAGCCCTGATGAGCAGCCTGTGCGCGTAGTTACTCTTAGTGATTTTTTCATTGATGTTCACCCTGTGACTAACGCTGAGTTTGCAGTGTTCATTGAGCAAGGGGGCTATAGAAGTAAGAAATATTGGTCAGAAGAAGGTTTTCAGTTTATCCAAGATAATGGCATTTCAGAACCTTTATATTGGCATGATTCTAATTGGAACCAACCAAAGCAGCCAGTAACCGGCATTAGTTGGTATGAAGCTGTCGCATACGCAACATTTGTAGGTAAGGAATTACCAACTGAAGCGCAGTGGGAGTTTGCTGCGAAAGGGAACGATAATCGACTCTATCCATGGGGAAATAGCGAGCCATCTATTACAATTGCAAACTATGCCCCAGACTGTGAGCCAGCTGAGCTCAACCGAAAATCCACGGATTGGGATGCACATCCACAGAATCGCTCCCCATTTGGTTGTATTGATATGGCAGGTAATCTGGCTGAGTGGTGTCTAGATAATTACTACCAAAATTACAGTTGGGACAAAACTCATATTGATCCCGTTTATCTTAGTATCCCTACTGACGATCATATAGTTCGAGGTGGTTCAGGGCTGCATGATGAAGATTATATGCGCTGTACATGCAGAGATAACTACCCTCCAACAGTACGGGACAACATCGTAGGTTTACGCTGTGTCAAATCTCTATAATAAATACATAAAAAAGGAAAATATGAGAACTCCATATATTGATAAGAAGCCTTCTTCTTTACGCTACTACCAAGAAGGGCCACCTGAATCATATGATTCTATTGATATGAAAGAATGGGCGCTCAAGATATTTTTACCTCATGAGCCAATGCCAATTCTTGTTGCATTCGAAGACCTTAAGAACATTGCACCAATAACAGAAAGCCGCCGAGTTGTATGTGTTTGCAATTGGAGTATCAGAAGAAACTGGACAGGCGTTTTACTAGAAGACCTATTGAAATATTTAGGGATAAACCAAGCAAAACATCTTTCATGCAATTTGAAGCAGATAAGTTTAGGCACAAGTAAGGGAGGGTATGACTCTACAATATCCCTTAGTAATGCATTAGAAAATAGAGCGATGATTATTTGGGCGGTGGACGGTGAACCCCTGTCTTTGGAAGAAGGTTACCCTATCCGTCTAGTCGACTTTTCGCTATATCGGTACAAAGGGGTTAAATGCTTGTCTGAATTGTACTTTACTGATGAGTTCGAACAAGGATTTTGGGAAAGCAAAGCTGGTTATTGCAAAGAGGGAAAAATCAAGGCAAAACGATACCGCATTGTTGATTTGCAAGAGCATCGCTTTATTAATGGCTCTGGAGAAGTCACTGATTTTTAGGAGGTAGAAGCTTATGACTCAATTATTGGCAATGGCAGTTTTTGCCCTTGTAACTTCTATATCGCCAGGACCTGTAAACATAATAGCAACAGTTACTGGAGCCAATTGCGGATATATTCGAACTATCCCACATATAACCGGTGCTACAATTGGTTTTGTATCGATTCTATTTTTACTAGGCTTTGGATTAGCTCAAGTTATAAATGAGGTGCCATATCTAACCGAAATGCTTACCTATATAGGAGGCAGTTTCTTGTTATACTTGGCATATAAAGTTGCAATGCAAAACCCAATGATCGGGGATGATAATGAACCAGAGGCCAGTGCTCCATCCCTTATACAAGGAATAATGTGCCAATGGCTTAACCCGAAAGCATGGATTGTGTCTTTAGCAGGTATATCCGTTTTTAGTAGTCACGATGCAGAGATTAATGCACTACTACTTTTTTGTGCGATTTTTTTTATTGTCTGTTATGCATCAATTTCAGCATGGGCTGTTTTGGGAATAACGATTAGGACAGTTTTGGATATACCTAAACATTATAAGCTTTTCAATCTCACTATGGGGCTATTGTTAGCAATTACGGTCGTATATACTTTTTTTATGTCAGGTTAGAAGCTGTTGATGTTTTAAGGTTATAATTCATTCAACCCACATCGGTAACCAGATAATGATAAATGCCAGTGCCAACATACTGGCATAATTCCGTTCAAGTTTATCGTATCTTGTTGCTATTGCACGAAAATATTTAACTCTGGCGAACACATTTTCCACCAAATGACGATATAAACATTTATCAATCTTTTTATCCGATTTTCGGCTATTTTTTCGGTAGGGTATAATTGGCATTGCTCCCTGCCGTTCAATATGATTTCTGAAAGACGCTATTCCATTTACCGAATTCTGGCGGTAAATCGCGCCAGGGAATGCTCGTTTTCATTCGGTAAAACATGCCTTCAAAGGTCAAACGGTGTTCAGGTTTGCGATAAATCCAACCCGTGTGTTGCATTAACGCAGATAGCTTATTCCAATGGAGATCTGTTAACATGGTTCGCGGCATGATGGTGAGATCTGATTGTTTTTTAGCGGAATTATACCAAATCATCTTGTTGTCTAATAATCCCTCACAAAACATCAACAACCCCTAGAAGGGTATGAACACAGATGACCAAGCAAAAATTCTATCGTTCGAGTGCAGTACCCATTGAGCTGCGCTCTTCTAAAAACTCGAAAGCCTGTTACGGGAAACACACTCACGAAGAATTTTCCATTGGAGCTGTAGATTGCGGTCATAGTGATTACTTCAATAGTAATATTAAACGTAGAATACAAAAGGGTTCTCTTGTCATAATTAACCCTCTAGAGGTTCATTCATGCAACCCAGTACCAGATACAAATTGGAGCTACAAAATGCTGTATGTATGCCCCAAATGGTTAGGCTATGTGCAATCGATGGTTGTAGGTGAAAGAGTAACGAATTTTATCCCGTTCTCAATTAATCATACCGATGCTCCAGAACTTTATGTACAGTTTCAAGAATTAGCCAATACAATCATTCTTGATAAAGACAAAATGAAAACGGAAGAAGAGAGCATCTCTTTTTTTTCCAATCTGTTTTCACAGTCCAACTCCATACCTTTAGATAAAGTTGTACCAAAAAATAATATATCTAAGGCGTATGAATATATTTATGAAAATTTTCGAAGCAATATATCGGTAAAGGATATTGCTGTTCACTCTCAATTGAGTGAATATCATATTATCCACTCATTTCGAAAAACATATGGTATTACTCCACATGCTATGCAAATTGCAATGCGCATTAATGAAGCAAAAGTACTTTTGAAGCAGGGAATGAATATAGCGTCTGTAGCAACTGAGTTAGGCTTTTATGACCAAAGCCACTTTCATAGGAACTTCAAAAAATTGGTTGCGGCGACTCCTACAGAATATAAAAAAATATAGGTCATGTATTCAATCCATTGATTGGTATTAAATATAGTATTCACGCTCAATGAACGTGCCGATGACCTTATTATGCATACATGGACGCCCCTTGCTTGCCAAACAATTGTTTGTCATGACCATAACCAAGTTAAGATTGCAGCCATACATCCGAACTTTAGTTGAGGCTGTCGCCTGTTTCCGGGGTACTAGATCTAGCCCTGCCGCTAGCTGGCGACCATTAGCGAAGTGTCTGGCATCCCCTACTGATGCCAGTGTTGAATTTCCTGTTCCAGTTCCGTAACCTGACGATCAAGCGCCTTCAGGTGATCTATTATTTTGAAATATTATTTAACGAAGTATTGTGAATGTCTGTCTAAAGAAGCAAACAACGTTGCTTATCTATCTTAAGTTTATGTTAAAAATCCCAAGCAATGCCGTGAATATGGTGCGTTCTATATCAATAGATTTCCTCTCATAACATAATTCTCTGAACCCCATTGGATTCCTCATCACAAATCCCATGAAAAATCACTACCCAAAATATTATCTTTTTGACATAACCTCCATATTTTCTTCATTATTGACTAATTCCCATTGGTTACACTAATAATATATTCTTGCATCTATTTTGGCATGAGATGCTGCATGACTGATTACTGCCACTACATTAAGAGAATGTCGAGCAAATGAATAACAAAAGCCGTTCCTATTTTTTCCGTCTCGCTGCGGCGCTAGCCGTGATCATCGCGGCAGTTTTCTTCACGTGGAAACACTTCAACGCCCCTTCATCATCAAATAACCCTCAGGGTTCAAAATCAGAACGGAATTTAAACAATCCAACCCATCCTCCCGTGCAGGTAGCAACGGCTGAAATCAAATCTGTACCTCATTATTTAGGCGGATTAGGAACGGTTATGGCGGCGAACACAGTGATTGTCACCAGCCAAGTGGAAGGTCAGTTAATGGCTTTACATTTTAATGAAGGCCAATATGTCAAAAAAGACGATTTACTGGCGGAAATCGATCCTCGTCCCCTGAAAGTCAAACTGGCAAGAGCGCAGGGGCAATATGCCAAAGATCAGGCAACGTTGACCAATGCTAAACAGGATTTGCTCCGCTTTCAGCAATTGGCGAAAAGTAAACTTATCTCCCAACAGGATCTGGATAAGCAAATCTCTTTGGTTCGTCAGAGTGAAGCCAGCGTGAAAGCCACTCAATCCGATATTGATGAAGCCAAATTGAAATTGACATACAGTCGTATTACGGCGCCTATTTCTGGTCGCGTTGGATTAAAGCGCATTGATGTCGGCAATTATGTGTCTGGTGCAGGTGCAACTCCCATTGTGGTCATTACACAAGTCGATCCCATTAATGTGCTGTTTTCCCTGCCTGAAAACGATATTAGCACCGTGTTAAAAGCTCAGAAAGATCACGAAAAGGTCGCTGTCATCGCGTGGGATCGCAATAACCAGCGACAATTGGCGCAAGGGAAACTATTCAGTATTGATAACCAAATTGATGTAGCTACTGGCACAATCAAGATGAAAGCTCAGTTTAATAATCAAGATAATGCACTGTTCCCTAATCAATTCGTCAATATCCAGATGAAGGTCAATACACTGAATAATGTCGTTGTTATTCCAACGGCTGGATTACAAATGGGAAATAGCGGTAATTTCGTCTGGAAAATAAATAAAGACAATAAAGTCAGCAAACACAAGGTCATTGCGGGACTGCAAAATAATCAGTTGGTGGTCATTAATAGTGGCCTGTCAGCCGGTGATCGCGTCGTCACTGATGGCATTGACAGCCTGACCGAAGGTGCCAAAGTCGAGATTGTCAAACCCTTGGCAATCGAATCACTTGATGCAGATAAAAATGAGAAGAGTTCAGAAAAATCAAACGGTAAGGTGGAGAATTCCTAATGCAATCTGATTCTTCAATGACAGGCGGAGGGCCATCTCGCCTGTTTATCCTGCGTCCTGTTGCCACGACGCTATTTATGGTTGCGATCTTACTGGCCGGGATAATTGGTTATCGGATGCTGCCAGTTTCTGCATTGCCGCAAGTCGATTATCCAACAATTCAAGTGGTAACTCTGTATCCCGGTGCTAATCCGGATGTGATGACATCCGCCGTTACCGCTCCGCTGGAAAAACAGTTTGGCCAGATGTCCGGCTTAAAACAAATGTCATCCAGAAGTTCTGGTGGAGCTTCTGTTATCACACTGGTATTCCAGCTCTCATTGCCCTTGGATGTGGCAGAGCAGGATGTGCAAGCGGCGATCAATTCAGCCAGTAATCTATTGCCGGAAGATCTGCCTTATCCGCCAATTTACAGCAAAGTCAATCCGGCTGATCCCCCCATATTGACGCTGGCTGTAACGTCTGATGCCCTGCCGATGACTCAGGTGCAAGATATGGTGGAAACCCGCATTGCCCAGCGTATTTCTCAAGTCAGTGGTGTCGGTTTGGTCACTTTGGCTGGCGGGCAACGCCCCGCTGTACGTGTGAAATTGAACGCACAGGCCGTGGCTTCACAAGGATTAGATAGCGATGTTATCCGTTCTGCCATCATGAAAGCCAACGTGAATTCGGCAAAAGGCAGTTTTGACGGGCCAACCCGCTCCATTACTATATCCACCAACGATCAAATGAAATCTATCGATGATTACCGCAATTTAATCGTAGCCTACAAAAATGATGCTCCGATTCGTCTGCGTGATGTCGCCACCATTGAACAGGGTGTGGAAAATAGCAAATTAGGCGCATGGGCAAATGAGAAGCCGGCCATCGTTATTAATGTTCAGCGCCAACCCGGAGCGAACGTTATTGAGACTACGGATAATATTCGTACCATGCTGCCAGAATTGATTAGCAGCCTGCCCAAATCCGTCAATGTAGAACTACTGACAGACCGCACGATTTCGATCCGCAATTCAGTCAAGGATGTTCAATTTGAACTATTGCTGGCTATCGCACTGGTCGTCATGGTGATTTACCTATTTTTGCGCAATGTCACTGCAACCTTGATCCCAAGTATTGCAGTACCGCTTTCGCTGGTAGGTACATTCGCTGTTATGCATTTTTGCGGCTTTTCTGTCAATAACCTCACTTTAATGGCGCTAACCGTTGCAACCGGTTTTGTCGTGGATGATGCCATTGTCGTTATAGAAAATATTTCTCGTTACATTGAACGGGGAGAAAAACCTCTGGCGGCTGCGCTGAAAGGGGCGGGAGAAATCGGCTTTACTATTATCTCCCTGACTTTTTCATTAATTGCCGTCCTGATCCCTCTGTTGTTTATGGGAGATATCGTCGGTCGGCTGTTCAGGGAATTCGCCATTACCCTTGCTGTTGCCATTTTAATTTCTGCTGTTGTGTCATTGACGCTAACGCCGATGATGTGCGCAAGGATGTTGAAACCCGAAGCCGATACTAAACACAATCGCTTCGAACAGGCATGCGAACGTTTCTTCGAACGCATGATTGCAATCTATGCTGTCTTCCTGAAACGGGTGTTAAATCACCCTTGGATTACACTGAGTGTTGCATTCGGTACGTTGGCTCTGACTGCCCTGCTCTATATCATGATCCCCAAAGGATTCTTTCCCCTGCAAGACAACGGACTGATTCAGGGCACGCTGGAAGCGCCACAATCCATTTCATTCAATGCAATGGCGGATAAACAGCGACAAGTCACGACTCTGTTATTAAAAGATCCTGCTGTGGATAATATCGCGACATTTATCGGCGTTGATGGTAATAATCCAACCTTGAATAATGCTCGTCTTCAAATCACGTTGAAACCACTCAGCCAACGTGACGCTCACATTGACGAAGTCATCCCACGTCTACAGGCGCGCATTGCCAAAATCCCTGATGTCACACTGTACCTGCAACCAACACAGGATTTGACAATTGATACCCAATTATCGCGCACGCAATATCAATTTACATTGCAGGCCACTTCACTTGATGAACTCGCTGTCTGGGTTCCTAGATTGCAAAATGCCCTGAAACAACGACCAGAGTTGGTAGATATCGGTAACAATTGGCAAAATCAAGGGCTAGTGGCTTATCTCAATGTGAATAGAGATATGGCCAGCCGATTTGGGATCTCTATGGCTGCGGTGGATAATGCTTTGTATAACGCTTTTGGCCAACGCCTGATTTCGACTATTTACACTCAATCAAATCAGTATCGCGTCATCCTTGAGCAAGATACGAAGAATGCTCAAGGGCTGGAAGCGCTGAATAATCTTTATCTGACCGGTAATGATGGAAAAATGGTACCTCTCAATGCCATTGCAACCGTCGAGCAGCGGCTGGGGAATTTGTCTATCGATCATCTACAACAATTTCCTTCCACCACTTTTTCATTCAACGTTGCGAAAGATGCTTCCCTTGAACAAGCAGTCAATGCCGTCAATGAAACAGAACGGGCGATCCAAATGCCAAAAGACATCATTACGCAATTTCAGGGAGCAACGCTGGCGTTCCAAGATGCACTCAGTAACACCCTTTGGCTGATTCTGGCGGCTGTCGTCGCTATGTATATCGTACTCGGTATACTGTACGAAAGTTTTATTCATCCCGTTACAATCTTGTCAACCTTACCTACCGCAGGTGTTGGTGCATTGCTGGCTTTGATGATCGGTGGCTATGAGTTAGATATTATCGCCGTCATTGGGATCATTCTCTTGATCGGCATTGTGAAGAAAAACGCCATCATGATGATCGATTTTGCTCTGGCAGCAGAGCGGGAAAAAGGAATGACGCCTTATGAGGCCATTTACCAAGCTTGTTTGTTGCGTTTCAGGCCAATCTTGATGACAACAATGGCAGCACTGCTGGGAGCATTGCCACTGATGTTGAGTACCGGTATCGGGGCGGAGCTGCGTCGTCCTTTAGGTGCAAGCATGGTCGGGGGCCTGATCATGAGCCAGATTCTAACCTTGTTCACAACCCCCGTTATTTATCTGCTGTTTGATCAGCTGGCATGCTATTACCGAAAAAACAGTAAAGATAAGCAAATAAGGCTTGATAAATCCTCAGTTAATCATCAGGAGCCGCTGTGAAATTCTTCGCCCTATTTATTCAGCGGCCAGTTGCTACAACATTGCTGAGTTTAGCCATCACTCTCTGTGGTGCATTCAGTTTTTTCTTGCTGCCTGTGTCACCGCTACCACAAGTTGATTTTCCCGTGATAACGGTTCGCGCTTCTATGCCCGGCGCGTCACCAGAAACCATGGCATCCTCAGTGACGACGCCTCTGGAACGTGCATTGGGTCGGATTTCAGGGGTAAAAGAGATGTCTTCCGCCAGCTCACTGGGGGCCTCTTTTATTTATCTGGAATTCGATCTCAACCGGGATATCAATGGTGCCGCACGGGATGTTCAAGCGGCCATCAATGCCGCACAAAGCCTATTGCCTTCCGGTATGCCAAGCAAACCGAGATATTATAAAGCCAATTTGTCAGATGCCCCGATTATGATTTTGACCCTTACTTCTGACAATTATAGTGAGGGCCAACTGTATGACTTTGCTTCTACCAGATTGGCCCAAAGGATTTCCCAGATAGAAGGCGTCAGCAAAGTCAGTGTCGGCGGTAGTTCATTACCGGCAATACGTGTTGAACTAAACCCAAATTCACTTTTCAATCAAGGTGTTTCTCTTAACGATGTCGGTAATGCCATCAATAATGCTAATGTCCAATTTCCAACGGGGCATATTGATTCCGATAAACAGACTTGGCAGCTACGTACCAATGACGAACTGAAAACGCCTGACAGTTACCGCTCAATTATTGTGCATTATAATAATGGAGCACCTGTCAGGTTGCAGGATGTCGCAAATGTTAAGCACTCTGTCGAGGATATTCGCGCAGCAGGCATGTCCGGAAATAAGTCTGCTATTGTTCTTATTATCCGTCGTGAAGCGGGTGCAAATATTATCTCAACCGTCCAACGCATTCGTGAGCAACTTCCTAATCTGCAAGCATCTTTACCTGCCAATATTCAGCTAAACATTGCTCAGGATCGTTCACCGGCTATTCAAACTTCCCTGCAAGAAGTAAAAAGTGCACTAGTGATTGCCGTTGCCTCGGTGATTCTGGTCGTGTTCCTGTTTTTACGTTCCGGTCGGGCGACATTGATTCCGGCAGTTGCTGTTCCGGTATCACTGATTGGCACCTTTACCGCCATGTATTTGTGTGGTTTCAGTTTGAACAACCTCTCGTTGATGGCATTAACCATTGCCACTGGATTTGTTGTCGATGATGCCATTGTGGTACTGGAGAATATTTCCCGCCACCTGAATGCCGGGTTAAAACCCGTGCAAGCCGCTCTCAAAGGGGTCAGAGAAGTTGGATTCACTGTATTGGCCATGAGCCTTTCACTCGTTGCGGTATTTATTCCCCTCGTATTAATCGATGAGTTACTCGGCAGATTATTCCGGGATTTTGCTGTCACACTTACAACCGCCATCGGGATTTCTTTGTTCATTTCACTGACCTTGACCCCGATGATGTGTGCTTACTTACTCAAGTCCACACCAGCAAACACACAGAAGCAGGCACGGGGATTCGGGAAGGTATTGCTGAGAATTCAGCAAGGCTATGGTCGTTCATTGAAATGGATACTCAATCATACTCGTTGGGTATTACTGACATTGCTTGGCATTATTGCCCTGAATATCTGGCTCTATATCAGTATCCCAAAAACGTTTTTCCCTAAACAAGATACGGGGAAAATGCTGGGTTTTGTGGTAGCTGACCAAAGTATTTCATTTCAGGCCATGCGTGAAAAAATGAAACGCTTTATGCAGGTCATCAATGACAATCCAACCGTGGATAATGTCGTGGGTTCTACTGGTGGTGACAGCATCAATACAGGCTCTATGTTTATTTCTCTGAAGCCATTGAAAGAACGTACCGAAAGTATCCAGCAAGTTATTACCCGCTTAAGAAGCAAACTGACCAATGAAGCAGGAGCACGCTTATATTTAGTTCCTGTTCAAGATCTAAGAAGCGGAGGACGGGGAGCTAAATCAACTTATCAGTTTAATTTACTGTCTGATGATTTTGGCGAGCTGCGTAAATGGAGTCCTATTGTTAAGAAAGCATTGGAAAAAATACCTCAATTGGTGGATGTCAATGCTGATGACGATGAAGAGGCTAAAGCTGCTGAAATAGCGATTACCTATGATCGTGATGTTATGGCTCATTTGGGCATTAATGTTGCCGAAGCAAATAATTTGCTCAACAACGCTTTTGGACAGAGGCAAGTTTCCACGATTTACGAACCGCTGAATCAATACAGAGTAGTCATGGAAGTTGCTCCGCAATATAACCAAGATCCCAGCGCGCTGGAGAAAATGTTTGTCATTAATAGCAAGGGAGAACGCATTCCCCTCTCCTACTTTGCACAGTGGTATCCTTCTAATGCACCACTGGACGTTTATCATCAGGGGCTTTCAGCTTCTTCTACTATTGCGTTTGATGTGGCACCCGACTATACGTTGTCCGATGCAATCAGTGCAATAGAAAGAACAATAACAGAACTGGGCGTTCCTTCAGCAGTGCGTAGCTCTTTCGCTGGTACAGCACAGGATTTCCAAGAGAGTGAGCGCTCCCAACTACTGGTGATCCTTGCTGCCATCGTCACTGTTTATCTGGTGCTCGGGGTGCTTTATGAAAGTTACATCCATCCCCTGACAATTCTTTCTACCCTGCCTTCTGCGGGAATAGGTGCTTTGTTGGCTCTGGAACTATTCAATACTCCATTTAGCCTAATCGCTATGATTGGAATTATGCTGTTGGTCGGTATTGTCAAGAAAAACGCCATTATCATGGTGGATTTTGCCCTTGAAGCGCAACGAAGTGGCAAACTCAGTGCCCAGGAAGCGATTTTGCAGGCCTGTTTATTGCGATTCCGTCCGATTATGATGACGACGTTCTCTGCTCTGGCTGGTGCTTTACCTTTGGTTCTGAGCAATGGGGATGGGGCTGAATTACGCTTCCCGCTGGGGATCACAATTGTTGGTGGTCTGGTGGTAAGTCAACTTCTCACGCTGTATACCACCCCGGTGGTGTATCTGTTTTTTGACCGACTGCGTGAAAAATGGCGTCATCGTCAGGCAACTCTCAACATCTCCCCAACTCGGGTAACTGAGCCAAGATGAAATACATGATAAAAACGGGGATCAGAACTAAACTTTTTCTGGCAATTTTTGCTACTTGTATGCTGGTATTGGTCACAATGCACTGGGGAGTCCATGTCAGTTTTCAGCATAGTTTTATTGGCTATATCAAACAAAATAGCCGAATGCAGGCGAATAGGCTGGCGGAAGCATTAACAGAACAATACCAGAAACAAGGTAATTGGCATTTTCTGACTCAAAATGATCGAGCGATATTTCAAATTATCCGCACAATTGAACAGGATAACGATCTCCATCAGAAAACCAAATCTCATGGTTTGCGCCCTCAATTTTGGATTGTTGACGCTCAAATGAATCGTTTAGTGGGGCACTCTAGTGATATTCCAGCGAGGAGTTATCGCAAATCAGTCACCTATCAAAATAAGACTGTCGGTTGGGTCATTGTCAGCCCATCTGACAAAATTACCCGTCAGGCCGACATTAGTTTCGCCCACCAGCAGCAATTCACTAGTTGGGTTATTGCGGGTTTTTCAACTTTATTGGCACTGATCGCCACTTTTCTTTTCTCTCGCGGTCTCTTAAGACCCGTTAAGCGACTAGTGGAAGGTACACATAAACTCGCCGCAGGTGATTTTACTGTTCGTGTCATTCCATCCAGTAAAGATGAAATCGGTAAATTAGCATCAGATTTTAACCAGCTTGCCAGCACGCTGGAAAAAAATGAGCAAATGCGCCGTGATTACATGGCCGATATCTCCCATGAACTACGCACCCCACTTTCTGTTTTGCGTGGTGAGCTGGAAGCCTTGCAAGATGGTTTGCGGAAGCCAACACAGGAAACTATCCATTCTTTGCTCACAGAAGTGGCTACCCTGACAAAATTGGTAGACGATTTGCATTTATTATCCCTTTCTAATCGAGGTTCACTGGCCTATAGAAAAGAATCTATTAATGTCAGTGAATTACTGCAAATATCCGTGGCAAATTATCATAGCCGCTTTGCAGATAAACAAATCTCTTTAGAATTGAATTTAAAAGAAAATGTGACATTATTTGCAGATCCGAATCGACTGACACAATTATTTCACAATTTGCTGGAAAATAGCCTACGTTATACCAATAAGCACGGAAAAGTGATTATTCGTGGGCATTCTGATCAGCAAAAATGGATATTCGATTTACAGGATAGTGCTCCCGGACTGACTGTTGAGCAATGCCAGCGGGTTTTTGAGCGTTTTTACCGATGTGAATCTTCCCGCAACCGTGCAAGCGGAGGTTCAGGGCTTGGGCTGGCAATTTGCTATAATATCGTTGAAGCCCATGATGGAATAATTCGTGCAGAAATATCACCTTTAGGCGGCATTAAAATTCACGTAGTACTACCGCTGATTAAATCGTCTGAACTTGAAACATGTAAACTTGAAACATAATGAGTACACATCTTACCCGAAATACTGTTCTAATCGTTGAAGATGAACCAAAGTTGGGGCAATTGCTGGTTGATTATCTACAATCTGCGGATTACCAAACCCAATGGCTCACACGTGGTGATGAAGTCATCGCTCATGTTCAAAAATACCAACCCCATATTATCTTGCTTGACCTTATGCTGCCCGGCCTCGATGGATTATCGATCTGTCGGGATATCCGCAAGTTTTCAGATATCCCGATTGTAATGATGACAGCAAAAACAGAGGAAATTGACCGCTTACTCGGTCTGGAAATTGGCGCTGACGATTATATCTGCAAACCGTACAGCCCACGGGAAATCGTCGCCAGAGTAAAAGTAATTTTGCGTCGTTGTTACCGCCCAAAAGATATCATTAGCGAGCAAAACTCACTGACCATTGATGAAAACCACTTTCAGGCTCGTTACCTTGAACAAGTGCTTGAACTCACTCCGGTTGAATTCCGCTTGCTCAAAATTATGTCCACTCAACCAGGACGTGTTTTTTCTCGTGATCAGTTATTGAATAATCTTTATAACGATCATCGCATTGTGAATGACCGTACTATTGATAGCCACATTAAAAATTTACGCAGAAAACTGGAGCAATTGGATGAAGATAAATCTTTTATCCGCTCCATTTATGGCTTGGGTTATCGATGGGAAGCAGAAATTTGTCGTTTGATGTAACAATATTCACCACAACTGGTTTTATTGAGTACTATTTGCAACGTTGGCACAGTAACCAACATTAATAATGATGTCAGTTACTGTTAAGACTATAGACTATAGACTATACCCAATGGATTTCAAGATGCGTCGCGGCAGCAAGGGAGCGCAGCCAACAAAGAGGCAACTTGAAAGACTAAGGGTATATGCTTAAGTTCTTTTATGATCAAGCAAGCCCGAAATAACAGCTAATAACAGGGCCATCAAGGCTAATAAACCACCAGCCAGATTGAGAGTTGTGTAGCCATAATTAGATGCGATAATCACACCACCCAGCCATGCACCGACTGCATTGCCCAAATTAAAAAATCCAATATTAACCGAAGAAACAAGATTAGGTGCACCAGCTTCCTGAGCTTTATCCATCACCAGACGCTGGATTGGCGATACTGTGGCAAAACCACATGCTGCCATTAGAAATATACTCAAACAGGCAATGAATTGATTGTCGCCATAAAGCCAGAAAACAAACAAAATAAAGGATTGTAGTCCTAGAGTCCAATATAACAATGGCATCATTGCCTTATCGGCAAGTTTCCCACCAACAATATTGCCAAAGAAAAAACCTAGCCCCAAAACCAGCAGAATCCATGTTATTGCACTCTCAGAAAACCCTGCAATATTGATCATTAATGGAGCAATATAGGTAATAGTTGTGAAAAATGCAGCCGGACCCAACACTGTGATCCCCATCGCCAAAAGGACATGGATATTGGTGAAAGCCAACAATTCCTTTTTGATACTGGCGGGTGCTTTCTGGTCGAATTTAGGTAATAACTTTAAAATCCCGAACAATGCAATAATGCCAATGACAGTAATTATTGCAAAAGTGACGCGCCAGGAAATTGCTTTCCCTATCCATGTTCCAAGCGGGATACCAACCAAGTTGGCAAGTGTCATTCCGCTAAACATAAATGCAATAGCGGTAGTTCTTTTATTTTCCGGCACCAGCTCAGCAGCAATAATCGCACCGATTCCCATAAAAGCACCGTGGGTCAAAGAGGCCACAATTCGACCGATAATTGCCAGGGAAAATGTCAGGGAAAAAGTAGTCAGCGCATTTCCGATAATAAATAATATCATTAACACGGAAAGCATCTTTTTTCTTTCTATTCGTCCCCCCAATATTATTAGAATAGGTGCTCCAACAAATACACCAAGTGCATAACTGGTTACCATATACCCCGCAGTTGGTATTGAAATACTAAATTCGATTGCGATTTCAGGAAGTAAACCAGCGACAATAAATTCGGTTGTAGCGATCCCAAATGTCGCTATGGCTAGAGCCCAAATAGCTGCCGGCATGCGGAACTCCTAATGAGAAGCTGAATTAATCAGGTTATTATTGTTACGGTATGTAATTATCTCTGAATAAGAGATACTGTAATATATTCGTGCAGCATCCAATTTGGAAGCAGTTATAAATTAATCGACAAATACAAAATAGTCATAGTGCTCTACAAAATAGAGGAACGAGAGATATATTTTTTATCAAACCGCTTATCTGTACGAAATTCAAGCTAAACTTAAACTGATAATTACCCAATCAGGAGAATTTCTTATGGCTACTGGGCATTATGATCTTAAGAAAGCAAAGAACGGGCAATTTTATTTCAATCTGGTGACGGCAAAGGGTGACATTATTCTGAACAGTGAAATGTATACCTCCAAGGCTGCCGCCAGTAAGGGTATCCATTCTGTGCAAGTCAATTCTCCCGATAAGACCCGCCATGAGGTGAGAATAAGTAAATCAGGCAAACCTTATTTTGTCCTGAAAGCCCGGAACCACCAGATAGTTGGCGTCAGTGAGAATCATGCCAATGAAACAAGCATGAAGAAATGTATGCAATCTGTTATGAAAATCGGGCCGACAGAAAACATTCGTGATCTGACCAAACGCGATTAATTAAATTAGCTCGCGCCACATCAATGGCGCGCTTTCTTCAAGTTTTATACAGGACGTAGCATCATTATATTTCCATAATATATTTGTGCTAATGATGGTATAGGCGCTAAAATCCCCCTCCTTTAAACCTTACCCTTAGTAATGATAATGAAGTCTGGGTAAGGACTGACTTGAACTCAGACCGAGAACGTTAAAAATATGTTTACTCCAGAATTACTTTCTCCTGCCGGCTCTTTGAAAAACATGCGTTACGCATTCGCTTATGGTGCAGATGCCATTTATGCAGGACAACCCCGCTATAGCTTGCGTGTTCGCAATAATGAATTTAATCATGAAACATTGGCGCAGGGCATTAAGGAAGCTCACGACTTGGGTAAGCGTTTTTATGTCGTCGTCAATATCGCACCACATAACGCAAAGCTGAAAACTTTTATTCGTGATTTAAAACCTGTCGTGGAAATGGGGCCTGATGCATTGATTATGTCTGATCCGGGCTTGATTATGATGGCGCGTGAAGCATTTCCTGAAATAGATATTCATCTTTCAGTTCAAGCCAATGCTGTAAACTGG
Organism: Xenorhabdus anantnagensis; assembly: GCF_028598555.1. Classification (GTDB taxonomy): domain Bacteria; phylum Pseudomonadota; class Gammaproteobacteria; order Enterobacterales; family Enterobacteriaceae; genus Xenorhabdus; species Xenorhabdus anantnagensis. Next base: position 390,204 of record NZ_JAQRFN010000001.1, read on the forward strand.
GCCACTGTAAAATTCTGGAAACAGATGGGACTGACGCGAGTCATTCTCTCCCGTGAACTCTCACTGGAAGAAATCGCTGAAATCCGCCAGCAAGTACCCGATATGGAACTTGAGATTTTTGTGCATGGCGCACTGTGCATGGCTTATTCCGGTCGCTGCCTGTTATCGGGTTATATCAATAAACGCGATCCCAATCAGGGCACATGCACTAATGCCTGTCGCTGGGAGTACAATGTGCAGGAAGGCAAAGAAGACACTGTCGGCAATATTGTCCATTTGCATGATCCTATCCCTGTCAAAAATATTGAGCCAACACTGGGGCAAGGCGCACCAACAGATAAAGTATTCATGATAGAAGAGGCCAAACGTCCTGGCGAATATATGTCAGCATTTGAAGATGAACATGGCACTTATATTATGAACTCCAAGGACTTACGTGCCATTGAACATGTGGAAAGATTAACAAAAATGGGTGTTCACTCACTGAAAATCGAAGGCCGCACCAAATCTTTCTATTATTGTGCCCGCACCGCTCAGGTATATCGTCGTGCGATAGATGATGCCGTTGCCGGAAAGCCCTTCGACCCAACGTTAATGACCACACTGGAAGGTTTGGCACACCGTGGCTATACAGAAGGCTTTCTGCGTCGCCATACTCATGATGCCTACCAAACCTATGAATACGGCTATTCAGTGTCAGACACTCAACAATTTGTTGGAGAGCTTACTGGTAATCGGGTCAATGGCTTGGCTGAAGTCGCCGTGAAGAATAAATTTCTTGTTGGGGATAATCTGGAACTCATGACGCCATCGGGCAATATTAATTTTACGTTAGAATCCATGACAAATAAAAAAGGCCAAACCATAGAAGTTGCGCCGGGTGATGGACATATCGTTTATCTTCCTATTCCTGAAGAAATCGAGCTGGATTATGCTTTACTTGTCCGGAAATTAAAAGGTGGCAATACCAGAACACCTCACCCACAAGAATTACAAGTGAAATAATTAGAAATAAGATTTTAAAGAAATTGATCTATTTTTTTAGAAACAGATCACATCAATGCTATTTTATTTCTCGTATTATCATCCCTGAAAAATAAAGAACTAAAAAAGTTTTACTGTAAGACTAGGAACCACCTCCTTGGCTAGCTCAATCTCCCTTGGGCTGGCCTTTTCTTTTACATTAAAGAATAAATAAATCAATAAATTCAATGCATTAAAGAAACCTCCACCTTTATTAGACATAAATTGATTTAATGGTTACTAATTCGTATTGAATATTTATTGAACTCTCATTAGTAACGCTAATTATGATAACCAAGAAAACAGTATTCCAATAAATATTGTTAAAATTTATTCAGTTTAATGAAGGAAATTTTACGAAAAAACAATCGAAATCATTCAACCTATGAATGACTTCAATATTTACTTATCAACAATCCAAATAAACCCAGCCAGATACATATTATTTCTCTTTATTGTTATGCAAAATGATTAAATTTTAGCAACATTTGTATTAACTGAAGCGATCCACTGCGGCTTCCCTCTCTACTTACCTTGTGATCAGCGCGAATATAAACAACAATCAGCAGCGCCTTTTGCAAACTGGAGTCAATTATGACTGATATCGCTAAGTTGTTAGGAAAAGACGCAGAAAGTTTATTGCAACATCAATGCAATACTATTCCACGTGAAAATCTCTATCTCCCAGGCACAGATTTCGTCGATAGAGTAATGCTTGAAAATAACCGCCCCAATACTGTCCTTCGTTCCATGCAAACCTTACTGAATCATGGCCGTCTGGCAGGCACTGGTTATCTCTCAATTTTGCCAGTAGATCAGGGAGTTGAACATTCTGCCAGCGCTTCTTTTGCTGCCAATCCTCTCTATTTTGATCCCAAAAATATCGTTGAACTGGCAATTGAAGCTGGCTGTAACTGTGTTGCTTCAACTTATGGTGTTCTGGCGTCTGTTTCTCGTCGTTATGCCCATAAGATTCCATTTCTGGTTAAGCTTAATCACAATGAGGCGTTGACCTATCCGGCTCAATATGATCAAACGTTGTATGCCAGTGTCGAACAAGCATTTAACATGGGTGCAGTTGCGGTAGGTGCGACAATCTATTACGGCTCTCCCGAATCACGCCGCCAAATAGAAGAAATTTCAGCCGCTTTCGAACGCGCTCACGAACTAGGCATGGTCACCGTATTATGGGCTTATCTGCGCAATTCAGCCTTCAAGAAAAATGGGGTTGATTACCACACCAGCGCTGATTTAACCGGTCAAGCAAACCATCTGGCAGCAACAATCGGTGCCGATATTGTTAAACAAAAAATGGCTGAAACGAATGGCGGCTATACTGCAATTGGATTCGGGCACACAGATAAACGCGTCTACAGTGATTTGACCACTGAACATCCGATTGATCTCGTTCGCTATCAACTTGCTAACTGTTATATGGGGCGCGCTGGATTAATCAATTCAGGCGGTGCTTCCGGAGATAATGATTTAAGTGATTCAGTCCGCACTGCTGTCATCAATAAACGTGCCGGAGGTATGGGATTGATTCTTGGCCGCAAAGCATTCAAGAAATCGATGAAAGAAGGCGTTGAGTTGATCCACTCCGTACAGGATGTCTATCTCGATAAGAAAATTACTATCGCCTAATCTAAATTTCTGGGCACACCAGCGTTAAGATGGGGATCTCTGTATCCCCATTATTTAGCACGATATTATCCAAAGAAAGTCTTTTCAGAGAAAATAAAATTCTCAATTCACCACCATTGATGAAAATGATGTACTGGCCCAATACCATGACCAACGTCTAAACTATCCGCCTGCATTAGTGCATTTTGTAAATATGTTTTCGCAACCGGCAGTGTACTTTGCCAATCTGAATAACGTGGGCGCAATGCAGCAAGTGCAGCAGACAAAGTACAACCCGTTCCATGAGTGTGCTGTGTATTTACTCTCGGAGCGGTAAAACGCCACTCCCCTTCCGGGGTAAAAAGCCAATCAGGGCTTTCCGTATTCGTCAAATGTCCACCTTTCAATAAAACCGCCTGACATCCCATTGAACGTAATGCGTGCCCCTGCTGTCGCATTTCATCTTCGGTATTGGCAAGATCACATTTCAATATAGCTGCCGCTTCCGGTAAGTTGGGAGTGATCAAAGAGACGATTGGCAATAATTGTTCTACCATCGTTGTAATGGCCTCCGGTAATAACAAGGGATCACCGCTTTTCGCCACCATAACAGTATCCAATACAATGTAGGGAATAGGATAACGATGCAATGCTTCTGCTATTGCCACGATATTGGCAGCATTCGACAACATACCAATTTTGGCACTATCTATTCTGACATCTGAAAGCACTGATTCTAACTGAGCAGCAACAAAGAGAGGGTCAAGGTTATAAACCGATTGTACGCCCATTGTATTTTGCGCAACCAACGCAGTGATAACTGTCGTACCGTAAGCACCAAGCGCGGAAAAGGTTTTTAAATCGGCCTGAATGCCGGCTCCACCGCTAGGATCTGTTCCTGCGATAGTCAGTGAATTAATTCTCATAATGGTGATTCCTACCACCAGCTAAAGAAAAGCGGGTATCGGAACTAGAGATACCATGACTTCCCTACGCTGGCATTATCCAGATCAGGTAATACGGGTACTTCTCAGTTCAATAAAGAACGCCCCGAGTCAAAATAAAAATCACTCTATTAGTATCCCAATAGAGTGATATTTGCAATCACTTATCATCAGATAATAAAACCAGACTGACGATAAATATATTTAGCCAGCGATCAAATACTAACCAAATTAAATTTATTACTATAAAGTTGATACGTTTGCAGCAGCAGGACCTTTAGGACCATCCTGAATTTCAAACTCAACTTGTTGGCCTTCAGACAATGTTTTAAATCCATCTTTCATAATTGCAGAAAAATGTACAAATACATCTTTGCTACCATCAGCTGGAGTAATAAAACCAAAACCTTTAGACTCGTTGAACCACTTCACAGTACCAGTGATTTTTGCCATTTCAAAAATTTCCTTTGAATCACTTTATTAGCCTGTTGGCATGAAAATAAACAAACCCATATTAGTTTCTGTTATTAATTAACAGAATAGTACTTCGTTTACCCACATGTTTTATCACATACTCTTTATATAATCGCAAGCCATTTTTTTCAGGTGCTGGAGCCAACGCACATATTTAAAACTCTTAATCTCTGTTCCAATTTGAAATTACCCAATAATCTTTAAGTAACCTAACCATATGAATAAAAGGAAGAATAAAATTTTAACCCAAAGGAATCACTTTAATTAGTTTAATACATAGTGCTGTTTTTCACATCTGTTATGTTGTAGACCAGAGAGTTATCGTTATACAAAATCCATTTTAGATAACTATAAAAAGAATGATTAATTTCAATCATCATTTTTGGACATACAATATAATTATTTTATATGTAACCAACTTATTTTTTATCTATCATTTATTAAATATTATTCAATTATAATATTTATAAGACGTTTTTAGCTATTTCTCCATATGTTTACCTCTATACGATAAACTGAACCCATTAAGTACATTGTACTGAAGTAGTTGGCGTTTAAAATGATATCTATTTACCCGTGATCACATGGAATAATCGTTTCACCTACGATTACGATAAAGAAAAGACAGATAGGTATAATGAAATACCCTAAGGGGTTTGACTACGGATTTCAAAAAATGTGGATACTTAATGATCTTGATGGCTTAAAAATAGATGGGGATTGACACTTAGAGTTTTTTCAGCCGGAGATTATACCGACTGAAAAAACTCTGAATGGATTAACAATCAGTCTGCTTATTTCTTAGTTTTCTTTGATTGAGCGATTAAGAATCCGCCCCATAAGACAGCAATCCAAAACGGCATTAAGATAACCGAAATACGAATTGGTGGCATCATTAGAATAATGATAAGAATGAACGCCAAAAATGCCAAACACAGATAGTTCCCAAATGGATACCACAGTGCCTGAAACTTCGTTTTGATACCTTCTTTATTCTTGGCTGCACGGAATTTCAGGTGAGCAAAACAAATCATAATCCAGTTAATGACCAGAGTAGTTACCACTAATGCCATTAACAATTCAAATGCTTTACCAGGCATCACATAGTTAACCAATACTCCAATCGATGTTGCCAGCGCGGATAAGCCAATAGACAAGACCGGCACACTACGTTTGTTAACTTTTGTAAGTATGCGAGGGGCATTACCTTGTTTAGCCAAACCATACAACATTCGACTATTACAATACACACCACTGTTATAAACAGATAATGCCGCAGTTAGTACTACCACATTCAGAACATTCGCTACCCAGAAGCTATCCAGATTACGAAAGATCAAAACAAATGGGCTACCACCTTCTACCACATTCGCCCATGGATACAGCGACAGCAAAATAGCCAATGAACCGATATAAAACAATAAGATTCGATAAACAACTTGGTTAGTTGCTCTTGGGATATTTTTTTCAGGATTTTCTGCTTCTGCTGCTGTAATGCCCACGGTTTCCAAACCACCAAATGAAAACATGATCACAGCCATCGCCATAACCAAGCCAGAAATTCCATTTGGCATAAAACCGCCATACTGCCATAAGTTGGTGATGCTTGCCTGTGAGCCACCATTACCGCTAATCAGTAAATAGCTCCCAAAGATAATCATCCCAATGATCGCACTGACTTTAATAAGAGAGAACCAAAATTCAGTTTCGCCATATAACCGAACATTAATTAGGTTGACAAGATTGATCAGTACAAAGAATATTGCAGCAGAAACCCATGTTGGAACTTCCGGCCACCAATATTGGATATATATACCAACAGCCGTTAACTCAGCCATTCCAACCAAAATAAACATTGCCCAGTAATTCCAACCTGATAGGAAACCGGCAAAATTTCCCCAATATTTATAAGCAAAGTGGCTAAATGATCCCGCTACAGGTTCCTCAACAACCATCTCACCTAATTGGCGCATAATCAAAAATGCAATAAACCCACCAATTGCATACCCAAGGAGTACCGAAGGCCCTGCCATTTTGATGGTTTGGGCAATACCCAGAAATAACCCGGTTCCTACTGCGCCACCAAGGGCAATAAGTTGAATATGCCTGTTCTTTAAACCACGCTTAAGCGTTGATTGTTGTTCTTGTTGTTCCGCCATCTAGTCCTCTTTTTACGATGTTTAGAACCCGTCTCATTAAAAGCTATTTAATTTATTGTTTTAAATCGTTAAATCTGAATTGAACCAGACATTTTCCTACCTTTCCCAACTTATGCAAAATTTGTCGAATCCAAATTTCCTCAACATGATTCCCTCAACATATTGTAGTGATTGAGTTATATACTAATTTCACGCAATATTGAGTGTGTTAATTCGTATCAGGTGGATATTAAAACATCATTTACAAAGAATGAATACCGTAAATGTATGTTAATCAATATTGAGCACAGAGTTAAAAAAACTTATTTAGTGTTCAATTAGACCACCTTATGATTATTCCATTGTTGTTAACTTTAAAATAAAATATTATGACGAGTTATCATATGATAGGGTGATGATAGCGTGTTAAAATTTTTATCCAGTCATTGTACCCCTATAATAATCGATTTTGTCATCTTGAAAAGAAGTTGTGTATACTTCCTCAACCTTCAACCAGTTTAAAATTGTAATGGCACAAGATAACCACTTAGCACTTGTATGCGCACTGAGTAAATGGATTGAAAACCATCTTGGCCGTGTCATTCATCTTGAAGAGCTTGCTGCTTACTCTGGCTATTCACTTTGGCACATGCAGAAAATATTCAAGGAAGTTACCGGCATATCTCTTGGGAAGTACATCCGCCAACGACGCTTGGCTGGCGCTGTTTTTCTGCTGAAAAATAGTTCCTTGCCTATTTTTGATATTGCTTTGGATTTCGGCTTTGGCTCTCAATCCCATTTCACCTATATGTTCCGTAAAGAATATGGCATTACGCCTCACGATTTTCGCCAAAGTACAGATATTGAACTTGAAGTTAAAGTTCCATTACATCTCACTTACAACTGCGAGCCATGAAGCTCGGTATCATCAGCGGCCATTTTCCAAGGCCGCTATTCCCGAATCATTATTGGTATTTTTCGATTAATGCCAAAGCGATCGCTTCCGTTTCTGCATCGGGGATACCGCTAATGTCTGACGGACGAAAATGCATCTGAAAGGCTTGAATAGTTCTATAAGAAGCGTTATCCAAAAGCCCCGTTTGAGGGATACTATAGCCATAAAGGGCCAGTGCTTTCTGGATCGCCATCACTGACACAGGAAAATTAGGTGCCCTACCAGCCAAATATTTATTCACTGTTGCGTCATCAGGCCAAGCACCAATTCCTTGCTCGTAAAGCTCACGCCACGGAAAAACAGGCCCGGGATCTTTTTTTCTCAATGGTGCTATGTCGCTATGACCCACAACATTAACAGCTTTAATTTTATACCTATGAATAATATCTTTTACCAATCGGATAACGGCATCAATTTGTGACGGATGATATAAACACCATTCTTTTTTAATAAACTCTTGCTTAAATCCACAATTAACAATTTCAATACCAATAGAATAACGGTTTAAGTTTTGGTATCCATTCCACTCGCTCTTTCCCGCGTGCCATGCTTTTTCCTTTTCTGAAACCAATTGAAAAACAATCGGCTCTTTATTCTCATACTTCGGCTGCGAGGGAATAAGGTAATGAATGCTAACACGACCTCCCGTTAATGCCCGTAAAGATTTTTTATCATCCAACGCAGTATAATGGAGGACAAGAAATCTAATTGAGTCAATATCTTGCTTAGTCGAATAAGGATAGGAGTGGTCAACAATATACCCATTTCTATCTTCTCGTTCAGGGGAATAAGAACAACCAATCAACAATGTGATAAACATACATATCATTAATCGTTTTATCATGTTGGGTCAGCTATTTTGCAGGAAAGGATAACATTATGATGATTATATACTAGATGAAACTAAAATAGATGTGATGTTTTTTTGCTTATCAGCATGCTTTTAAGAACAAATAAAAGCCAGCCATTCGTGGAACGTACGAATGGCTGGCTAATAAAGTTTTACCTGATGCGAGTAATACCCTGTTACTGATATCCTCTATAGCGGCATTCCAGTATCAGCGATTACCCTTCTCGCTATTATGCGATATGTCATTATCCCAAATACCTTTTTCAACTTGCTGTTGAATCTCTGGGTAAGAATTGATATTAAATGTTGGCAACTGCCCTAATTTTCTCTGACGGTTATAATCCTTCGCCAGCTTTATTGCAACGCCTGACAACATCAGTATGGCAATCAAGTTAACAATAGCCATACATGCCATTGATAGATTAGCCATACTCCAAACCAGAGGGACTTCAGCCAATGCACCAAACATCACCATACCCAATGCGGCCAACCGCAGAATAAATAAGCCAGCAGTATGGTTTCGCTCCAGGAATATCATGTTGCTTTCAGCATACGCATAGTTGGCAATAATTGATGTGAAAGCAAAGAAGAAAATGGCAATCGCAATAAATGTCGTTCCCCAATCCCCAACAGCTGTTGACAATGCCCGCTGAGTCAATTCAATTCCGCTGATAGCAGTGACATTATCATCGAGAATTCCGGAAGAAAGGATAATAACGGCCGTTGCACTACAGATAACGATCGTATCCATAAATACACCCAACATCTGCACATAACCCTGAGAGGCTGGATGTGGTGGATATGGGGAAGCTGATGCCGCAGCATTCGGCGCAGATCCCATCCCTGCTTCATTCGAAAATAACCCACGTTGAACACCCTGAGTCATTGCCTGAGAGATGCCGTAGCCTAATGTTCCGGCTATCGCTTCCTGAAGGCCAAAGGCGCTCTTGATAATTAATGCAAATACCGCTGGGATGCGTTCAATATTGTGACCAACAACCCAAAATGCCAGTATTAGATAAGCGCCAGCCATGAACGGTACAACCAATTCCGCTACCCGGGCAATGGAACGCAGCCCACCGAAAATAATTGTGCCACTAATAATGACTAAAACAATACCGACATAAAATGGTTTGACATGGAAGGCAAAGGCAGCCGCTTCCGCAATTGAATTTGCTTGGACAGCATTAAATACAAGACCAAACGCGATAATAAGGAAGAATGAAAACAGTACTCCCATCCATCGCTTCTTCAACCCTTTTTCCATGTAATAAGCCGGGCCACCGCGATAATTCCCCTGATCGTCTTTCGTCTTGTACAACTGGGCAAGCGAGCTTTCCACAAAGGAAGTTGCCATACCAATAAATGCCACTACCCACATCCAGAAAATAGCCCCTGGCCCACCTGCGGTAATTGCAATGGCAACCCCTGCTAAGTTACCGGTTCCTACACGAGCAGCAAGGCTGGTACATAAAGCCTGAAAAGATGAAATACCAGAATTATCTGATTTATTACTATTTTTCAGAACTGAAAACATATGACCAAAATGACGAAGCTGTATAAAACCAGAACGCAGAGTGAAGTAAAGACCAACCGCAAGAAGCAGGTATATTAGTGCGTAGTCCCAAAGGATGTTGTTAATAAAGTTAATGAAGTTAATCAGATCCGTCAAGATATTTTCCTCTTACTAATTAGCAAACATTAGCTGACCATAATGCCGTATCCGGTGAAATTTTATTGTGCTTAATTTCCTTTATAATTAACAAATGACACAATTCTGTATACAAAAACACAGAGATACTAGCCAGTAAAAACGGAAAGAATGTAACACAATATCTATTTCAATGTGTAACTTTTAATGAAATTTTTACATTTACTTTAGATAAATTAAATAGTTATATATTCATCATAAACGCTTTATTCCTTATTTTAAGCTGATTAAGTGCATTTCACGAACACGAACTGCGGGTTGATTTTCTTCTTATATATAAGCAATAGACATAAATCAATTAACAGCCAACTCCAAAACACAAAACATCCCACCAACAAAAATAAAACTTTTGAAAAACAATACCAATACAATAACCATATGAAAAGAATGTGTTAATCGGAAGTTGTTGATGTCACTCAAACAAAATACACAGAGCAAATTTAGATAATCACGCTCTGCTATATCACTAATGTAGTAATCACCGAATTCATCATAAAAAGTGGGTGAATTACAAAATTTAATCTTGAAATTTCTAATATTTACGAAAACATATAGTAATATCTTTCTCCAAATGAGATTATTAAATTTTAATACTGTGATAGTTGGAAAAAGCCACCATCGCGTATTAAAATTTTCAGTTGTTATTTTTACAATAGGAAACAACAATAACGGGTTAGTAAGATGTTAATAATCCACTATCTGGCCATCAGATAATCTGCAAGTGAGGTTATAATTGATGTTAGAGCGAAAAAGAAAGAATCCTGCGGACAACATACTGCCCAAGAGAGTTTATAGAGGAAAATCAAAGTATGAATATCATCCTGCAACAGGTGGTTCAATCTCTATCTGCTGTTTAAGCTCACCAGTATCCGTTGTTTGGAAAGAGTACAATAAGATTGTGGAAAAAATAGCAAAAAACAGTACGTAGAGCTTACTATATGTTTAAGTTAATAAAAAACGGGAGTTATAACTCCCGTTGATTCAAACAACATAACTAATGTCTGAATAAAGTTCAGTAAGCACAACAAAAACAACCATTATTAGAAAATATTATTTCGTTTTGTATCTTAAAAACCACCATTTCCCAACAAAAAACAATCAGAAAAAATAATGTTTTTTGGGTTCAGCACTATATCGTAATATTAACTTAGGCAGTGGACTGTTCTTTCCACTGGGGATATGCTCTTCCCAAATTCGTGCTACGATTTAAATCTCACCTATACATTTGTTAAAACAAGATAGCAGACGATGGAGCATTGTTTATGCGTATAAATAACATCTTGAAGACTATTGCCATTCCGACTCTAATCACGCTATTGCTATCAGCCCCGGCGGGAGCAAGAGAGGGGAAATTGATTAACTTACCTGATAAACGATTTGCCGTCCTGTCGACTGGTGATCTGGAAAGTGCATCAATTGGCAGCTATTCTATCGCTATTTTTAAGGATAAAGATCTTACGGACTTTGTCACTGGCGCTGTCTTTAAACGTGATGGTTCAGTGCTTGAAGATAATGGAAATCCGAGGATTACATTTGCTGACATTAATGGCGATGGTTCCAAAGAACTCATTGTCTCCAAACTCACTGCTGGTTCAGGGAATTACCTTGAAGTTGATGCTCTCAAAATTACCCCAAAAAATATCAAACTTCTCACACGCATCCACATAAACGGAAATAATGATCCCATAAAGTCACTCCGTACGATATGTAAAAGGGAGGCGTGCATAGAGCAAAAACATTAAATAAGCACCTCCTCAATCAAAATCACTATGTACTGAGACTCAACGCAAACGTTGAATTATGTACTATTGTTAATGTTGTCATTTCAGTTACAGTTGCCACCACTATTATGGTATAGCCAATAATGGTATAGCCAATAATGGTATAGCCGATCAAGAGGAAATTATGAAACGTCTTTTATTGCCGATTTTCCTTGCCCCGCTCTTCTCATATGCCGCACATGCTAATGTAGATAAAACTGCAGAAACTTATTGTAGCTTGTTTGGGAAAGCCTCTGTAGAAGCATTTAAAACCCATGATTCCCCTGATGCGATAGCCCAAAAGGCCTTAAAGGAATTAAGTAGCAAAGGATTTGATCTTAAAGAGATCAATAGTAATAAAGATGAATTTATTGCATCTATCAAACAAACAGTCTCAGAAATCAGAAAAAATAAACAAGTCTTCCCAAGCCCTCGTCATTTTGACGAATCGCTGGTTAAATCTATCAAAGCATGCAATGCACAAACAAAGCATGTTTTATCCGAGAGAACAAAATAAGATCCTGTAGAGCGACTAACTTACGTTGTCGCTCTACTTCATTAATTCTGCCAACTCAAATTACAATGACTGACAGTATTTAATTACTGTCATGCTGTGATTTGACAGCTACTGGACACATATTAATCTTGCGGCGTAAATTTCATCCCAATAAAAGTACGCACTGCATTTCCTCTTTCAACCTGATGGTGAAATAAACGTCGTTCGGCTTTTAGCTGTGCTTGCTGCATGTTTTGCAACTGCCGAAGCCTATGCCCCAACAATAAACGGGCGAGTCGACGATTAGCATGCTGGCTGCGTTCAGACTGCACTTTAACGCTAATTCCGCTAGCAATATGTACTACTCTAACCGCTGACTCTGTTTTATTGACATGTTGGCCACCTGGCCCAGAAGCTTTTGACGTTTCAAACCTAATGTCGCTTTCCATCATTTCTTGTATAGGATCAAATTGCGTCACACCAATAAACCAGTTTTTACGGCCTGCCCCTTCTCGCCACGGGCTTTCGCAAATCCATTTGATAGTGCCGTTCCAACGTTTAAACAGTTGCTGCTCTTTTTCTCCCTGAATGACAATTAATACAGAACGTAATGTACCGGCATGTTGTCCCTGTTCTTCTTCCAAAATATCCACAATAACATTTAATTTTGTGGCTTCTTGAATCAAGCGTTCTAACGCTTTTTTGACAGCGAGCGTGCATTCATCAGGCCCTTGAGCCGAAGAAATTTGCAACAAAATCATTCGTTGCCTCCCCGTGTTTTATATGTCAGAACAGGTTTCAACCGTGCTATCAATTTCACCAAACCAGCCTGTAGCATTGCGTCCATTACACCGCTGATAGGTTTGTACGCTTCTGGTGCTTCTTGGAAAATCAATTGCTTATCTAAGCAAATGACACGACTACCTAATGCTGTACGCGAAAGTTGGACAGCATTGTAGCGCCCACTCAAACGCTCCTTACATTCCCCACGCATCCATTTCCGTCCCGCACCGTGAGCAAGGGAAAACAAACTGCTTTCGCTGCTCAAAGGCTGAACCAGATAGCTATAATCTCCACGGGATCCCGGAATAATCACCGGCCCTTCATCAGCGGGAGTTGCTCCCTTACGATGCAACCATCCAGTAGTACCGTCGACAGTGCATTGGGTAAGCAAATTATGTGAAACATCAAATAGACGCTCTCCATTCACTCGCCAACGTTTTAACATTCTTTCTGCAATCAACTGGCGGTTAAAACAAGCATAATCCAACGCTTGTTGGTGCTGCTGAAAGTAATTCCGTGCCTGTGGACTGGATGCCACCAATCCACCGTGCCCATGTTCACGAACATGTTGTTCAAGGATCATTTGTCCCATGCCGCGTGAACCACTGTGCACTAATAACAAAAGTTGTTGTTTGCTCAACTGCCAGGTTTCAAGAATATCCGGTTGATAAATTTCATCTAATTGCTGCAATTCAGCAAAATGATTTCCACCACCAATCGTTCCCGGTGAATAACAAAAATGTTCAGGGATATCGTCTGGCAGATCTTCTGCGTCTAAAGGAGTATCAATGGAGCCGAGCCGTTTTTCCAGCTTATCCAATGACCATTTGCTCAATGTCAGATCTGTTCGCCACAATGCCATACCACAACCGATATCATTACCGATAAGAGCCGGATAGAAACGTGACTGTGAGAAAAATGCAGCGCCGACAGGGTATCCTCTGCCAGGATGGAGATCCGGCAGACCAACGACACGAACCATGTCAGGAAGCTGTGCTGTTATTTCTAGTTGCTGGATAGCCTTGCCTTCCAGCCAAGTATTTTCTGCTACGATAAGCTGTACGCTTGGCACAGCTGAATGCAAAGTATTGCCCATAGATCAACCTTATGATCAATGAAAAAATAAAGGTATGGTCAGGCCTTCTTAGCCAAGCAATACTGAAAATTCTAATTTAGTAATTAGCTACGGGCTGGCCTGAAAAGAGTCATTGTTATTGTCATCATCGTGAATTTCTCCTTTTCAGTCGTTAATGTGGGTTTAGTGAATAGCTGCATTTTGCAGGCGCTGCATCATACTTCAAGTTTTATGAACATTGCCAGTATTTTGTTTGAATTTATTTAAATTAAACCGTCCGAAAGGGATTTAATTATCTTTGTTTTTAATTTCAATGAGATTAAAGAGAAGAATGAATTTCAGCTTTTTAATGGGAATGCTATGCCAAATATTAAAAACAATAAAAGTACTAAAAAAGTATTTATTAACTCAGAAGAATGATATTGAGATGGTAATTTTTTCTTATTATCCTGATTATGCTCTGCTTTATCTAATGAAAACTTATTATCCTCAATTTCAGCAAGTATCATTTTCGCACGTTCTATATCAGACTGATGGACAAGAAGTTTGACACCACCAAATGCCTGAGAATACATATAGTTATTCCACACAATATCTTCATCTATCACAACTGCATAAATATTTTCTGATAACATTCTGCCCAAGACAATGTGGGCATCTATCGGCGATAGAAAATTTGCCAATAACTTCATATTTCCTCTTTGAGGATGACTGTTCCACATAAACACACCATAGTTAGATGATTTATTGAACAGTATAATCTACTATTACACTCTTATTCTAACTTTCTTCAATCGATTGGAGACAAGGCGCACTGGAACATGAATGCGCCTTCGCTCAGTAACTAAATCTTGCCCATTTCCTGTAATTTTTTAAATATTTCTATATCTCTTCTGGTTTGTTCTGCCATTCTGCTGGACTCACGAGCCCAGGCACCAGGATCGCCAAAATTAGAGCCTCTTGTTCTTGCTGACATTTCAAGTGCATGACATTTTTCCATATCAATGGCACCTTTTCTGGATGTTATTTCATCTAAGATTCTGAGGGTAGTATTGCCATTATCTGAATATTCACCAAGAGCCGAACATAATTCATTACCGCTGAGTGATGTTAAGTTATCTGTTGGTATTTTATTGAATACACAACCAGACATAGCAAGTGTAGATAATAATAGTAATTTTTTTAGCATTTAATTCTGAATCCATAAAATCGGGGCAATAGTATATATACATAGGCAAATTAGGTAAATACAACATGAAGTACTCACCGGAGTATGTGCTGTTAATGTCATCCAGAGGTTAATCTAATTTGTGCAAAAATTTGACGTGATAATAACAATAAATCAGAGAAAAACTAACAATTACCATGATGATATGATTGTGGTAAAGATTGGATAAAAATTACTGTTTGAAAGACTCAGAATTTGACAGATTTTGATAACCGTTTTGTCAGCTACAATAATATAATGGGAACTATTAAGCCCCCGGGTCATAAACCCAATGGTTAGATATTGTGATAAACTTCCTGCTTTTTATTATGGGTGAGACATGGCTAAGGTTGATGTGGTTTGTCGTTACTGTCATAAAACAGAATAGGTGAAAGGGCATGGAAAAGGGCATACTGGGCATCCCCGTTATCACTGCTATGCCTGCCGTAAAACCTTCCAACTAAAACCTTCCAACTGAACTATGCCTATCAAGCAAGGGTCATTTATCGGTAATAAGAAAAATCAGCGCGGGTTCTGGTATGCTTGGGAACCGAACATGAAAAAGATCGGGGCGCATGTGTTTGATGATCGTAGCCGGAAAACGCTGAAAAAATTGCTAGCGCTTCTATCGCCTTTTAATATCCGGTTTTACTGTACGGATGATTATGCCGTTTACGATTGCCTTCCTGAGGAAAAACACCTCACTGGAAAGAAATTTACCCAACGTATCGAGAGAACTAATCTCACTCTTCGTATCCGGATAAAGAGGCTGAATTGAAAAACGATAGGTTATTCCAAATCCGAAGAGATTCACGATAAAGTAATAGGAACGTTCATTGAGCGTAACTACTATATTTCATAAGAAATCTAACCATTGGGTTCATGACCTGAAAAACGACACAGCCGCATTGCTGCGGCTGTGTGATTGAGGTCAGTGTTGTCTTGCTTCAAAACAAGAACAAACTATTTTGTATCTGACTGGAGGAAGTCGAAATAGTCAGGTGTGACAAGAATTGGAATGAATTGCCCTTCAGACAGTGATGAATTGGAGACATCTGATAATCTGAATTTCATTTCCTTACCCAGCGCAACTCGACTAAGTACTATCGGGTAATCTTTAATTTTCGAACTTGTCATATACGTTCCTAGACTGACAAGTGTTGGCAGTTGTTTTGCCCCTTTCTCAACAATTACGCTCATTTTGATATCAAGTTTACCGATATCTTTTTTTGCTTTTTTGACTCTCTCAAGCACATGTGAATCAATCATCACTCCGGCAAAGACATCTTCATGTGAATATACATAAAAATTAGCACCATCGAGTTGAGCTCCCTCTTCTGTATATGCCCCAACTTCAACAGGAACGGTAAAATGTGCATAAGAATCAAATTTTTTGCGGTAGCATTCCACATACTCGGCATTTTTAAAAATCGTGGGGATTTTCTGTTTTAATTCGATGAGGTTCTTTGATTCTTTCCGTGAGTCTTCATAGTCATTACACCCTGACACTTCAATATCAATATCTCCCTTAACCAGTTTATGTTCAACCGCTGTGAGGTCATCCGTATTCACTTTCGTTTCAACATCCACTTTACAGCCGGAAAGGATGAGTGCTGAGCTTGCAACCGCTAACCATTTTTTCATTTTAAATACCTTTATATCATTAAAGGGTGTCCATACTGTTATTATATTTAATCACAGAAAATTCATAAAATTCACTATTTTTGTGACGCTGCAAGTCGCTCGTTATACCGGTTGGTGATGGCGATTTCCCACAGGTCGAACGCCTCTTCCAAATCTACCGACATTTTGAGTTCGGTGAGGCTGGCGAATCCGGCACTGAGGATGACGGCAAAGAACCCATCAGCGTTTTGATAATCGACGGGAGTGAACCGCTGATTTTGTCCAGCAGGAATTGGAGGAAACCGCGGCTCCCGTCGGCCCCGAAAAAACTGGTGTTATACCTCAGCATTTTCAGCTCCAGACGAATAAACGCTTCCCCGTCCGGTACATGGTTATCAATCAGGGTCTGAGTCTTAAGCAAAATTTCCTGCCCATCACTCACTGAAGTGGTCAATAAAAATTGGTCACTGACTTAGCGTTTTCCCAAAATAATCGTTCTGATTTGTTGGGTGTCACCCCATTGTTATACCAATGGGGTCGAAGCTGGCTATAATAAGTCGTTATATAAGTCGTGATTGAGCTAAAAGCCTCTCTAGAATCTGAATACCCTTCTTCAGGAACCCATTCACTTTTCAAGCTCCTGAAGAAGCGTTTCATTGGGCTATTGTCCCAACACTTTCCCCGACGGCTCAGACTTTGTTTCATGCGGTAACGCCATCATAATCGCCTGAAGGCTTTGATGGTATAGTGGCTGCCTTGGTCACGGTGAAACATGACACATTTCAGCTTTCCCCTTGATTCAAATGCCATTTCTAACGCTTTTGGGCTCAGTGACCGCGAACTGGCGGTCAAGGTGGTTAGGAATACCAATATGTTCCTGTTCCTGACGCCAATAACGGTGTTTTGGCTGCTGGCGACTGACCAACCCCGGTTTCGCCATTAACTTCCCGGCCCGCCAGCGGCCTAATGACATCTTAAGCGTGTACTGGGAACGATGGGTAACCGAAGAAGGTTATGGTGAGCTGAAACAAAGGCAACTCAACAATACGGCCCTCCTGAGAAGCCAGACACGGGCAGGCATCTATCAGGAATTATGGGGCATATTGATTGCCTACAATCTGGTTCGGCTGGCAAAGGACTATCGTGTTGAACCGGTTCGGATAAGCTTTATCAATGCGTTACAACTGATACAGGATGTGTTCAGGACGAAGTCCCGATACCATTCCTCAAAAATTAAAAGCCCTCAGGGAGAGTGGCAAGCGGTTGATCTTACCTCAAAAGCGAAAACGCCAGTTACAAGATGTAATAACACGCTGTAGGGATAGAATATTAAGCCCTTACATGCTCCATTACCACCATACTACTTCACAAGCCAAAAGAGGCGGTCAAATATCAGCGAATGCAATCACCACCAGCTTTCAAAAAACACGTGATAAAACAGACCTCAAATAGGAGAACGGTACTCCGCCTAGTTTCCATGAGCAAAGGTCTTTATCTGAACGCCTCTACCGTGAACAAAGAATCGATACGAAAACATTATTAGGACATAAGAGCCAAGCAATGACAGATAAATATCACGATGATCGAGGTAAAGATTGGACTATTTTGGCAGTGAAATAATGTTCAATTTTTAACCAGATTTACAGGGGAGTTTTGCAGAAGGATTTTTACATCGCTAAAAACAACGGGAACTATTAAGCCCCCGTTATCTATTCAGTTAAGCAATCAATTACATATGAGAGATAATTGCATCACCGAACTCACTACATTTCAGAAGCTTAGCATCATCCATCAGACGTTCGAAATCGTAAGTGACAGTCTTAGCTGCGATTGCACCTTCCATTCCCTTAATGATTAGATCTGCGGCTTCAAACCATCCCATGTGGCGCAACATTAGATTGTCAAATACAATATAACAATTTGAATATAAACAATTTTATACATATTTCAAAGTTAAAAAGAGCTGCAAATACCCCACATGTAACTAAATGATTTTACAAAATGTTATATTGATTTTGATAACCAAACTGTACCCAATCTCACCCCTGCCCCACATTCCACGCCGAATCTTCCGGCATCTGGACGCGGACGTCTAACCGGGTGCTTGCGGATAAGGGGCACTCCCCATAATTACTCCGGCACTTTAGGCCATTGGATATCAGGTGCGGTAGAGCAATCCACCCGGTTGAGTAATACCCGATATTTACGCCATTCGGTTAATGA
>NZ_JAQRFN010000010.1 GCF_028598555.1 Xenorhabdus anantnagensis
GGTTAATAGGAGGTCGATATCGGAATTCCGATATCGAATGAATATCAAATAGTTTTGAATGGATTGGTCATTTCATCATAAACAGCGATTCAATTGATGTCGTTTTTGTTCCTGAGATACCGCTAACTACCTCGCGCGACCAAATGCAATCAAAATCATCGGGCGCAGTGTATTCACTGACCAATACAGTGCAGCGATTCGATAATTCACGCACCCAATCCCAGAACTCAGCTGTATTAAATGCGTCGCGGTATTGCCGGGTGTTCGCATAGGGTGGGTCACAGTAGACCACAGCGCCATCTGGGATATTCAGTTCTTTATAATCAGTGCACAACAATTGCACGCCATCCAGATCACCTATCTGACGTTGGATATTGTTGATAGCCTCCGATTGGTAATCACGAATGCCGGATTTTGTCAGTGTGGCGCCTGCGTACCCATCGAACCACTTACCCGCGTAACTACAGTTGAACCCCACCCATCCTGTTAGATGTGGGATTTCATCCTTGTTGTTCTTTATTGCGTAATACTGCTCTCGTGATATTTGTCTTGGAGGTTGCCAGCCAGAGAGTAAGGCTCTCCACATTTCAATCAAATATTCGTGGCTGTCAGCAGCAATAACAGGACCAGCATGTTTGGTATTGATATGACTCACCATGTTCATACCACCCGCAAACGGCTCAACATAAACCGTCTCTGTCGTTAAGTGCGCCAAAATGAAGGAGGCGATATGTTTCGCGATACGGGATTTACTTCCCATGTATTTCACTGCTCCGCCTCCCTCTCTGTTGGTGCAGCCAGAAAACAAAAAGGCCACGCCATGCGCAGCCTTGAATTGGTTATCCGTGATCAAATAACACTATCCGTTATCAAATGGTGTTATCCGTGATCAAACGGGATTTTGAACTACCCAGGATTCTTAGGTAGTTGGGTTGTAAATTAAAAGATTTCACTCACCATATAATTTTTAATAATCAACTTCATTTATCTTTTATTTATCTTTTATTCATATTTTATCCGAAATAAATCAGTTCTGGTTTTAATTCCGTTTAGTTGGGTATCTATATAATGCTTCATATTACACCAGAGTCATTCTAATTCTGTTGTGAGAATACCTAAAACCGACTGACTTATATTGAGGATATTTAACATTATGAAGCGATTTGCAAAGGTTTTATTTAGTTTTGTATTGGTATTACTTCCCTTTTCGGGACACAGCTTTCAAGCGCCAGATACGGCGACAAACATACATCAAATCTCACTCATTAAGATTCCAAAAACTCCGAAAACTCCGAATAAACAAGGAAATGAATTAAGTAGCATTAAGCATACTTACAAATCAATCAAGGATGCACCGCAATATCCTAAAGGGTTTAGGCCAGTCCAAGATGGAACAACTAAGCATATTATTAACAGGAAAGACTTATTGCGGGATCTAAGAAAAGTAAAAGCAGGAAAATGGTATAAAGTGTATAAAAATGGTAGTGTTAATGGAAATAAAGTGTCCATTCATTATTTTCAGCATGAAAGTGGTCAAGTATTTAATGTGAAAGTAGTGAATCGCTGGAGTATAAAGTAATGAAACTTAGTTATACTATTGAACAGAAACATGCAGAGAAATTCATTGGTTTTCTAATCGTAGGAGTACTGTATTCTCTTGAAAAAAAAATAATATCTATTGATGAAGCAGAAGGATTTATATTTCAGCCCGATGAAATAAAATCATTGAAAAAAATAAATGCATCCCGTGAATTAATTGATATTATTGAAGGAGGCTGTCAACTTGAAGATGTGGAAAGTTTAATACCTGAAAAACTTCCAAAAAATATTCGCGAATTGCTGCAAGAAACATTACTAGTCATCAGAAACAACAAAGAAATTGGACGATTAGTAGAGAAAGTAATCACGGTGAAATCAAACTGGTAGATAAACATAGAAGGTTTACCTAACCTAAACTGTGTTATTGGTGTTTCTCTGAATTAGGGAAACGCCAATTAATCCTACCGATTCAATTCGCGCAGTTTCTATAACACCAACTCAATACAGTTCACTGAATATTATGTGCCGTGGGCACGATACCCGACTCGACGGTTTTAGGCATCCCTTCCAGAAAGCAAAAAATCCCGCCGAGGCGAGGTCTGATAATTCAATAAGCTGTGTGACATTGCTATCACTCTTATCACAATATACCGACTTTTGTAATTACGCAACTCTATTAACGATTTCTTTTTGTACGCATTTGTCCAGTTCCAGAACCACATCAGAAACGGCCAGTACCCCTTCAATAAATCCCTCAGCAGCCTGTAACCGTTTTGCCACCTCGTTGTGGGAAATGCCTAACTTAGTCCCCATTGTTCTTAATGGTGAGGCCTTAATGTAGTGCAATACGATCAATTGGTAGGAATACGGGTTATGCTTCTTTAACCGCAGAACGGCGGCATCAATCGCAATTCCATCATCATCACAACATTGGGCGCGGGTCTTTCTGGTGCTGGGAACCAGACCTTTAAACCCTGCGGCAATGGGTTCCCAGTCAACGTCACTATTCCCCTCACTGGCCCATGCGCCCCACTGATTAAGTATTATCCGCATATCACGCATTCGCACACTCCCCCACCAGATTGAGGATAATCCTGTCGGTCAGCTCACGATCATGGAACCGCTCTTCCTCCAGCACCCATTTACAGACGTCGATAGCCTCTTGGCGGTTCACGGCTTGGAGGGTGACCAGTTTTTCTTCAAGGTAATCTTCCCGGTCATAGACATAATATCGTTCATCGCCATACCCGCCCGGATTAAGTTCCTTGTCGGCCACATTGCGCATCTGATATAACCAGTCCCAATACAGGAACTCACGCACTACATCAGATAATGTATGCGGTTCGGGAAGCTGTTCAGCAAACCCTTTCGCCGTTGCTTTGCGTAATTTCTCGGTTTCGTGAACCCGATCACCACGCATACAGCCTTCCGCCAGCTCTTTTTCGTTCCAGTAGTAACCTGCCTCATAGATTTCTGCCAGTTCACCCACCAGCATTAATTTTTCCGGTTCAGTCAGTTCCAGTGCACCTTCGTAGCTCTCAAAGGTTCCCCTGACTTTCGCTGCTTCACTGATCTGCTCCTTCGCACGATCAATATAGCCCTGTGGGTTATCCATGCTCAGGGTGCCAAAGGCAATCTGGAGGGCATGGGCACCCGATTTCATCAGGTAATCAGCGTATTTCGTTTGGGCCTCTTTGGGCGTGATTTTCAATTTCTTCAAGGCCGCTTCTGCTGCCTCAAGGTGGGCGGGCGGTTCTGTCGCATTAAGGCAAAGTTAGCTAAGATATCTGCTTTTATTGTATGGTCTCATCATGTCTTTAATTCAAAAAAACCTTCAAACGTCTCCATTATCCGACTGATATTATGGCTCAGTGTATTCGCTGGTATTTAGCTTATGCCTTGAGTTTACGCAACCTCGAAGAAATGATGGCTGAACGCGGTATTAACGTTGATCATTCAACGTTGCACCGTTGGGTTACTCGATTAGTGCCGCTATTGGATAAGGCCTTTCGTCGGCATAAACGTCCTGTGGGGCGTCGATGGCGTATGGATGAAACTTACATAAAAGTCAAAGGGCAATGGAAATATTTGTATCGCGCTGTCGATACCGCCGGTCAAACGATTGACTTCCTACTGACCGCTAAACGCGATACGGCAGCTGCATTGCGTTTCTTCCGCAAAGCCATACGCCATCAAGGTAAACCCGAGGTTGTGACGATAGACAAAAGTGGCGCTAACACGGCAGCCTTAGAAACGCTCAATATTGGTAAACCCGAAGAGGAAACTATTGCGATCCGACAAAGCAAATACCTCAATAATTTGATAGAGCAAGATCACCGTAATATCAAACGTCGAACACGCTCGATGCTCGGGTTTAAATCCTTTCGGCTAGCCCAAACGCTGCTAGCGGGCATAGAAATCATTTCGATGTTACGTAAAGGTCAATATGTTCAACCGAAAGGAAAGACCTTATCACCCGCAGCCATGTTTTATCATTGGGTCGCCTAAATAATCAGCAATGCGCCTTTATTCAAACTCTTGTCGTTAATGCGACAGAACCGAATTTCCGCCCTCAGCCACAATCACGTCAATTCAACACTATCTGGAACGCTATTTGTCTCTTGACCGTATTGGTATTGATACCCTCGGGTCGCGAATGGTAGATCCTGCTTTTATGGATTATCTCTACAAATTAGCGCTTCGATACGATGCCAGAGATATCAGGCGGTTTAAAGAAAACAAACGTTACGCTTTAATGCTTTGTTTCCTGCTGGAGACAGGGAAAGTACTGTTAGATTATCTGGTGAAAATGCATGACCAGTACATCATGGATATGTTGCGTAAGGGAAAACAAAAATACGAAAAGAAACACCGTGAATTTCGTCAGCGTCAGAAGAAAGCTATTGATATCATGCTGGAGACAACACATTTTCTCCTGAATTGGTTGGATGATAAACCCTTAAACAAAGCGGATCTGTGGCACAGGATTGATGAAAAGAGACTGCTGAAATCGGTGGCAGACTTGCACATCTTTAAACAACTGGAAGAACGTGGATATGGCGATATTCTGCTGGCTCGTTATCCCAGTTTGAGAAAATATTTCCCAGCGTTCCTGCATCTGCCATTTCAGGCTAAACCGGGAACGGAGTTACTTCTGAAAGCGATTCAAGTGATTCGCCAGCTTGACGCCGGTGAATTGCAAAAACTGCCTCAAGATGTACCCACCGATTTTATCCCTCGGGAACTTCGGCGTTCTCTGAAAGGAAAAGAAGGTAAAATCCAACGTAATGCTTGGGAGCTGGGTGTGGCGATTGCTATTAAGGAAGCCTTACGTTCCGGAAATCTGTTTATACCCAAGAGTAAACAGCACATCTCTTTTTGGGATTTGATGTTAAATCAGCATCATTGGCAAGATACCCGTGATTCTGCCTACCATGACTTTCAGCTCCCTTTCAAAGATCAGATAAAAGCACACTTGCTCCTACGTTTTCATCACAGTGTGGAGGAAGCAGAAAAGTACTTTGCACGGGATAGTTTTGCTGAAATTACGGAAGGAAAACTCAAACTGAAACGTTATGACAAGGCCGATACTCCGCAGGAAGTAAAAAAGCTACAAAAAGTCATTGATGCCAGTATGCCTTCTATTCGTATTGAACAATTACTCATTGAGGTGGACAGAAAAACGAATTTCACACGCCACTTTATTCCTGTACAACAGCATCAATCCAGACCACCGGAATTTGACAAGACACTGATTTCAGCCCTGATTTCTCAAACGACTAATTTGGGTGTGGTCGCAATGAGTGCAAGTGTTGATGATACACCGTCGATATGCTGCGACATGTCTTGCAATACTATGTGCGTGAAGAAACCCTTACCGCAGCCAGTGCCGAGATTGTTAATCAGCATCATCAGTTACCATTCAGTGAAATACATGGAACGGGTCAAACATCGTCATCCGACGCACAACGTTTTCGTATCCGGGCTGACAGTTTATTGGCAGCATATTACCCCCGGTACTATGGTTACTATGAAAAAGCGATAGGGATCTATACCCATGTGTCTGATCAATATTCGGTATACAGTACGAAAGCTATTTCTTGCAATCCAAGAGAAACGTTATATGTCCTTGACGGTCTTCTGGAAAACAATACTATTTTGAAACCCCAGGAACATACCACAGACACACACGGCTATACCGAGATAATCTTCGCTTTGTGCTATTTACTGGGATATTACTTTATGCCTAGGATACGTGATCTGAAGGATCAACAACTTTACCGGGTGGAGCGTCATGTCAATTATAGTGTATTCATGCCGCTGTTGAATAAAACCGCCGATCTCAGCATCATTGAAGAGCAATGGACGAAATGATTCATGTGGCTCAGTCACTCAAAAAACGAACCGCCCCGGCGCATGTGATTGTAGAGCGCCTGACCAACAGTTTTCCTTCCGACAGGTTATCAAAAGCCTTCACCAATTTGGGGCGAGTTATCAAAACAGAGTATATCTTACGCTATATTACCGATGAAAATTTACGTCGTACCGTTCAACGCCAACTCAACAAAGGCGAATACCGTCACAATTTGCCACGCTGGATCTTCTTTGCCAATCAGGGAGAATTTACGACCGGTGATTATGTAGAGATCATGAATAAGGCGAGTGCCCTAAGCTTGGTATCTAATGCGATTCTATACTGGAATACGATCCGAATTAGCCACATTGTTGATGAGCTCCGGCGGCAAGGTGAAACACTGGATAACGAGATACTCGCACACATTTCTCTATTGCCTTATAAACATGTAATGAATGTGAAACCGTAAGTTTCTGTTCAAATGTTCCCGCTAGTCCATTGTAGGCATTTTGTTGTTCTAGACTCGGAGTTTGAAAATCGGTATTTTTTTAGTTCAGTTTTGGTGACCAATATTTCAGCATCAGCCAATTTAAGCCAAATTTTATCTACTATCAATGATCAAATTCATTAATTTATTAAACGAAATTAAAATTATTATAAATCAGAATGCTTATATTTATAATCCAGTAAATCATTCATTTATTATAAATTAAATTCAGATGGTTATTTAAAAATTAATCTAAAAAAACTATTTCCTCTATTTAAATTAATGCTGTAGTTTCCAATTTCACATCTGCATATTCTGTATGTTCCTAGTTATAGAGTAATAGTAAATACCTCATGTCAAAGCGATATGACCAATTTTTTATTGTAAAATAGGAAATAATGATGAAAAAATTATTTGTCGCCATTCTGACGATTTTTTGTGTGGCATTCGGTTCACTGTCTCATGCGAACTCTGTGGTAAATCCCGATAAAAAAGCCTGTAAACATAATGTCGTTAATGAACTTAGGTCATTTAATGGCAAAACTTACAAAATTGGAAATCAAACTTTTAAATTAGATAGAAAAGGAATGAAACACATCCTCGAGCGACATCACCCTTATTTCTGGAATGGTACAACCAAACCGACTCAAACGTATTTTTCTTGCAAAATGTCAGTAAAAGAGATTATTCACGCCATTGAGAGTATAATGAAAAAACACAGAAAGATTTTGTTGCGGGAAGGGGCTGGTCAATACCAAATTGAAGGACGATACAAAGGTAAGCTGTATGTCGTTGGATTTAACAGGGGAAGAATAGGCCAGTTTTATCCGAAGTTAGAATAGAGGTAAAAATGATATATACAAATATAAACATAAGTACATATATTAAAGTTGGAGATGAATTTATTGATATATTTCAATATGAAGGTGATATAAAAGACATTGATTATATCGATGGCGCATTGGAATTAACCATCAATGGTAAGCCCCTTATCACTAAATTAATGTGGGACTACATAGATCAAATTTGGAGTTATTTTTCTAAAGGATTGTCATTAGTATATGAAAATCAGGAGTTTAAATGTTATTTTCCTGATCAACCAATAGAAGTGAAGTTCATCCCATTAAAAGGGCATAGACGAGTATGTGTCAGTGTAAATTGTCATTCAGAGGTTAAAACTTCTATCGATAAAAATGAATTTTTAATTGCGATGAAGGATCATGCAATTAAATTCTTTGAAAGGCTGGAATATTTAAAATCCTCAACAATGGGGGCACGTGTATATGCCATGCGATATCTAGAAAAAATAAAATTATAAATCAATTAATACAAGGCTAATTTGGCCGTTATACTCATTTCAACATGAATGACGGTCGTTTTTTTATCTGTACGGGGAGCGCAAGGGAACTTCCCCCCTGCGCTCCCACGGAACCGGACGTGACAGTCTCCCGTCATCCGGCTCTTGTCGTTGACCGTTCGCGCCGCGTACAAATTTCCCAGTGTGCAAACAAACCAGGCTTAACACTCTTTATCCTTCTTAACCATTCATATGCCTGAATTCTGGCGGAATTGCTATAGGGTAAAGAAATACCAAAATACTATTGAGTCGCCATACCATTTCTAGATGAACTTCGAGATGCACAGTTCCTTTAAGATATGTTCTAATACGCAATATACCACCGCCAATGGACAGCCATTGCCCATCTTTTTTCTTGAATCATTAAATATATCTCTTCCATAAATAACTACCCAAAAACCATAACTACGCAACTATTTCGTTTAAAAACAGTCACAAGAACACATTTTTTGCTGTCAGCATTGATAATCATCAGATATTTGAACTTAGAGTCTCAGTGGCCCCAAACTTCAACGTTGTCCACACTGCCATATTTTCTGGCCTTATGACGTGCCACTTTTTCATCGAATGGCTGCAATTGGAGTTCTGGATGCTGGAGACGGGCAACAAGAGAAGCCCACGGTTTTTTGGGACCTCCAGAAGTGATTCTGGCCTGGTATTGATCAATAGCGTGTTGAGTCACCAGAACGGGACCGATCGCCGGTGTGCTGATCTCGTCATAGGTTTGGGTGTAGACCTGCTTGTCTGCATCAAGGAGTTCTACATTACCCTCTCTCAGCTCATCCATGAACTCTATGCTCTGTGATACTTCAATGGAGACCTTTTTCAACCGGCCAGAGAGGCAAGACGCGAACTTAACAGCGAATTTCTTGCTGGATTTACCCAGCGCCAGCTTCTTGATGGCTCCTTTGGAAACTACCAGCTTGTAACCGGAGCCTGCTCTAGGTTCTCGGCAGAACACTTGCTTGTCCAATGCCAGATAGCGTATAGCAATTAGTTCCGCAACAGATCGGATTCTTCATGGTCAAAGTCAATACGGCCATCAAGTATGCCCTTACGTTTTGTTCCAACGCACCAAAATACAAGAGCCGACTTGTTAGATGTCTTCTTCGATACTGTCGTCAGTATCATCATGGTCTTTTACTCCGTAGTCGGGAAGGTGATTGGCTTCGCCATCAACTTCCCTTTTGTTAAGATTTACTTTGATGCTATCACGGGTTTTCAAAATGCAACTCCCGCCAAACTGCCCTATTAGGGATCGTTTCAGAAAACGGGATTCGTCGATGTCCAGGCTTGACTCGCAGTACACGGGCAATTTTGGATACCCAAATTCCAGCGCAATTTTCTCGATATCATCAACCAGTGAGTCATTGATCAAATCGTGATTGATATCGCAGTAAGAAACACTGGCATTGCAGCATAGTTTGCCTCTATTAATCAGGTGATACATTTTCTGATAGAAGAAAAACTCAAACAGGTAAGGGTCTAAGTTAACCTCAGTTTTGTTTAAGCATCGCAATTTCATGGGTACGTAAACCTAAGCTCGGCTTTTTCGGCTGGAAGGTATAAGCAATGAGTCCTGATATAATCTCCAGTAAAAAGCCGACTACGCTCCGATGCCTTGAATAATGAAATGGCCCCCTCCCCAAATCGGCTTCAGTGAGCCATGCTGAATATATGAAGAGGTGTCCCATGGAACAAATTATCGGAATTGATCTGGCAAAGCGAGTTTTTCAGTTAAATATCGTGTCTTCTTCTGGGAAATCGATTCAAAACAAAGTGGTGTCCCGTGAAAAACTTATGGCTTTCATGGCCCAACAGCCGTCTTCAAGGATAGTTATGGAAGCCTGTGGCAGTGCCAATTATTGGAGCCGCCAATTCAGACAATTTGGGCATGAAGTCAAACAAATCAGTCCTCAATATGTCTCGCCTTTCAGAATGGGCAGCAAGAATGATAAAAATGACGCCATTGCCATTGTGGAAGCTGACAGTCGTCCGGGTATGCGTTATGTGCCGGGAAAAACGATAGAACAACAAGATATTCAGTGCCTGCACCGAATTCGTCAGCGTCTGATGAAAAATCGGACAGCGCTGATTAACCCGATACGGGGATTTGGACTGGAATATGGTATCTTTAGTTCCCTTCTTAAACGAAGCTGAAGTTAAGGAGATAGTATGTCTGACGTTATTAAGCCTGAACATTTAAAAATAGAACAAATATTTTTATTTAAAATCAACTAATTAACTATCATATTTCATTTCTGCAGACGCTCGCAAAATCATCTAAACACCATCAATAACAATTCTCTATAGTTCAATATTTGAACAAGTGCAGTTTTTATTAAATAACAAAACTCAATATCATTGTTTTCTATTTTTGGCTATAGTTACACAAATTATAAACGATAAAACTTGTTTCATTTTAATAGCCTCCATATGAAAATAGCCATCTTACGTCGAAATGGACTTGGTGATCTTATTTGCACTCAGCCATTAATAAAATTCTTACAGAAAAAATATCCCAACGCAGAGATCAATCTATTTATAGATATGGGTAATGCTGAGCTTGCTCATTATTTGTGCCCTAAAATCAATATCCACATTATTCCCAGAGGAAATAAATATCTGTCTATTTTTAAAACTGCGTTAGCATTTCGTCGAAAAAAATTTGATATTGCTATATCGGCCAAACCAACGCCGATGAAGTTAAATAATTTATTTCTATGGTTATTAGGCGCGAAAAAACGCTATGCCGTTGTTACAGACAAACAGTGGCATTCTAAATTAATTAACTATCCAGTGAAGCAAGTGCAAGTCAACGGTTATCATCAGGCCTTAAAAGTATTACGCACATTTTCATCTATTGAGAACAAATTATCCCCTGAATTTTTTCCTTATATTAAATTTGAAAATGTGATTCAGACTGCTGAACATCAATCCCCCAGAGTTTTATTTTCTGTTTCCAATAATAGAAAAAATAGTCTCATTAATAATGAGAACCTAACTCTAATAGCAAATAAAATACTAGATAATTATCCAGAGACAAAATTTATTATTTCTTCATATAAACAGAATACTCCTTTAGCCGAGGATTTAAGAGCGCGTATAGGAAAAAATAGTGAAGTTGTAATATCTGACTCACTAAATTCTTTTTTAGCTTTATTGAACAGTATGACATTGATTATTGTCGGTGATGGTGGTATCTGCCATTTAGCTGCTGCATTACAAAAAAATCTTATCGCCTTTTACGGTGTGACAATGCCTGAAAATTGGGCTCCACTGGCTACAGAAGATAAATGTATTATATTTTACGATCCTAATGATGTTAACAATATCGATTTAGATACAGTCTATCCAGCTATATTCTCCTTGCTTAAAAAGTAAATAATAAACTGCAAGTTGTAATCAATAGCACTACAACTTGCAAAAATAAACCCATCATCAAAAAATACGCTCATCATTATGAATAAATATTTGATCTATTTTGGAAGGTAATTTTAGCTCCATATCCACTCTCTATTTCACTGAAACTACTATATTTAGTTTGCCAAAAAACGCTTCAAGTTCCAATTCTTATTACTAAAACTATTAAATTAACATTAAAAAACAATTCATAACCAAAGAAACAATAACTAATTATAACTATAACTTATCCACCAATACTTTAATAGGAAGTAATTTATTTAATAATTTCAAACACATCCAAATAATATAAATTTTTCTTGAAGAAATATATAATTTGGCAACATAATCTCTTTTAAAGAGACTCGCTTTTTTATTGAAAAGCAGCCTTTGAGGATAAGGTAATTTTACCTAAGTTTATGTCTTAAACATCAGATAGTGACATCTGGTATGAGTCAAACGTTAACTTCTCAATCTAAGTTACAGGATAATGTCTGTATTAGCTGTGGTGCTTGCTGCGCCTACTTTCGTGTTTCATTTTATTGGGCTGAAGCTGAGGATGGCGGCGGTACAGTTCCCATATCCACGACAGAAAAATTAAATGATTTCATGCGTTGCATGAAAGGAACAAATGAACCCCATCCCCGATGTATCAATTTATGCGGTGAAATTGGTGAGTCGGTCTCCTGCTCCATCTATGACAAAAGGCCCTCTCCTTGCAGAGAATTTCCTCAAGCTTGGGAAACTGGCGATTATAATGAAAGTTGTGATCGTGCCAGAGCGGCTTACGGCCTTCCTCCCCTGCCAAAACCTCAAACTTAACTGATGTTTAATGTTAGTTCCATCACAGACACCATACTTTTGCATATCTATAGTTAACAAATGTAAATTCCATTACAGCAGAATAAGTTATCGCTGTGCAGTTTATGAACGTTCCTTCATGAAATTATCAGGATGAAAATAATGTCTGCTCATGTCCCTACAGGATATATCCCACAAACTTGCGAATCTTTACCTCACTATCTTGCTGAAAATTTACCAACAACCATTTCACTTGGCGGTTCCCCTGAAACTTGGCAAATTCAAGAAGTGGGTGATGGAAATCTCAACTTAGTATTTATTGTCTCCGGAAAAGAAAAGACGATTGTCGTGAAGCAAGCCCTGCCTTATGTACGGGCGGCGGGGGAATCATGGCAGCTTTCTCTTGTTCGTTCTCATTTTGAATATCATGCCCTGATTGAAGAAAAAAAAATCGCCAAAGAATATGTTCCTGATGTCTATTTTTATGATGAGAACATGTCTCTCTTTGCCATGGAGTATTTATCTCAGCATATCATCCTACGTAAGTGGCTCATTGCTGGGGAAAAACTTCCCCATCTCGCAGAAGATATTGGAATTTTCCTTGCAAATACGTTGTTTCATACTTCCGATATTGGAATAACGGGTAAAGAGAAAAAAAATCTCATTGCCTGCTTCGCTAACAATCATGAACTTTGCAAGATCACTGAAGATCTGATTTTCACTGAACCTTATTTCAACGCAGAGAGAAATAACTGGACGGCCCCTCAGCTTGACGACGAAATCTACTCCATCTGGCAAGATCGAGCACTCATTCAAGCAGCCATGCAATATAAGTATCAGTTCATGACGCAAGCACAAGCCCTGCTGCATGGTGATCTCCATTCCGGCTCAATCATGGTGACGCCAAATTCCACCAAGGTGATTGACCCAGAATTCAGTTTCATGGGGCCAATGGCGTTTGATATCGGTAACTACATCGGTAATTTATTGATGGCTTATTTTGCTCAGCCAGCCCTACGAGAAAATAATGCACAATGTGTTGATTATCAAACATGGCTTCTGGAGCAAGTAGAAACAACTTGGTCAGTGTTTGAGCGTCATTTTCGTCAATTATGGAATGAGAAAGAGATTGGGGATGCTTATCCTGTTGTGCTTTATCAGCAAGGTACATTCGATGCATCCTTCTTGAAAACAGTACAAGATGACTTTCTATCTACTTTATTTAAGGACACGCTCGCTTATGCTGGCCTGGAAATTAATCGCCGTATTGTTGGATTTTCTGGTGTTGCCGATTTCAAGCAGATTGAAGATCAAAACCAGCGCGCCATCTGTGAAAAGCGGGCGCTGAAATTGGCGCGGGAATTGATAGTCAATCGAGAAAATTATCCCAATTTTTCGCTAATTAAACGTTATATTGCACAGTGTTAAGAGGTTGATATGAAAATTAATGGCACTCATTACCGTTCTGTCTGGCTTGCTGACGATGGTCATACCGTCGAAATTTTCGATCAAACCAAGTTCCCTTTTGAAGTGCAAACTATTCAACTACGCACTATGCAGGATGCAGCAACAGCCATAAAAGAAATGTGGGTGCGGGGAGCACCTTTGATTGGTGCTGTTGCCGCATATGGTATGGCTTTAGCAATGCGTCAAGAAAATAGCGATGTGAATCTGCGGCAATCTTACGATATTTTGGTTAAAACCCGCCCCACCGCAATCAATTTAAAATGGGCATTGGATCGGTCATATCGAATATTGGAAAATATTGACTCTTCGTTACGTGCAGAAACTGCTTACCATATTGCCAATGAAATTGCAGATGAAGATGTAGAACTCTGCCGCAACATTGGTGAGCATGGCTTAAAAATAATCCAAAGCATGGCAAAGACCAAATCAACAGGTGAAGCGGTCAATATCCTGACTCATTGCAATGCTGGCTGGCTCGCGACGGTAGACTGGGGAACTGCACTGGCTCCCATTTATATGGCGCATGATGCAGGGATCAAAGTCCATGTCTGGGTTGATGAAACCCGCCCACGTAACCAAGGTGGACTAACTGCTTTCGAATTAGGTTCACATGGTATACCACATACTTTGATCGCAGATAATGCCGGGGGGCATTTGATGCAACATGGCAAAGTGGATCTCTGTATTGTCGGCACAGACCGGACAACCGCCCGTGGTGATGTATGCAATAAAATCGGTACGTACCTCAAGGCATTGGCAGCCAAAGCTAATCAGGTGCCTTTTTATGTTGCCTTGCCATCCCCTACGCTGGATTTTACGGTCTGGGACGGCGTAAAAGAAATTCCCATTGAGCAGCGTTCGGGCGAAGAGCAATCGCATGTATATGGCATTACACCTGAAGGTACGCGAAATTGGGTCAATACAGCACCACAAGGAACATTTTGTGGAAATTATGCCTTTGATGTTACACCTGCTGAATTTATCACCGGACTGATCACTGAACGTGGAATTTGCGATGCCAGTGCGGAAGGATTACGGGTTCTTTTCCCTGACTTATGTGGGAAACCGTAGTTATCATTCAAGGTAATAATGATGAATAGAGAACAAATCGCACAAGAGATTATTGAAACTTGTCTCAAAATGAACGCGCTCGGACTGAATCAAGGAACGTCGGGTAATATCAGTGCCCGCTATCAAGACGGTTTTTTGATTACCCCCAGTGGGGTGCCTTATGAAAAGCTAACACCCGATCAAATTGTGTATGTCAGTAATCAAGGCGAGTATGCAGCCAATAAAGTACCTTCAAGCGAATGGCATTTTCATCTCTCTTGCTATCAAGCACGTTCTGATCTTAATGCCGTTGTACATAACCATGCTGTTAATGCAACAGCAGTCTCCATTCTCAATCATGCGATACCTGCCATTCACTACATGATTGCTGTTACAGGAATTGATCACGTTCCCTGCATTCCCTATGCCACTTTCGGGACGGCTGAGTTAGCTGACAATGTGAAAAAGGGGATCTCGTACAGTAAAGCATTACTGATGCAGCATCATGGCATGATTGCAATGGAAGTTAATCTGGAAAAAGCACTGTGGTTAGCAAATGAGATTGAGGTATTGGCACAACTTTATTTAAAAGTGCTTCCAATTATGGAAACAGTACCGATACTGCCTCCGGCAGAAATACAACGTATTTTGGAAAAATTCAAAAGTTATGGATTAAAGACAAAATAACTGAATATTTCATCTAAAGGCGTATTATCTTATGATATTACAGATGATACGCCTTTATTTTGTTCAATTTGATAACAAAAAATCCGCAGTAACTTCATCAATGATCAAGCCAGCACGGAGCAATGAATTTTCATAGGGAATAAATTTTAATGGAATATGGTTTTAGAAGAATATGATTTTAGGGAGATATGATTTTAGTGGAAGAAAGTGCCAGATAAAAAATTCTGAGATGAAGTGGTGGGCGATACCAGATTCGAACTGATGACCCCCTCCTTGTAAGGGAGATGCTCTACCAACTGAGCTAATCGCCCACTTCAATCTTCATACCTAAATGGTGGGTCGTGCAGGATTCGAACCTGCGACCAATTGATTAAAAGTCAACTGCTCTACCGACTGAGCTAACGACCCGATTAGGTAATTCTGATTTTTATATCTAAATGGTGGGTCGTGCAGGATTCGAACCTGCGACCAATTGATTAAAAGTCAACTGCTCTACCGACTGAGCTAACGACCCAATTAGATAATTTTGATTTTGATATTTGAATGGTGGGTCGTGCAGGATTCGAACCTGCGACCAATTGATTAAAAGTCAACTGCTCTACCGACTGAGCTAACGACCCATTCTAAATATCAATATGATATTGCTACGAAACAACCAGATGAAGTGGTGGGCGATACCAGATTCGAACTGATGACCCCCTCCTTGTAAGGGAGATGCTCTACCAACTGAGCTAATCGCCCACTTCATGATGACTATAACGACATCAATACCACTGATTTATGATTGGTGGGCGATACCAGATTCGAACTGATGACCCCCTCCTTGTAAGGGAGATGCTCTACCAACTGAGCTAATCGCCCAATCATAA
This sequence comes from Xenorhabdus anantnagensis, assembly GCF_028598555.1. Taxonomy (GTDB): domain Bacteria; phylum Pseudomonadota; class Gammaproteobacteria; order Enterobacterales; family Enterobacteriaceae; genus Xenorhabdus; species Xenorhabdus anantnagensis. The sequence goes on from NZ_JAQRFN010000010.1 coordinate 16,014, forward strand.
AATCATTTTTTATCACAACGAGAAATATGGTGGGCGATACCAGATTCGAACTGATGACCCCCTCCTTGTAAGGGAGATGCTCTACCAACTGAGCTAATCGCCCCGTCGTGATGGAGTCGCATTATAGGGATAGTTCGGGGTGAGTCAACGCTTTTTATTACTAAAATAATCGTTCGTCGTAAAATTAAACAGAATGAAACATTTATAATCACGCGATGGTATCATTTGGTCAATTTATTTTGGCTTTTCTCAATAACCTATAATTAACGCCATTGAGGAATTGATGTGCAGTGATAAAATAACCCCCACTATTGTTACTTTGATCATACAAAACGCACTCTAAAAAGAGAAACGTAATTAAGGCAATTCCTGATGAGTAAAATTAAAACCCGTTTTGCACCAAGTCCTACTGGCTATCTTCATGTTGGTGGTGCGCGTACTGCTCTTTATTCTTGGTTATACAGTCGCCACAATAAAGGTGAATTTGTTCTTCGCATTGAAGACACCGATCTTGAGCGTTCAACTCAAGAAGCCATCGACGCAATTATGGACGGTATGAACTGGTTAAATCTGAATTGGGATGAAGGCCCTTATTATCAGACCAAACGTTTCGACCGTTACAATCAAGTTATTGATGAAATGCTGGAGCAAGGTACAGCTTACCGCTGCTATTGTTCCAAAGAGCGTTTGGAACAACTGCGTGAAACTCAGATGGCAAATGGTGAAAAACCTCGTTATGACGGACGATGCCTTGATAGCGCGTGCCAGCATAAGCACGATGAACTACATCACCATGAACTACATCACCATGAACTACATCACCATGAACTACACCACGATAAACCACATGTTGTGCGTTTCCGTAACCCACAAGAAGGTTCCGTCATTTTTAATGACAGCATCCGTGGCCCGATTGAATTCAGCAATCAGGAACTGGATGATTTGATTATTCGCCGCACCGACGGCTCACCAACCTATAACTTCTGCGTTGTCATTGATGACTGGGATATGGAAATCACCCACGTTATTCGTGGTGAAGACCATATCAACAATACTCCACGTCAGATCAACATCTTGAAAGCCCTCGGCGCCCCGGTTCCAGAATATGCCCACGTTTCCATGATCCTTGGCGACGATGGTAAAAAACTATCCAAACGCCACGGAGCTGTCAGCGTAATGCAATATCGCGACGATGGCTATCTGCCTGAAGCACTGTTGAACTATCTGGTTCGTCTGGGTTGGTCACATGGTGATCAGGAAATTTTCAGTGTTGCAGAAATGACTGAATTATTCAGCCTTGATGCCATCAGCAAATCCGCCAGTGCATTCAACACTGAAAAGCTGCAATGGCTGAACCATCATTACATCAATACCCTGCCGGCAGAAGAAGTTGCTGTACATTTAGCATGGCATATTGAACAACAAGGTATTGATACTCGTACTGGCCCAGAGCTGGTTGATTTGATCAAACTGCTGGGTGAGCGTTGTAAGACACTAAAAGAAATGGCTGAATCTTGCCGTTACTTCTATGAAGAATTTGCTGAGTTTGATGCAGATGCTGCGAAGAAACATCTGCGCCCTGTTGCTCGCCAACCATTGGAAGTTGCCCGTGCGAAACTGGCAGCGATTACTGAATGGACACCGGAGAATATCCATCATGCCATTCAGGTGACGGCTGATGAACTGGAAGTGGGCATGGGTAAAGTAGGTATGCCACTGCGTGTTGCTGTAACAGGGGCAGGCCAGTCTCCGAGTGTTGATGTAACAATTCATGCTATTAACCAAGCACGTTCACTGTCTCGTATTGATAAGGCTCTGGCTTATATTGCTCAGCGTGAAGCACAATAAATCGTCATTTGTAAATAATGACGCATAAATAAGCTATACGACTCAAAATCATATTATGTGAATAATAAAGGCACTCAATTTATTTCAGTGCCTTTATTTTTTGCTCTCAAAATTGGTTATTGATGGCTTTTCCAGCGCTTACACAGAGAATATTAATGAATCCATTGACAGAAATCTCTGGGTCTCATATGATTCGCCCCGTTCCACAGGATTTTGATTTGGGGCTATAGCTCAGCTGGGAGAGCGCTTGCATGGCATGCAAGAGGTCAGCGGTTCGATCCCGCTTAGCTCCACCAAATACTCTTATTACCTGCCGATAAAACAGTAATCAGTATTTGGTATTCAAAACCTGAACCACATTTGTGGGGCTATAGCTCAGCTGGGAGAGCGCTTGCATGGCATGCAAGAGGTCAGCGGTTCGATCCCGCTTAGCTCCACCATATTAATCCCTTGTTATTAAAGCGTTTTTTCCCTTCACTTGAATCCTCTAAAAAAGATATCCCAACATATCTATCTTTCCATTCGGCCAGTCCTTGTCTCTTATCGCCTTCACAAGAAAACAATCTGAAAGATCGCGTTCAATCAAGGAAATACTTTCCACATCTTCAACAGCAAGCCATTTTGTTATCGCTGGTGTAACTTGCTTAAAGCCATTTGCCTTATAAAGTGCATCGTTATCTCCCATCAAAACAAGAAATTCTACGTTAGAAGTTGCTGCTAATTGTTCAATAGTCTTCAGGAGATTTGTAGCGATTCCAATGTAGCGATGGCTTGGTTTAACACAAAGATCAATGACACCCAAAATCCGAACAGTTTTACCACCGACTTTTATCACTCGGTGATCAACCCCCATATGACCAATCAGTGTATCACCTTGAAAAACCAGATATCGGAAATGAGGCAATTGCTTGAAATAAGATCGTCCGTCGAAAGTGTCAGGAAAACATTCATCCAGAAGATTCACAATCTCAGCAGTCATTACAGTGCCGATTTCATATTCATTGATCGAAAGTAATTTATAATCGTCAATCATCAAATATCACTCACTCATAACAGATAAAATTTGTTCAGCAATGAAAGGAGACTCTTCTGTTGTCCCCGCTTCAACCAAGGATACGCTATCGATAACCTCTTCCTGAAGTATTTTTCTTATCATGTTGATTAACTTCTCCAACGACCATCCGCCGTTGATGGGGCTGCACACATTAGGGACAATTGATGGATCGAGAATGTCAATATCGACAGATAAATGGGTATGTATTTTTTCACTTTTAGCCTTAAGCAATTTAGCCTTAAGCGATTTAGTCTTAAGCAGAATAGGATGATACTCAGAAGCGTAAGTTAGTGGAAAACCTTGGTTAATCGCTCGTTCAATCGGTGAAGGATTATCACGGCAGCCAATCAAAAAAGCTTCGTTAATTGTTCCTTCCGCGAGCAGACTGAGTAGAAAGTTTGAATGAGCAATTGCCTCAGAAGGAAGTTTGTAGCTTGAACCATATAGATCGTGATGCGCATCAATGTGGATATATCTTATTTTAGTATCGCTTGCCATTGAAGCTCGCAATGCTTTCAGAATGGCCCAGGCCACACGATGGTCACCGCCCAAAACCCCGAGACGCTTGCCTGCATGAGAAGCTAATAAACTAACCTGACAAAGATGTTGTATACACAGTTCAGTCGGATTCATAAAAGGAAATACACCGAGAAAAGGAAGGTCTTTTCCGTTAAGCTGATCAATAATGCTGGCAAGTCCAAGAGCCGTCGAATGCCTGATGTTAGTCAGATGGCAAAACGGCAAACCTACCCAAATAGTATTAATCGGAAGCGGCCCGCAAAACCACTCCTTCACAGGATACGCTGCTGCGTGATCGGGAAATTGCTCTTCATAAAACGAACGGCCAGCAACTGGAAAAATTGTATCGTTAAGACCAAAGCACAAAAGCCGCGCACGCAAGAGGCTTTCGATATTATTCATACTTATCCCTTCACGTTGTAACTCTTCGACCGAGTACCATTCACGTGAGAGATTGGCAAGTTGCTGCAAGGGAGCAGGTAACGAGACTGGAGGATTGTCGTAACACTTCAGCCATTTGCTCGTAACCCATTCCACCCGTTTATCCAATTTTAATGAAAACATATCAAACCTCAGTAGAGAAAATGATTGACTGGTATAGACTGGATTCGCGTTGTAGTTCACTGTGGGTTCCAGACGCAACAATAATCCCCTCGTTCAATACAAGCACGCGAGTGCATTTCTCCAAAATATGTTCATCGTGGGATGCAACCAGAACCGCCCCCTTGTGAGCCGCTGCTTGCAATGAATGAGCGATTTTCAAGCTATTAGTGAGATCCAAGGCGCTCGTCGGTTCATCAATTAACATGACAGAAGCCCCCCGAAAAAAAGCCCGCGCCAAAGAAACCCGTTGGGCTTCTCCCCCTGACAAACCAGCCATTTCCATATCAGAATACTTGTCGAATCTGCTGATAAAATTCGCCACAGAAGCCATTTCGATGGCTGACTGCAAGGCGCTATCCTCTCCCTCCATTGGTTCTTTCAAGGCCAATTCTTTCAAGACCAAGTTCTGCCTTAAATCGACCGGAAATATCGCACTGGCTTGAGAAATGTAAGTGATATATTGTCTAAATTCGTCTTCTTCAATTTTTTCAATACTAATGCCCTGATAGAAAATTGATCCATCACTTGGTTCTATAAGCCTTGCCAACAAGCGCAACAAAGTGGATTTACCACTGCCGGATTCCCCCGCAAGTCCGATCATCTCTCCGGGGTGAATATCAAATGAAATACCATTCAAAATTCTAATCGGTTGATTGCTCTCGGAGCATCCGTTATATACCAGACCAGATACTTGCAAAGGCAAAGCTGACGAATTAGTGGCAATAGCGTTGCTATTTAATGAGTTTTGGATCGGCAAAGGTGGTACGGAGGAACGATCTACAACATGATCCACAAACAGCGATAAACGCTCCATTGACACAATTCCTTTGGAGATCGCCTTGGCTGAACCACTGATATTCTCCAGTGGCCCCATAACCATTGCAAAGTAAGCCAGAACCGCGACAAACTGCCCTAGCGTTATATCAATCGGCGCTGAGTTTTTTCCCAGCAACCCCGGCAAACATAGTGCCCAGACGATCAGGAGACCAAAAAGATTTATGCATGATGTGATAAACATAAAGCTGGTCGAGCGGAAGTGTGCTTTATTTGCCAGCCTCGTGACGTCTTGGCTCTCTCGCCCAATGGACTGGTTGACCCAAGGCTGAGCACGAAAAGAAACAACTGTTTCATACGCTGCGAGTGCGGAAGTAATGAATCCGATCATCCGGTCAAACTTCGGCGATGCATCGGCAAAGTAACGCCTTACTTTTTGCCCATTCCGATAAAATGCGAGAGAAAAGAAAATAGATATCGTAATTAATATTACGCCGAGCAGTGGATTTATTGAAAAAACGATAAGGCACAAGACTAATATCATTATCGCCGATGAAATTAAGTCAGTGAGTGCGAATCCAAATAAATCCCAAAGCGATTCAATATCCCGGCTAAAGAATGACAATATTTTTCCACGATCATTTTTAAAAAACGGTTCGTGTTGAGAGCCTTCATGAAAGATAGTCTTGGCTAACTTTGCCCTCAGATAATGGGAAATTTTTTCACTTTGCGAAGCCGCCGTGTAATTTGCCCATGCTTTCAAACCCGAAGCAACCATTTGAATCAATAGATAAATTATTACAAGCCTGATGGCCTGACTAAATAAAGTCTCCTGACTCATTCCGTCCTGTACAGATGAAATTGCATCTATAATCTTCCCAAAAACCAGAGGGGCGGCGGCCGAAAGAATCGTTGCCGCAATAGTCAAAAATAACGTTATGGTATATGGCAACCAAAAGATACGCCCAATAATTGCAAAAGGGCGTAGCTTGCCTTTAATCGCGTTGATATCAATGCGTTTCATTCAGAGCAACCAACCGGAAAACGCAAGTCGGCAAAAATGAATTGAAGGATCAACAGATCCAGAAGGAATACCGTGGTTTGTTTCCGGTGAAGGCACAAATAAGACACTTCGGTTGGGGATTGCCGGTATTGCTGTTTTTTGTCCACGATAATCAAACACGAGATCGGCTTGTTCTGGAAACATCCCTTCGCCACCAAAATACAGTAGTAACGTAAGCTTATATCTGGCAGCATCGGGAACATAGTCTGTGTGCATGTCCAGAAAACAGAACGGGGTATAAGCCGTCAGTGAAAAATTTGTCTGATCCCAGTGACCAATCAGCGCCCTGATTTCAGCGCTCCATCCCTTAATAACCTCGGTTCTGATTTGAGAAACCAACCCGACCTCATCATTATCCTGATGGAGTGAATGGTAAAGGTAGCTAAACCCTGAGTACCGGGATTCCATTTGTTTATTAAGCAGTGAACGGATTTTTTGAACATTGGCTAATGATTGTAACGGAAGAACTTTGGCTTCAGTTGTTCCTTTAACTCTTGTGCGCCAGCCTGTACCTTTATGCCAAGATTTAATGACCTCTTGGTTCAGATTCTGGAATACATCGTTTGGCAAAAAGTTGTCCCGATATATAAAACCCGCATTTTCCAGCGTATCTTTCATTGAACCTGTTTCACTTAGCATGAGTCTTCCTTTTTTGTTCTGTCAGAAGAATAGCTTGAAGGACGTGCGAATATTTAGGCGCTTTTATGTTCATTGACGCCAAAATACTATCGACTGATCGGCGTAGAACCAGATTTTTAGAAAAACAGATAGAAGAATCTTTGTAAGTTACGCTATGCCACCAATTTTCCGGTATCCAGACCATTTCACCGGGATTTTGCTCGAACTGGAATGATGGCATCGCACGCTCTGCGGCTGGTACATCCGGCTCCCAGAACAACCATTCCTTTTTCCCTGAAAACAACAAATTCCAGCTTGCTGTGCCGAACATATCCTGATGAGCCTTTACAGACATCGTTCCGGGGCCGATGATAGCCCATGCAAAACGCGGAATTTGCTCGAAATCATAAAGATCCAAAATACAACCCAGATTTGGTGAAGACTCAATAAGCTGCTCTGTAACAGTATCAATTACCTTTTGTAAGGCAGCAGAGCGACATTTTTTATGAATAGGCCAATGAGCCACATGACCGTTAAGTATCGCTTCAGATGAGATCTCCGTTGCACTTTCCCACCATCTCGCCAAATTACTTAATGGGGTATTTTTGACAAAATCCCCTTGTTTATCAGTGACCTCAATTACCACTTCACCAAACTGTCTAAAAAAATCCGACGCACTCCTATAGGGTAAGGTATCAAATATCGGCAAGCTCAGGAGTGCTGGCTTCGTATCATCAAAATCGTGATGTGTTGTCATTTTATTTCAGCGGTTCACAAACACGCTGCTCCCTTGGTTGCAATTAACCAACCGAGTAATACTGTGCCTTTATCGCCTCTCTTCATAGCGTCCTTAAATAAGGACATATTAAAATCAAATGTTCCCATTTGGACGGCAGCTTTAAATGTTTCGATATGCTGAGGCTCGGATAAAGATGCATGGTGTCCACGTGAGTACACATGCAACAAACCTTCATTCTCAATCAGTTGTACATTTGATTTGTCTGTGATCTTAAATACAGTCAATTCTGTTGGAGGACTAGAGGTATCTATTGGAAATACCTCAATAAAGTAGTTATTGCTGCGGTTGCGTGTGCGAGCATGCTCAAGGAGTTTTTCGAAGCCAATAGTCGAGGCAACATTCCAGACCTTCGGGAACATATCAGGATCGGGCCTGCTTTCGAAATTCCGGCGATAATCCTTGGCTGATTCCTTAACGGGCGCAAAAAGACCTAGCATATTGAGGGCAGAATTCATTTGAAGCCGATAATTTTGCCGTGTCAGAGCCAATGAGATTACAACACTCACCCCCTGCGGACTTCTGCCAACATGGTAATAATCGGCGGGAAGAAAAAAACACCCGCCAACTTCCATGGGATACGTAACAGACTCTTGTTCTGATACGGAATCAAGCGGTCTGGCAAGATCACCATTATAGGTAGCCAAATACTCTTCACTCGACCACAAGATCATTTCTTTTGCACAAGGGCCAAGATTAAAGTGAAAAACACGATCCGTTGCATCGTCGATATGAACCCCAAAAGGCGTTTCTTCGTATTTTCCAATGATCAGATGGTGCTCAATAGAAATACCTTCTGGTTCAAATTGAGTACTAAAATCTCCGATGAATTTTCTTGATGTTTCACTGAGGTCATTGGATAAAAGTGCAGCATAATTGACAAAAATTAGAAACGGCTCACCGTCAGTAACCTCGTCCCAATTGATCGATTCCAGACTTGGGTAACGGCTCAGTATGATGACAAATGCTTTCGCTTCAAACGGCCCCAATTGCCTGCCACCACGATAAATTCGACAATTTTTATTAATTTTAGAACCCAACTCTCCAGCCAGATTATCTAAACACTCCTTTACCATTTCCATGGTATAGGGATGATCGACATGATTTTTCCCGTATGGATGGCGAAAACGCTCAGTAAGATCATAAAACTCATCGAACAGATTCATCATTGCAACACCTCAAACGTGCCTGTATCTATGAAAAATTTCAGCAACAAGAGCTTCTGTTTTAATGTTTCTCTTCCGCCTGACAACAAAGACAGGAAGTTCTGAACATCAAATATTTCTTTTTGAAGAAAATGATCGAAAATAGACTCTTCCAGAACCTGCTCATACACATGATGGTATCCGCGTGAATACACTAATGTTGTGTGATTAAGTGGGGCGATTTTTACACCCGCAGATTTGGATGGCCTGAGTGTTGTTCGCTCTGTTATTGCCGACATATCAAAGAATTTCTTCGCAGGTGAATAGCGAAGGTAGTGATTTGAAGCATTACGAAGGCTATTAAGCCATATAAGATCCTCAAAACTGAGATGCCTCACATCACATTTTTTCATTTCAGACATTACATCGAAGAAAGAACCAATGTTTTGTGCTTCCCTCGCTACCGCTTTTCCTGCACTCACAATGTCCACCACAATAGCAACGGCGGTTGATAGAGTACTGTTTAGCCCTACGTGATACCGTTCAGATGGCAAGACAAACGCTTCGCCCGGTTTAAAAAAATATTTTTCGGGATCGGCATGTATAGATGCGGGATTGAGTATGTTACGAACCTTGCCGAACTGTTTGAGAATGTCTTCATTTTGCCAAAGGGCAATCCCCTTCTCTCCTGGGCCAAGATTGAACAGGATCGTGCGATGGCTGGAATCATCAATGTGAACCCCAAAAGGCGTGGAGCCGTAAGCACCAATAAACAATATGACATCGAAGGTAATTTGCTGGTTGGGATAAAGTAATGCAATTTCTTCCGCATGGATACCCGCTGTTTCTTGAAGTATCTCGGACCATTGCAATGAACCATTGACAATAAGACCTGCATTTTCCCCTAATTGTGGTGTTTCCCCAGCAAAAGCATTGAAAATAGATTTTTCAATGCTTTCAGGTGCCAGATCGTATTCAAGGAATCGCTCAGCCAAAGAATAATCTTCTTTCCCGCCAACATATCCGCGAAAATAATTCATCTTGGACGGACTTTGATCCCATTTTACCCCGTTCAGGGCACTTGATATGTGCTCAAAGGAGAGCGGAAATGTTTTGAGGTCTCGAACTAAATAAGGCCCAATAAGCCCCTTAGACTCTGTATATATTTCTTTCCACATTCTCACTCTCCTCAATTAATGATTAATTACAATATTTATACATGAGAATATTTATACATGAGTACGAGGACCGATATCGCGACGTGGACCAGCGTCAAATCCAATATACTCTTCCTTATCGCCAGAAATTTCTCTAAGGGCATTTTCGAATTCCTTATCATCCTGAGACATAGCATTAATAGTTTCATTATTTGATATTGTCGGAGACATAATGACCTCTTTATTTATATTCGTTATCAATCAAAAACATACCGTATTTAGTATTTATTAACGGCACATTCAGTAGAATTGATCGCCTTTATTTTGTCAATACGCGGAGATTTATAAATATTAAAATATATATAAAATTAATATTATGCAACTTAGTCCATATTAATGATCCATAATTAAAAAACAATCAAGAAACAAAAATAAATAATTAGCCATATTAATATCCGAAAAAAATCAAAAAAATGCAACTCTTTAATAATAAAGAAGTAACTATAATATTCAAACATTCAAAGCCATTAAACATTCATGCATAAAATAAAGGAAAATAAATCTTACCAAGAAAGATTTATTTCTATATTGAATTGATTCAAAAAAGTTATTTCTTATCAATATATTACAAATTGGTCTTGTAAAAACTGGTTTTATGGAAATTTTATCAATAAAAACAATAAACAACTTGCATTAGATTATACTTTATGAGAACAATGTTTATTGTTTCAATCTTGCCTGATAATTACTTCCGGATCACAAAATCATGGCATTCCGCATTTAGCGTAAAAATTCAATAAAACCTTTAATTATAATCACTATAGTATAATATTTTTCCGTAACATACCTTTTAGTTAATCAAGCTGTGAAGTTTTGATTAAACTTCATTTAATTGCTCGATTATTTCGCATTTGCATTTGATAATTAACAAAAAATAATAATCCAATAAGGTAAATTATGCAGAAAACAACACTGTTAAGCGAAGTTAAATATCTATTTTTATTATCGAGTCCAGTTATAATAACTCAACTTGCCAGAACGTCTATGGGCGCAGTTGACTCTGTAATGTCAGGCCACTATTCAACGAATGATCTGGCGGCTGTATCTCTGGGAAGCAGCATTTGGTTTCCTATCTTTGTATTAGGCCATGGCGTCATTATGATGTTATCTGCTGATGTAGCAAGGCACAGATCTCATAATGATATCGAGGGAATTAAAGAGAGCATTAATAACTACATCTCTGCCTCATTAATTTTATCGATACCCATTATTATCTTCCTATTAGCCGCAGTGCAGTCTTTATCTTTTATTAGTATTGATGAGGATGTTGTAAATATCACAAAAGGTTATATTACCGCGATGGCATTTGGTGTGCCTAGTGTGATGATATTCAATGTCTTTCGTTCTCTATTGCAAGGGCTAGAAGATACAAAAGTTGCAATGTATATTTCCTGTTTTGCTTTGTTAATTAATATACCAGTCAATTATGCTTTTATATTTGGTAAATTTGGCATGCCAGAGATGGGCGGTATAGGAGCTGGTATAGCAACATCAATTATCAACACGTTCAGCGCCATTTTACTTGTTGCCTATTTCATATATAAAAAAGAATATAGTAAATACAAGTTTAAGTTATCGATCAGATTCAATGAAAAATTCAAGCGATTACTTGCAGTCGGCATTCCAAGTGGGATGGCACTCTTTATTGAAATGATTTTCGTCGATATCATTGCATTTGGCATTGCTACTCTAGGCCCTGTTTATATTGCGGCTAATAATATCATGCTAATTATATCCGCCATAATGTTTACTGTTAGCGGAGGATTTTCCGCTGCTGCAACAGTAAAAATCAGCTACTTAAATGCTAAGAAAGATAGCCGGTCAATATTACGCTTTAGCATAATGGCTTCCGGAATCGTTTCATTAATAGCCTTTATCTTATGTGCTCTTTTCTATTTGCATGCTGATTTTATTGTTAGTTTATATACAAAAGATATTCTTGTGATAAATATAGCGATCGGGATCGTGTTACTTTTATGCCTTTTCCATTTTTTTGATGCTGTTCAAGCCATATTATCGGGTATTTTTCGAGGATTACATGAAACCAAAATAGTTTTTTATGCTCCTCTTCTGGGCTATTGGCTTGTTGGGATCCCGCTGGGTTTTACCTTAGGGCTGACAGATATTATCACTGAAAGAATGGGACTGATTGGCTTTTGGTACGGTCTTGTTTTGGGCTTACTTATCAATGCGGTAACACTCTCAATGATATTGAAAGCAAAATTTAAAAAACTGGCAAAATAAACCACATCAAGAGCCTATCTCTGTATCTGCTAAAATTGTAGATAAATTGAAATGAGATGGCTCTTAATTTTTTACGCTATTGTGCCGTATAACCACCATCAATCGCGTAAAAAGCACCAGTCGTAAATGAGCTTTCTTCTGACAACAAGAATGCCACTGTTTTCGCAACTTCTTCTCTGGTTGCCATACGTTTCATTGGGTGGCTATTTGCCATCCATTCCCTGACTTCTGCGGGTAGTGTTTGCATATATGGAGTATCAATATAACCCGGCCCAACAGCGTTAATACGAATACCTTTATCTGCAAACTCCAAAGCAACCGAACGCGTCAAACCAAGTACACCATGTTTGGCAGTTGTGTAAGGTGCAATACCAGGAATGCCCACAATACCGTTAGAGGAAGAAAGGTTAACAATAGCGCCTCCTCCGCTTTGAATGATAGCCGGAATACCATATTTCAAGCCGAAAAATGTCCCGCTGAGATCGGTATTAATCACATCATTCCAATCATCAATGGAATAGTCACAAATATTGATACCATGCGGGCCGGTAATACCCGCATTATTGACCAACATGTGTAATCCACCAAACTGCTCTACTGTGTTGTCAATCAATGCCTTGACCGAAAGGTGATCCCTGACATCGGCTTCCATCGGGATTACACATTGTTCTGTAGGATCTATCCGCTGTGCTGTCTGTTTGGCACGAGAAAATTGACGCCCAGTAATAATAACTGTTGCTCCCCGATGGAATAATTCTTCCGCAATGCTCTCTCCAACGCCCGTCGTTGCACCTGTGACAATAGCAATTTTCCCGTCAAAATAGCTCATATGATTCTCCGTCTAATGGATTGAAAAACAATCAATAGTTTCAATTAATCACGTAAGATATTTCAGAACCTTATCTATCAGGGCTTTTTCAACGGCTTTACCAGCGAATCCAAGCCTTCAATTTTTATCGCAAGAGTCATTTCCATCAATACACCCAATTTTCCCTGAGGGAATTCCCCTTTGCGGGCAAACCAAAGTAAATACTCTTCCGGCAAATCAATCAGCATTCGCCCCTTATATTTACCAAATGGCATAGCGGTGTTGGCTATTTCCAACAAATTTTCTTTATTCATGATGTCAATTCCGTTGCTTTGCGATATGTTGCCTTGCGATAAAAAACCACTCTATATAAAAAAAGTGACACCTGCCAAGATGTCACTTTCGATTATTCTTATCAAATCTAACGATGAAAAAATTAGATGCTCAAAATCAGACCTGTAATTGCAGCAGACAGGAAACTCACCAACGTTGAACCAAACAGCAGTTTCAGGCCAAAACGCGCAACAGTATTACCCTGTTTTTCATTCAATCCTTTAATGGCGCCTGCAATAATCCCGATGGATGAGAAGTTAGCGAAGGAAACCAAAAATACTGACAAAATACCTTTCGAACGCTCACTCAGTTGAGCAGCAATTTCTTGCATGCCCTGCATCGCTACAAACTCGTTGGAAACCAGTTTTGTTGCCATGATGCTGCCCACTTTCAGTGCTTCATCACTTGGAATGCCAATGATCCATGCCAACGGATAGAACACATACCCCAGGCATTCCTGAAAGGTAATACCAAATATCAAGTGAAAAATTGCATTGATACACGCAATCAATGCAATAAACCCAATCAACATTGCAGCAACAATCAAAGCAATTTTGAAACCCGCCAGAATATATTCGCCCAGCATTTCAAAGAAGCTTTGCCCCTCGTGGAGGTTGCTCATATGGATTTCTTCTTCGCTCTCAACAGAGTAAGGGTTGATGAGCGATAAGATGATAAAGGTGCTGAACATATTGAGAACCAACGCCGCGACGACGTATTTTGCATCCAGCATCGTCATGTAAGCACCAACGATAGACATAGATACCGTGGACATGGCAGTTGCCGCCATCGTATACATCCGGCGCTCAGACATTTTGCCCAGAACGTCTTTGTAAGCAATGAAGTTTTCTGATTGACCCAGAACTAATGAGCTAACCGCGTTGAAAGATTCCAGTTTGCCCATGCCGTTTACTTTAGACAACACTGTACCTATCGCACGAATAATAATTGGCAATATTTTGAAGTGCTGCAAAATACCAATCAAAGCAGAAATGAAGATAATTGGACACAATACATTCAAGAAGAAAAAGGCTAACTTCGCTTCTATCATGCCACCGAAAATAAATTTGGTGCCTTCTGCCGCATAAGACAATAGATGGACAAATAAATTGTCAAACCCTTTAACTATCCCCAAACCCGCGTTAGAGTTCAGGAAGAACCATGCCAAAAAAAGTTCAATTATAATCAACTGAATAATATAACGAACCCTAATATGCTTCCGGTTATTACTCGCCAAAATCGCCAGACCACCAATCACGATCAATGCGAGGAAAAAATGAAAAATATGAGACATAATAAAAAGCTCCCAACATGATGTTGTGCAAATTTATAACTGTATTTTATGGTATGCATAATAGAAAATTTTGATTGTTATCACATTAATTTACTGTTCAAATGGTCGCAAATTTCTATTTAGCCAACCCGATCACACTTTGGTAATCATATCATTAAGTGAAAAGTGTATTATTCACCCAATAAACGGAGCATTTCCTCTTCATCAATAACAGCAATTCCCAACTCATTGGCTTTAGCTAACTTGGAACCCGCTGCTTCGCCGGCAATAACCAGATCTGTTTTTTTAGACACGCTTCCGGTGACTTTGGCACCTAAAGCTGTCAGTTTATCTTTGGCTTCATCTCGGGACAGGCGGCTCAATGATCCTGTCAATACCACTATCTTGCCGGTAAATAGGCTGTCAACCTCATCCAAACGCGGACTTGCAGCCGACTCCCAGTGGATACCAATATTGTCAACCAAATCATCAATCACTACCTGATTGTGCGGCTCACTAAAGAAATTCACGACGTGGCTGGCAACAACGCCTCCCACATCCTGCACCGCAATCAGAGCCTCAATATCTGCTGCACGCAATTTTTCCAATGTACCAAAATGAGAAACCAGATTAGTGGCTGTCGCTTCACCGACTTCACGAATGCCCAAAGAGTAAATAAAACGGGCGAAAGTGGTTTTCTTAGACTTCTCCAAGGCAGTAATGACATTTTGTGCAGATTTAGGCCCCATTCGCTCAAGGCCAGTTAATTTTCCGGCAGTCAGACGGAAAAGATCAGCCGGTGTTTTGACATACTCTTTATCCACAAGCTGCTCAATAATTTTTTCGCCCATGCCATCAACATCCATGGCTCGACGGGAAACAAAATGTTTCAGCGCTTCTTTGCGCTGCGCTCCACAGAATAAGCCTCCTGTACAGCGAGCAACGGCTTCTCCTTCGACACGTTCTATATCTGAACTACAAACCGGACAATGTTCAGGGAAAATCACTTCCTGAGTTTCTGCGGGTCTGCTTTCATAAAACACTCCCACCACTTGTGGAATAACATCTCCGGCACGGCGAATAACTACCGTATCACCAATGCGCAGCCCCAGACGTTCAATTTCATCTGCATTGTGCAGTGTGGCATTACTTACTGTAACTCCGGCCACTAACACAGGCTCTAAACGGGCAACCGGAGTAATGGCGCCAGTACGTCCTACCTGAAACTCAACATCACGAACGATAGTCATCTGTTCTTGAGCCGGAAATTTGAAAGCTGTCGCCCAACGTGGTGCTCTGGCAACAAAACCCAATCTTTCTTGTAATTTGAGGGAGTCAACTTTGATTACAACCCCATCAATATCAAAGCCCAGCGTTGGTCGTTGCTGTTCAATATCATGGTAAAAATCCATCACCTGCTGAGTACCCTGACATAACTTCATTTTGTCACTGACAGGCAACCCCCACCGTTTGAACTGCATCAGGCGTTCGTAGTGACTTGCCGGTAATTCTCCGCCCTCCAGAACACCAATACCATAACAATAGAAAGTCAGCGGGCGTTTGGCAGTAATGCGAGGGTCAAGTTGACGCAATGAACCGGCAGCCGCATTGCGGGGATTAGCGAATACTTTATTTCCTGTACGGCGCGCTTCTTCGTTGAGTTTTTCAAATCCGCCTTGTTTCATGAAAACCTCACCGCGAATTTCAACGCGGGCAGGAATATTATCTCCTTTCAAGCGCAAGGGAATCGCGCGAATGGTACGGACATTGGCGGTAATATTCTCCCCCGTTGTCCCATCACCACGGGTCGCAGCCTGTACCAACTCCCCATTTTCATACAGCAAACTGACCGCCAAGCCATCCAGTTTTAGTTCGCAACAAAATACCAAGTCCTGACTGTCTTTCAGACGATCACGCACGCGCTTGTCAAAGGCAAGATAACTTTCTTCGTCAAACACGTTATCCAGAGACAACATCGGGATCTCATGGCGTACCTGTTCAAACGCCGTTAATGGTGCTGCACCCACGCGTTGGGTAGGGGAATCAGCGGTAATTAGCACTGGGTGTTGCTCTTCCAGTGCTTTTAATTCCCGCATCAAACGATCATATTCAGCATCAGGGATCTCCGGCGCATCCATAACGTGATACAAATATTCATGATGACGCAATGTTGTTCTTAATTCGTTGATTTTTTGAATAATATTTTCCATGACTTCTCACCAGAAATGAAAAAACCCCCGACTGGCGGGGGCTGATACTAAAAAGAAGGGTTATTCACCGACGTTGAGCGTATTGCGGATACGCGCTTTATAGAGTTCGATCATCTGAGGTGTAAGCATTTTGCGTTCACCATCCAGAACTACGCCTCCTACATCAGCAGCGATACGCTGCGCTGCCTGCAACATCAGTTTAAAATTCTGATTGGAATCACCATATGAAGGTACAAGCATAAACATGGAGATCCCAGGAGTAGTGAAATCTGTCATTTGGTCTGGATCAAATGAACCAGGTTTTACCATGTTAGCTAAACTGAACAACACAGCACCACTACCTGATGGATTCAAGTAACGATGGAAGATATTCATGTCACCAAACCGGAAGCCTGCCTGCAAAATGCTTTGAAACAAAACTTCACCATTCAGCTCCTGCCCATGATGAGCGGCAACATGCAATACCAACACTGTTTCTTTCTGGGTGTGCTCAGATTCAGAAAGCACCTTACGTTCTTCTGCACTTTCTTCTGTTTTTAACTGCCCTGCCACAACTTCAGAGCCTGACTCCGCTATCCCAGCTTCTTTTGATTCAGCGGATTCAACCAGATCGAACAACCCAAGCTGCGGTTCTTCCTGTTGATCATCGACACCCTTCACTTTGGTTGCGGCTACATCAGAATCAGATTGATGCCTTGCAAGTAAAGGATCCAAACCATTATCAGGCTCTAGTGATGAAGATTCAGGCGCACGACGTTCGATAACTGGCTCAGCACGATGTTCAGCATGCGGTTTTGCCGACTCCTGAACACGCGATTTTGGCGTATTATCAAACAGCTCATCGCCATCATTATCCCCTGACTCTTCCTGACGCCCCTGTTTATGACGTTTAACTGGGCGATCACGAAAGAGTGATGAACGCTCTTTACGGCTGGTCCACAACCCATGTAATAGCAAAGCTATTATGGCTATCGCACCAACAACGATTAATATCAGACGCAAATCCTGCATCATTGCTATCTCTGTTGTTTAAATTAATTGCCACCACGGCGGAATATTCTTTAGATAAGAGTATTTGTCAAATAAGACAAGTGCAAGTCTCTACCCACTTTTCTTACCATAAAGTGATATTCCCTCTGTTTTTTCGGATGTTTTTTGCCCACAAAACTACTGGTCAGTAGAAAATCCTGCCTATATCATACCGTTTCAATCATCCAGGAGAGAATAAGAAAATATGACGAATTCGACAAAGTTGCCAAAACATCCAAATGGATTCCATTATATTATGCAAGGTTGGCAACTGATAACCCGCCCTGGTATTAAGCGATTCGTTTTATTACCGTTATTGGCCAATATCTTATTGCTAGGTGGTTCATTTTGGTGGCTATATCATAAACTGGATGGCTGGATACAATGGACTCTCGATAAAATACCTGATTGGATGCAATGGTTAAGCTATTTAATTTGGCCGCTTGCGCTTATCTCCATTTTATTGATTTTTACCTATTTTTTCAGCACACTCGCTAATTTTATTGCTTCTCCATTTAATGGATTGCTGGCAGAAAAACTGGAAGCTGATCTGACAGGCATTCCAGAACCAGATACTGGCGTTATCGACTTACTCAAAGACACTCCCCGTATTCTGAAACGCGAAATGGTAAAAATTCTTTACTATATTCCTCGTGCATTTGCCCTATTGTTGCTTTACTTCATTCCGGTAATAGGCCAGACCATCGCCCCTATCCTTTGGTTTATTTTCAGTGCCTGGATGCTGGCGATCCAATACTGTGATTATCCATTTGATAATCATAAGGTCAGTTTCACCACCATGCGCAATACCTTGCGCCAAGACAAAATAGATAACCTTCAATTCGGTGCGGCAGTCAGTGTACTGACCATGATCCCTATTGTGAATCTGTTCATTATGCCCGTTGCTGTTTGCGGGGCGACAGCAATGTGGGTTGATCGCTACCGTGCCCAGCATGCCCTGAATCACAGTTCATCAAGCTAATTTAGCTTCTGCCAACCCGCTCTTCGCCGACTGTTTTCACTAACTGTTTTCGCCAACAACAAAGCCCCTGATAAACATAAATATGTCAGGGGTTTTGCTAAAAAGTTATACCAATCTGAAATAATCCAACTACTATAAACTGGTTATCAAATATTCTTTTATATAATAAGAATAGATTGAAACTTTATTTCCATAAATAAGATGTTAGCGTATGGTTGATCAGTATTTACGGTATTTTAGGGGCAATCGAGCAATGAGCAAAATTTATGAAGATAATTCGTTGACTATTGGTCACACTCCGCTGGTACGTTTAAAGAATTTCGCAAATGGTCGCATCTTGGCAAAAATAGAATCCCGTAACCCCAGCTTCAGTGTAAAATGCCGCATTGGTGCTAATATGATTTGGGATGCTGAAAAACGAGGCATCCTGACCCAAGATAAAGAACTTATTGAGCCGACCAGTGGTAATACAGGGATTGCACTGGCCTATGTTGCTGCTGCCCGTGGTTATAAGCTGACACTAACCATGCCTGAAACGATGAGCCTTGAGCGTCGTAAGCTACTGAAAGCTCTGGGCGCAAATTTGGTGTTGACCGAAGGCGCAAAAGGCATGAAAGGTGCTATTGATAAAGCTAATGAAATTCGTGACAGCGATCCTGACCGTTTTATCCTCCTGCAACAATTCAGCAATCCAGCCAACCCAGAAATTCATGAAAAAACCACTGGCCCTGAAATTTGGGAAGACACTGATGGCAATGTAGACGTTTTCGTTGCTGGCGTAGGAACTGGCGGTACAATCACCGGTGTTGCCCGTTACTTGAAAAATACACGTGGTAAACAAGTCACTATCGTTGCAGTAGAACCAGAAGACTCACCTATTATCAGTCAAAAATTGGCAGGCGAGGAACTGAAACCAGGCCCGCATAAAATTCAGGGAATCGGCGCTGGCTTCATTCCTGATAACTTAGATTTAACATTAGTTGACCGTGTATTTAAAATCAGCAATGAAGAAGCGATTCAAATAGCACGCGAAGTTACTGAAAAAGAAGGAATTCTTTCTGGAATTTCTTCAGGTGCAGCTGTTGCGGCGGCCATCAAAATATCCCAAGAAGATGAATACAAAGATAAAAATATCGTGGTAATTCTACCTTCTTCAGCTGAACGTTATCTGAGTACAGCGTTGTTTGCTGATCTAAATAACGATTGAAAATCACTCTATAGAATTTTTCACTATATCGACAAATATTGACAAAAAAGCACTTCAAGGGTGCTTTTTTGTGCATCAGATCAAAGTTTAAAACTTTCCTAGATGATTTATTCAAGTAGCTTTAGTATTTAACCAGTAATTATTTTGATGCACGAAATTAATCGCCAAGCTGGCAGTAGAAAGGTTATTCAATTCGACCATGACCCAGATAACGTGTATTAACACCAAATCAACAATTGAATGCATCAAATATGTTAATTTTTGGATAATGATGATTAAAGGCCCAATAAATTTCGAGTTACAGTTAACAAAACAATAACTTGAAAGACGAAGGGAATACGCTTTATACCTAATGGATTTCAAGATGCGTCGCGGCGGCCAGGGAGCGAATCTCCGGGAGCATAGATCACTATGTGACCGGAGTGAGTGAGCGCAGCCAACAAAGAGGCAGCTTGAAAGACGAAGGGTATATATCATTATCATTTTAATGGTTGTACAAGTCGAAGCGAATTCAACTATCCCCAATGGGTTTCGAGTTGCAGCGCGATAGCGAGGGAACGAATCCCTGAGAGCATAGCCAACTATGTGGCCGCTAACTATGTAGCCGCTAGCTATGTGGCCGGGATGAGTGAGCGTAGCCAGCAAAGCTGCAATTTGAAAGACGAAGGGTATACACTAACTTTAGAATTCTCTTAGCTTATCAACGAACATTTAAGTTATTGAGGAAATACTATGTTCCAGCAAGAAGTTACCATTACTGCACCAAACGGCCTCCACACTCGCCCTGCTGCACAATTTGTCAAAGAAGCAAAAGGCTTTGCTTCCGACATCACACTAACTTCTGGAGGCAAGTCTGCCAGCGCAAAAAGCCTATTTAAACTGCAAACGCTGGGATTGACTCAAGGTACAGTCGTAACGATTGCTGCTGAAGGCGAAGATGCGCAACAAGCTGTTGAGCATTTAATTAAATTGATGGGTGAATTGGAATAATCACCTGCCCAATCAAGCCAATCAATTTCATTCAGTTCATCCCCGGGTTTTATTGATCCGGGGATATTCAGAGCCTCCTTCCTGAAGGCTTAGTGAAAGGTAATTACCCGCAGTAAGGTCATATAATATGATTTCAGGCATCTTAGTATCACCAGGAATTGCTTTCGGTAAAGCGCTATTGCTGAAAGAAGATCCCATCATTATCAATCAGAAAAAAATTATTCCTGAACAAGTCGAACAAGAAATTTCCCGCTTTAAGCAAGGCCGCGATAAATCTTCCGCACAATTAGAAATAATTAGAAAAACAGCCGAAAAAAATCTAGGTGCAGAGAAGGCCGAAATCTTCGAAGGCCATATTATGTTGCTGGAAGATGAAGAGCTAGAACAAGAAATTATCACGCTTATTAAGAAAAATCTGGCAACAGCAGATGCAGCCGTTTATTCCGTGATTGAAGATCAGGCCAAAGCGCTGGAAGAACTGGATGATGAATATTTGAAAGAGCGAGCTGCCGATGTCCGTGATATTGGCAAGCGCTTGCTGAAAAATATTCTGGATATGCCAATTATCGACTTAGGTTCCATTGAAGAAGAAGCCATTTTGGTTGCCAATGACCTAACCCCCTCAGAAACCGCACAACTCAATCTGGACAAAGTCCTCGGTTTCATCACTGATCTTGGTGGCCGAACTTCCCATACGTCTATCATGGCTCGCTCTTTGGAATTACCCGCCATTGTTGGTACAACCAATGCGACCAAACAAATCAAAACCGGCAGTTATCTGATTCTGGACGCAGTCAATAACCACATTTACGTGAATCCATCCGATAGCGAAATCGAGAAACTAAAAACCGCGAAAAGTGAGTATCTGACAGAAAAATCCGAACTGGCAAAACTGAAAGACTTACCGGCCATCACATTGGACGGTCATCAAGTTGAAGTTTGCGCCAACATCGGTACGGTGCGTGATGTCCTGGGTGCTGAACGCAATGGTGCCGAAGGTGTCGGCCTATACCGTACTGAATTCCTGTTTATGGATCGCGATTCCCTACCAACTGAAGACGAACAATTTGAAGCTTACAAAGCAGTTGCGGAAGCCGTTGGTAATCAAGCCATCATGATTCGGACGATGGACATTGGTGGGGATAAAGATCTGCCTTACATGAATCTGCCAAAAGAAGAAAACCCATTCCTCGGCTGGCGTGCGATCCGGATTTGCCTTGACCGTAAAGAAATCTTACATTCTCAATTACGTGCTATCCTGAGAGCTTCTGCATTTGGTAAACTTCGCATTATGTTCCCAATGATTATTTCAGTTGAAGAAATACGGGAATTGAAAGCCGAGCTTGCGTTACTGAAAGAACAATTATGCAATGAAAACAAGGTATTTGATGAATCGATTGAAGTCGGCATCATGGTGGAAACACCTGCTGCGGCAACCATTGCTAAACATCTTGCGAAAGAAGTTGACTTTTTTAGTATTGGGACAAACGATCTAACTCAGTATACTCTTGCGGTAGACCGTGGTAATGAGCTGATTTCTCATCTTTATAACCCAATGTCACCAGCAGTACTGAGCCTAATCAAGCAGGTTATTGATGCCTCACACGCGGAGGGTAAATGGACTGGCATGTGTGGAGAATTGGCCGGTGATGAACGCGCTACACTGTTGCTCTTGGGCATGGGGTTGGATGAGTTCAGCATGAGTGCAATATCAATTCCACGCATTAAGAAGATCATCCGTAATACGACTTACGATGATGTAAAAGCGCTGGCAGAACAAGCATTAACTCAGCCAACCGCACAGGAATTGATGGATTTGGTTGATACCTTTACCAGAGAAAAAACACTCTGTTAAAAAATTAGCCAGAATACGGTCCCATTAAAACAATTAGGAGAAGATTCATGGGTCTGCTTGATAAATTAAAATCTCTGGTTTCAGACGATAAAAAAAACAGCGGCAGTATTGAAATTATCGCCCCATTGTCAGGTGAGATAGTCAATATCGAAGATGTTCCGGATGTTGTTTTTGCCGAAAAAATTGTTGGTGATGGTATCGCCATCAAACCAACCGGTAACAAAATTGTCGCTCCTGTTGATGGCACCATTGGTAAAATCTTCGAAACTAACCATGCTTTTTCTATCGAATCAGACAGTGGCGTTGAGCTATTTGTCCATTTTGGTATTGATACCGTTGAACTGAAAGGTGAAGGCTTTAAACGCATTGCTGAAGAAGGTCAGCGGGTACAAAAAGGCGATTTGGTTTTAGAGTTTGATCTGGCATTTCTGGAAGAAAGAGCTAAATCAACCTTAACTCCTGTTGTTATTTCTAACATGGACGAAATTAAAGAGTTAACTAAAGTAAGCGGATCAGTTGTTGTAGGTGAATCAGTCATCATGCGAATTAAGAAATAACAGAAAAAATCATTGAAGGAATATTTCCCTCTTTTTCTGTTAGATGATTCATTTTAATTGATGAGCTATTTGTGAATCGCCACTGTTTTATCAGTCTGGGCAGTAGAATGTCTGATAAAACAGGGCGGTTTTTCATAGATAAATCAAACACCAACAAAATTTAATACGTATAAAAAATGAAAGGAATACTAATTAAATACCCCGGTAGACAAGTACCTGTCACCACGATCACAAATAATCGCTACAATGACTGAACCCGGGTTTTCGGCCGCTATGCGTAATGCGCCGGAAACGGCCCCACCTGAGCTGACACCACAGAAAATGCCTTCTTTTTGCGCCAATAAACGCATTGTAGCTTCCGCTTCTGTCTGGGTAATGTCCAGAATCTGATCCACCAGCTCTTTCTGATAAATACCGGGCATATAGGCCGGGGACCAACGGCGAATACCGGGAATATGACTATTTTCTGTAGGTTGCAAACCGATAACCTGTACTTTGTCTGACTGAGATTTCAGATAACGGCTCACACCCGTAACGGTGCCTGTGGTTCCCATGCTGGAAACAAAATGTGTAACCCGTCCTTGTGTTTGCCGCCAGATCTCCGGGCCTGTGCTTTTGAAATGTGCTAGTGAATTATCAGTATTATTAAATTGATCCAGAACTTTCCCTTCTCCATTTTTCTCCATTTTTTGCGCCAGATCCCGCGCCCCTTCCATTCCCAATT
Source organism: Xenorhabdus anantnagensis (assembly GCF_028598555.1). Classification (GTDB taxonomy): domain Bacteria; phylum Pseudomonadota; class Gammaproteobacteria; order Enterobacterales; family Enterobacteriaceae; genus Xenorhabdus; species Xenorhabdus anantnagensis. The sequence goes on from NZ_JAQRFN010000010.1 coordinate 39,863, forward strand.
CTTTACTGACCAAAATTAATTCAGCGCCGTAGGCCTGCATTGATGCCTGCCTCTCAAGGCTCATATTGTCAGGCATCAGTAATTTTAGGCGATATCCTTTGACTGCCGCGATCATCGCCAGTGCAATACCGGTATTGCCACTCGTTGCTTCGATCAGAACGTCGCCCGAAGCAATTTCTCCGCGCAATTCCGCTTGCTGAATCATCGAAAGTGCTGCCCTGTCTTTTACGGAACCCGCAGGGTTATTACCTTCCAGCTTCACCCAGATTTCCGCATCAACACTTTCTGTAATTCGCTGTAATTTTACCAGCGGTGTATTACCTATAAATTCTTCCAAGCTTGCCACAGCATTACCTAATTTATATGAGAATGGATAATCAAATAATCATATTAAGGAAACTGTAGCAAGATATTAAGCAAAAAATCCCTGCTCCCTTGCATGAAGGGAGATAGGGATTTCAATTTACCGATTAATTAAATCAGGCTGATTCAGCGAATTGCAAAACCTTTAATGACAACTCACCTGTATATAAGCGAGCACCTGTGCCCCCAATAAAATAGCGATTTCCCCTGACCGGAATGGATGAATCATCCTGCCAAATTAATGACAGGTATTCATCACCCCATCCTATCGGCTGAACAGATAATAGTGAAAAATGACCGCGCGGATTGACTTCCACGATCTGCACTGGCAAAGGACAGGAAGCTGTTTGCTTGGTGCTCAGTGTCATATCCCAAGGGCGGAAAAAAACATCAACGTTGCCTTGATGCAGTGGGGTGATATCCAATGGAAAAATTTTCCCGCCTATCCAGAGTTGGGAACCTTTAATTTCACCATTCAGTTTGTTTATTTCACCCATAAATTCAAGGACAAAGCGACTTTCCGGCTCATGCCATACTTGTTGAGGAGTGCCGACCTGTTCAATTCGCCCCTGATTCATCAACACCACCCTATCAGCCACTTCCATTGCTTCTTCCTGATCATGGGTGACAAATACGCTGGTAAATTTTAATTCTTCATGAAGCTGACGCAGCCAACGACGCAATTCTGTGCGTACCTGTGCATCCAATGCGCCAAAAGGCTCATCCAACAAAAGGATCTGCGGCTCAACGGCCAATGCCCTTGCTAATGCCACACGCTGTTTTTGCCCACCAGAAAGCTGCGACGGATAACGTTCTGCCAAATGGGAAAGTTGCACCATTTCCAATAATGTCATGACCTTGTGCCGTAATATTTCAGCTCTGGGGCGCTGGCGACGGGGAAGTACTGACAGGCCAAAAGCCACGTTATCAAATACCGTCATATGACGAAATAAGGCATAGTGCTGGAACACAAACCCGACACGCCGATCTTTTGCATGTAATCGGCTGACATCCTGCCCGTGAAATTTCAATTGGCCTGTACTCTGCTGCTCAAGCCCCGCGATGATCCTCAACAATGTCGTCTTTCCTGAACCCGATGGGCCAAGCAGTGCTATCATCTCACCGGATTCAATATCCAGTGAAATTTCATTCAGTATCTGAGATCGACCAAAAAATTTACTGATGTTATTGATTTCAATACTCATAACTCACTCCTTAACTGCCCTTGTGGCGGCTTAAACGCCATTGCAATGCACTTTTGACAATCAGAGTAATAATCGCCATCACCGCCAATAAAGCCGCTGCCGTAAATGCGCCAACCGTGTTGTAATCCTGATACAACAAATCAACCTGCAAAGGCAGCGTATAGGTTTCACCACGAATTGCCCCCGACACCACAGACACAGCACCAAATTCCCCAATCGCCCGGGCATTGGTCAAAACAACACCATATAACAATGCCCAGCGAATATTTGGTAATGTCACGTGCCAGAACATCTTCCAGCCAGATGCTCCCAATAATATGGCGGCTTCATCTTCTTGGCTGCCTTGACTTAACATCACCGGCACCAATTCACGAACAACAAACGGGCACGTTACAAATACCGTCACCAGCACCATGCCAGGCCATGAAAACATTAATTGAATGTCATAACTCCCTAGCCAACTACCTAACCAACCCTTGTCACCATAAAACAGAAGATAAAGTAGCCCCGCCACAACTGGCGAAACCGCAAACGGAATATCAATTAATGTCAGCAATAATTGCCTGCCGGGAAATTGGAAACGTGTCACCAGCCATGCCGTCGTAACCCCGAAAACCAAATTGAGGGGAACGGTGATAAGTGCAATCATCACGGTCAACCAGATAGCATGCAGCATATCGGGATCGAAAAGGTTCTGGGCAACCATGTCGATTCCTTTGGAAAAGGCGGTCAAGAAAATCCATGCTATCGGTATGACCAACAACAGAACCGAAAAAAGTACGCCAGTGCCGATCAGTAACCATTTTCCCCAATTGATGGAGGGACGTTGTGCCACTGTATGTCCAAAAACCGAGTGTCCAGAAACAGAATGTTCGGAAGATCCCGTCATCAATGTCCTCCTATCCGTTTACCGAAGCGGCTTTGCAATATATTGACGCTAAATAACAATAATAACGACGTGGCAAGGATGACCGATGCAATCGCGCTGGCAGCCGGATAATCAAATTCTTGCAGGCGGACAAAGATCATCAGAGAGGCGACTTCGGTTTGCCAGGCAATATTGCCTGCAATGAAAATCACCGCACCAAATTCCCCCAAACTACGCGTAAAAGAGAGTACGGTTCCGGCAATCAATGCCGGCGAAAGCTCAGGCAAAATGACCCGTTGAAAAGTTTGCCAACGGCTTGCTCCCAATGTCTGTGCCGCTTCCTCATATTCGGGGCCTAATTCTTCAAGAACAGGCTGAACAGTGCGAACAACAAAAGGCAGGCTCGTAAATGCCATTGCAACTGCAATTCCCAGCCAAGTATTAGCAACTTTGATGTCAAGATTGCCAAGCCAGGCACCATACCATCCGGTCGCAGAAAAGAGTGTTGCCAGCGTTAAACCCGCAACGGCTGTCGGCAAGGCAAATGGCAAATCCATCAAACCATCAAGTAAACTGCGCCCCGGAAATTGATAACGCGTTAATATCCAAGCCAGCAACATGCCAAAAACCATATTAAACAAACTGGCAACTGCGGCGGCCAGTAATGTTACTTTGTAAGCAGCAACAACCTGCGGGTTGATGATAACCTGCCAATATTGCTCCAATGTCATATTGGAAAGCTGTACGACAAGAGCGCTTAATGGCAACAGCAGGATAAGGCAGACATAAAATAAGCTATAGCCCAGACTCAGCCCAAATCCGGGCAAAACACGTTTGCTGAATACCGACATTATTTGCGCCCTTCTATCAATAACTGATCGAGCGTACCACCAGTATTGAAGTGAATTTTCATCACTTGAGGCCAACTACCGAATTGTTCTTCGAGGCGAAACAGTTTGGTTGCAGGAAAACGGGATTGCTGTTCTTTCATAACATTTTGATCAATCACACGATAATTAAAGCTGGCGATAATTTGCTGGGCATTCGGACTATACAGATAATTTAAATATGCTTTGGCAGCCGCTTCAGTACCGTTTTTCTGGACATTTTTATCCACCCAAGCCACTGGAAACTCAGCCAGAATATTCACCGGAGGCACAATGATTTGGTAATTATCTTCACCATACTGTTTGCGAATGTTGTTGACTTCAGATTCAAAGCTAATCAACACATCCCCTATTTCCCGCTCGATAAAGGAAGTTGTTGCCCCACGACCTCCGGTATCAAACACTTCCACATTCTGTAAAAAGCTCAGCATCAGTTGGCGAACTTTAGCGGGATCATGCGGATTTTTTTGCTGAAAAGCACCCCATGCAGCCAGATAGGTATAACGTCCATTACCTGAGGTTTTGGGATTTGGGAAAATTAACTTCACATTATTTCGCGCCAAATCTTCCCAAGTCTGGATATGTTTGGGGTTACCTTTGCGTACCAGAAAAGCCATTGTGGAATAATAAGGAGAACTATTATTCGGCAAACGCTGCTGCCAGTTGGCGGGAATGAGATTGCTGTGATCGTGCAAAACCTGAACATCTGTGACTTGATTATAAGTAACGACATCAGCCCGCAATCCATGCAAAATGGCCAACGCCTGTTTAGATGAACCGCCATGGGATTGTTTGATGGTCAATTTATCCTGCGGGTTCTGCGCATTCCATTGCTTTTTGAATTCAGAATTCAAGTTCGAGAATAATTCTCGCCCAATGTCGTAAGAACTATTCAACAGCTCGACAGCCAAGGAGCTGGAGCTATAAGCGTTGAGACTGGCAAAAAGCAATAAGGTAGCCACTCTGCCCAATAATTTATTTTTTATTGCCATTATTTTCATCCAACACCTTACTCATCACGCTATTTGACATCCCTTTCTTTACTGTATCCAGAATCTTTATAACAGGGTAGTTTACTGTCCTATGTTTTATATACCGAATTTTTATGAGAAATGATGAAAAGCGATAAGGTGTAGATGTAAAAAAAGACTTTTTTACGTGATATCAAACCATTTTTTGGAATTTTATCAGGATTTCCAAACAATACGCGAAATTTTCCAATCCTTCAAAACATCATCAGAAGGCATTAACCCTTCAGGGCCATTCCAGGTTCCGGTAAAAACATAACTGACGTGCTGGCTTTGCGGAGCAGTGCAAACGACGGTAGGCTGTGTAGTGGCATAATGGGAGCGCTGACATTCCCCAAATGCCTTTTTATACAGATCAGAGAAAGGGGTTCCTATTTTCGTCCCCCAAACTGTTTTAATCCCGTCATCCAATATGTCAATGCGATTAACTTTACCATCAACCAGACCGTGAAATTCCAGTTTCACCTGACCATCTTCCATGCCCTGAACCACACTTACCAATTTACCATTCTGCATTTCCATGCCACTACGCAGACGGTATTTTCCCGCCAAATTTTGTTCGATTGCGGATTGAGTCATGTCTGTTTGTTTATTGATTTGCCCCATTCCCTGCTCAGAAACACTCAAAGAACTGCCAAACCAGTTAAAAGGAGATAAGGCAGGCCATGATGCTCTTAATGTTCCGGCGCAGGCCGTTAACAACAAGGAGCAGCCCACTAAGCTAGTCGCTGCCATCATCCTTTTATACTTTAAGTGCTTATGTTTTAGATAATTATGCTTGGAACACTTAACTGCAAAAATTTTATTCATCACTGTTTTTTACCTTAGCTCTGTGGAACTGCTACTTAATGTATATCAGACCACATTTTCAAAAAAACATTCAGTTGTGAGTGCACAACCGTTCAGAAACAAACACATCATAATTATATTTATAAAATCTTATTTATTAAGCATTGCACATCTATTTACAAAATAAATGGTATACTTAAGAAATATCAAATTTCTATCATCAGAATGAGTCTAACTGGATTGTCCTGCAAGGCAATTCCAAACAGAAATATCAATGCCATTTGATATCTAATAATAAGAAAGGGGATATTAAAGTGAGCCATCACACTAATCACATCAACAAGGAAAAGAAAAAACCTGTAATTTTAGAGAATCGCCTTATCGTAAAAAACAGACACATGAGAAAATTAATAAATTATATTAAGACCATAGAAAAAATAATAGCCAAATAGCATAATACTATTCAGCCATTTCATAGTTTCTATATTTAACAAGCAGTTCAATCAATAATCAAGCGCTTGCTAAACATCATATTTTCTTGGCCTAAATAATCATATTCCATCTTTTCACACATACAAATTGTTGCATCATTCTCTTCTGGAACCATAATCAAAATACCTGGACAGCCTCTTGCCAATAATTTTTTTTCAAGGCGGGAAATCAGCGCATTAGCTATTCCCCTACCCCTGAATTCTGGATGAACTCCCAGATAATAGGCATGACCACGGTGCCCATCATAGCCGCCCATCACTGTACCAACCACTTCCCCCGCGACTTCAGCAACCAGAAATAAATCAGCATCATGGGTGAGTTTACGCTCAATATCTATTTCTGGATCATCACCAGAATTAATCAAATCACAACGTTCCCAAAGTGTGATAACGGCTTCAAAGTCGTCTTGCCGAAATACCCGAATTTCCATAGTTAGTAAGCCTATTTAATAAGCAATTGAATCAACGTTAATTATCACTGCTTTTATTTTGGAATCAATATGAAAATGCGTTTACTGATACTAACAGGTATACTACTGGTCTTCATAATTAACCAAAATGAAAGCAGAAATGAATATACCTAATATATATTAGTTTAATGTTTTTATGTTTGTCCATGATTATTATTTTTATATTAAAATCAAACAATTGCTTATTCGATTACCTGTACATTGTTCCAGTGCTTATTGACGTTTTACCCCTTTTGCAGCACACTGCGTATAAACAATTATATAAATATCTTTAGTGATCATGGCTGCCGAACTAAACAAGCTCAGTGACAAAAAACTTAAAACCCTACACGGAAAGGAACAAGATTGAATTTTTTGCCGATGGTGCTGGATTAAGTGCAAAAGCATCTAAAGCTGGTGGTATTAGTTGGGTTTTTACCTACCGACTTGATGGTAAAAAGTTAAACCGCCTTACCATTGGGCGCTATCCTGATATCCCCCTCAAACAAGCTCGTGAAACACGGGACAAATGCCGTAACTGGTTGGCCTCTGGTAAAGATCCAAAGCTGCAATTTAATTTAACGATGCAGGAATCATTAAAACCAGTCACTGTAAAAGACGCTATCGAATATTGGATAGAACACTATGGCAGAGAAAACCGAGTAAATATTGATAGCTTCATTCGTCAATTAGGAAAGCATATTTATCCCCACATTGGGGAAATGGCATTATCTGACTGCGAAATAATATATTGGCTGCAATGCTTTAATAAAATGAAAAAGAAAGCTCCTGTGGCTTCTGGTTCTGTATTTCAACTGTGCAAGCAAGCTCTAAAATTTTGCCGAGTAAGAAGGTATGCAGTTAGTCATGTATTAGATGATTTAACTATTCAGGATGTTGGAAAAAAACAAAATAAAGGTCAGCGGTATTTAGAAGATAATGAACTTGGTCAATTATGGGAATCCATAAGCTCAGGAAGCTACCTGCCCTATTATAATAACTTATTGAAAATTTTGATTGTATTTGGTTGCCGGACGAGAGAGATCAGATTATCTAAATGTTCAGAATGGAATTTTAATTCTATGTTATGGACTGTCCCAAAAGAAAATAGCAAGACAGGTGAAAGAATTATTAAATCGCATTGTATACAGGAAATCCGACCCATTAGATCAGACTTCATTTCGTGCGGGTTTGTGTACCTCATTATATGAGGTCATTCTTGAACAAGTCAGCCAACACTGTTCAGAAGAGTTACACGATTTACTTTCACTAGCCTGTGATATTAATCAGGAAGTCTACTATTCGCTTTATGCAGCGCTTAATAGCGAGGACGAGTGATCATGAGTCAGGGAAATAATAACTCCAGAAGCCGCCCAATTGATGTTATTCGTGCGGTAAAGCAATCCGCCGCCAGTCACTGGCAACTGTTGTTGCCTGCGTGTGGGATTGACGTTCCGTTAAAGGGTAAGCATGGTGCTTGTCCGATATGCGGCGGCACTGACCGCTTTCATTTTATAGATGGCAGCCAGCCAACGCGGTGCATTGTTGGTTGAGCGCTATAGCAAGGTCGCGGTCAATCCTGATAGTGAAATGGTTTATCACTATAACGATACAACATGGGAAACCGTGTCGGATAATGAGCTGCGCCGTGCAATGGTGGCAATCTTTGACCAGCACGAAACCCCTTACAGCCCAAACGGGATTAATAACGCTATCTATGCCATGAAATTACAAGTGCCGGTTATTGGCGAACAACGGTAGGATTTAATCGGCTTTCGTAATGGTGTGTATGATTTATCGACACAACAATTTACTCCGCACCAGCCAGAACACTGGCTCATCAATCATAATGGCATTGTCTTTACGCCGCCTGTAATGGACGAAAACCTGCCGGATCACGCGCCTAACTTTTACCGCTGGCTATCCCATGCGGCAGGGAGCAATGAGCACAAAATGAATCGCATCAAAGCGGCCTTGTTTATGATTCTGGCAAACCGTTATGACTGGCAGCTATTTATTGAAGTCACAGGCGAAGGCGGCAGCGGTAAAAGTTAGGCGCGTGATCCGGCGGGCATTAAGGCGGTTACAGGCGGCGACCTGTTTGGGAGGGTAATTAGTGCATGAAAATACTTTTATGTCTTGATATACATCAACACATAATTAAAATTATCAGCTTAAATAACTTATTAAGAACTATCAGAAAAGATATTATTTCAGATAATAATTATCAAAAATACTCAATGTAATATATTGCTCTTGTTAAGTGATAGTATTTATGATTTCTAATTTATATTTTTATCATTGTCATTTTGATTTATAGTAAATTATGAATGTGGCTATTGACAAGCAAGAGAATAGTTATATATTTCGTGTTGAGTAGATAACAAACACAAGGAAAGGAAATGGCTAACATTATTTACATGACCTTAAACGGCAAAAAGCAAGGGTTGATATCGGCAGGTTGTTCAACCTATGATTCAATAGGTAATAAATATCAAGAAGAAAATAAAGATAAAATATTGGTTTATTCTGTAGATCACGACATTAGCAGAGAACAGAATGTAAATCATCAACCTATAATAATAACAAAACCAATAGATAAATCATCTCCATTATTAGGAGTTTCAATATCAAATAATGAGCATTTAGATTGTCTGCTTGATATATATAGGAATAGCTCAGCCGGAGGGTTAGAAAAATTTTACTCTATCAAATTAACGAATGCCACTATAAAAAACATCTCCAGTCACTATCCTAACTCACTAAGCCACAATGATATGCAACCATATGAAAGTATAACAATTTCATATGATAGCATAACATGGACACATCACATCGCTGGTACATCAGGCTACAGCATAAGAGAAGAGAATGTATTTTAATTCTTCTCCACTAAAAACAAAATGGTACTCTCAGTATCATTTTGTTTTATACTTATAATGGTGTTATCCTTACGCCAGCGTTCATCTTTCCAATACTTATCATAGTATTTTATAAAACCCATGTTTTCAGTGTATTTTATTAATTCTGCCAGACGACTCAATTTTACATTTGAAAAGATAATTTCGTTAGTCATGGTATTATTACCATCAGGGGAGTCATAATATATAATATAATCATTTGAAATTAAAGGCACACTCTTAATTTCATCAAAGGTAAACGAGTAATAATAAATAAAATTTCTTTTTGTATATGATAAATTAACATTCGCTAATAATGCGAAAAAAAGAATAACGCCAATAGCTAAAATAAATATAACCATACATATACGTATGAAATTACTCAACCGCAATCCCAGCATATTCTTTACCTATATTAATCCAGCTTGCATCTTCAATAAACATTATGTCCTGACCAGTTTTTATATCGCTTATAGGCGTTATTGTATTTAAAAAACTAGGCAAGGGAACATTATAAGGAATTGTATTATTTGGATACTTTTCAGGATCAGGGAATAATAATGGCTTAAAAGACTTATTTTTATATTTTCCTATAGCTCCGTAGTAATCCCATCGTTTATATGCTTTTTCTTTACTTACTACCCCTACTTGAGGTAAATAATTAATCCCGTTGATAGCCTGATAAAAACCGAATAAGTTAGAAAGCAAATCTTCACCACTATATCCACTATCTGAAATTAAAGTAAAAGGAAAGGAGTCTTGATATGATTCAAATGAATGAGTTGTATAAATCATAATAGTAAGAGCAACTCTTTTTTTGTCATATAAAGATAAACCTCTTCTAACTCTCCATCTTGTTTTTATAGATGTTCCTAGGCTACGCCCCCTACCCATATATTGGACATATCTAACGATAAAATGCGATTTATTAGTAGTTTCATCCCCCAAGGCAAGAGAAATCATCAACTTTCTTGCATCATCACCATTAGCATGCCCTAAATCTAACCATCCTAATTTTTCTGTATAGACCAATCGTCCATTTTCTATATCAGATCTTTTAGTCATTAGAACTCCTGTAATTTAGTTAAGTGTTCCATAAAATCTTAGACGCATGACACTAAACAAAATAATTAGTAGAATAATTTTAACAGAAATCAGCTATTCTACCCTCACACTAAATTCCTGTAGAATATGATGATATAATTACTTACTAAATTAGTAAATATCAATATTTTCGTAAGAAATAATCATAATCTTAGATTATAAACATGATTAGTTAATAGTATAGAGTATTTTTTTCACAAAAAATTATATGTTAATTTTTAACATATCAGCAACAAGGTGTTTTCAAATTTATTTTTTATAGTAAATAATATCATCTTAAAACTGTAACCTTTATTTAATTACTTAAAATAAATTTTACTCAGTAATATTACACTTGATTGATTTTTAAGTTAACTACTCTGGTTTGGTTTTTAAACCAATGAAATAATATGAAAAAGATACTGATTATTTTTATTTTATGGTTGTGGGAACCCAACACCAAAAGTTTTACCAAAATCAGAAGTTCTTCCTGATGCTGTGATAAACGAACCATATCAAGCATCAATTACCATCACAGGAGGCGCATTAAATGAAAAAAGCGTTTGGGTAAAAATTCATCCTATTGGCTCAGGACTAACATGGAATCCAAAAGAAAGTTCTTTCCAATGGGAAGGAAAAGAAGAAATAAAAAAAGATTATCATCATATAAATATAACAGGCATCCCAAAGAAGACAGAGCTGATAAAAATTGAAGTGGTAGGGTTTACTTTGGGTACAATGTACCCAGGGAAAGATTTCGATAAAACCTATACTATAAAAGTAAAAAACAAATAGCTTTAGTAGAATGGTGATTTAAGTCGCCATTTTTATATTTTCGTATACTCACTCAACATAACAAGGATTCTTTCTTATTATTTTTCATGGTGTTAAAAATTATTTATTGCAAAAATAAATTAACTACAAAGACACCATGAAAAAACTACTCGAATTACGCCAACAGAAAACCGATTTAACCCATCAAATGCGTTCGCTGCTCACCAAAGCCGAAGATGAAAAGCGTTCATTGAATGCCGATGAAGCTAAACAGTTTGACAAACTGCGCAGCCAATCTGATGCCCTGAATACGGGAATCGCCTGTTATGAGGCGCTGTCTGATGAAGAACGCAATCAGGCAAGCAAACCCCAACCGACCAGTCAAAAACTCAGCAATAACGAACTGCGCCACTATATTCTGACGGGTGAAACCCGCACCCTGTCTACGGGCGTTCCCTCAGAGGGCGGCTATACTGTTATCCCCGAACTGAATAAGCAGATCATGCAGCAATTGGCTGATGAATCGATCATGCGCCAAATCTGTACGATTAAAACCACACGCAGCAACGAATATAAGCAATTAGTTTCGGTCAGTGGTGCGGCGGTGGCACACGGGGAAGAAGGCAAGGCACGCGGTGAGACGGCGACACCGAAGATGGAAGAAGTCAGCATTAAGCTGTTCCCTATCTACGCTTACCCCAAGACTACCCAAGAAATTATCGATTTTAGCGATGTGGATATCTTAGGCTGGTTGACCTCAGAGATTGCCGATACGTTCGTGGATACCGAAGAAACGGATCTCGTGAGTGGTGACGGTAGCAAAAAAGCGAAAGGCTTCCTGTCCTATCCCCGTGACGTGAAAGCCGACAAGGTGCGTGATTTTGGCACGCTGTAAAAACTGGAAGCCACTACGCTTGAGGCCGATAGCCTGATTGATCTTAAGTTCCTGCTTAAGAACAAATACCGTAAAAATGCGGTGTGGGTGATGAACTCCACGACTGCCGCCAAAGTGCAGAAGCTGAAAAACGGCAACGGGGATTACATCTGGCGCGAACGCCTGCAAGCCGGTGATCCTGATATGTTGCTGGGCTTGCCTGTCCATTATCTAGAATTTATGCCGGATGATGCTATCGGTCTGGGTGACTTCAAACGCGGTTACTTCATCGTTGACCATGATACCGGCACGCGTACCCGTCCTGACAATATCACCGAACCGGGATACTACAAAGTACACACTGATAAGTACTTGGGTGGCGGTCTGGTGGATTCCAACGCAATCAAAGTGCTGGAAATCAAAGGCACTAAAGCGGGTTAACGATAAGGGGCACGATGCCCCTTTGTAGTCTGGAGTCTACCAATGAAAAATGATTTTGAAATCCGCACCGCTTCCCTTTCTGCCAGTGATAAGAAACTGACAGGTTATGTAATTAAGTGGAACAGCCGATCACAAGTTTTGTGGGATGAGTTTGTCGAACAGTTCGCCCCGAATGCGTTCAGTGCCAGCTTAACGGCAAATACTGATGTTCGAGCATTGTATGAACATGATCACATGAACCTGTTAGGCCGTACTACCTCCGGCACATTGCAACTTGCCGAAGATACCACCGGACTACGCTTTGAGTTAACCCCGCCTGATACCCAATTAGGCCGTGATGTACTGGCACTGGTTGAACGGGGTGATATTTCCGGTATGTCCTTTGGTTTTCGAGCCATTAAAGATCAGTGGGATGTTGGTCAGGAGCCTTATATCAGAACCGTTTTAGAAGCGGAACTGAGGGAAATTACCATCACCAGTTTACCCGCCTATCCTGAAAGCGGCGTTGAAATCGCCAAGCGTTCTCTGAATGCGGTTAAGCCTAATCATGTTGATTTGCGTCATTACTGGCTGCAACTGTCCGAGGTGTAACTATGTGGCCTTTTAAGCGAAAAGCCCCTGAAACCCGCAGCATGACGATTGATGAGTTTCTTTCTCTGGCAGGTATGACTAACACCAAATCCGGCGAGCATATTTCACCCTCGACAGCCGAAGGTCTGCCCGCGGTAATGAATGCCGTTACGGTGATCAGTGAAGCAGTGGCGACCATGCCTTGCTATCTCTATCGTGTTCAGCACCAGAACGGCAAAGAATCCCGCGAATGGCTCAGTGATCATCCTGTCGACTATTTGCTGAATGAGTGTCCGAATGACTGCCAGACCCCGTTTCAGTTTAAACGAACGTTGATGCGTCATTGCTTACTCAATGGTAATGCGTATGCAGTCATAGTCTGGGGAAAAGATGGTCAGCCACAATCCTTGCACCCTTACCCACCGTCAGCGGTTGTCCCTCAGCGGCTATCCGATCACCGGTTCTCATACACCATCACAGAGCCTTATAGCGGCAAGGTGAAAACCTACCTACAGGAAGAAATCCTGCATCTGCGTTATGCCACCGAAGACGGCTTTCTTGGGCGATCACCTGTCACCATTTGCCGCGAGACATTGGGGTTAGGGCTGGCACAACAACGCCACGGAGCCAGCATCATGAAAGACGGCATGATGGCGGCAGGGGTTATCAAGTCCGCTGAGTGGCTGGATGGTACAAAGGGCGCTAAGGCACTGGAAGCTCTAGAACGTTACAAGGGCGCTCGCAATGCAGGGAAAACACCCATTCTTGAAGGCGGGATGGAATACCAACAATTGGGGATGAGCAATCAGGATGCGGAGTGGCTGGCCTCCCGACGCTTCACGATTGATGATATCGCCCGTATGTTCAACGTCAGCCCGATCTTTTTACAAGAGTATTCGAACAGTACCTACAGTAACTTTAGTGAAGCGTCCCGCGCCTTTCTGACCATCACTATGCGCCCGTGGCTTGCCAACTTTGAGCAACAAATCAAAGCGGCCTTACTGATGGCCTCACCGAAACAGGGCATTCGTTATCAGGTGGAGTTCGATACCGCCGACTTACTACGCGCCAATCCGAAAGAACGCTTCCAGAGTTATGAGACGGCGATTAAATCCGGTGTCATGTGCCCGAATGAAGCCCGTGAACGGGAAGGTCTATCACCCCGTGCCGGTGGTGATAAATTCAGTCAGGCATGGAAACAAACTTTTGAGGTGAAGAAAGCTAATGAACCGGAGGGCAAGGAATGAGAGCGGGCGCATTAAGAGATCGGGTGATTATCCAGAAAAATGAACAAACCCGTTCACCGGGCGGTTCAGTGATTAAAGCATGGGTGGATGTTGCCGAAGTCTGGGCGGAAGTGAAATTTATCAGCGGTCGGGAACTGGTTGCTTCTGGGCGGATACTTTCCGAAGCCTCTGTACGTATCTGGTTGCGCTACCGGAACGATATCACCACTGCCCACCGGATTATCTATCAGGGTGATAGTACCCACAGTCAGACCTTTGCCATCGCTGCCGTTATTCCCGATCCGAAACGGACTTACTTAGAGCTGCTTTGTAAGGGAGGCGTGAAACATGCCTGATATCGATATCCCTCTGAGTGAAATCAAACAGCATTGCCGGATAGATGAAAGCAATACTTTAGAAGATACCTTACTCAAAGGTTATGCCGATGCTGCATTGGAAGTCTGTCAGCAACATATTGGCAAGCGATTTGGTGAGGGCTTGGTATTCAGCCCTGCGATCAAAGTCGGCTGTTTACTTTATATTGGTTTACTGTATGAGAATCGGGCAATGGCGGCAGATAAGGAACTGAAAGAAATCCCGTTCACCATTAAATCATTGTGGTCTGTCTATCGTGATATAGGTATCTACTGATGCCGTGGCAACCTTTAAAGCGTTGTAGTTATCCGAGTTGTCGTGAGCGGGTAACGTCTGGTCGATGTGAGCAGCACAAGCGGGAAGCCAGACGACAACAGGACAGTAAGCGAGGAACACGAACAGCACGCGGTTATAGTAATCAATGGGGTAAGTATCGGTTGATGTACCTTAAGACGAATCCCTTATGTGTGATTTGCCTGAAAGCCAGTATCTACACCCCTGCCACCATTGTTGACCACATTATCCCGATAGACGGCGACAGTGATGTGTTGTTCTGGCCTGACTTCAATCACCAGTCAATATGTCATAGCTGCCATAACACCAAGACGTTTAAACAAGACCCGATAACCAAGCAGAAGCGCAAGCGCGGTGAGTATCGGGAACAGGAAGAAAGAGCGGCAAAGCTTCGAGGCTGGTTAGTTGCAGACTGAAACAGTCACATCATTATTTGATATTAATTGCAAGAAAAACAGTTTCAAATGAAATGATCGGGGGTGGGGGAGTAAAAAATGACAAACGTCCCTCTCAGAGGAACCGCCCGCCTCCTCGAATTTTTATGCATGGCACTTTTTTCAATAGCAGTAATCTTTATAGGAAACAATATATTATGGCAAGAGCACCCAAACCCCCTGAGTACTTAAATGATATCGCCGCGCAACAATGGAAATCGAAAGCCAAAATTCTCAACGAGCGTGACGACCTAAGCCCGGCTGACTGGAACAACCTAGAACTGTATTGCGTCAACTATGCAATCTACCGTAAAGCCGTGGCCGATATTGAAGTGCGCGGGTTCGCGGTGGAAGGCTCACGCGGCGCGGCAACCAGTAACCCGTCACTGAAAGCAAAAGCCGATGCGGAAAAAATCATGATAAAAATGTCGTCATTGCTGGGCTTTGATCCGGTATCCCGCCGTCGTAATCCGATAGAAAGCGATGAACCCGATGATTTAGATGTGCTGATAGCCTGAGTAAGTTCAATGATGAACGCATGGGAACAGTACGCTTTGGATGTCGAAAACGGCACCATTCCGGCCTGTAAACGGGTAAAACAGGCCGTGAAACGCTATTATAACGACCTGAACAACCCGCTTTATACGTTCGATACCGAAGTCGTAGAACGCTTTATTGGCTTTTCCCGCCTCTGTCCGCACGTCAAAGGTCACTTGCGTGGTAAGCCGATAGCCTTAGAACCGTGGCAGCAATTCGCTTTTGCTAACCTGTTTGGCTTCAAGGTCAAGGCCACGGGTCGCAGAAAGTACCGTAGCGCCTATATTCAGGTGCCACGCAAAAATGCGAAATCCACGGTTGCCGCGATATTGGCGAATTGGTTCTTAGTGATGGAGTCAGGCCAGCAGGATATTTACACCGCCGCCGTGAGCCGTGATCAGGCACGTATCGTGTTTGATGATGCCCGCCAGATGTGCCTGTTATCAAAGCCCCTGAAAAAACGGGTGACTATCCAACAACACAAAGTAACCTACCCGAAGAGCAATAGCCTGTTAAAGCCGCTAGCGGCGAAAGCTGCCACGATTGAAGGCACAAACCCCAGCCTGGCGATTGTCGATGAGTACCATTTGCACCCCGATAACGCCGTGTACTCTGCCCTTGAACTGGGGATGGGCGCACGTCCCGAAGGTGTCCTGTTTGCCATTACCACGGCGGGCAGTAACATGATATCCGCCTGTAAACAGCATTATGATTATTGCTGTCAGATACTGAATGGCGAAGAGTAAAACGCATCGTTATTCGCCCTGATCTACGAACTGGACGACGAGAACGAGATCGATGATGAAACACTTTGGATCAAGGCTAACCCCAATCTCAATGTCTCGGTAGACAGTGACGCTTTGCATGACACGATACGGAAAGCCCGCGGTATTCCCTCACAATGGACGGAAATGTTAACCAGACGCTTTAATATCTGGTGTCAGGGCGAAACGCCGTGGATGGGTGAAGGTGCTTGGAAAGCTTGTCAAATGGAGTATAACGAGCGCGATCTTAAGGGGCTGGAGTATTACGCCGGACTGGATTTATCGTCAATAGGGGATATCACCAGCGTGTGTTACACGTTCCCTGTGGATAATGAATTGTTATTACTGACCCGCCATTATTTACCGGAAGCCCAGTTACAGAATCCGGCCAACAAGAACCGGGCGGTTTATCGTCAATGGGCACAAGCAGGCTGGATACGTACCACACAAGGCGATTGCATTAATTATGACCGTATTCGTGACGACATTCTCAAAGACAGCCAGCACTTTGATATCAAGCTGGTGGGCTTCGACACATGGAACGCCACACACCTACGAACACAATTACAGGGCGCGGGGATTGAGGTCGAGCCGTTCCCACAAACCTATATGCGATTTAGTCCCGTTGCCAAATCAACCGAGGTGTTTGTTAACCGCAAGGTCATTCGTCACAATGGCGATCCGGTTCTCTCATGGGCAATGTCCAATGTGGTGATGGAGACCGACGCTAACGCCAATATCAAACCGAACAAGAAGAAATCGGCGAACAAAATCGACCCGGCAATAGCGTTCCTGATGAGTTTTGGTACATGGCAGATAGAGCATGAAGATTTTGCTTTTACCTTAAGTACAGAACAGCAACAGCGCCTTAAGGCGTTTAATGGGATATAGCGTAAAAAGTTAAGCGTTTATACTGATTCGCTTATTGAGTCAGATAAACCAATCAGTTAAAGTAGCTCCGCCATTGACAAAATCCAGTGGTAAGGTTTCGCAGCCTTGTAATGAACTATCCACTGGTAGGATGTTTCTACCAGTGTGTCTGTTATCGCCCTTTCAATGGTGGTTCAGGCAGGGGAGGCTTTGGCCTCACCGGTTGATAGTTCCCGGTACTGCGAACCCTGTCTGAATCGCCACCATCAATTTTATCAATTAATGGAAGGGGTAGCAGGAATGAATAACGTTAGAAATGACTGGCATCAAGCCGATATTATTGCTGCATTACGTAAGCGTGGTACGATCTTAGCGGCTGTTTCTCGTGAGGTGGGACTCAGTTCATCGACATTAGCGAATACACTGTCACGCCCTTGGCCTAAAGGGGAATGGATTATTGCGGATTATCTCGGTATACATCCCTCAGAAATCTGGCCTAGTCGGTATTTTGATGCTGATGGGCAGTTGATTGAACGTAAGGCTCGCAATTAATACATAGGTTAGCTGTTATGCAGCCAGCATTATTGCTGGCCGCTGTTGGCTAATGTGCTAATCGATAATTAGGATCGTCATTATGAGTGAAATGAGTCTGAATAATTTCACATGTCCATGCTAAAACTAAGCATAGACCTGAATTTTTGATTCCCCATTTTCTAGATTCATTTCCTACATATACACTGTATAGATCGTTCATTCTCTTTTCGTAATCTTCTTCAAACCTAAAATGCTCATCAAGGTGTAAGCTCAGATCTATATCTTTACCACAACTTTGTTTAAGAAATTTTAATAATTTCTTTTGGTAAATAGCATCATGGACTTCGTCAATAGTAATGTCATTATATTTTCCTGAATCAATAGCTGAGTTTAATTGAAGAATAAGTAAAGTAACAAATGAACTTTTCATTTATAAAAAACCTCAAAAAATTATCAAAGGATTATTATAAGATATTAGATATGTCCTTCAAGTAATAATTACTGTTGTATTTAACTGTAATGACTGATTGGTTTTATTTATTTAAAATCAATTAATTAATTATTAAGCACAAAATATAATTCATTCCTAATGAAGTTGTTTAAATTTTACACAGAGACGTTTTTTTGGCTGTAAAATAATAAATTTTAAATTATAATACCGCCTTGTTGAATTGATTGTGTGATAGCGTTCTATTTTTTTATGATATGTGAATGCTAATTAATTTTTTGTTTTTCATAAATTATGGAATATAGTTAAATAATAACTATAGTCTATGATTAATTTAAGGAACTAATAATGTCATTTTCACCACAAATCATAAATCAGGTTTGGAATAAAGCATATTTTGTTGATTCAACCAATGAAGCCAACGGGTATAGAGAAGATCAATGTGGGGCTTGGATACAAAAAAATGCGTATGGAAATAGAAATGATAAATATGGATGGGAAATAGACCATATAACACCTAAATCTAATGGTGGAACTGATCAATTATCTAATCTAAGGCCTTTACATTGGGGTAATAATGCGGCTCGTCAAAATGGAAGGCTAAACACAAACAAGCCTGCAGTGAGAGCCAATGGCACAAAAAACGAGAAATTGACACAAGCGACTTTCGGTGAGGTGTATTTTGAAATGTGAAATTAAGTGACCCTGTTTCTGTTTTTTGACTCTCCTTCGGGCAGGGATATCAGTTAATTGTAACTTCGATCTATCAATAGATTCCGACGGAATTCGTTGCAAACCCTTCACAAGGTCAGAACGCTTAGCGTACTGACCTCGTTTTATTGATCACAAATTCACTCTTATTCTTTCCTTTCTTTTCTTTTACACTGTTCTTATCTTATGTCTTGTTTATAGGCTTGTTCAGCGTTCTATGTATAAACAATTGCATAAACAAACAAAAATAAAATCGTTAAATAATTGTAATTATTTAAATAATATCAAAGAGTTATACTTTAATTATGAATATACCTAATATATATCAAGTGAAGAATTTTTTCCTCTTATTGCAGGATCACATCTGCAAGCAACTGGAACAGCTTGATGGTCAATCAACTTTCATGGAAGACTGTTGGCAACGAGAAGAAGGCGGCGGCGGGCGGAGCCGTGTGCTGACTGAAGGTAAAGTTTTTGAAAAAGCCGGGGTGAACTTCTCACATATAGCAGGGGCTTCAATGCCTGCTTCCGCCACAGCCCATCGTCCAGAATTGGCGGGTCGCAGTTATCAGGCTATGGGTGTTTCCCTTGTCATTCATCCACTTAATCCCTATGTTCCAACGAGTCATGCAAATGTGCGTTTCTTTATTGCTGAAAAAGAAGGTGAGACTCCTGTATGGTGGTTTGGTGGTGGTTTTGATCTCACGCCTTATTATGGTTTTGAAGAAGATGCCATTCATTGGCACACCGTCGCCAAAAATTTATGTCAGCCTTTTGGCAATGATATTTATCCAAAATATAAAAAATGGTGTGATGATTACTTTTTTATAAAACACCGAAATGAACCTCGTGGCATTGGTGGTTTATTTTATGACGATTTAAATACGCCCAATTTTGATACCAGCTTTAGTTTCACACAAGCTGTCGGAAATGGATTTTTATCTGCTTATTTACCTATTGTAGAACGAAGAAAAGATATCGCTTGGGGTGATCGTGAAAGACAGTTCCAGTTATATCGCCGAAGCCGCTATGTTGAATTTAACCTTGTCTGGGATAGGGGAACTCTCTTTGGCTTGCAAAGTGGTGGAAGAACTGAATCAATATTAATGTCCATGCCCCCATTAGTACGTTGGGAATATGGTTATTCTCCAGAAGCTGACTCTCCTGAATCTGAGTTATACACTTCATTTCTAATAAAAAAAGATTGGGCATGACAATTAAAAACAGGAATATAAGGAAATTTCTTTATTCCTGTTTTTAATTTTTTTAAAAAAATAATTTTAAATTCCTAACGTATTTATCATAATACTGATAAAAAAATTTATTATTTTTCATTAGCAATACCCTGCCATAAAAAATCAATACTCATACTAATGACTCGTCTATTAATTACAGCTAGTATTCGATCCGGGCCCGAGAAAAAACACACACAACATCTAAAGACAAAAAAGGGTATTATTATGAGCGATAATCAAACCAATATATATAGCTTAATTCCTCCATTTGTTTTAGAACATATCTCTGACGATTGTGATACATGTACGAATCAATATGTATTAAAAACATTAGATCATGTTTATCAATTAATGCATACTCCTGCTGAAGAAACTATATCTCAACAGGAAAACCTAGTAGGAAAAGATGATAAACTGCACCGTACTATCTATAATGCCAAAAATAAAGAGAAGTTCCCTGGGGAAGAATTATCTCGTAGTGAAGGCATGTCAGAAAATTCAGATGTTGCGGTTAATGAGGCGTATGATTATCTTGGCAAAACTCATGAGTTCTATAAAACAGTTTTCGGCCGCAATTCTCTTGATAACGAAGGGATAAAGTTAGTTGCTACAGTACACTATGGTACAAACTATCTGAATGCATTCTGGTCCAGAAAACAAATGGTATTTGGCGATGGTGATGGAAAATACTTCAATCGTTTTACCTCTGCCATTGACATTATAGCCCATGAGTTGACGCATGGCGTCATCGAAAGTGAAGCAGGACTGGATTATATCTACCAATCTGGTGCGTTGAATGAATCTATCGCAGATGTATTTGGTATTATGGTTAAACAATATTTCGATAACCAAAAAGCCGATGAGTCAAATTGGTTATTAGGCGAAGGTTTACTAGGCGAAAAGTTTAATCCAGATAATAAACCTAATGTCGCTTTGCGCACCTTTATCAAACCAGGAACAGCATTTTCTGGAGATAAACAAGTTGGTCATATGGATCAATATGAAGAACTTCCTTTTACAATTGACAATGGAGGCGTTCACATATATTCAGGCATTCCCAACAGAGCATTTTATTTAGTGGCGATGGAATTGGGGGGCTATACCTGGGAAAAGGCGGGCAAAATTTGGTATGAAACGCTATTGGATAATCGCCTGTCTTCAGATGCAGATTTTGAAGATTTTGCCAAACTTACGGTTGATAATGCAAAGCATTTATTCGATAAAAAAATTGCAGATGTCGTCAATAACGGCTGGGAAGAAGTTGGTATTCTACTTCCAAAAAGAAATTAAATTAATTAAATATCAATTAAAATTATAATCAGTAACATCAAGATAATACTGAAAAATAGATAATAAAGGGTTAAGGACAACCCTTTATTACATTCATAAATTAATATATTAAATCCCCAAAAAAATCATTCATTAGTAGCCAATGACACCATTTAGATTCATAATTAATATAGGCTACAATATATTTATAACATCTAAAATAAGGATATTATTATGCGTAGAAGTCAAGATAAACTAAACAAATCCGGTATCATTCCACCATATTTATTAGAATATGTTGTTAAAATCTGCGGTCAAGTCGACAAAGCACACATATTAAAAACATTAGATCATGTTTACAATCTAATGAATAACCCTGTTGAAATAGATACTTTAGCTCATG
This sequence comes from Xenorhabdus anantnagensis, assembly GCF_028598555.1. Taxonomy (GTDB): domain Bacteria; phylum Pseudomonadota; class Gammaproteobacteria; order Enterobacterales; family Enterobacteriaceae; genus Xenorhabdus; species Xenorhabdus anantnagensis. The sequence goes on from NZ_JAQRFN010000010.1 coordinate 61,685, forward strand.
GATATCAGCCAGGCTCTGATAATAAATTAAATCGAACTATTTATAATGCCGAACATAATGATCAATATCCAGGTAAAATATTAATTTTACGTGAAGGCATGACTGTAATCAATGACATTCCAGCCACTGAAGCTTATAATTATCTTGGTAAGACATATGAGTTTTATAAGGAAATTTTTGGCCGTAATTCAATTAATAACCAAGGTCTTAAATTAGTTGCCACTGTTCATTATCAGAAAAATTATATGAATGCATTTTGGGATAATAATCAAATGATCTTCGGTGATGGTTATGCTCCCTACTTTAATCATTTTACATCGTGTATTGATATTACTGCGCATGAATTAACCCACGGAGTAATTGAAAGTGAAGCAAATCTTGATTATGCCTATCAGTCCGGTGCATTAAACGAATCTATCTCAGATGTATTCGGTATTATGGTGAAACAGTATGCTAATAACCAAAAAGTCAGCGAATCTGATTGGTTGATAGGCCAAGGGATATTTGGTCCTGCACTTAACCCGGACAATGACCCTAACATTGCCTTGCGCTCATTCAAAAACCCCGGGCTAGCAAACCCAAAAGATAACCAAGTTGATCATATGGATCAATATCAAGATTTATCTGTCAGAGATGACAACGGGGGTGTCCATAAATATTCAGGCATTCCTAATAAGGCATTCTATTTATTGGCAATCGCGTTGGGAGGATATTCATGGGAGCAAGCCGGAAAAATTTGGTACAACACATTATTGGATAAACGTTTATCCCATAAAGCCAGCTTTAATGATTTTGCACAGCTGACCGTTGACAATGCTAATATATTATTTGATAAGAAAATTTCAAATATTGTGACTTATTCATGGAATCAAGTCGGAATACTGCTCTAATCATTAAAGACCAGGGAAGGTCTTGATTATATTTATATATCCTACACTTCCTCTACTCATACCTACCGCCTGAGCCAGATTTTCAATTTTTTCAAACTTGCAAATCATCAATAAAACACCATTCTCTATTTAATGAAATTAATTATTTCACTGCTTCATCTCACATTATAAAAATTTACATTTTTAGTAGTGACTAACATGGTTAATTTAGTTACCATTTAGGTTAGTCTAAATATAAACCAACACGACAACATGTACAAAAAGGTATTATCATGAGTAAAAATAAATCGAGCAAACAAAATATAATCCCTCCTTATTTATTGGAGTATATTGCAAAAACCTGTGATGCTAATGATAAAGAGTGTATTTTGAATACATTAGATCATATTAATAAACTAATGGAAAAATCAATCAATGAAGCCTCCTCAGCCCCTAAAGATGACCCTTTGCTCTATAAAAATAGAAGTATTCCTAAATCAGAAGGCGAAGGCAGCTATCAATCATCAGGAAAATAAATTTAGGAAGAAGATTTTTTAAAATAAATCTTGTTTTAGAAAAGCATTCCATCAGAGAAACAAATAAAGAATGCTAAAAAAATTTAGTTGAAGTAAAGTAAAATATAGTATTATTAATTGATTTACATACTAATTAAGCTAGACAATAATAAAAACACCCAAATTAATTCAGCAGACTTACCATAAATTAATTGATATTCTTGAAGTTTCTTTCAACTAATTAATTTTGCTTTTAACATTATTTTTAATGTTTATGATAGTCAAATTCTTTTCTTAGAAAAAAGAAATCGAAAAATCACAAGGTCATAATTTTCTATTTAACAAGAAAAAATTATGAATTTACTCAATAATAAAGGGCTGAAACAGCCCTTTATTTATATACCCTTTGTCTTTCTCTTTCAAGTTGCCTCTTTGTTGACTGTGACACACCTTGAAATCCATTGGATATAGCAGTATTTTTAAATAATTAACGTTTTTTCAGATGTTCCATCAAGCGCTTACGTTTACGGAGCTGAGTTGCTGTTAATGTATTTTTCTTATCCGCATAAGGGTTGGCCCCTTCTTTAAATTGGATGCGGATAGGTGTTCCCATCACCTTCAAAGAACGACGGAAATAATTCATCAGATAACGCTTATAAGAATCCGGTAAATTCGTCACCTGATTACCATGGATAACCACGATAGGCGGGTTATATCCACCAGCATGAGCATATTTCATTTTCACTCTGCGGCCGCGAATCATCGGTGGTTGATGATCATCTTCTGCCATGCGCATTATACGGGTCAATAAGGAAGTGCTAACGCGGCTGGTAGCGCTTTCATAAGCTTCCAGAATTGACTCAAATAGATTCCCAACACCGCTACCATGTAATGCAGAAATAAAGTGAACACGAGCAAAATCAACAAAGCCAAGACGCAAATCAAGCATATCTTTAACGTGATCTTTATCTTCCTGACTCATGCCATCCCATTTGTTTACAGCAATAACCAGAGAACGACCACTGTTAAGGATAAAACCAAGCAGCGAGAGATCTTGATCAGAAATGCCTTCACGAGCATCCACGATCAGCAACACAACATTGGCATCTTCAATCGCCTGAAGTGTTTTAATTACAGAGAATTTTTCAACTGTTTCAGTGACTTTCCCACGCTTACGAACGCCTGCTGTATCAATTAAAATATATTCACGGCCATCACGTTCCATGGGGATATAAATGCTGTCACGAGTTGTTCCCGGCATATCATAAACAACAACACGTTCTTCACCTAGGATACGGTTGGTTAATGTGGATTTACCCACATTAGGGCGGCCAACAATCGCAAGTTTCAGAGGCAAGGTTGTAGGATCAAATGCCTCCTCTTCTTCCTCTTCAGCAGAAGCATCCAGCTCAGCTTGCTCCATTTCTGCCCAATAAGCGGCATTAGCTTCTTCTTCAGTCAGTTCTACTTCTTCCGTTTCTTCTTTATCAGAAAACGGCAACAGCGCATGTTCAATCAGCTGTGTCACGCCACGACCATGAGAAGCAGCAATGGAATAAATATCTCCCAGCCCCAGTGAATAAAATTCAGCTGTAGAGGTGTCAATATCAATACCATCTGTTTTATTCGCCACCAAGAAAGTTGCTTTTTCACGGCTACGCAGATGCTTGGCAATCGCATGGTCAGCAGGCATCAGACCCGATCTTGCGTCAACCATAAAGAGAACAATATCAGCCTCTTCTATGGCCATAAGAGATTGCGTAGCCATATGCGTTTCTACGCCATCTTCTGTACCATCGATACCTCCCGTATCAATGATGATGAATTCCTGCCCTTCAACCTCTGCCCGTCCATACTTACGATCACGGGTTAAGCCAGGGAAATCCGCTACCAGAGCATCTCTGGTTCGGGTTAATCGGTTAAATAAGGTGGATTTTCCAACATTGGGGCGCCCAACCAGCGCAACGACAGGTATCATTTTTTTGATGCCTCATGACTAAATTTAAATCGATATCCTGCTGAAAGTGACCTCTCAATGTTGTTCACCATAGCAAGATACAAAGATACTAAAAAGACGAAACGGCCCCTGTTACTATTCAGGAGCCGTATAATTTCGTGTTAATTAAAACACACTCTGGAATTAGCGAGTATACAGGTAAACTGTCCCGTCCTTCGCTTGTACCATCAGTTTATCGCTGGCAACAACCGGGCGGCTCAACAGGCCAGAACTATCAACCTTATGCTGCGCCACAAATTTGCCATCAGCCATATTCAACCAATGCAGGTAACCTTCACCATCACCAACAACCAGATAACCATTATACATTTCTGGAGCTGTCAGGTTACGGTGCAAGAGAGCATTCTGCGACCATAAAGTCACACCATCACTCTTGCGCAGGGACAAGATACGGTCATTTTGATCAACAATGAAAATATTGCTGTCAGTGATAACCATATCATTCACCGATCCTAGTTCACGTTTCCAAATGATCTGACCTGAACGCATATCCATTGCCACTAAATTGCCGTTATAAGCAATGGCATAGATAATATTGTCAGAAATGACCGGAGTCATATCAACATCATTCAGGCGAGCTATTTCGGTAGAACCCGTTACCTGAGAAATACGCTGTTGCCAAATCAGTTGCCCCTGAGACAACAAAACGGCACTGATCCGGCCATTGTCTCCACCTACAACGGCCGCACCATAAGCCACGGCAGGAGCAGATTCACCACGAACTGATAATGAAGGCGTATCCATGTTAACTGACCAAGCAACGCTACCATCAGTTTCTTTCAATGCCTGCAACATACCATTGCCAGTATGAATCAAGACAAAGCCATCACTCACTACAGGACGGGATAACGCTTCACCAGCAACCGTTGATTCCCATTCAACTTTGCCGTTCGTTGTATCCAACGCAACGACTTTTGCCTTTTCTGTTCCGACATATAAGCGATTACCGGATACAGTCAAACCACCAGAAAGCAACGCTGGCAAGCGAGATGATAGTAAACCTGCTTTTTTTGACAGATCCGTTGCCCACAACTCTTTGCCGCTGTCTATATCAAGTGCTTTGATAACCCCATTACGATCAGCAACGTAAACCGTTGAACCCTGCCAAGCTGGTGATAAATGAGAGTAATACTGCCCAGTGCCATTCCCAACGGACTTATCCCAAACGATACGAGGTTTGAATTGACTTTCAACCTTCGGCAACGGTGACATTGTTACCGTATCCTGTTCGCTGGAACAACCTGCCAGCAGAACAGAAGCAACCAGCCCAACCAAGAGTGTTTTTCGCAGTTGCATTATGAAGTTGACTCCCTTAGTTGGATAAATTATTAAGTTTAATTTTCATGAATTCTTTGATTACCTGAGGGCCATCAGATCCAAGCCCCATGGAATATGCGGCACGCGCGCCAGCGATATCTCCTTTTTTGGTCAGAATATCCCCACGAATATCCTCAACCATCACTTGCCATCCCTTGCCTTTGACCAGCTCCAGCGTTTTCAACGCAGCATCCGTTTTATCTTCCGCCAATTGAACCCGAGCCAAACGAATGTTAGACAAAGCTTGCATATCCTTATCTTTGGCTTTACCAGAGGCTACCAGCAAATTTTTCTCTGCCTGAGCCAAATCATTTTGGGTAATAGCCTGTTTTGCCAGCTCCAGATCCGCCATAACACCGTAGACATTATTCGTTTCATTAGCGAATTTTTCTGCGGCAACAACGCTTTCTTTCGACCCCGATGCCAATGATTTGTTCAATTTTTCAAATACTGCCGCCGTGCCATGTAATTGGTTTGTTTGATGAGTCTGCCAGTAACGCCAACCAATCAACGCACCAATGCCTAACACTAAACCAACAGCGAGGTATTTACCGTTGGTAGATAAAAAACGCTTTATCGCGTCAACTTGTTCAGTTTCAGTGGTATAGACTTGCACTAGAGTCTCTCCTTAGCCTAACAGCTCGCTCAAACGCGCTGCGACCGTTTGTTGTGACAACGTTTCTTGCTCACCGTTTCGTAAATCTTTCACTGTGATATTGCCAGCTTGGATCTCATCTTCCCCAAGGATCAAGGCAACTTTGGCACCGTGTTTACCCGCGCGCGCCAACTGCTTCTTAAAGTTGCCTCCGCCATGGTTGGTCATCAGACGCAATTCTGGCAGTTGATCACGGATTTTTTCTGCCAATATCAATGCTGCTTGCTGGCTGCTTTCACCAAAGGAAGAGAGATAAACATCGGCAACTGTCAGATCAGCAACAAAATCAGGATTAACTTCCTGCACTAACAGAACCATACGTTCCATGCCCATTGCAAAACCAACTGCTGGTGTTGCCTTGCCGCCCAATTGTTCAACCAAGCCATCGTAGCGACCACCTGCACAAACAGTTCCCTGCGCACCCAAAGCAGATGTCACCCATTCAAAAACAGTACGGTTGTAATAATCAAGGCCGCGAACCAGACGTTGGTTGATACGGTATTTGATACCTGCGCTATCAAGTATCTGGCACAGCCCATCAAAATGTTCTTTTGATTCGCCATCAAGATAGTCAAACAGCTCCGGTGCATCATTAAGAAGTTGCTGAATTTCAGGATTTTTGGAATCCAATACCCGCAGTGGGTTGGTATACATACGGCGCTGGCAATCTTCATCCAGCTTCTCTTTGTGCTGTTCAAGGAAAGCGACCAGTGCTTCACGATAATTGGCGCGGGCTTCCAGTGAACCAATGGAATTCAGTTCAAGTGTAACGTGATCAGCAATACCCAGTTCACGCCACCAGCGTGCTGTCATCAGAATCATTTCAGCATCAATATCCGGCCCTTGCAGACCAAACACTTCAGCTCCCAGCTGATGGAATTGACGATAACGGCCTTTTTGTGGACGCTCATAACGGAACATAGGCCCGATATACCATAAGCGCTGTTCCTGATTGTACAGCAGACCATGCTGAATACCGGCACGGACGCACCCTGCCGTATTTTCCGGGCGCAGGGTTAAGCTTTCACCATTGCGGTCGTCAAAGGTGTACATCTCTTTTTCGACAACATCGGTCACTTCCCCAATAGCACGTTTGAATAACGGGGTCTGCTCTACAATCGGTGTCCGTATTTCGCTAAAACCATAACCTGACAGCACGCGCTTCACCGTAGATTCAACTCGTTGCCAGATGGCCGTTTCAGCAGGAAGACAATCGTTCATGCCACGAATAGCTGGGATATTTTTTGTCACGTTTTATCTCTTATTAATATTTATTTAATGCCGTCGATTATAAAAGCGAATGTTTGTCTTTCAAGTTGCAGCTTGGTTATCTGAAACTCAAAATTCATTGGATTATAGGTAAAGGGCATAAGATAAAAGGCATAGCTGGTGCATGATAACATGCGCCAGCATTAAGCATCTTATTCATCAAGCTGATTGACGCTAATCCGGTTGTTCACATCCAAGACAGCTGCCTTCGCTCGAATTTTTGCTTCAAGCTGATCAATCATATTTTTATTATCAAGACGCTCTTTTTGACGAATCCCATCTTGATAAAAGCCGCTTTTTGTTCTCGCTCCCGTTACGCCAATTGTCGAAACTTCTGCTTCCCCGGGACCATTCACGACACAACCAATGATAGAAACATCCATCGGTGTAATTAAATCTTCAAGACGCTGCTCAAGTGCATTAACCGTACCAATAACGTCAAATTCTTGACGCGAACAAGTTGGGCAAGCAATGAAATTAATGCCCCTTGAACGAATACGCAATGATTTCAGTATATCAAAACCGACTTTAACTTCTTCTACCGGATCTGCGGCCAACGAGATGCGCAGAGTATCGCCGATGCCTTCTGACAATAAAATGCCAAGACCAATTGAGGATTTCACCGCGCCAGCACGGGCACCACCTGCCTCAGTAATACCGAGATGCAACGGTTGATCAATTTTTTGTGCCAGTAAACGATATGCGCCAACCGCCAAAAAGACATCAGATGCCTTGACGCTCACCTTAAATTGGTCGAAATTCAGGCGATCTAAAATATCAACATGACGCATTGCTGATTCAACCAATGCTTCTGGTGTAGGTTCGCCGTATTTTTCCTGTAGATCTTTTTCCAACGATCCACCATTGACCCCAATACGAATTGGAATGTTATTGTGGCGGGCACAATCCACAACCTGACGGATACGTTCTTCGTTACCGATATTGCCGGGATTGATGCGCAGACAGTCAACACCATATTCCGCGACTTTTAATGCAATGCGGTAATCGAAATGAATATCGGCCACAAGAGGAATATTGACCTGCTGTTTGATAGACTTGAACGCTTCGGCTGCATCCATTGTTGGAACTGAAACACGAACGATATCAACACCAACACGCTCTAACGCCCTAATTTGATTGACTGTCGCCTCAACATCAGTTGTCCGTGTGTTCGTCATTGATTGCACCGCAATCGGTGCGCCATTCCCTATGGGCACATTACCGACATAAATACGCGTAGATTTACGTCTTTTTATCGGTGATTCATTATGCATTTTTACATTACTCCCCTACATCCCTGTATTTTGTTTATAAAAATTACAACTATGCTGTGGTGAATAATACACGCTGTGATAAATAATACACACAGGCAAACATGAATTCTTATTCAATGTTTGCCCAAATTTAAGGGGTTTATTTCAGTTGCAATTTAGTAGTGGCATTTTTCTTCACAAATGAACTTAGATCCACTGGTTTTCCTTGAAACAGAACCTCAACCTCAGAAGGCGCGCCAATCGTCAATGAGTAAAGCGATTTACCGGAAAATTTCAGGCTATTACCTTTCTTTTTGATGCCGCTGAACAGCACCTTGCCTTTAGCATCTACAACTTGCAGCCAGCATTCCCCTTTGAAATTCAGAACTAATTCATTGTTGCTCACCGCACTGATATTACTCACATCAACCGATGACGGACTTACAACAGAATTTTTCGCCTCTGCATTAGTGGAAGAAACCATATTTTCTGATATTGCATTTGTTGCTGGCTGAGCTAACTGATTTGTTACCGATTGATTAACAGGCAATGACTCTGCTTTAGGTATGGAAGATACCGGAACATCGCTGCTTACATTTTTGTTTACTACCGCACCATTTACTTCTGCTGGTGACGTTTTTTCTTGAGGTGCATTATCTTGGGAAGCTGCCCCGGATTGGCTGTTTTTAGCAGGAGCGGATATATCATTCCCTCCCGCACCTGGAGCTACCGAACTCTTTTCAGAACCTGTTACCTGAGCACTCTTGGCACCAGATTGTTCAGATATTGGAGACTGGGCTGTCTGTTGTGCTTTATAGTCCTGCCACCACCACAAGACTGTCATTCCTAATAACAAAATGATAACAACCCATGTTATCTTCATTAACCAACCATCACGCCTCTTGCGTTTTTTCCCTGCTGAAAAACTTTGCATAGGAGACGTTTTTATAGCCTTGGATGGCATCTGTTTATCCAAAACACTCAAGATTTCAGACTCAGGTACTTGAACCAATTTTGCATAGGCACGAATATACCCACGCAAAAATGTCGGTGAAATATTTGACGGGATATTATCTTCTTCAATATCACGAACAGTGGACAGTTTAAGACACAAGCGATCTGCCACAGTTTGCTGAGAAAGCTCATGCTTTTCACGAGCCTGACGCAAAATCTGACCTGTTGTCAGATTGGCTTCTTCTGGGTAAGTTTCAGTCTTCATTATTAGCTAGGGACACTGGTACTGTTCTGGGTTTAAAGAATTTACACAAATTAAATTAATAGAACACATCACTTAATTTGAGTAGTGAAATCATCTAACGACTGCGTCGAATGTAAAAAAATCATCTATCACAGCTATAACGGCTTGTGCTATTTTTCATACTTTCCGCGATCAATTGCTCCGCTTTTTCATACTGCTTTTGTTCACAAAGAAAAATATAGTAGTGATGCACTACAGTATCACTTCCAGCCGTATACTGCATAGCCATTCTATAGTGCTGACTGGCGGTTTCTGGTCGGCCTGCATATTGTTCATGCAATGCCATGCCTAGATGTGCTTCTGAATGAAGAGGCTCCGCCAGCAAGACTTTTTGAAAATGATATTTAGCGGCCGGTAAATTTCGTTCCGACAAATAAGCCCTCCCTAGCTGCAATCGTGTATCTATGGCAACAACCTGATGAGCACGATGCGTTGCTGGTTCCACACATCCCGTTAACAGGTTAAAACAAACTATAGTCCAAATTATTGATTTCCGTATCATACCATTTTCATTTATAAGATTATGTCAAACTTCGCCAGATTTTTAGCCATTAATCGATATTAAAACAGAAAATTAGACTGCTTTTACCTGAATAGGTTCACCTGTCAGACGTTTTTTCAGTGTTCGTTTTGTTCTATCAATCACATCACCGGCAAGCTGCCCACATGCGGCATCAATATCATCTCCCCTCGTTTTACGCACGATGGTCGTAAAACCATATCCCATCAGGACCTTGGAAAAACGATCGATTCGGCTGTTCGAGCTGCGCCCATAAGGTGCGCCCGGGAACGGGTTCCACGGAATCAGGTTGATCTTGCTAGGGGTATCTTTCAGGCATTCCGCCAATTGATGGGCTTGTTCAACGCTGTCATTGACATGGTCAAGCATTACATATTCCACCGTAACACGTCCCTGATTCGCATTGGATTTTGTCAGGTAACGACGCACGCTGGCCAGAAACTCTTCAATATTGTACTTACGGTTAATGGGTACGATTTCGTCACGAATGTCATCAGTAGGTGCATGCAAGGAAATTGCCAGTGCAACATCGATCATCTCACCCAGTTTATCCAGTGCAGGAACAACGCCAGAGGTTGACAATGTCACACGGCGTTTTGACAGACCAAAACCAAAGTCATCCATCATGATTTCCATTGCTGGCACGACATTGTTCAAATTGAGCAATGGTTCTCCCATGCCCATCATCACCACGTTGGTTATGGGGCGACGGCCACTGGATTTCAGTGATCCGATAATCTTGGCGGCACGCCAGACTTGACCAATAATTTCAGAGACTCGCAGATTGCGGTTAAAGCCCTGCTGAGCAGTAGAACAAAATTTACACTCTAAAGCACACCCCACCTGAGATGAAACACACAGTGTCGCACGATCATCTTCTGGGATATAAACCGTTTCAACCTGTTGATCACCTACAGTAATCGCCCATTTGATTGTGCCATCAGAGGAGCGTTGCTCTTCTGCAACTTCTGGTGCTTTGATTTCAGCAACTTGTTGCAATTTCGCCCGGAGCACTTTGTTGATATCGGTCATCAGCTCGAAATCGTCATAGCAATAATGGTAAATCCATTTCATGACCTGATCGGCACGAAAAGGTTTTTCTCCCATATCGATAAAGAATTGACGCATTTGTTTACGGTTAAGGTCGAACAAATTGATTTTACCGTTTTTCTTTTCAGGTATGACGGATACAGCGGAGGTTTCAGGTGGTACGGTTTCGTTAAGTTGGGACATTTTTACATCGCCTCGTTGTTACACTTTCGGCTCTATGCTGATCTAATTTCAGCACTAAGTTTTCATGCGGTAACTGCCAATTCAATGATCATTCTCTTTTTAGGCCAGATTGCATTTGAGCCAAATTGAATGAACATTGAAATAAAATAATAAACGCCCCGCTGAATCAAATCAGTGGGGCGTATCATTGTACAAACTTTACTGTTTATATGCTACTGAGATGCTACATGTAGCTAAGGGCTTTAAAAGCGAGGAAAAACTTCATCATCACTGAAAAAGTAAGCAATCTCGCGACTTGCAGATTCCACAGAGTCTGAACCGTGAACCGCATTTTCAGTAAAGCTGTCTGCATAGTCTGCACGCAGAGTACCTGCCAAGGCATTATCAGGATTAGTGGCGCCCATCAGATCACGGTGACGTTGAACCGCATTCTCGCCTTCCAAAACTTGTACCATAATTGGGCCAGAAGTCATAAACTCCACCAGACCATCAAAGAAAGGGCGGCCTTTGTGTTCAGCATAAAAACCTTCCGCCTGCTCACGAGTCAAATGCAGCATTTTGGCCGCAATGATTTTAAACCCTGCGCTTTCAAAACGAGCATAGATAGAACCGATAACATCTTTCTTAACTGCGTTGGGTTTAATAATGGAAAAAGTACGTTCAATTGTCATTGGGTAACCTCTTTGGCACTTTCAGCGATGATTCGATGATTTGTTATAATTTTTATGTCCCACACAAAACCGGAGGGACAGCTCTACCCTGTATCAGATATCTGACAGGAATAAAAATAGGCGTTGATTATAGGAGGAGACTTTCTGCTTGCCTACAAAAAACACAACATTTTATTAAAACTTTCTTAGCGAAAATTATCATTTTTTAGCATAAATCACATTTTTGCTTGATTACATCCTACAAGTTAAACTGATTTACTAATATTTAACCTTAATATCGGATAAAGTATCTGCATTGTATGTTGTTCTCTCATGCTCTGTTAATTCTATAAAATAATGCCTATTCAGGCGAATAAATCCCAAATAGGCATTCTGATCAGGATCATTGAATTGGTGTTTTTTAACTGAATATCAATTACAAAACTGTATCTGTGACACATTGAACAAAAGGTTTAACCACATCGGTCATTTCCTTATTTAATGGTTTATTAGTTTCATCAGAAACTTTAAGTTCCCCTTTTAATCGCTCATTAGTATCTTTGGTTGTTTTATCCAATGTACCAATAATGCTAATGGTATATTTACGGTCTATGGGTAATAAATCTGTACATTTTATCAATGCTCCCTGTTGGACAGGCTCTTGGTTATGTTTAATACTTGTCACTGATGTATCAGCAAAAGATGCAGGAATATAAAATGCTCCCAGCAATAAAACATATGAAAAATATTTCACCTTATTTCCTCACTGTTGACGTTTAATTAATCTCTCAATCTATTGGGTATAATGATTGAATCACTGACTAATCTTCTTTAAACTCCAATATATCCCCAGGTTGGCAATCCAAATATTGACAAATGGCATTCAGGGTAGAAAATCGAATACCTTTAATTTTCCCTGTTTTCAGCAGGGAAAGATTCTGTTCAGTAATACCAATGGCTAGAGCTAAGTCTTTAGATTTAACCTTACGTTTTGCCATGACCACGTCAAGATTAATAAGAATTGCCACGGTATCCCCTATAAAATACTCTGATTTTCTTCATATATATCACATGCTTGATAAAGAATACGCGAGATAATCGTCAGACAAACTGAAATGAAAATCGCAACAAAATGGCTGGAAGTTAAGCTTACTGAAATAAAGCGTTCACCTACTGGCGCAGATATTGTTAACCACAACGTTAATAGAGGTTGACACAAAATGTCTAAGATACTCCATAAAATCACTCCCCAACCTGCATATTCTAAATATTTAACCGTACCTTTGGAGAAATAATCACCTTTTCTATAATTGCCGAACAATCGATAAAAAGCCCAAAAACTGCCAACTAACGATAATAGTGGGATGGTTGATATCAATATTCCTCCCATTAACTTCCATGCACCAAAAGTGTCCTTATCAAAATGGGATAATATTCTCCCAGTCAGTGCAAGCTCCAATCCATATTTTTCCAAAATTAATTTTGGTTCCAGCCAGCTAAGAACATTCGCCACCATCACGGCAATAATAATCAATAACGATAATTTAGACATCAGCAAACTAAGTGTCGTTATTCGTGTGAGTTTTGAATTGTGCATTATGCATATTATCCATTTTTGAATTTAGATCAAATTATAAACGAAGATTATCGTAAAACAATAATTTTTTATCGTTAAATATGAAATAAACTGCATGTGGAAACAAAAAACATGGCTAACACCATGTTTTTAATGAAATTATTTATGGGGAATTTAATGTCAAAAGAAGTTTAATGCCAAAAACAATGCTGAGATCACTTCAACACAAGTCACCTCAACATGAGTCACTTCAACACAAAATTGATTGAGCTGATTTGTCCACTCAAATCCAAGATACTGAGCTGATATTTACCTGGTTGTGATAAAGTCTTACTCCAAGATTGGTTATTTTTTGTCACAGCAACTTGCTCACCATTCAAAAACCACCATTGCTTACCACTGCCTCCTTGTGTCGTAATCCGCAAGTCCAAATCCTTTTTACCCGGAATACGCTTCAATACTTCTCCTTCACGAATTCCAATAATCAATAATGGTGCTTGATCCATTTTCATGGGTGGGCATTGTTGGTTAATGGGAGGAAGCCGATTTGCACGACGTTCGTTAATGGGTAACCATGCTTCTAACGAGATTGGCCACAGGCTTATCGTTTCAAGATGGGCATCAGGACAATCAGGCGCAACACGCAAGCCATTTTTATCCAGCCATATCCGTTCGTTGATCCCTGAAATACCTTCCTGTTCCACGGCAGATAGTGTTGGGGGAATCGTATTATCCAAAATCCAGCTCAAACGACGCTGCCGACAGTTATTGCTACCTTGGGACAGGATAGTTCCGCTCGGCCAGCAAATGATTGCTTGCGTGACACTGGCTGGTCGAGGATCAATAGGAATACGCATTGAGCTATAACGCAAATTCTCCATTAATAATCCATTGATTTGATTCATGATTGGTATCGCCGTGGCATACCCGAACTGACCAATAACAGGAGTTCCGTCTGGTCTGCCGACCCAAACACCTATGGTATAACGCGCATTCAGGCCAATTGCCCATGCATCTCTATAGCCATAGCTTGTACCTGTTTTCCATGCCAGCGGGACACTGGCGGGCAAAATATTATCGGGTTGAGGGAGTCCTTCTCCCGCCATAATCCTTCTGACAATCCAAGCCGCCCCGGCAGAGAACAATTGCCTGTTCCGTACTTTTTGTTGCGGTGTAAAACGCAGTGGAGATACTTTTCCCTGACGGGCAAAAGCACTGTATGCCGAAACCAATTCATCCATACGAGCGGCAGTCCCTCCTAAAATAAGGGATAAATTCGGTTCGCTGCCCAATGGGAAGCGCAGTTTCGTTCCCACATTGCGTAAATTAGCCGTAAATCGTTTGGCACCATAGGCTTCAAGAAGTTGTACAGCGGGCAAGTTCAACGATCTGACCAAGGCATCACTAGCACTCACCGGCCCATTGAATCCACTGTCAAAATTACCGGGTCGATAGTCATTAAAGAGACGAGGAACATCCTGCAATAAAGACTCAGCATGAATTAACCCATCATCCAACGCCATAGCATATAAAAAGGGTTTCAATGTGGAGCCGGGCGAACGCCACGCGCTTATCATATCCACATGCCCAAAACGACTGTCATCCTGAAAATCTACAGAACCAATATAAGCTTTAACAGACATGTCAGAGTGATCCACAACTAATACGCCAATTGATGTTTTGGCTGCCAACTGATATTTCCAGTTGAGTACTATGTCTTCCAATTGACGTTGTAGACCAGTATCAATGGTCGATTGGATCACTTCCTGCTGATTTTCATTCGTCATTCGCCTTGCTAATAATGGCGCAAGATGAGGAACCTGACGTGGAGCCAACCATATGTTTTCCTCTTTGATATCAGCCACTTTCTTCTCTGACCAAACATGATACTGCGCCAGTCGCTGCAATACCTTATCACGTGCTGCTTGTGCTCGTTCTGGATAGCGATCCGGCCGTAATCTGCTGGGGGCTTGTGGCAATACAACCAATAACGCCGCCTCTCCAGACGAAAGTTCTGACGGTGATTTCCCTAAATAAGCCCAGCTTGCAGCTCCAACACCCTGCAATGTGCCACCAAAAGGCGCTCGATTCAGGTACATCTCCAAAATTTCATCTTTTGAATAGTGCCATTCCAACTGCAATGTGCGCCAAATTTGTTTGAATTTTCCCGCAAAAGTACGTGGATGTGGATCTATCAGTCGGGCAACCTGCATGGAAATGGTACTGCCCCCTGATACTATTTTTCCTGCGCGAAGATCTTGCCATGCAGCCCGTAAAAGGGAGAGCGGATTGATACCGGGATGTTTATAGAACCAGCGATCTTCATAAGCCAGTAGTGCCTGAAGATATTCTGGAGAAACTTGATCTAAGGTGATGGGATAACGCCAAATCCCCTCGCTGTCAGCAAAACGCCACAACGGTGAGCCATCAGCTCCCACCACTACACGCGCCATTTTGACGTTATATATGGGCAACGGCCAGATTTTATCTGCCAACCACATTGTGGTGGAGGAAACCAACACAATAGCCAGCGTAACCGTCAAGATAAGCAGATAACTTCGGGAGAATAATTTTCTCATTAAAACCGTATCCGAAAAGAGATAGCCCCTATCTTCCGGGATAGAGGCTGATGATGATTAACGGACAACTTCCAGTCTTGAGTCGGTTTCACCCACGGCACGCCAGTTAGGGACATACATGGATTCAACCTGTGGTGCTGGTACTTGATAAACTCCTGGTGCAACTGCACGAGCCAAATACAGTAATGTCACTGATTTATAAGATGGCACAGCAACAGCGGCAACAAAGCGATCATCACGGTATTCGATGTGACGGATATCCGCATTTTGCATTTCTTCAATAAAATCTTTCAAACCCGTCGCACTGTCATTCAAGCTGGCACTGCTGGCTGCCAGGTTTTGGTTTTCAATCTCCAATCCGGCTGGCAGTAAATCTACTATCAATGCATCCGGCACTGATTGGCTTGCACTGACTTCCAACTTAACAACGATCATCTCCCCACTTTTCATATGTCCGATGTGGGCTGTATGACCTTCTAAGTCAAAGTAAGTACGCTTAATTTTCAAAACATTTGAGTGCGGTTTAGGGGTATTCAGTAGATATCCCACTATATTCAAGCGCGAGTACAGTGTACTGTCACCACGGTTGCTGATATCCACACCTTTTGAAAGCTGGTCTGCCGTTAATGTCTCAGTCAATGCACTATCACGGTTAATTGGCGGCATTTGCTGGTTAATTGCTGCTTTCCACGATTGTTCAGTAGCGCCAATAAAGTAACGTCCAGCCAGATACAGCGAATTACTCTCCTGTGTTGAGAAGTAACGGTGACTAGACAATTCATTGGATAAATTAAGCAATTTTTCGTCACGATCCTTCTGCAACATATTGTGCTCTGTCAACAGGGCAACAATCAGCGCATTATCACGGATAACACTGCCATAGTCACCCAACCCATAACCAGGTTCGCGGGGTTTATTAACGCCCAAACGAACGGCATCATTGCCACGGGTATTATCACCCATCATTTTCAGTGCAATTCCCAATTGAACCAGAGACAAGCCACTTGCTGCCTGCCCCCGACGTTCATAAAGCTGTCTCAACCCACTCAACGGTGCTTTCTGCTGATTAGCCAAGACCAAACCTGCATAGGCCTGCACAGAAAATTGTGTCGCTATACGCGAACCATTGTAGCGATCAGTGATAATGGTTCTATCTTGCAGGTAACGCAGTAAACGGTTATTAGCTGTTTTCAGGGCATCAGCGGGAACGCTGTATCCCTGCTGGGTTGCACGAAACAGAAAATCCGTCGTATAAGCAGTCAACCAGAACGCTTCATCACCATTACGATTCCACAACGAAAAGCCGCCATCATGGCGCTGCATGCTCAGCAAATGTGTAATCCCCGCCTCAATGGCCTTTCTGCGCTTTTCATCACTTTGAGTATTGATACCCAGCTTTTTCAATTCAGCCTCATTGGAATAGAGTGACGGATAAAGCCCGCTCACTGTCTGCTCTAAACAACCATAAGGATAAGCATATAATTCACGAATATAACGGGCGATTTGCAATGGTGGACTGCTGGTCAGTAATAACTGTCCTTCTACCGTTTCTGGAGCCAAATCTGAAATGGCTGCCAGTGGTAATTGCCAATTTTGACCTTGGTGAATCACATCAGAAAATTGGATAGTTTTGGCCGGATATGCAGGGCGAACACCTATTTTCCAACTGTTTTTATACTGCGTCAGTTTTTCGTCAGGCAGGTTCAGGCCATCAATGGTCAGGGAGACTTCGCCCTGTCCAAATCCATAATCTGCTTTGACCGGAATTTTAACTGTTGTACGTTTCCCTTTTTCCAATATGAGTTTTTTGCTTGTCACACCTTGTAATTTGACCAATCCTTCAGCAGTAAACTTCAATGTCAGGACTTGAGGTTGCTCAGTTGAATTGGTGATATCCAACGACAGTTGGGACTGATCGCCTCCCGCCATAAAGCGAGGCAATGACATTTGAGTAATGACCGGTGCTGCGACAATGATTTTATGTTCATTGTGACCATATTCATCACTACTCCATGCCTGTGCCATCAATCTGAGTTCTCCATTGAAATCTGGAATAGGCAGGGTAATCTCACCTTCCCCATCAGCATTCAAAGTAACTGGCTTGGCTTGCTCTGCAATAATTTTGACTTCCGTTAATGGTTTTTTACCCCCTCGCTCCAGAGCACTATCATTCCCATCTCCACCAAAGCGCAGATTTGCCTGACGACCTTCCGCTTCAATCAGATGACCGTAAACATCATATTGATCAACGCTATAGCGTTTACGACCAAAGAACGCTTCATAAGGATCGGGAGTTTTAAAGTTAGTAATACTTAATACCCCTGAATCTACCGCTGAGAGCAGAACATTAACTTGTTTAGGAAGTTGTTGCCCCTGCTGAGGAGTTACTTTGATTTTGACTGTGAGATCCTGATTTGGACGCATCTTATCAGGTGCATTCAAGGCTAAGTTCAGCTTACGCCCCTCATCCATCAGTGGCAGATGTAATACACCGATTGCCCGCTTAGGTGTTGCCTGACGGGATTTATCACCTGGACGCACTACAACCGCAGTAAGATACAAATCATGGCGTGCCCACGCCTGATTAATGGGAATCTCAACATCCAAACCCTTTTCTGGAACATCTATTTCCTGCCACCACAACGGGCCATCACTGGATTCTACCAACAAATAACCTTTACCCTCTTGTGGTGCAACCAAGCGCACTTTCACTTTCTCGCCCGGTTTATAGGCAGGTTTATCCAGTGACAATTTGACTTGATCCGGGCGTACTGCCCCAGTACCTCCAGTATTATCCTGCCATGAATAACCCGCCCAGAAATTTAAGCTAGTAACGATCTGATTTTGTGGATTTACAACTTCAATTCGATAAGCTCCCCAATCCACAGGGAAACTGATTTTAGCTGTACCATTTTCCGCAGTCTGAACATGTTCATCAGCCATTACCAAATCTTTCTGGTCATAACCCGAATCCCAACCAGTACTGTCAGACCAACGCCAATAGTAATCACGACGTTCATATATCAGACGCGCCCTTAATTCTGACGCAGCATATTTTTTACCACTGGCATCCACATAAACTATTTCAAATTCTGCCAGTGAATTTTCATCCACGTTATAGCGGTGTTCATCATGGCCAGTGCGATAATTATAAATTACCTTTTTATTGAACAACGGACGTATACCAACCAATTTTTCAGCAGGCCAGACAGCCTGTTCAGCCCGGCGTGTCACCGGACGCCCGCCAGACTCCAGCAAACTGGCCTGTACAATGACTGTCACCGGAGATGTGACGGATTTCCAGTTACTACTGCTGACAGAAAGGTTGGTTTTCCCTTCACTGTCTAAGGTTAAGTCAAATTCATCCAGTGTCCGCCTCAAATCCGTTTCTTTTACAGAGCCAAATTCATATCCCGGTAATTTTGCCACGGCATTACGGGCAGGACGCAAGAACAATTGCCCTTGCAAACGATTATCAGTAGCAGGAGCGCCATACAGGTAACGACCCGTTATGGCGAATTCAACATTTTGATCGGTCAATACAGGCTGATTATTAACGTTTCCTTTAATCTCAAGTGCCATTCGTTCAGGCATGAAATCTTCAACGTTAAATTTGTAATATCGTGGCACGTTATCACCTAAGTCAAATCGCAGTGACCACATCCCTGTTTCGGCCTCACGGGGAATCGAGTAACGATATTGGTACAAACCGTTTTCCGCTTGCCAGACAAAACTGCGAACAACCTGGTTATCTGCTTTCAATACATCCACTTTAACTGGCTGTGATTTAAGCGGATGACCATCAGCATCACGCAGTAAGCCATTAACGATCAATGTTTCTCCTGGTCGATAAAGATCTCTTGGACCGAATACGAAAAACTGTTTGCTATATCCTTGTGGCCCACCAATATCAAATTCAGAGAGATCCAATGCTGGTGAATCCAAGTCGATCATACTGGTATGTCCATTCTGGGTTGCCAGTAATAATTTTGCTTTGTCACTTTTTTCCAGCGAAGCATGTCCATCGCTATCTGTCGTTGCTTTTGCCACCGGTTGCCCTTTGGCGTCCAATAAACGAACTTCAACGCCTTTCAGGCCAGAGCCTTGTTCCAGTGATTGGGTAAAGACATCAATTCTGTTCAGATAACTGTGCATGGAGACGCCAATATCACTCAATGTGAACAGGGTTATTGGATTACTATAGGTATATTTTCCCGCCTGTTGCATAACTGCCAGGTAAACGCCATCTTTTTGCAGTTCTTTGATATTACTGAGCGGCAGCAATATTTTTTCACGGGTATTAACGATAGGGTTGAGATCAAAACGCCCTGTATAGACTAATTCAGTTTCTTGCAATAATTCCTTGGAGTTCCAATAACTCATGTTACTGCGGTATTGCCAGTTGGCGATAAATGAAGGCAATGCTTCATCTTTGATGCGGAAAAAATTAACATCTACGCGATCAACATTGAGGGCCAGAACAGGTAATCCTTCTGCTGCCTTGCTGGGTAGCAATAAGCCTTTGCTGGCAAAGCCAACGGTAGGAGTGATAGGCGCTGTATTAAATTTTTTCTGATAACCTGTCGTCAATCTACGCTCATTGATGCCTTTTATACCTTCATCAACCGTTAATCGTAATTCACGGGAAGGCGGTAAATGGCGCAATCTGAGTTCCATCTGGTTATTGGAAAGCTCCCATGCACCATCCAATTTTCCCGATTTCACATCAACAAGGTGCATTTTTTGTGAGAAATTTTGGTTAGGCTCCAGAGGAACGGAGAATGTCACCACCATTGCGCTGGCACCATCCAATTGCAGTTCGGAAGCATCCAAGATGGTGACATCTTTACCTGCATAGCGTTTTGCCAGCGTTCTGATATCTACTATAGATTCTGTAGCCTTGGGTTCCTCGGCCTTAGGTTTCACAATTTTGGATTCTGTGTATTTGGATTCTGCAACTTTATCCGTCGATGCTTCTGATTTAGCTTTTGCATCTTGAGAGTTGCTATTTTGAGATAATGATGTGTGCAGCTTATCTTTTTCAGGGTTTTCGGATTGATCGCATCCAGATAGCGCGAATAATGAAAATAACATGGCGAACATCACCGCCAGATATCGCTTTCTCCTTATCACCCATTGCCACAATTGTCGTTGATACATAACCATAATCCTTATCAATTTACCCGATATGCCGGAGTATTCTTTTTTGGATGTTCATTATGGTACTTCTTATCTTTCATAACCAAAGAGTAGAAAAAAATAACTAAATTTCTGATCAAAGAGAAATGCGTCTTATATTTATACCCCATGTTCTTGCCGATTTTCGATGCTCCTCGCAATATTCGTTTAGCAAAAATTATCAAATTACAAGGAAAGTAGAACGCAAAAGTAGATCGTAAAAAAGTAGATCATAAAAACCATGGGGTAAAATTGGTGAAAAATAGTGCCATGTTACAGAATTCAACCACTATTGATTGACAACAGGAATGGTATCACGCAACCAACTACCTAATTTACGCTGATAAAAAGGTTGAGTATGCTGAATCAAGTAATGGCTAATACCTCGTTCTTTTTCATCCAGCAAGCAGAAATCGACAGATTCGTCTTCATCGAGATATTCGCAAGCCAATTCACCTGCTTCTTGAAGCAAAAAATTAATCTCACTGTCTGTCAATGTCGCACTGAATTCCAAACCAATTAACAAATTGGGTTTTTCATCCACATTTTTATCATGGGCCATGACTAAAAAAGCTCGCCGAACAGATTTATGCTGTTTGAATAAATCAATCAGTGACTCAATAAGCTCAGCTGGCTGTTCTTCTGGCTGACTCAGAGTAATGCGGCTTCCGCTAGGAACCTTTATTTCGGTAGAGATAGGCCCATTTGATAAACTCATGAAAATCTCCGAACAATGTTGTTTAACTAATTGTTGTTTAACTAAATGTTGTTTAAATAAATATTGTTTAAATAAATGTTGTTTGAGTTAATGCTGTTTGAATTGAAGTAAAACCATTAAAAATTTCAACAATAGCTCCCCATAAAAGGAGCTATTAAGAAAGCTATTTTTAATTTATTCCATTATCTTGCTTTTGCCAGCAATAAATTAGCAATCGTGCGCACACCATAGCCTGTTGCACCCGCAGACCACTGTTCAACAGATGATTTACGGTAAGTTGCTGAACAATCGATATGTACCCAACCTTTTTTGTAATTTTCTACAAAGTGAGACAAGAACGCTGCTGCTGTGCTTGCTCCTGCCGAATGTGCGGGTGACGCAATATTATTCAGATCAGCAAAATTGGATGGCAGTTGGCTACGATGGAATTCCGCCAGAGGTAAGCGCCAGAATAATTCATTTTCATTATCTGCTGCCGCCATTAAGTCAGATACCAATTGATCATCAAAGCTCAGTACTGAATGGTAATCATTGCCTACTGCTATTTTTGCTGCGCCAGTCAAGGTAGCAGCATCAATAATAAGTTGCGCTTTTTCCGCGCTGGCATCAATCAAACCATCAGCCAGAACCAGACGACCTTCCGCGTCCGTGTTCATCACTTCAACCGTTTTGCCGTTTCGATAGTGAATGATATCTCCCAATTTGAAAGCATTACCACTCACCATGTTATCAGCGATACTCAAAAACAGTTTTACGCGATGTTTCAATCCACGGCTGATTGCCAGAGCCAACGCTCCCGTTAATGTCGCAGAACCACCCATATCTGATTTCATAGATTCCATGAAATTCGAAGGCTTGATACTGTATCCACCGGAATCGAAGGTAATGCCTTTACCAACCAAGCAGGCAAAAACAGGTGCTTTTGCATCTTTTGTCGGATTGAAATCTAAGGCCAAGAACACAGGGTCACGGGAAGAGCCGCGACCGACAGTATGTACACCGGCATATCCCTGTTCATGCAATTCATTTCCTTTGATGATTTGATAACTAACGGCATCTTCCGCTACATCAGTCAGTAAATTAATCGCTCTCTGGGCAAGCTGTTCTGGCCCCAAGTCTTCTGCCGGAAGGTTGATGGTATCACGTACCCAATCAATGAATTTGATCCTTCTTTCCAGTTCTTGTTTTTCCATCGCGGGTAATTGCGGCCACTCAATTGTGCGCAATCCCTTAGGTGAACGGAAACCCAACCAGAATGCCCAACTTTTTTCCAGATCCCAACCATCACCCACTAAAGCAATATTGCGAATTCCTTGCCCATCAATTTTACGTCCAGCGCGTTGAATTGCACCCAGCTTTCCATTGCCTTCCAAATGGATAGTGATTCCCTGCTCGCTTGAACTAATTAATGCTCTTTCACCCCAGCAAGCGCTAGCTGGCTCATAAGACAGTGTTATTGGCATGATTTGCTTTGTCATTTTTTCTCACTTCTTATCTTATTTGTTCACTGTGTCACATCGCTCACTGTTTCACAGTAAGGGTTTATTGATATAAAAAAACTGGCGATTGCCAGTTTTCCATTAAATTCAGACTATGCCAAGTTATTGAACAAGGATCGGTGAGCTTGCGCTATTTTTTCTTGGGCAAATTTCGCACTACTCGTATTCATCCAACCATACTAGCAAAATAGCTTCCAATATTTTTTCATTGGATTTCTGTGGATCATCATCAAAACCATCCAGCTCACAAATCCATTCATGCATATCGGTGAAACGTACTGTTTTAGGATCTAAATCAGGAAATTTATCATACAACGCTTCGCCGATATCACGACAGTCAGACCATTTCATTTTCCGCTCTCCTGTCAGTGTTCACGCGCATGGTTAATGGTGTATTTAGGGATTTCAACAACTAAATCCTCATCGGTAACTTTGGTCTGGCAGCTCAATCGGCTTTCCGGCTCCAGCCCCCATGCCTTATCCAACATGTCATCTTCCAGTTCAGTGCTTTCTTCCAATGAATCAAAGCCTTCTCTGACGATACAGTGGCAAGTGGTACACGCACAGGATTTTTCACAAGCATGTTCAATTTCAATGCCATTGCGTAATGCAACATCCAAAATTGACTCGCCTTCCTTAGCGTCCAATACTGCTCCTTCAGGGCAAAGTTCGTTATGAGGTAAAAATACAATTTTAGGCATAATTAAATCTCATCCACAGAATGACCCGCCAAAGCCCGGCGGATTGATGTGTCCATACGGCGCGCTGCAAATTCCTGCGTTTGTTTGTCCAATTGTTTAATTGCACTTTCAATCGCATCAGGGGATGTCCCTTGAGCACTTTCAATTAATACTTGTGCGGCAGCATCAATGGCCGTTTGTTCTTCTTGAGTCAGTAAATCCGCATCTTTTTCCAATGCACTGGTTAAACTTTCCAACACCCGAGCCGCTTCGACTTTCTGTTCAGCCAATTTACGTGCCTGGATATCTTCCTGCGCGTTAGTCATGGAATCTTTGAGCATGTGAGCGATTTCTTGATCCGACAAACCATAGGAAGGTTTCACCTGAATGGAGGCTTCAACGCCCGTGGATTTTTCCAGTGCGCTAACGTTCAACAGACCATCCGCATCGACCTGAAAGGTCACACGAATGTGTGCTCCACCAGCTGGCAATGGTGGAATACCACGTAGTGTGAAACGCGCCAGTGAACGGCAATCATTGACCAATTCCCTCTCGCCTTGCACCACATGAATGCTCATCGCGCTTTGACCATCTTTGAAAGTGGTAAATTCTTGCGCTTTTGCAATGGGAATAGTGGTATTACGTGGAATGACTTTTTCCACCAGCCCTCCCATTGTTTCCAAACCCAGTGACAGCGGGATAACATCAAGTAACAGCATTTCGCTGTCTGGTTTGTTGCCTACCAGAATATCGGCTTGAATTGCAGCGCCAACAGCGACAACTTTGTCTGGATCGATAGAAGTCAGCGGCTCACGGTCAAAAAATCCGCCTACCATAGTGCGCACCAACGGAACTCGCGTTGAACCGCCAACCATGACAACCTGCAAAACCTCATCAGTTGTCACGCCCGCATCTTTCAGCGCCCGACGGCAAGAGAGTAGTGTGCGTTTGACTAAAGAAGTAATCAATTCATTGAATTCGGAGCGGGTAATACTGCTCTGCCAGTCAGCAATGCTGATTTCTGCCCGATCTGCCTCACTCAAGGTAATTTTGGCTTGAGTGGCAATATCCAGCAACTGACGCTGCAATTTGTGGTCGTTATCGCTGATTCCAGCCTGATCACGTATCCAATTTGCCAGCAGTGAATCAAAGTCATCACCACCGAGGGCGGTATCTCCCCCTGTTGCCAGCACTTCAAACACTCCCCGGCTAAGGCGGAGAATGGAGACATCGAATGTTCCACCACCAAGATCGTAAACGGCGATTACACCCTCCTGACCGGAGTCAAGGCCATAGGCAACGGCTGCCGCAGTAGGTTCATTCAAGAGGCGGAGAACATGCAAGCCAGCTAAGCGAGCAGCATCTTTAGTGCCCTGACGCTGTGCGTCGTCAAAATAAGCGGGAACCGTGATCACGACACCATCAAGTTTACCATCCAAGGTTTCTTCTGCCCGTTGTGTCAACGATTTCAATATTTCAGAAGAAACCTGAATAGGATCGACGAATCCCGCTACGGTATTGATCAATGGCAAACCATTTTCACTTGCCTGAAGCTGATATGGCAGGTTGGGATAACGTTTTTGAATGTCTGCCAAAGAGCGTCCCATCATACGCTTGACTGAGCTGACAGTATTGACAGGATCAGATGCAGCTTGCTGACGCGCCTGCCAACCGACTTGAATGTCTTCTTGACGATATTGCACAACAGAGGGAAGCAAGTGACGGTTATCACTGTCTGCCAATGTTTCAGCCTGACCGCTACGGACAGTCGCAACCAAAGAGTGAGTTGTACCAAGATCAATCCCCGCAGCCAGCCGACGCTGGTGTGGTGCAGCAGATAAACCAGGTTCGCTGATTTGTAATAAAGCCATGTGTGCCCCTATAAATCTATATCATCCGAAATCTATATCAGCCAAAATCTATATCAGCCAAAATCTATTCAACTGAAATCCATTCAGCCAAAAATTATTCTGAACAATATGATTCAGCTAAAAGTCAGTTAAAAGTCATCCAATAACCGTTCTTCCAGTTGTTCAACCTGCTGCTGTAATCTATCCAGAAAGCGTAATTTACGGACTGTATCGGCTGCAATTGACCATTCGGCAGCATTTAGTTGCTGTTCCATCTGCTCACTACGCGTTTTAATCATTTTATTCAAGCGAGATGAAAAACCGTTCAATGCTGTTTCTGGATCCACGCTATGTTCAATGGCATCAAGCTCTTCACGTAACTCCAACTGCTGCATTAGAAAAGCCGTATCTTGCATCGTGTGCTGTTCGTTGGATAGATCAAATCCCTGCTGAGATAGTATGTATTCAGCACGTTTCAAGGGATGTTTTAGCGTCTGATAACCGTCATTGATAGTAGCGGCTTGTTGAAGTGCCAGCGTTTTTTCACGTTCTGGCTGGTTGGCAAAACGATCAGGATGAAACTGGCGTTGCAATTCCTGATAGCGGGTCGCCAACTGTTCACGATCAATCGCATAACGTGTGGGCAGCCCAAATAAAGTAAAATAGTCCATAAGTTACTCTTGTTTTGCAAATACAATTAGTTTCGCAAAATACAATTAGTTTCGCAAAATGTGGGTAAAAAAATGGGATTAAACGTGGAAACTTTCCCCACAACCGCATTCGCTGGAAACATTGGGGTTGTTGAATTTAAAGCCTTCATTCAGACCTTCTTTAACAAAATCCAACTCAGTACCATCAAGGTAAAGGATGCTTTTACCGTCAATGATGACTTTCACGCCCTTATCTTCAAAAATTTGGTCTTCTTCATTAATTGCATCAGCAAATTCAAGTACATATGCCATACCAGAGCAGCCGGAAGTTCTCACTCCCAAACGCAACCCGACACCTTTTCCTCGATTGTCAAGAAAGGCCAAAATACGTTGGGCTGCACTTTCTGTCAGGGAAATTGACATACAACACCTCACTTTAAAACTAGTAAAGGTGGATATTGCAGCAATATCCACCAGAATTATTTTCTTTTTACGAATTCTTTTTTGCGAATTCTTTCTTTATGAAAAGCGTTATTTGGCTTGGCGCTTGCTCTTGTAATCAGCAATAGCTGCTTTGATAGCATCTTCTGCCAAAATAGAGCAATGGATTTTCACTGGTGGCAGTTCCAATTCATCAGCAATCTGAGTATTTTTAATCGCCTCAGCCTGTTCCAATGATTTACCTTTCATCCATTCTGTTACCAAAGAACTGGATGCAATTGCAGAACCACAACCATAGGTTTTGAAACGCGCGTCTTCGA
Source organism: Xenorhabdus anantnagensis (assembly GCF_028598555.1). GTDB lineage: Bacteria > Pseudomonadota > Gammaproteobacteria > Enterobacterales > Enterobacteriaceae > Xenorhabdus > Xenorhabdus anantnagensis. The sequence continues at coordinate 88,732 of NZ_JAQRFN010000010.1, forward strand.
TGATACCTTCATCGTTGACTTTAATTTGCAGTCGCATAACGTCACCACAAGCGGGTGCACCTACCATTCCACTACCCACTGAAGGATCTTCGCTGTCGAATGAACCAACATTACGTGGGTTTTCATAGTGATCAATTACTTTGTCGCTGTAAGCCATATCGTTACTCCTGAAACCGTCTGATTAATGATGAGACCATTCGATGGCGCTGATATCCACGCCCTGTTTGAACATTTCCCATAATGGAGAAAGATCGCGCAGGTGACCAATCGCGTTGTGAATCAACTTGATTGTATAGTCTATTTCTTCTTCTGTGGTAAAACGCCCCAAAGAGAAACGAATAGAACTGTGTGCCAGTTCATCATTCATGCCCAGTGCACGCAGGACATAAGAAGGCTCCAGACTCGCTGAAGTACATGCTGAGCCGGAAGATACCGCCAAATCTTTCAATGACATCATCAATGATTCACCTTCAACATAGTTGAAGCTGACATTCAAAATGTGTGGCGCACCCAGTTCCAAATCACCATTCAGGTAAACTTCTTCAATATCTTTGATGCCGTGCCACAAACGCAGACGCAAACCACGCAGACGTTCTGCCTCTGATTCCAGCTCTTCTTTCGCAATACGGTAAGCTTCACCCATGCCAACAATCTGATGGACCGGCAATGTACCTGAACGCATGCCGCGCTCATGACCGCCACCATGCTGTTGTGCTTCGATACGCACACGTGGTTTACGGCGAACATACAGCGCCCCAATTCCCATCGGGCCATAAAGTTTATGAGCAGAAAAAGACATTAGATCAACTTTCAGCTTGCTGATGTCAATCGGTAATTTACCAACGCTTTGAGTTGCATCAACATGGAAAATAATGCCACGGCTACGGCACATTTCACCAATGGTCATGATGTCCTGAACAATACCGATTTCGTTGTTGACATGCATGATGGAAACCAGAATTGTATCTTCGCGCATGGTAGCTTCCAGCTCTTTCAGATCAATCATGCCATTGCTCATTGGTGCCAGATAAGTGATCTCAAAGCCTTCGCGCTCCAGCTGGCGACAAGTATCTAAAACTGCTTTGTGTTCAGTTTTGCTGGTGATGATGTGCTTGCCTTTCTTCTGATAAAATTTTGCAGCACCTTTAATTGCGAGGTTATCTGATTCTGTTGCACCTGAAGTAAACACGATTTCACGCGGGTCTGCTCCAATTAAATCAGCAATTTGATTACGCGCAATATCAACCGCTTCTTCAGCTTGCCAACCAAAACGATGTGAACGGGAAGCCGGATTACCGAAGATCCCGTCAATAGTTAAATAATTCATCATCTTTTCAGCAACACGTGGATCAACTGGTGTTGTTGCTGAATAGTCCAAATAAATGGGTAATTTCATTGCTCACATGCTCCGTAAGACACTTTTAATACTTTCATTGCCACATAAGTATTTGTATTTGCCGCAAGGTTACGCTCGCAGGTTAACGTTAATCATCTCTTGAGACCTACCGTTGGTACGGCGTTTATCGCTGTCTTGACGATCAGCAACATTTAATACTTCTTGGTTATTCACTAATTCTTCTAAACTGATGCTACTCAGAAAACTCGTGATGCGATCACTGAGGTCACGCCACAAGGCATGAGTCAAACACCGATCGCCACCTTGACAGCCTTCCCTGCCCTGACAACGAGTGGCATCAACGGATTCATCAACAGCTGAAATCACTTCGGCAACGAAAATTTTACCGGTATCTCTACCCAATAAATAACCGCCACCTGGACCACGGACGCTAGAAACCAGACCATTTTTACGCAGGCGGGAAAACAACTGCTCAAGATAGGAAAGGGATATTCCCTGACGTTCAGAAATGTCGGCTAATGGCACCGGCCCTTCTTGTGAATGCAACGCCACATCCAGCATGGCTGTTACTGCATAACGTCCTTTTGATGTCAGTCTCATAACAAAAACTCCGTGGTGAAATATGGGTAAAATTGTGGCATTCCTGACTATTTTAGTCAACTATTTAACCAAGTAATTTACTCAACTATTATTTGGCTGCCTTTTACTTTTCTCACCTACCTACTTTCGGCTTTCCAACGGCTTTCCGCTATATTTCCCAGTGATTTCTTTCTGTCATTTCCTACTATATTTTTTAATCACACCAATATTTTTTGATCACACCAGCATTTTTTGATCACACCGGTATTTTTTATACCGCATCAGTTTATTTTTTATCCCACTTTTCCATCGAGGTCAGTATACCACGCAGGATATTCAGTTCTTGGGTTTCTGGACGTGCGCGGGTATAAAGACGTCTTAACTTATTCATTATCTGACCCGGATGTGCTTTGCGGATAAAGCCAGATTCGTGCAATACTTGCTCAAGATGCTGATAAAAACGTTCCATATCTTCGACAGGCGGATATTCTACCCCGTGCTCTGGAGACGTTGCTTCTTCTGGCTGTTCTTGAGCCGCAAGGTGTGCCATGCGAATTTCATAGCTAACCAATTGAACAGCCATAGCCAAATTCAACGAACCGTATTCTGGGTTGGTTGGAATATAAAGGTGATAATTACACTTTTGCAGCTCTTCGTTAGTCAAGCCTACACGTTCACGACCAAAAACAACGGCAACCGGAGAGTGACTGGCAGTTTTGACACAACGCTCGCCACATTCACGTGGCTCAACCATTGGCCAAGAGAGAGTTCGGGAACGGGCACTGGTTCCAATGACCAACTCACACCCAGCCAATGCCTCATCCAACGTATTCACGATCGTTGCATTGCCGATAACATCACTTGCACCGGCTGAAAGTGCGATAGCGTGAGAATCAGGCTGGACAAGAGGATTCACCAGATATAGATTGGTCAATCCCATCGTTTTCATGGCCCTAGCGGTTGATCCCATGTTACCCGTATGGGAGGTTTCTACCAGAATAATGCGGATATTCTCTAACATGACGGCTTTTAAATTCAGTATAAGAGCCGAATATCTTAACACAGCATTAGTCATTTTGACGAACTACTGCTATAATGTGCGCCGATTTGTTTCTCGTTCTTTAAAATTCTGGTGGAAGATACCCCATGCATCCGATGTTAAACATCGCTATACGCGCTGCGCGTAAAGCCGGCAACTACATTGCCAAAAGCTACGAAACTCCTGATGCTATTGAAGCAAGCCAAAAGGGCAGTAACGATTTCGTCACCAATGTTGATCATGAAGCAGAAAAGCTGATCATTGACATCATCCGCAAATCTTACCCTAAGCATACAATTATCACCGAAGAAAGTGGTGAGCACTTAGGAGAAGAAGACGATTTCCAATGGGTTATCGATCCACTGGATGGCACCACCAACTTTATTAAACGTCTTCCCCATTTTTCTGTTTCGATTGCCGTGCGTATTAAAGGCCGCACTGAAGTGTCCGTTGTTTACGATCCAATGCGCAATGAACTGTTCAGCGCAACTCGTGGTCAAGGCGCTCAATTAAATGGCTACCGTCTGCGTGGTGCCAATGCCCGTGATCTGAATGGAACTATCCTTGCAACTGGTTTCCCATTTAAAGCCAAGCAGCACTCTATTCCTTATATGAATGTGCTGGGTAAATTATTTGAACGCTGTGCGGATTTTCGCCGCACTGGCTCTGCGGCACTGGATTTGGCGTATGTTGCTGCGGGACGCGTAGATGGCTTCTTCGAAATTGGCCTGAAACCGTGGGATTTCATGGGCGGTGAACTGCTGGTACGTGAATCAGGTTGCATCATCACAGATTTCGTTGGCGGCCATAACTACACCAACTCCGGCAATATCGTTGCGGGCAGTCCACGTATCGTTAAAGACATTCTGTCTGAAATGCGTGAAGAATTGACGGAAGCACTGAAACGTTAATTCGTTGATTATTAAATAAATATAATTTGGGCAATGTTATTTTCAGGGCACCTATTTGGTGCCCCTTTTCTTATCTTCTCTTCGCGTTTAATCAGTTTGCAAGTGCATGGGCTTCAACTTTTGGTCTCAGAAACAGGGCTGGCAACGCAACCAGCGCCATAACCCAAAATATGCCACTTCCTATATGTTCATACATGAAACCAGCAATTATACTCATGACGGCAATACCGCCTCCCATGGCTAAAGCAGAGTAAGTTGCCTGCAACCGGATAATTTCGTTTTCTTTTCTGGCACCAATAAAGCGCATCGCTGCCAAATGGCAAACAGTAAAAGTGCCGCAATGCAGGATTTGAATAATAATCAATACGGGTAATTCGGTCGATATTCCCATTAATCCCCAACGAATAACACCACAAACTCCTGATAACAGCAGCAAATTACGTGCACTCCAACGGCGGAATAGCTGTTTGCTGAAAGTAAAAATTACAACTTCCGCCACAACTCCCAACGACCAGAGATAACCAATGGTTGATGAGGAATAACCTGCCTGCTCCCAATAAATGGAGCCAAAACTGTAGTATCCCGCATGGGCAGCCTGCAATAAAGTTACGCATACTAAAAACTGCCACACTGATTTTTCGGACAAGAGTTCTTTAAAAGAAACAGTATTCGTATTTGCAGCCTTAATTTTACCTACCGGCATGACAGAAGGTTTCAACATCATTCCCAGTAGCATGGCTGTGATACTGAATAACAACAAAGCAAGAATAATACGATGTGTTCCAAATAATTCGCTGCCAATCCAGTCATTTAAACTGCCAAAAGATATATTCCAACCAAAATCCAAATTACTGACTGAGAAATTTATCCCATCGGCAGACATTAATATGCCTGTTAACGAGGAACTAATAATAAATGCAATTGATCCCCAAACTCTTACCTTGCCATAATCAAACGTAAATTGTTTTTGCCATGTTCCAGCCAAAGCATCTGATAAAGGGACTAGTGGTGAGAAAAATAAGTTAAAACCTATCATGACAAAGAAAAGCCATGCCCAGTGACTACCGAATACAAAGCCAGTGGCAAAAAGCAATGCCAACAATGCAAGGAAGCGCAGAGCATTAATTAATTTAGACGGATCTTTTATCGTAGGAGAGATCACTAGGCTACCGATAAAACGGGAAACTAATCCAACACCTAACAATATTCCTATCATTGAAGCTTCAATACCTTCACCTTTTAACCAGACAGACCAAAAAGGCAAAAATATTCCAAAAGAGAAAAAATAGGTGAAATAACCCAATCCTAGCCAAAATGTTGATGGAACAACCATCCAAATTCCCCCATTTTTTAATGCAAAAAAACCCGCTCAAAACTAACGTTATGAGTCGGGCTTAGTACTAAACTACATTTTATTTTAAATTATGCGTAAACCGGATATTTTGCGCAGATATTCAATACGTTTTGCTTAACACTTTCAATGATCGCTTCATCATTGATGTTATCCAGCACATCACACATCCAGCCTGCCAGTTCGCGAGTTTCAGCTTCCTTGAAACCACGACGGGTAATTGCAGGCGTTCCGATACGAATACCAGAAGTGACGAATGGGCTACGCGGATCGTTAGGCACACTGTTTTTGTTAACAGTGATATTGGCACGCCCCAACGCAGCATCAGCCTCTTTACCCGTAATGTCTTTATCCACCAGATCCAGCAAGAACAAATGGTTTTCGGTTTCCCCGGAAACAACTTTGTAACCACGTTGCAGGAATACTTCTACCATTTCTTTCGCGTTCTTGGCGACTTGATGTTGGTAAACCTTAAATTCAGGCTCCATCGCTTCTTTCAATGCAACTGCCTTACCAGCAATAACGTGCATCAATGGGCCGCCCTGAGAACCAGGAAAAACAGAAGAATTCAGTTTCTTGTAAAATTCTTCATCGCCACCTTTTGCCAAAATCAAGCCACCGCGCGGGCCAGCCAGAGTTTTGTGCGTTGTAGTTGTCACAACATGCGCATGAGGAACAGGGTTTGGATAAACACCAGCAGCTACCAGACCCGCCACGTGAGCCATGTCAACGAACAGGTAAGCACCAATTTCATCGGCAATTTCACGCATCTTCGCCCAATCAACAATACCGGAATAAGCAGAGAAGCCACCGATAATCATTTTAGGTTGATGTTTTTGTGCCTGAGCACGAATATCTTCGTAGTCGATTTTGCCAGCATCATCAATTCCATAAGGAACGATATTATAAAGTTTACCGGAGAAGTTAACTGGAGAGCCGTGAGTCAGGTGGCCGCCGTGCGCCAGATTCATCCCTAAAACAGTATCGCCGGGTTTTAGCAATGTCATATACACCGCAGCATTTGCCTGAGAACCAGAGTGCGGCTGGACATTAGCATAATCTGCACCAAACAGCTCTTTTGCGCGGTCAATCGCAAGTTGTTCAACTACATCGACATATTCACAGCCACCGTAGTAACGTTTACCCGGATAGCCTTCCGCATACTTGTTAGTGAGCTGAGATCCTTGAGCCTGCATAACTCTTGGGCTGGTGTAGTTTTCAGAAGCAATCAATTCAATGTGTTCTTCTTGACGACAAACTTCCTGTTCCATCGCTTGCCACAGTTCGGGATCGTAATTCGCAATATTCATTTCACGCTTTAACATTTGGTTCTCCTGACTCAGCTACATCTCTAAAAAATACCCCTGAGGGCCAGAATGTTACACAGTGTAAACTCTTTTTATCGAATGAGATAGTCTTGACAAAACAAATTACGCAAACGTTTGCATTGCGCATTAGTAGCCCATTGGAAGCTGAATACCCTAGTATTGAGCCAATGATTTCAGATTTATCAATGATATTTGTGATCTTGATCGAGATTTACATTGATATAAATTCTAATTTTTTGATTTAAATCAATATGATTATCTTTTCTCAGATTGATATATTCCCAAACCCAATAAGTTGCATTTAAAATACAACTTATAAACTACGGCATCATTTGAGAAATATTCAGGAGTTCCCCATGCTAGACAGTCAGGTCATCGCAACCATAAAATCCACCATCCCGTTAATTGTTTCTACAGGCCCTAAACTAACTGCGTATTTTTACGAGCGCATGTTCAAGTATCATCCTGAATTAAAAGATATTTTTAATATGAGCCACCAGATCAATGGTGATCAGCGTGAAGCTCTTTTCAATGCTCTTTGTGCATATGCTGCCAATATCGATAATCTGTCAGCGCTATTACCCGCCGTAGAAAAAATTGCCCATAAACATACCAGCCTCAACATTCAACCCAAGCATTATCAAATTGTAGGTACGCATCTTCTGGCAACACTTGATGAAATGTTTCATCCTGGTGACGAAGTTCTTGATGCTTGGGGAAAAGCCTACAACGTATTGGCTGGTGTATTTATCAATCGGGAAGAGGAAATTTATCAAAGTGGTGAGTCGTTGGAAGGCGGTTGGCGTGATGTACGTCAGTTCCGTGTTAGCCGGAAACAGCCACAGAGTGAAGTCATCACTAGCTTTGAGTTTGTCCCTGTTGATGGTGACAAAGTGATGGATTACAAACCAGGGCAATATTTGGGCGTCTATATAGAAGATTCAACATTTGAAAACCGCGAAATCCGTCAATATTCACTGACTGCCGCACCAAACGGAACCAGTTATCAAATTGCCATTAAACGTGAATCTCAGGGCAAGGTTTCAAATCACATGCATGATAATGTACAGGAAGGGGATATCGTAATGTTGGCAGCACCACGCGGTGATTTCTTCCTTGATGTGCAAACTGATACGCCAGTGACACTGATTTCTGCGGGTGTTGGTCTGACTCCAATGATGAGTATGCTTCAATATCTGCATCACCAACATCATACTGGCTCAGTAAATTGGTTCCACGCAACAGAACATGGCGGCTACCACGCTTTCGCCAATAAAGTCAATGAGATGTCTGAATCCATGCCTGATTTGTATTCACAAGTTTGGTATCGTGAACCAAGAGATACCGATCAGAAAGGCATTCATTATCAACACATCGGGCTTATGGATTTATCTCTTGTGAAAGACGCAATAATGGTGGAAGGGATGCAATTCTATTTCTGCGGACCCGTGGCTTTCATGCAACATATCGCCAAGCAATTGTTGGCAATGGGCATTGATGAACAACATATGCATTATGAATGTTTTGGCCCACATAAAGTAATTTAATACAGCTTGTTTAATACACAAAAATAAGTGATAACGGTTTCATTATCGGATATTCCACACTCCATCTCTCATTAGGATGTGGGCTAACCGACAATGTTTCCGTTATCACTGTTTTCAGATGATTTAGTTTCAGATGATTTAATGCAACTGATTCAGTTTCAATTGATGCAGTTTCAATTGATGCCATTTCAATTGATTAAATTAAATCGCTTCTTCGTCCTGCTCACCCGTTCGAATGCGTACAACACGGGCAACATCGAAAACAAAAATTTTGCCATCGCCAATTTTGCCTGTTTGTGCAATCTGCATAATTGTCTCGACGCAGGTATCAACAATATCATCCGGTACAACAATTTCTATTTTTACTTTAGGCAGAAAATCCACCATATATTCTGCACCACGATACAACTCAGTATGCCCTTTCTGACGACCAAACCCTTTTACTTCTGTCACGGTCATACCAGTGATACCTACTTCAGCCAGAGCTTCACGCACATCATCCAGCTTGAAAGGTTTGATAATTGCATCAATCTTTTTCATGAAGTTTTCCTGTTATTACCAGTTTTTACGCCCGAAACCAGAAGTAATCGGGTAGCGCCTGTCTTTACCAAAATCACGCTGTGTAATGCGTGGGCCAATAGGTGCCTGACGACGCTTATATTCATTGATATCAACCAGCCGGATCACCTTACGGACGATGGTTTCATCAAAACCTTCAGATACCAAATCAGTCACTGATTTGTCTTTTTCAACATACCCTTCAAGAATAGCATCCAGCATGTCATACGGAGGAAGGCTATCCTGATCCAGTTGATCCGGCGCCAACTCTGCTGATGGAGGACGATCAATCACACGCTGAGGAATAGCCGGAGATACTGTATTACGATATTTAGACAACGCAAATACCATCGTTTTAGGAACATCTTTCAAAGCATTAAAGCCACCAGCCATATCACCATATAGGGTTGAATACCCTACTGCCGATTCACTTTTGTTGCTGGTCGTCAATACCAAGCGGCGACGCTTATTAGACATCGCCATCAAAATCACTGCACGGCAACGTGCCTGCAAATTCTCTTCTGTCGTATCTTTTTCTGTTCCCGCAAACATCGGTTCAAGCTGTGTCATAAACGCATCAAACATAGGTTCGATGGAAACAACGTCAAACTCAACACCCAATAATTCTGCTTGTTCTCTGGCATCGTGAATACTCATTTCTGAGGTATAGCGGAATGGCATCATGACCGCCTGCACATGATCTTTCCCTAAAGCATCCACGGCAATCGCCAATGTTAGCCCTGAGTCAATCCCACCAGACAAACCAAGCAAAGCACCTTTAAAGCCGTTTTTCTGCACATAATCGCGCACAGAAAGCACCAAGGCCTTATAGATTTGCGCCAGTGGTGGCAATTGAGGGATAGGAGCCGCCATTGGCTCAATATTCATATCATTGAAACGGCATTGTTCAATATGTTCCTCAAACGCCGCCATACGATGGGTAATTTCACCATTTGCATCAAAGACTTTAGAACAACCATCAAAAATGAGCTGATCTTGTCCCCCTACCTGATTGAGATAGATGATTGGCAGTTGGGTGCGCTGACAGTGAGACTTAATTAATGTACTGCGGATATTCGGTTTTTCACGATTATAAGGAGAAGCGTTAATAGATAAGATGATTTCTGCGCCAGCCTGTTTCAGGGCATCAATCGGAGCGTCAAACCACAAATCTTCACAAATCAATAAACCGAGGTTATAACCCTTGAATGATATAACGCAGCTTTGATTCCCCGCTTTAAAATAACGCTCTTCATCAAAGACACCATAGTTTGGCAGTAACTGTTTGAAATAACGCGCCACAACTCCCCCTTTCCAAAACAGGGAAAGTGCGTTATAGAGTTTGCCATCCTGTTGCCACGGATGCCCTACCAAAATACCAACCTGAGAACTTGCTTCTTGCAAACGAACCAATTGTTCACGGCAGCGCTGATGTAAATCAGCGCGGAACAACAAATCCTCTGGAAAATAGCCAGACAGCGCCAGCTCAGAAAACATAACCAGATCAGCACCTTTTGCCTGCTGTTCCTGAACTGTCTGCAACATACGTTCGCTGTTGCCTTCAATGTCTCCTACCAGCCAATTTAACTGGGCAAGAGCGATATTAAGAGTACGACTCATAGAATGCGGCTCTCCTAGGCCATAAATCATCTATCTACTTTACTGAGCTTCAGCAGCAAAGCAATTCATCTCTATACCCTATATTTTTCAAGCTGAAATTTGAAACTTATAGGGGTGTATAATTTCTATTCAGTGTAAGAATTTCTGGGGTTGCAGAAAAATTATTCCTTAAAATCGTTCGCCTCCAACTCGTGTCGTGCCAACAACTTATAAAACTCTGTCCGGTTACGTCCTGCCATGCGAGCGGCGTGGGTCACATTACCTTTGGTTATTTGCAACAATTTGCGCAGGTAATTCAATTCAAATTGCCCACGGGCTTCCACAAATGTCGGCAAGGCCGTGTTTTCTCCTTCCAATGCCTGAGTAACCAAAGCATCACTAATGACTGGAGTCACCGTCAATGCTACACATTGTTCAATAACATTGACCAATTGACGAACATTGCCCGGCCAGCTTGCTGCCATCAGGCATTTCATGGCGTTAGTAGAAAAACTGCGAACAAAAGGCTTATGGCGTTTGGCTGATTCACGTAACAGGTGATTCGCCAATAGAGGAATATCTTCTGAACGTTCGTTCAAGGAAGGAATTTTCAAGTTAACAACGTTCAATCGATAATAGAGATCTTCTCGAAATTCATTACGCTGCATTGCTTTAGGCAGGTCACGATGAGTAGCAGAAATAATTCTGACATCAATGTCTATATTCCGGTTACTCCCCAAAGGACGAACCTTGCGTTCCTGCAACACTCTCAACAGCTTAACTTGCAACGCCATCGGCATATCACCGATCTCATCAAGGAACAATGTTCCTCCTTGCGCTGCTAAAAATAGCCCTTCCCGGCTACTGACTGCACCCGTAAATGCACCTTTGGCATGACCAAATAATTCAGATTCAAGCAATTGTTCAGGTAAAGCACCACAGTTAATTGCAATAAAAGGCTTCTTCGCCCGGGGGCTAGCACGATGAATAGCTTGGGCCAGCACCTCTTTACCGGTTCCACTTTGCCCATTAATCAGAATACTAACGTCAGATAGGGCCACCATCTTTGCCTGCTCCAATAGACGCAACATCAGAGGACTTCGAGTGACAATCTTCTCGCTCCATTGTCCATCTATAGCTGGTGTTGACAGTTCCAACGCATCATCAATCGCTTTATAAAGTGCATCACGATCAACGGGCTTAGTCAGAAAACTAAATACACCCTGCTGCGTTGCTGCCACAGCGTCAGGAATAGAACCATGTGCAGTCAGAATAATAACTGGCATACCGGGATGCTGTTTCTGAATTTCTGCAAACAATGCCATACCATCCATTTCATCCATGCGTAAGTCACTGATCACGATATCTACTTTTTCTTTTGTCAGTATGCGTAGCGCTTCATTTCCACTCTCTGCGGTCGTGACACGAAATCCTTCACTGGTCAAACGCATTCCCAATAGTTTTAGTAAGCTAGGATCATCATCAACTAAAAGAAGATGGGCGGGATTGCGCACTGTCATTATTATTCAGCTCCTTTTTCTTCTGAGGGATTGGCTTTCGCTTTAGCATCCATGTTTGCTGCCGATGGGTCTTTCGGTTTTGCTTGATTATTCAATGAAGCACCAATATTGGATGAAGTGCCAGTATTTGATGAAGCGCTTGTACTGGATATAATATCCGCGCCATTCACTTGCCCTACTCCACCTTGAGTGGCAACATTATTTTGTTCTTGTTTGCGGGAGGAAAGTTGGCGTTCAATATCTGTCAGATGTTCTAGTTTGCGGGATATTTCATTAAATTCACTTTCTAAACGTACCCGCGCTTCTTTCAATCGGTCAATTTTATTCTCGCTGTCAAGCTGAAAGCGCTGGAATTTAGCCTTTTCTTCGGCAAGATTAATTTTCAGGTATTGCTGCTCACGCCACAATTGGAGTAATGGTCGCAAAGCAACAGGAAATTGAGCGCTATACTGATTAAAGTTTTCCACAATTCTCTTGCGTTCAGGCAATCCAGAAGTCGCCCTGCCCATCAAAATGCTTTGTTTAAACACTTGATGCCAATCAGTCGGAGTAACTGGGGTTAAACGTCCCTCCATCTCACGAGCTTCTGCCGCAGACAATCGATCCGTGCAATCTATAAATCTCAGCCAATAAAGCCCGTTTCCCATCGCCGATGGTTTCGTTATATCCCAGATTAAATGACAATCCTTAAGACGATAATCCGTGACACTTTGTTCAGGCCGGATAGACTGCGTAATCGTCGCTAAATTGCCTGAGCCACTAGTTCCAACACAGCCGGCCAGTAAACAGGGAACAAACAATAGCAACATAGCACGAAAACGTAGGGTCGAAACATATGCCAGAATAGGCTGCATCTCCGTCATAAAGCGGTAAGTAAACCTGTTATACATAATTATTTAGTCATTCTCCGCAGTTAATGGCAGTTCAACCCGAAAACATACGTCAGCAAACTCGGATTCTATCAAGTGGAGTCCTCCCTGCATCTGTTTAATACAATCTTGCGCGATGCTTAAGCCAAGACCACTTCCTTTAACTGCACCTTTTCGTTGCAGCTTTCCTTGGTAAAATGGCTCAAAAATCATGCTTTTTTCTAATTCAGGGATAGGTGTTCCTGTATTGGCAATGTCAATCTGAAGATTTTTACCCACTTGCCGACTAAAAATCCAAATGTTACCGGATTCAGCTCCATAGTGCACTGCATTGGAATAGAGATTATCAATCACCCGTGTCAATAAATTAGGCTCGACCCAACAATAATCCATATCCATTTGAATTTCTGTGTGAATATTTTTAATCCGCGCAGGTAATTGGTGTGACAATACGACACCATCCACAATTTCTTTTAAAGAGACAACCTGATGCTCAGCAGGACCATCCGCTAATTTACGATTATATTCAAGTAATTGTTCAATGAGCCGTTGTAAATGCTTACTACTACTATTCAAGATACTGACAACTTCTTTTTGATCCACCGTCAAAGGCCCTGCAATTTCATCAGCCAATAACTCCGCCCCTTCACGCATACTTGCCAGAGGTGTTTTCAGTTCATGAGAGATATGACGCAAAAACTCATGACGCTGAGACTCAAGCCAGGATAAACGCTCACTCAGCCAAATAATGCGCTGAGCCAATGATCTCAATTCCCGAGGCCCTTTAAAGGAGTCAATCTGATTTTCCAATGACTGCCCTTCTCCCAGCCGATTGATCATCCGCTCAATACCTTTTACTGGCCCAATGATCATACGCGTAAACAAAGCTATCAAGAAAGCGCTTAACAAGAATAAGATAAGGCTTTGCCAACCAAAAAATCGCCCTTTATCAGCGATACTTTTTTGCAGTTGTTCACCACGACTGAAAATAATTTTACGGGTTTCCTGCACCATTAAATTATTAGTCTCGGAGAATTCTACAAGTAATTTAAATGAAGTGGGTTCTGGCGAGCCATTCTTACAAGAAATATTGACCAGTCCCGATAATAGCTTATCAAATTTCTTCGTGTACTCCGCATTAGCCAACACTGCCATCTGGTTGCCTAGCATATTCATGTATTGTCGGTATTGGCGTTGATAAAGCTTTTTCAGCCGATCATCCCCTAATACGCAGTATTGACGATAACTACGCTCCATCTCAAGGGCTATTCCAACCATCGCTTCGCTACGGTGGGCATCTGACAAAGTTGAGCTATTAATTTTAGCTGCTTTGGTGCTGAGTTGATCAAGACTTTGATAAGCCTGATAAGCCAGAACTAACAGTGGCAATAACACTAACCAGAAAGCCATTACAACTAATTGGCGCAATGAACGTGGAAATAAACGCCATTTTTTCAAAGAAATCATCTTATAACCTGTTTACATTGAAGCTAACCGACATCAGCCGGAGGATAAAGCCTGCCAGATGATAAATGCTATATACCCTTCGTCTTTCAAGTTGCCTCTTTGTTGGCAGCGCTCACTCACCCCAGTCACCGTTGTTATGAACATAGAGTGATCTATGCTCCCGGGGATTCGCTCCCTGACCGCCGCGACACAGCTTGAAATCCATTAGGTATAGTCACTTTATTCTCTTATTTGAAAATGGTCGAAAATAAAAATAATAGTTGAAAGCAGTGGATAATTGAAAGCAGTAGATAACTGAAAGTTATGCGGATGCATACATAAAACACGACGGACAGGAATAACCTGTAATAATGACGGCGGGATAGTAACGTTTTTACTATCCCGCCAATGAGGATCCTTCATGCTGCCCAATGAGCATGTAGGTGGTGCCTCACTCCACGTGTCGCCCTGTGTTTGATAAAGCCCGAAGGCGAGTATCATGAAGTTGGACGGTAGGCACCTTACTTCGGCGTCATTCTGGGCTTATGTGGCATGTTTCCACCTGATTGTGGGCCTACATAAAAAGTTGAATGAGCAACTGCCTATTATTATGCACATTACGTGCCAACTTGCAAATAAATTCTTTAACCAGTTGATTTAATGTAAAATTAATAAAAAAATCAAATTCATTTAATTTTTTTATTAATATTTCCTAATGGTTGATAAGGATTAGTGTCGCCTATTTATGACAACTAACCACAGAAAAATATTTTAATAATAATATCAATTAAATAAATGTCTCTTATTTGAGACATTATAAAATAGTGTTGTCGCAATATAGAGACACTGCCATAAGATTCATTAGTAACATCAAATTAACAAGTATTCTCAAATAGGGTCACCGCAGAAAACGGAATTTAAAGCGCTATAGGGGCTTCCCCAAATAGTCAACATCGGTTTGTTTTTTTCTGGGCGGTTCATCATTGAAGTCAATGCGCTTGTGCCAAAGCTGGAATTAGTGTGACAAAAATTTCGGCGGTTCCGGATTAGAACCCCTGTAACGAAATCACCTTATCTACTGACGCAATCGTTGTTTCCCTGTATGCAATAATTACACGGGTTATATTCAACGCTTTTATCGCTTGATTAACGTAATTTTCACTTTCTTTATCTAATGCACTAGTGGCTTCATCCATAATGGCCCCGACAATACTGGTCGTAAACGTGTTTTGTAGTGTCTCTAATGAATTAAGACGGGATTGAATATCTCCGAGCTTACATCTTTCAAAATAATCCAACGGTATTTTTAACAGATATTTGAATAGGCTTGATTGCCATTGTATGTTGATAAATGTTGCTGGGCAAAAAACATCAATCTTTTCCATCTGAAAGGAATATTTTACACCAATCAGTGATTGATATCATGACCTAAATGTTTGGTAAATAAAAATATGATATGACTTGAGCGACAAATAATTTTTATATATAAATTTAAATAACAAAGGCCAGTAATTCAAATGAGTGCATTGTAAATGAGTAAGTTATTTACCCTGGATTTATTGAAAAAAGGAATGTGGTATATTCAGCTATTATTAAAGCTCATGAACGTGAGCAGGTGAGAGGGGTTAAAACCTCCCTTGTTATTTATTTGAATTCAAGTATATGGTTAGGGTGTAATTATGATCCACCTCCATATTAAAATGATTGAGAATTAAAGTAAGGGGTTTTATGACATTTTTCTCTTTCGCATCTGATCCTGTTTTCTTATCGGTTTTGTTATATGTAGTATATATACATAAGCATGTAAAAAAAGATGGTTTTAAAAAACAAATCATAAGTTTGCTGTCAGTATCTTTGTTTGTTTGTTTAGCTTGCCCGTTAATTAATATTTTTATTTTTTCTAATTATCAAGTGTTTGATGGAATTATAATCTTCTTTATTATGTCAATTATTATATCGATAATTATAAATTTTTTCGTTCTTTTTGTTTATAGGAGAAGTAATTATGAAAGATTTATCCCAAAATGAGTTAAGTTTTATTTCTGGCGCTGGAGATGCAGTTGATGAAGCCAACAAGAAGTTAATGAAAGACCTTAGTGAAAGTATTGCGTTGGGAGCTGGAGTGGGTGCCATAACAGGAGGGGGGCCTGGAGCTATTGTGGGAGGTACAGGTGCGGCAGTTAAGACCATAATTAAGGAATCTATAAATCATTTTCCTGTCAATGTTCCAATTCCTAATCTACCAATGTCTCCTTCTTGGACTCGACCGCCGCAAAAAATTAAATCTTATTAAAGCTAAGATGGAGTATACAACAGAGCACATATCCCTTTGCTGAATTACTCCCAGAAAGCTAGGTAGTTTTATAAGGTTTATAATAAAAATAAAGGCCCTGATGAATTATCAGGGCCTTTATCAATAAAAATTAAATAAAGTAAAATTTAAATAGTTAGAGGATTCAGCCTAATTGTTTGCGTGCATTACGGAAAATACGCATCCATGGGCTATCTTCTCCCCATTCTTTAGGATGCCAAGAGTTGCTGACAGTACGGAATACCCTTTCAGGATGAGGCATCATCACCGTGACTCTCCCGTCAAGGCTGGTTACAGAGGTAATTCCGTTCACAGAACCATTTGGGTTTACTGGATAGTTTTCCGTCACTGAACCGTAATTATCCACAAACCGCAATGCCACTTGCTGATGTTTTTCAAGTTCCATCAAACTCAGGCTATTTCTAAATTCCACCTGCCCTTCGCCATGAGCCACTGCTATCGGCAAGCGAGAACCCACCATATCTTTCAAGAATAGTGAAGGGCTGTTAGCGATTTCAACCAAACTAAAGCGGGCTTCATAACGCTCTGAACGGTTACGGACAAAACGCGGCCAGTGTTCTGTCCCCGGAATCAAGTCATGCAGATTAGATATCATCTGACAACCGTTACACACGCCGAGGGTCAAAGTATCCGACCTCGCAAAGAAACCGGCAAAATCATCACGTACCCGTGAATTAAACAGAATGGATTTCGCCCAACCTTCACCCGCACCAAGCACATCCCCATATGAGAAGCCACCACAAGCAACCAATGTTTGGAATTGATCTAATGTGATACGCCCATCCAATAAGTCACTCATGTGGACGTCCACAGCCTCAAAGCCAGCTCGATGGAATGCAGCCGCCATCTCAACGTGAGAGTTAACCCCCTGTTCACGCAGTACAGCAACTCGCGGTCGCGCCTGTTTCGAAATATAACAAGCAGCAATATCTTCTGCGGGATCGAAAGATAATTTCACATTCAGGCCGGGATCATTCACATCCTGTTTTGCTTGATGTTCTTGATCCGCACATTCTGGGTTATCACGCAGACGCTGCATTTGCCACGTTGTTTCTGCCCACCACAAGCGCAATGTGCTGCGATTCTGACGATAAACTTCCATATTGTCGCTGGATATAACGAAATCATCGCCTGCCTGAGCTTTCCCCAGATAATGTACGCATCCACTCAGACCACACTCTGCCAACAGATTTTCAACTTGCTCTCTGTCAGTCTCACGAATTTGAATCACTGCACCCAATTCTTCATTAAACAACGCAGCCAAAATATCTTCATCAAATGCACTGATATCGATATGCAATCCGCAGTGGCCTGCAAAAGCCATTTCAGCCAATGTCACCAGCAACCCACCGTCCGAACGGTCATGATAAGCCAGCAATTTTTGTTCCGAAATCAAATGCTGGATCGCATTAAAGAAACCAGCCAATTGCTCGACGCTACGAACATCGGCAGTTTTATCTCCAAGTTGACGATAAACTTGCGCCAATGCAGTCCCACCCAGCGCGTTTTGTCCTTTCCCCAGATCGATCAGCAGCAACGCATTATCATCTTCAATAGACAATTCTGGTGTCACTGTGCGACGCACGTCTTCTACCCGAGCAAACGCACTGATCACCAATGAAAGTGGTGAAGTCATTTCACGTACTTCCCCGTTTTGGCTCCAGCGTGTTTTCATTGACATCGAGTCCTTGCCAACCGGAATGGTCAATCCCAACGCCGGACATAACTCTTCACCCACTGCCTTCACTGCGGCATATAAGCCCGCATCTTCACCGGCATGGCCTGATGCCGACATCCAGTTCGCTGACAATTTCACTCGTTTCAGATCCTGAATATAGGCTGAAGCGATATTGGTCAGTGCTTCACCCACCGCCATACGTGCCGATGCTGCAAAATTCAGCAATGCAATGGGTGCACGTTCGCCTATTGACATGGCTTCGCCATAATAGCTGTCTAAACTGGCGGTCGTAACAGCACAATCTGCTACTGGGATTTGCCAAGGGCCAACCATTTGATCACGGGCAACCATGCCTGTTATGGAACGATCGCCAATCGTAATCAGGAATGTTTTTTCAGCAACAGCAGGTAAATGCAAGACGCGTTTTACTGCTTCTGCGAGATCAATGTCCCTGCGATCCAAATTTTGCCCCTGTGCTTGCAAAACCTGCGCATTTTTCAGCATCTTCGGCGTCTTACCGAGCAACACATCCAACGGCATATTGATTGGCTGATTATCAAAATGGTTGTCATTCAGCAGTAAGTGCCGTTCTTCCGTTGCCTCCCCAATAACAGCATAAGGAGCACGTTCACGACGGCATATGTCTTCAAATAGAGACAACTGTTCTGGTGCTACAGCCAAGACATAACGCTCCTGGGATTCATTGCACCATAATTGCAATGGGCTCATTCCCGGTTCATCATTAAGAATATTGCGTAACTCAAAGCGCCCACCCCGGCCGCCATCACTGACTAACTCAGGCATGGCATTTGACAAACCGCCAGCCCCTACGTCATGGATAAACAAAATTGGATTTTTATCACCCAATTGCCAGCAACTATCAATAACTTCCTGACAACGCCGCTCCATCTCCGCATTATCACGCTGTACAGAGGCAAAATCCAAGTCCGCATCCGATTGACCGGACGTCATTGAAGATGCCGCACCTCCGCCCAAACCGATATTCATGCTTGGCCCGCCCAACACAATTAATTGTGCACCGACCGAGATATCACCTTTCTGGACATGCTCTTCACGGATGTTTCCGATTCCCCCTGCCAGCATGATGGGTTTGTGATAACCACGCAATTCTGTACCGTTATGGGAATAGACTTCTTCTTCATAAGTTCTGAAATACCCAAGCAATGCCGGACGCCCAAATTCATTATTGAACGCAGCACCTCCCAGTGGGCCTTCCAGCATGATATCCAATGCACTGACAATCCGATCAGGTTTACCGAAGTCTTCTTCCCATGGCTGTTCAAATCCAGGAATTCTCAAGTTTGAGACCGAAAAACCAACTAATCCGGCTTTGGGTTTGGCTCCTCGCCCAGTTGCGCCCTCATCACGAATTTCACCACCTGAACCCGTCGCTGCGCCGGGCCAAGGCGAAATCGCTGTTGGATGGTTATGGGTTTCCACTTTCATCAAGATATGGGCTGGCTCTTGGTGGTAATCATAAATTCCAGTGGCAGAATCAGGAAAAAAGCGGCCAACATGAGAACCTTCCATAACAGCCGCGTTATCTTTATAAGCAGAAAGCACATAATCCGGCGTCTGTTCAAATGTATTTTTGATCATTTTGAACAAAGACTTGGTTTGAGTCTTGCCATCAATAATCCAATCTGCATTGAAAATTTTGTGGCGACAATGTTCAGAATTTGCCTGAGCAAACATATAGAGTTCAACATCCGTTGGATTACGTCCCAACGTCTGAAAAGCGCTCATCAGATAGTCCATTTCATCCGCAGCCAGAGCCAATCCCAGTTCAATATTTGCCGCTTCCAGTGCTGCCCGCCCTGATTGCAGGATATCAATCTGTTTCAACGGCGCAGGTTGCTGGTGAGAAAATAGGGCTTCAGCCTGTTCAAGCTGAGTGAACACACTTTCCATCATGCGATCATGCAATAATGCCGACAACGTTTGCCATTGCCCAGCATCCATTCCGGTACTCAGAATATAATAGGCAATTCCCCGTTCTAAACGGACAATCTGGCTCAGACCACAATTGTGAACAATTTCTGTCGCTTTCGATGACCAAGGAGATATCGTGCCCGGACGAGGCGTAACTAATATTAGTTGTCCTTTAGGCTCAAGTTCGGCCAGAGAGGGACCATATTTTAATAATTTATTTAATTTCTCTTGTTCATCTTCTGTAATTGGGGCGTTAACCTCTGCAAAATGCACATATTCTGCATAAATTTCGGTAACAGGGAGATGGTTATCTTGACACTGGGAAAGGAGCTTAGTGATACGAAATGCTGATAAAGCAGGTGAGCCACGCAGAATTTCCATAATAATAGGTTCTCTCATCTTAGAAGCAAAGCCTGACTGACGCCTCAGGGGAAACTGCAAGCATTATAGAGGAATGTTTCTTTCGACGAAACCGTTTGCGTGGTTATTTATCAAGCCAACAATACACTCATTGAAGTGCCAAAACTGATTTAATAAGGTTGCACATCCGCATTTTGTTACGCAAAATTCTCGATTACTGGAAATTTAACCATGATATCATCTTGCATTTCACGCGGGGCTCAATCGTTCTGGAAAGAGATAACTATTTGAATAAAGTAAAGATAAATTATTTTGTTATCGTGATTATCGCGCTCCTCTCAGCGGCTATTATTGGTCTCAATATCAATTGGTCCAATAAACAGCAGGAGCAAATAAACAAAATTCTGGCACGAGGAGAGTTACGAGTGAGCACTATTAGCTCCCCTCTAATCTCTCTTAACAGTAAAAATGAACTAACGGGGTTCGACTATGAACTAGCCAAGCAGTTTGCTGATTATCTGGGAGTTAAACTTGTCATCAAGTTTCGTTCTAATATTAACCAGCTTTTTGAAGACTTAGAAAACGATAAAGCCGATTTTTTAGCTGCTGGACTTATCTATGATAAAGACAGGCTGGATCAAACACGCACTGGCCCTACTTACACTACGGTCGGACAACTACTGGTTTATCGTAAGGGGGCAACACGCCCACGCTCGTTTAGCGACTTAAAAGGCAAATTAATCGTCACGGCAGGTTCTACCCACGTCAGCGAACTGAAAAAGTGGAAAGAAAAGTCTTATCCTGAGTTAACCTGGGAAGAAACGTCACACGAAAATACACAACAATTGCTTGAACAACTCTCTGAAGGGAAAATCGACTATACAATTAGCGATTCCATCAGTTTAGCCTTGCAACAGCGCATTTACCCCAATCTGGCCATTGCTTTTGATGTCAGTGTAGAGCGTCCCCTGACTTGGTATTTAAAACGCAATGGCGATTATAGCCTCCACTCCGCTATGCTTGATTTTTTCAATGACTTGGCTAAAAAAAACACCATCGCGCAGTTACAAGAAAAGTATTTCAACCATGTTGGTTCATTCAATTATTTAGATACCATTTCATTGATTCGCGCCATCAATAAACGTTTGCCAATATATCAGCCAATTTTTCAAAAATACGCAGGTGCGCTTGATTGGCATTTAGTCGCGGCCATCGCGTGGCAAGAATCGCATTGGGACCCATTGGCGACTTCACCCACTGGCGTTCGTGGTCTGATGATGCTTACTCGTCCGACAGCAAAATGGGTAGGGGTCAACGATCGGCTCGATCCAGAAGAGAGCGTAAGGGGAGGAGTCGCTTATCTGAACCATCTGATAGAGCGTATGCCAAAAACCATTCCTGAGGATGAGCGTATCTGGTTTGCCCTCGCAGCTTACAACATAGGATATGGGCACGTCCTTGATGCTCGTAAATTAACTGTTGAACAAAAAGGTAATCCAAATAGCTGGGTCGATGTTAAAACTCGTCTTTTGCTGCTCAGCAATAAAAAATACTACCCCAAGACTGCAAATGGTTATGCTCGTGGTCATGAAGCTTATCTATATGTTGAAAATATTAAACGTCATCATGCGAGTCTGGAAGGATACCTTAGTGCAAAAGCCAGACGCGAGAAAACAGAGGAAAATGACAAAGTGGAGGATGCCAAATTGAAAAGCACTCACGCTGAATCTCACGAAAAAGCGCCGGAGAATAAAACACCGGCGTAATCTGAAAAACCTAAGCCATAGCTGATCTTATAACCGCGATTGAATTAAACTGTAACTGTCAATTAATTATGACATTCCCTGTTGTTGGGATTTCAATTTTCTCAATGCCTTATGTTGCTCCCTACGTTGTTTAAAAAAAGAACTCAACATAGCGGAGCACTCTTCCGCCAGAACACCAGCGGTAATTTCAATTTGGTGATTCATGCCCGGATGACGCAATATATCAATCAATGATCCCGCAGCTCCCGTTTTCATATCGCTGGCACCATAAACCAGCCGCTGTATTCGGCTGTGTACCATCGCTCCTGCGCACATGACACAAGGTTCCAAAGTGACATACAGTGTCGTATTCAGCAGACGATAATTCTGCGATTGAATTCCGCCTCTCCGTAATGCGATGATTTCTGCATGGGCGGTAGGATCATGGTCTGTGATTGGATGATTAAAACCTTCAGCAATAACCTTATTATCAGCGACTAATACAGCACCAACAGGGATCTCGCCTTTTGCTTGTGCTTGCATTGCCAAATCCATTGCCCGACGCATCCAATATTCATCACTATAATTTTCAGTCACTGTCTCTATTTTTGTCACTGCACATTCTCTTACTTATGAAAATTCCGCTTATTATACTCAATCGGTTTCGAGTTGCAGCGCACCAACAAAGCCATAACTTGAAAGGCGAAAGGTATAACGGGGTCATACTCATATTGCTCGCTCAGCTCAATTTGCTGGTTCAGCCTGAATCTCATCAAGAAAAGCATCAAGAAATAATTTCATGCGCTCTGTCCTTTCGCTTGCCAGCCGCCTTGTAGCTTTAAGAAAAACGCCTTATGAGGGATTGGAAGGTATTAAATCCTTTTGTTATCAATATCCACTACTGGATTGCTGCCGCCATAAGTGCGCCCCGACCAACGCCTTCCAGGGAGAGAAATCTGCCAGCCATTTTTCTGCCTGCTCAGCGCTAACTTTGTCTTCCTGCCTGAGCAGATGTTGGAGATTACGCCTTACGGCAACATCACCATGCAATGAGCCATCCAAGTAATTGAATCCCCGTAGCAGGGCATAATTAATTGTCCACATACCAATGCCCTTAATGACAAGCAAGCTATCCGTCAATCGCTCCACTCCATCTTCTCTCTCTGGAATGTTTAGCTCCATTACACCAGAATCAATGAGTTGGCAAACATTCAATAAAGCATTGGCCTTAGCCACAGAAAAACCACACTGGCGTAGCTCATGTTCTGAACATTGCATCACCTGCTTATGATTTGGGTGGCATAATAATCCTGAAGAGTGCGGGATACCCACAGCCTGAATAAAACGCCGCCTAATGGAAATTGCTGCACTTAAACTAATTTGTTGTCCGATAATCGCCCAACTAAGAGCTTCAAATGGTGTTGCAGATTGGTAAATTCGTAAACCCGCTTGCCTGGTAACCAACTCTCCAATAACGGGATGTTCTTGATATACGGATTCGAATACTTCAACAGATTGTTTCAAACCAAGCATATGTGAAGCCAGAGCCGATAACGCTTCATGTTGTGAAGAACAAACTTTATCACCATCAATATCAAGCTGTATTTTTGCTCTATTTTTTTCAATTTCAATTGTCAAGAGAGCTGGTTTTTCATGCCAAATAATCCCTTTTTTAATTTGATTTTGTTGTACGGTTTCAGAAATGCCCATTTCATCCCTTTGATGAAAGGCTAAAAAGTCCCTCATATGATAATTATTGGGTAATATAATTTCCGTTAAACAGCTTGCTTTCATCAGAGCAACTCCAGAGATACACAGTATTAAGATAATTATCTAACAGACTTTAAATTTATACCCTTCGTCTTTCAAGCAATATCTTCAATTTTACATTTAACCAATTCTTCATTTAAACATTTTATTTGATATCTTGACGGACTCAATAATAATAGATAGATACCCATTCCCATAAATAAAATCATACTTAAAATCACCAAAAATAAATCCAAAGCACTCCCAGCCGTATTATTCAAGACACCTGCTTTTAATAAAAACACAACCAACACAGAAAATGCCAATGTGAAGAAATATACTGAAAATATCTTTTCAAACCAATAACTAACATAATAAAAAGAGCCAATATTGACTTGAACTACGCCAGAATTTAAAACAGTAAATGATCTCAATTTCCTGAGGCTATCTATACACTCTGAACTCAATCCATCTTGTTTCAGCTTGATAAAGATACTCCTAAATTTATCAGATTTTATTTTCGTGATATCGAACATTATCTCAGATGCAATTTCGTATTTAATATAGTTTTTACTTTGTTCATCCAAATAAGCATTATACTCATTTAGATACTTAATATACTTTATTGCTCTTCTCTCTCTAAAAACACTTACGTCTGCATAAAGTTTCTTTAATATAGATAAGATAATACCAATAAAAGTCCCAATAGATCCCAAGACTTTCACGATATCATTACCATGTTTTACGATGTATTCAATCATGTTTTTACTCTAAAGAATATAAAGCATACTTAAGTATAGGCCATGATAAATGAACTGGATCGCTTTCTGATCTATGAATAAAAACTCTTCATCAGTGCTACTGAAAGAGCACAAAACTCCGAAAGCAGTCCATTGCATTGATGCTAATCAAACAGATAAAGACACTCTTAATCGCTGTGAAAATCCCAGATGTGCTAACATACGCCCCAGATAGTTTTCTTTGTAAAATGCTTTTCTTTGCGAAATATTCATCTTTATAAGATATATTGTATGAAATAATAAAGGACAATCTAGAGCAAC
The DNA here is from genome assembly GCF_028598555.1 of Xenorhabdus anantnagensis. Lineage (GTDB taxonomy): Bacteria > Pseudomonadota > Gammaproteobacteria > Enterobacterales > Enterobacteriaceae > Xenorhabdus > Xenorhabdus anantnagensis. The sequence continues at coordinate 113,714 of NZ_JAQRFN010000010.1, forward strand.
AAATCAGGAAGAAAATTAAGTCTTTTGATTGAAGACTTAATTTATACAAGAGGTTGAAATGGCACTATTAATTACCAAACGCTGTATCAATTGTGATATGTGTGAACCCGAATGCCCTAATCAGGCTATCGCAATGGGCGCAGAGATCTACGAAATTGAACCTGATCGTTGCACCGAGTGCATCGGACATTACGAAAAGCCAACTTGTCAATCTGTCTGCCCGATTACCAATACCATTATCCTTAATCCTAATCATCAGGAAACCGAAGAGCAGTTATGGGATAAGTTTGTACTGCTACACCACGCTGATAAAATCTGAACTTAACTTTCCAATATCACTGTCGCACAAGCATAACGTCGTTCATCTGCCAGTGTGACATGGATGGATTTGACATTCAGTTTGTTAGCCAGCGCTTCAGCCTCTCCATGAAGTTTTAACATGGGTTTCCCCAGAGGATCATTAATCACTTCAAACTGGTTAAAGGCCAATCCATTGCGGATGCCTGTTCCAAGCGCTTTGGCTGCCGCTTCCTTAACTGCGAAGCGCTTCGCCAAAAAACGGATAGGCTGGTTATGTTGTTGATATTGTTGCCACTCTCCGGCGCTCAGAACACGCCTTGCCAGACGTTCGCCTGAACGCCCGACAATTTCTTCAATACGGGATATTTCAACAATATCTGTGCCTAATCCAATAATGGCCATTAACGGCGCGCTTCCCGCAACAAAGTTTTCATATCTGCAACAGCGGCAGACAAACCACTGAATACAGCGCGGCCAATAATGGCGTGCCCTATATTTAGTTCATAAATTTCAGGTAAAGCTGCAATACGCTGCACATTGTGATAAGTCAATCCATGACCGGCGTTGACTTTTAGGCCCTTAGCGGCCGCGTAGGTAGCCGCTTCTTTGATACGCTGAAATTCTTTTTCTTGCTGTATCTCATTCTCTGCATCAGCATATGCACCAGTATGAATCTCGATAAATGGTGCTCTGACTTCAACAGCTGCATCGATTTGTTGGTGATCCGCATCAATGAACAAAGACACCAAAATTCCCGCTTCTGATAAAGTTTTAACAGCCGCAGCAATGTGCTCCTTTTGCCCAAACACATCCAATCCCCCTTCGGTTGTTACCTCTTGACGCTTTTCAGGTACTAAACAACAGAAAACAGGTTTGATTTGGCAAGCAATCCCCACCATCTCATCTGTTACCGCCATTTCAAGGTTCATACGGGTTTGAATTGTTCTTTCTAATAATTGAACATCTCTGTCAGTAATATGGCGGCGATCTTCACGCAGGTGAACCGTTATACCATCAGCTCCCGCCTGCTCTGCAACAAATGCAGCCTGAACCGGATCGGGATATTGTGTCCCACGGGCATTACGTAAGGTTGCAATGTGATCAATGTTGATACCTAACAATACCTCAGCCATTTTTAGCTCCTGCAATAACATAAGATTTAGTAAAGTCTACACTCTTCATCATGAAAAAGTGGCCTACTTTAGTTTTCATTTTTCTTGTTGGGGTTATCAGTTTTTTTACGTGCGAATTGACGAAATAGTTCACGGCTTTTTAACGGTTTTCCTCCCAAATAAGGCTTTAAAGCAATGCGAGTAAAACGTTTTGCCGCTTTCAAAGTCGTGTGATCAGGAAATTCGCCAATTGCCAACGCCTTTAGTTCATAACCAGTAAAGCTGTAGTGATCCACAACCAAACTGGCAGTAAACCCTTTTTCTTCACGATAACGGTAAGTCATTGTATCCGCTACAGGTTCACCACTTCCTGCACAGTGAAGATAATCTACACCGTATCCCATATTGGTTAGTAACGCTAATTCCAAACGACGCAATGCATACTCCGGCGTATATTCACTCGCCGCAAGAATTTGTAAACATTGGAGATAATCAAAAAAAAGTGCGGGATATGCCGTTCCTTGCTCAAGGACTCGGGACAAAAGCTCATTCACATACAAACCGCTGTAGAGCACACTTCCCGATAAGGGGAGAACCAATGAAATAGGCTCTGCATCTCTTAATGTCTTGATTTCCCCCCGCCCACTCCAACGAATGAGCAGCGGGGTGAAAGGCTGCAAGCAACCTTTTAGATTGGAGCGACGGCTGCGTGCCCCTTTCGCCAATACTCGTATGCGCCCTTCATTTTCAGTAAATATATCCAGTAGCAAACTGGTCTCACTGTAAGGGCGCCCATGAAGCACAAAGGCTCTCTGCCAGCCGTCCACATATTAGCCTTATAAGTCGTCGATGTAACCGAGGCTGCGAAGCGCCCGTTCATCATCAGCCCAACCAGCTTTCACTTTTACCCACAATTCTAAGTGGACTTTCATATCAAACAGCTTTTCCATATCTTGACGGGCTTCTGTGCCAATCGTCTTGATTTTGCTGCCTTTATTACCAATCACCATTTTTTTCTGGCCATCACGCTCAACCAGAATCAAACCGTGGATCGTATAACCACCCCGTTCATTGACAACAAATTGCTCAATTTCGACTGTCACAGAATATGGGAGTTCATCACCCAAAAAACGCATCAGTTTTTCACGGATGATTTCTGATGCCATAAAACGCTGTGAACGATCGGTGATGTAATCTTCAGGGAAATGATGCTCTGCCTGTGGTATATGGTCACGCACTAATTTGGCAATAGTATCAACATTCATGCCTTTTTCCGCACTAACCGGCACAACATCGATAAAATTCATCTGCTGGCTGAGAAAACCGATATGTGGCAGAAGAATAGTTTTATCTGTCACATTGTCCACTTTGTTAATAGCCAGTAAGACAGGGCAACGTAAATGGCGCAACTTGTTCACCACCATTTCATCATCAGGTGTCCAGTGCGTACCTTCCACAACAAAAATAACCAGTTCTACATCACCAATAGAGCTGCTCGCCGCACGGTTCATCAATCGGTTGATTGCACGCTTTTCTTCAATATGAAGACCCGGTGTATCAACATAGATGGTTTGGTAAGCTCCTTCCGTATGAATCCCCATGATGCGATGTCGCGTCGTTTGAGGTTTACGGGAAGTGATAGATACTTTCTGACCCAATAACTGATTCAGTAAAGTTGATTTACCGACGTTGGGCCGACCGACTATTGCAACAAATCCGCAATAGTTTTTTTCTTCGCTCATTCAAGCTCCAGTTGTTTTAATGCTTGTTCCGCAGCCGCCTGTTCTGCCTTGCGGCGACTGGAACCGACTCCTCTGACCGGCTGTTCAAATCCACTGACCTGACAGTGAATTGTAAATTCCTGATCGTGTGCTTCCCCACGAACTTGAACAACCAGATATGTAGGCAATGGCAAATGACGCCCTTGCAAATATTCCTGTAAACGTGTTTTAGGATCTTTTTGCTTATCGCCCGGGCTAATTTCATTCAAACGAGTTTCATACCAATTCAGGATAATCTTTTCGATGGTCTGAATATCGCTATCAAGAAAAATAGCGCCAATTAAGGCTTCAATGCTATCCGCCAAAATGGATTCGCGACGATGCCCCCCACTTTTTAACTCACCCGGCCCCAGCCGCAGGCATTCACCTAATTCAAACTCTCTGGCCAATTCCGCCAATGTATTGCCACGCACCAATGTTGCTCGCATACGGCTCATATCCCCTTCATCAACACGGGGGAAACGATGGTAAAGCGCATTGGCAATGACAAAACTCAGGATTGAGTCACCAAGAAATTCCAGACGTTCATTATGCTTACTGCTGGCGCTGCGGTGAGTCAACGCTTGAAGCAACAAATCGTGCTGTTTAAAGGTATATCCTAGCTTATGTTGTAACCGATTCGTTATTATGGAGTTCATGTGCTACCAATTCAGTTAGAATTCATCAAATAAAAGCACACGCAACAGACCTGTGAGGCTAGACCTATCTAGCAATATTCACCTTGCGGCAAACCTTACAAAACTGTTGCGTTTGCACTGGCTCCCAAAGACATTCATCATCTTGGGAACCAGTCATCTCGTTTGAAAGAATATTCTACACTGTGAGATAAATTAATGCTGCGCTAATATATAAATATTAGTGAATTCCACCAATTCGACTAAAGCGCACGCCAGTAGGCCACTTGCCTTCCTGTTTTTCGAAACTCATCCAGATGGCGGTTGCACGACCTACCAGATTTTTCTCCGGGACAAATCCCCATGAACGGCTATCGTCACTATTGTCACGGTTGTCGCCCATCGCGAAATATTGGCCTTTGGGAACGACCCAAGTACCAACTGACAAGCCATCTTGGCGGAAGCCAGGGATGCGTTGAATTTCAGGAATGGTCAAAATATGGTGTGACACATTACCTAAATTTTCTTTTCTTTCATTCTGACGGAGAGTATTCGGCCCTAATGGATCATTAACGGGAATTTGATAAACTCCACTTATACGAATCCCTTCTGACGTCACATCTTCTTTTATCGTCCATTCACTTGGGAATGTGTTCTTATAAGTAACAGGTAAATCCCCCTTGCATTCCGCATTCCAACCACAGCCCGGGTAAATCTGAAGCTCTTTTTTACTGTAATCGTAAACGATCTTATCTCCGGGCAAGCCAATGATTCGTTTTACAAAATCTATGCTTGGGTTTTTCGGATATTTGAAAACAGCAACATCTCCACGCTTAGGCTCACCGGTTTTTATTAAGGTTGTTTGCGTAAGCGGGTCTTTTAAACCATAGGCAAATTTTTCAACCAGAATAAAATCCCCGATCAACAATGTCGGCATCATTGAACCAGAAGGGATCTGAAAAGGCTCATAAACAAAAGAACGCAGAACCAACACAATGGCTAACACTGGAAAGACAGATGCAAGTGTTTCAACCCATGAAGGTTTGTTAAGCTCTTTAGCCAAAACTTCCTGACCTTCTGCGCCTGCCGCCTGTGCCTGAATGTGGGCAAGCTTTTTCTTACGTTCAGGAGCGAACTTGAATCGCTCCAGGCACCAGAGAATACCGGTGATTAACGTTGCTAACGTTAATACCAAGGCAAAAGTGTTAGCCATTTAAGCTCCTTACGACCTCGTTAATTATCTTTGCCAACATGCAGAATCGCTAAGAAAGCTTCTTGAGGCAGTTCAACATTTCCGACCTGCTTCATGCGTTTTTTACCTTCTTTCTGTTTCTGCAATAGCTTTTTCTTACGACTGACGTCACCACCATAACATTTCGCCAGTACGTTTTTACGTAACTGCTTAATGGTAGAACGCGCAATAATGTGAGTTCCTATGGCAGCCTGAATTGCAATGTCAAATTGCTGGCGTGGAATCAGTTCTTTCATTTTCTCCACCAGCTCACGTCCACGATATTGAGAATTGTCACGGTGAGTAATCAAAGCCAGAGCATCAACGCGCTCACCGTTAATCAAAACATCCACGCGAACCATGTCTGAACTTTGGAAGCGGATAAAATTATAATCCAGAGATGCATAACCACGAGATGTTGATTTCAAGCGGTCAAAGAAATCCAGAACAACTTCAGCCATTGGGATTTCATAAGTCAGTGCAACCTGATTGCCGTGATAAACCATATTGGTCTGCATACCACGTTTTTCCACGCAGAGTGTAATGACATTACCAAGATATTCTTTCGGCAATAACATATGACATTCTGCAATCGGTTCACGCAGTTCCCCAATATTATTTAATGCTGGCAACTTGGATGGACTATCAACATAGATAATATCACCACTGGTTGTCTCAACTTCATAAACAACTGTTGGAGCCGTTGTGATCAAATCAAGATCATATTCACGTTCCAAACGTTCCTGAATGATTTCCATATGCAGCAATCCGAGGAAACCACAGCGGAAACCAAAACCCAATGCGGTAGAGCTTTCTGGTTCATAGAATAATGAAGCATCATTTAAGCTCAATTTACCCAATGCATCACGGAATGCTTCATAATCATCAGAACTAATTGGGAACAGCCCCGCATAAACTTGCGGTTTAACCTTTTTAAAACCAGGAAGTGATTTTTCCGCAGGATGGCGGGCAGTTGTCAATGTATCCCCAACTGGTGCCCCCAGAATATCTTTGATGGCACAGACCAACCAACCTACTTCACCACAATTCAATACATCACGATCAATGCGTTTCGGTGTGAAGATACCCAGACGGTCAGCGTTATATACCTGCCCTGTGCTCATTACTTTGACTTTATCACCTTTACGCAAAGTACCGTTTTTAATGCGGACAAGTGAAACAACGCCAAGGTAATTATCAAACCATGAGTCAATAATCAGAGCCTGCAATGGTGCATCAGGATCGCCCTCTGGTGAGGGTATCTCTTTCACCAGACGCTCAATAACGTCTTGTACACCTATACCTGTTTTTGCAGAACAACGAACAGCATCTGTTGCATCAATACCAACAATATCTTCGATTTCTTCAGCAACACGCTCTGGTTCAGCAGCAGGGAGGTCAATTTTGTTCAGAACTGGAACCACTTCCAGATCCATTTCGATGGCGGTATAACAGTTAGCCAATGTTTGAGCTTCAACACCCTGACCCGCATCAACAACCAACAATGCACCTTCACAAGCAGCCAGTGAACGGGAAACTTCATAAGAGAAGTCAACATGCCCGGGCGTATCGATAAAGTTTAATTGATAGACTTGCCCGTCATTTGCCTTGTAATCAAGAGTTACACTTTGTGCCTTGATCGTGATTCCACGTTCACGTTCAAGATCCATTGAATCCAGTACTTGTGCTGCCATTTCGCGATCGGACAGCCCCCCACAGATTTGAATAATCCGGTCAGATAGCGTGGACTTACCGTGGTCAATGTGGGCGATAATGGAGAAATTTCGTATTTGCTTCATTATTTAATCTTTTTTGCCTTAATATTTCTGAATCATTCGCCTATGGACACACTGATGGACATAAAGCGACAATTTATTGGTTCGGCCACTGGCCTGAGGAGCCGTATTCTACATGCCAAACCAGTGAAAACCTAGTCATGCCTGTGGTTTTCAGTATGACCCAGTAGTTTTCAGTATGATAAATAAAGTTGAAACACGTATGGTAAAACAGATTATTCTTGCTGTAGCACCTTAACCGCATCAGGAGGTAAACCAATTTGCAACACTACAGGCTGGTACGTTTGCAGATTATCCCAATACGCAGCAATCTTGCGAGCAATGGAAAAACCAGTGACCCCACCGCCCATTCCTCCTAAACATATCCATAATTGATCAGTCGTCCAAAATTGGAAAAGAGCGGCTCCCAAAAACAGTCCCAATAACGGTGTCAGATAAACCAACATGGCTGAACGCAGCAGGCTGCTTTCAGGAATACCGACTTCAACTTTCTGACCCGGTTGAAGTGGTTGAGGGATCTCCAGTTCTAACTGATGGATGCTTTCTGGCCCTATTTTCTCCAGTAAATAAGAGCCACAGGCTGCTTTAGCCTGACAACTGCCGCAACCTGAAGATGAACCGTAGCGTAATAATGCACGGCCTTTTTGCCAACGGACAACAGTTGCCCATTCTTTAACCATCAGTTTTCTCCTGTAAACGTCACGTTTGCTGCAATTTTTTCGGCTGTTGCGAAAGGCAGTTCACCAATGACGGTTATACTATTTTTACCTCTGGCCAGAGTATAAACCGTTCTCCTGCCTTGTCGAAATAGTTGTTTATCAACCACCTTTTTATTTGAATTCATGACATTTACAGAAAAATTAAACAATCCATCACTATACATGATGGATTGTAACCATTCTGTCTCTGATAGCTTCCGGCTGTTACGAAAAATTTCTTTGAAGCCATCAGGCATTCCTCCAACCAGCCAATTAAACGTCAACTTATCAGAAGGTGGGATAAGTAACATAGGAGGTAATTTCAAATCTGTAATCGCGCTTAACTCCGTTTTAATATGGTCATTCACGGCTGATGACACAACACGGAATTGCTCGATGACTGTTGTATTATCCCTATCCAATAGGTCTATCAGCAGGGGAAGGTGATTTTTATCATCAATCAGAAGATTATAGTTATAGCGGGATTCATCTTTCGAGATGATGCGTACAAAACTCACGGGATGGTCACCAACGTGCGTACTTCCCGCATCAATGAAGCGATAAAATTTCTGCAATTGTGCAAAATCAGCGAAGATAATCGGTGGAAGATAGTCAACAATATGAGTGCCACGGATACTAAATGAATCCAGCCCCGGCTCGTAATAACTGATTTGATTACCACGCTGGATAATTTCCCTACGTGAACCATCCATTTGTATGATTTGGGCAATAGCCTGCCCGTCAATAATGGCATGACGGTAGCGCAAGGGTACGAGGAATCGCCGCTCCAAGTTGATGAAACCAAGCTCATAATCCAGCGTCTGTACTGCCTTACTCATATCCTGCAACAAAGCCTCAGCGCTGCTTTGCTGCGCTGAGGCTCTTAGAGGATTAATCAGGCTACTTGATAATAAAAAAACGAAAAGCCAAATACGTTTCATTACTGTTATCGTGAACCATTGTTGTGGACTATTTATTGTGAACTATCACTGTTAACTAACTATCACTGTTAACTAATTATCACTGTTAACTATTGCTGTGATTGTGGTGATACTTGCTCTCCAAGAGGCTGATTAGCCTGTGTGACATCACGATTTTTTTCAAAGTGAATGCGGCGGTCGAGTTCATATTGTTGCAACATCGCATCAATTCGTTTATTACTTTCACGCACTTGCATATTCAAATCACTACCGAAAGTTTCTTCTTCGGCTGGAGTTGCTAAACCAACTGTTGAAGTTGTACCCATCACAGGCAATGTATTAAAAGCCGGTGCCTCAAATTGGTTCTCTGTTTCAGAACGACTATCGTTATTATAGTGCTGGACGCCGATAATCACGCTCAGGGATACACAAGCAGCAACACCAATTTGTGTAATTTGGCTCTTCCATGTGCGGATTTTGTTCCAGAATGGCATGTTCGCCCATGTTTCGGGCTTTGGCTGAGATTCAGGAACAGCCGCTGGATTAATGTGAACGGGTTCTTTTTCAAGAGCCAACGCTACTCGACTCGCAATATCCAAATGTAATACATCCCCCACATCACCGCGCAGCACATCACGTACAAGATGATATCTTTCCCACTGTTTCTGCATGATCGCATCTTCAGAGACCAAATGAACTGCTTCACTATCAAGAGCTTCTCCATCCATTAATGCGGAAAGTTTCTCTCTTTGCATGCCAAAGTACCCTTAAATATTGTTTTGTCCCACTACTGTTGGATCAGTGGTTGAACTTTATTATCAATGGCTTCCCTTGCCCGGAAAATTCGTGAACGTACAGTGCCTACAGGGCATTCCATGATGTCGGCTATTTCTTCATAGCTCAACCCATCCAACTCCCTCAATGTAATCGCTATCCTCAAATCTTCCGGGAGCGATTCAATAGTGCGGAAAACCACTTCCTTTAATTCTTCAGACAACATTAAGTTCTCAGGGTTCGAAATTTCTTTTAATGAACTTGATGTATCATAATTTTCTGCGTCGTTGGCATCCAGATCATTGGATGGTGGGCGACGTCCCTGAGCAACTAAATAATTTTTCGCAGTGTTAACGGCAATACGGTACAGCCATGTATAAAAAGCACTCTCTCCCCGGAAAGAAGGGAGTGCCCGATAGGTCTTAATGAAAACCTCTTGAGCGACATCAGGTACATCGCCTTGAGGTACGTAACGAGCAATCAGGCTCGCTACTTTGTGCTGATATCTCATCACCAGCAAATTAAATGCTTTTTGGTCACCCTTCTGGACCTGTTCAATCAGCATTTGATCCGTTAACTGCTCGCTCATCCGAGGTTCACTCTCCTGAGGTAAAACTCCACATTTATACTTAAAATAAACCAATATGATGTTCTGATTTCCCGAACAAGCATGGCTTTGAGTATCAGTTCACTGTGAAGTTCAACTTTAGTTGTAATTTTATATTACAACCACCTGTTATTCTCGTATTGCATTTACTGTATGCCACTGATTATAAATGAAATAATTTTTCATGATATTTACTCAACGTCGCGTTGAAGTACACAATACGAAGTGCACAATATGAAACATACAATATGAGATATACAATCTACTGGAATCTATTGGATACCTAGTACAAATCATAGTCTCTATTTCAACAGGGTACGTGATTTTAATCTGAGAAAAAGAAAATCCTTATTCTATTGTACCGAAAAATCCGATTCATCATCTCAATAGTGCTAACATTATCAATAATAAAGATAAAAATCTGTTATTAACTGACGGAATTCGTCTGAATATGCGCCATCCAAGGAGCGAATAGTTAATTCACTCACTTGCACTTCCTGTTCTTGCAGGGATAACCCCAGCAATAGGCGATGCAATGGCTTATCCTGCCTATCACGAACATTAACTCGGAAATGGGTAAACCATCCCAAATCTGACGCCATGTTTTCAAATTGCTCACCAATCTCATAAGGCAGTACCAGACAAAATAACCCTGTCGGTGTAATCAATGCTTGCACACATTCCAATAATCCCTGATGTGTCAATGATGATGTATAGCGGGCCTGATTGCGTGCTTCGTTTCGACATGCAATAGCAGGCTCAAAATAGGGTGGATTGCTAACAATCAAATCGTATTGGGAGCTCATTTCACGTAATTCATTTTGTGCTAACTCATTTTGTTGCACATGCCGTCGCATGAAATCATGAATATCCTGCTGATGTACTGTAATTCGGGAAGGCCACGGTGATTGCTGCATATTATCAACTGCCTGCGTTGCAGCAAGAACATCCAGTTCCACCGCATCGATAATGATATCTCCTTTTGTACGCTGAGCTACCATCAAGGCAATCAAACCGCTGCCACATCCGATATCCAGACATCTTTTCCTGTTATATACTGGCGCCCAGGCTCCCAACAATACACCATCCGTCCCGACTTTCATCGCACATTTATCATGTCCAACAAAAAACTGTTTAAATGTAAAACCACCACGGCGAAAAGCGGGTTTCTGTATCGATGCCATAACATATATCTGCTGAAATTAAAATTTGTCATAGCATAAATCTTATGGCCGAAGGATAAAAGCAACCTGCTCATCGGATGTTTTTATAGGATGAAGAATGCGCCCAACCTGTTTATAATCGGCGGCCCAAACAGAGGTATATGATGACTGCAACAAATTTTTCCGAATTCGAACTTGATGAATCCCTGCTTGATGCACTGAATGAAAAAGGCTACGAACGCCCGACTGCCATTCAAGAGGCTGCCATTCCTGCTGCTATGGATGGACGCGATGTACTAGGCTCAGCGCCAACCGGCACAGGTAAAACCGCCGCTTATCTATTGCCGGCACTACAACATTTACTGGATTTCCCCCGCAAAAAATCGGGGCCTCCACGTATCCTGATTTTGACTCCAACCCGTGAGTTGGCAATGCAAGTTGCAGAGCAAGCAAAAGAATTTGCGGCACACACACACTTGGACATTGCCACAATAACGGGTGGTGTTGCCTATATGAATCACGCGGAAGTATTCAGTGAGAATCAGGATATTGTTGTCGCAACGACAGGGCGTTTGCTGCAATACATCAAAGAAGAAAATTTCGACTGCCGTGCAGTGGAAACACTGATCCTTGATGAAGCTGACCGTATGCTGGATATGGGATTCGCCAATGATGTCGAAACTATTGCGGGTGAAACTCGCTGGCGCAAACAAACATTATTATTCTCTGCAACCCTGGAAGGCGAATCCATCCGTGATTTTGCCGAGCGTCTGTTAACTGATCCTGTTGAAATCGATGCTGAACCTTCTCGTCGTGAACGTAAAAAAATTCAGCAATTTTATTATCGTGCTGATACGTTAGAGCATAAAACAGCTTTGCTGTGTCAGCTTCTCCAGCAACCTGACGTTACCAAATCGATTGTTTTCGTACGCAAACGAGAACGTGTACGTGAACTTGTTGATTGGCTGAGTCAAGCAGGTATTCAGGCTAGTTTCCTTGAGGGCGAAATGGTACAAGCCAAGCGTACAGATGCCGTGAAACGCCTGAATGATGGCAAAGTCAACATTCTGGTCGCAACCGATGTTGCTTCCCGTGGATTGGATATCGAAAACGTCAGCCACGTTTTTAACTTTGATTTACCCCGTACCGCAGATGTTTACCTGCACCGGATTGGCCGTACTGCTCGTGCAGGCCGCAAGGGAACAGCCATTGCTCTGATTGAGGCACACGACTATCCTCTTTTGGGCAAAATCAGCCGTTATCTCAAAGAACCTTTGAAAATGCGGGTCGTTGATGAACTTCGTCCGCAAACCAAAGCGCCAAGTGAGAAAAAAAGCTATAAGCCATCCAAAAAAGTGTTGGCAAAACGCAAAGAGAAGAAAAAAACAGAAGATACAAAGAGCAAGAACAGCCGCGTGAAAGTTCGTCATCGCGACAGTAAAAATATCGGTAAACGCCGTACTCCTTCAGGGAATTCCAAGCCAGAAGTCACTGAATCCACTAACGATTAATTGTCAGAATAGAATATGGGCGAAGTCATTCAATGGCTTCGCCTCCAATTCATTCATGATTTACTTTAAAATAACACATTCAAAACATCATACAGTGTAATTCTGCTCATGCTGCTGTGATGCAATTTACTGATAAACCGCTTCAAATTGCTCCCTAATTGCAGAATCACCCATACTCATTGCCAATGATCGCAAGGAAATTATATTCTCACCATCCTCTTCATTTTCATCGGCACTATCGGCTGACGCCAGCATAGTATCGTGATTATTCAACCAAGGCTTTTGGTCTGTCATTAATTCCAGAACAGCTTCCAAAAAGTGAGCCTTAAATGAATGCAATCCATATCGATGAGGTAAAACATCCCAGATGCTATCCAGTTCATATTCATATTCGAGTTCTATGGTATTTCCCATCGGTTGAGGGACGGGCAATTTCTTCTGCAAGATATTCAACCAATCGTGCTGGACGGCATAGTGCCGTATCAAACCATTATCTGCCAATTCATGCGCAACTTCAGGTGATACCCCCATACGTTTCAATGTCTCATCTGAAACACCAGCCGCATTATAAATAACAGCAGGCTTCCCTGTTGCTAATGCAGCCACTGTTGCCAATCCGCCTCCCAATGAATGCCCCGTGAAAATGACATTTTCCCCGAAGATTTTTAATGCCTTATGTGCTAGTTCCAACGCTTGATTATATTGTTTTTCATCATAGCCAAGCCCCTGACGAATGCTTACCATGAAATCTTTTAATTCATTCGAACCTGTGAAAGAAACAATATATAACCCATTATTTTGGTATACCCCGGCTTGAAACCCTGTTGAATAATCATTCAACGTTTCAGGGTCAATACCTACTTTCGATAAATCATCATCAGACAGACGCACATAACCGCCAATCCCTAAACTGGTCTCCCGATAAACATCACGGGTGACCAGTGTCAGAGAATAATCGATCAGTTGAGAATGTTTTCCAGCAATATCATTGGCTTTCAATCCGGGTGCCGCCATTGCACTCGAATTTAAATTATTAATCAGTGATTGATAGAGCGCATTAGCCTGTTTAGTGTTTTCTGAAAGTGAAATGCTTGAAGAAGAAATGTGATCAGCTTTGTCTGGTGGTGACCGGACTGGAGAATTAGTTTGAGGTTGCAGAGAATTCCCTTGTAATGGGTAAGTCCCTAATTCGCTGAGAAAACTGGTGTTAATTGATAAGGCCATAAAATTCTCCTACAGATTATTCAGGTTTGGAATAGTTTAAAAAACCCAAATTCTCTATCGGCAGAATATTTAACAAATTAAGAACAAATTTAATTTTTAATTAACAAAACATAATTCCATATTAAAAAAGGGAGTATTAATTCTCCCTTTAAACTTTTTGCTTGATACGCTTTTTACTTGATACGCTTTTTACTTGATACGCTTTTTACTTGATATAAAAGTTACAGGCTTTCTGTAAAAGTACGCGCAATAACATCACGCTGCTGTTCTGGGGTCAATGAGTTAAAACGTACAGCATAACCAGATACACGAATAGTGAGCTGAGGGTATTTCTCGGGATGTTTTACCGCGTCTTCCAAGGTTTCACGACGCAAGACATTAACATTCAGATGTTGCCCACCTTCAACACGCACCGTTGGTTTGACTTCCAGCTGAATCTCACGATATTCAAACTGCCCCAATTCCTCTTTGGCAACAATCTGGCCTTCATCGTAATCCGCTTTGGTACAGATACAACGCGCTTCATTTTTTTCATCATCCAACAGCCAAAAAGAATTCATCAATGCAGCATTGTCAGATTGGGTAATTTGAATCCCAGTAATCATTTATACCTCCAACTTCATCTTGGTTATTTAGTCAAACCATTATTTAATCAACCATCGTTCTTAATTTCCTGTATACCAGCACAAATGAGAATATTCTTTGATAGAAATCAACTAACTTTGTAAGGTTATTAACAATAAATACATAACCATTTGTTTTTAATCGTCTTTTATATAAGGATGTGATAATATTTTTTTGTGTTTTTTCAAAAAAACTTATAAAAACAGATTTTCATTCTAGGCGTTAAGTACGGATTGAGTTCAGAGGGTTTCCCTATTCCTAGGGAATCGGTAAGCTTAGACTTATCTGATAATCATCTAGAAAGGGATTGGCTATGTCCGCACCATCCACACCTCTCACATGGCACGATGTCATCGGCAATGAAAAAAAGCAGCCTTATTTTGTTGATACATTGTCTTATGTTGCCAACGAACGTCAGGCTGGAAAAACTATTTATCCGCCTCAGCAAGATGTTTTCAACGCATTCCGCTATACCGAATTAGCTGATGTAAAAGTGGTGATTTTGGGACAAGATCCTTACCACGGACCGAATCAAGCCCACGGTCTGGCTTTCTCTGTACAACCGGGCATTCCTGCACCCCCTTCTCTTGTTAATATGTACAAAGAACTGGAATCAGACATTGCTGGATTTACTCGCCCCAATCACGGTTGTTTGATCAGCTGGGCAAAACAGGGGGTATTGTTGCTCAATACCGTGCTAACCGTTGAGCGCGGTAACGCACATTCCCACGCTAATTTGGGATGGGAAACATTTACTGACAAAGTTATTGCAGCAATCAATGAACATCGCAGCGGAGTTATTTTCTTGCTTTGGGGGTCTCATGCCCAGAAAAAAGGTCGTTTTATTGATACCCAGCGCCATCATGTATTAAAAGCACCGCATCC
Organism: Xenorhabdus anantnagensis; assembly: GCF_028598555.1. Lineage (GTDB taxonomy): Bacteria > Pseudomonadota > Gammaproteobacteria > Enterobacterales > Enterobacteriaceae > Xenorhabdus > Xenorhabdus anantnagensis. The sequence goes on from NZ_JAQRFN010000010.1 coordinate 128,954, forward strand.
TTCCCCTTTGTCTGCTCATCGTGGATTTTTAGGCTGTAAACATTTTTCACAGGCCAATACGCTGTTGGAAACTCAAGGGTTGTCTCCGATAGATTGGACGCCTCTATTGCCCCAATAACATTATCTTAATAGCATTATCTCAATAACTAATTTCTACTTACAAAAATGCCGCCTTATAAGTGGCGGCATTACATCACAAGGATACTGTGATTTTATTTAGAAACGGCAACCATTGCAGGACGCAGCAAACGACCATTCAAGGTATAGCCTTTCTGCATCACCAACATAACTTGATTAGGTTCATGCTGATCAGATTCCATCATGGTCATCGCCTGATGCACTTCTGGATTGAAAGGTACATTGGTGTCACCGACTACTTCAACACCAAACTTACCCACTGCATCAATAAAAGATTTCAGAGTCAGTTCAATTCCTTCAACCATTGACAGCAGCGTTTCATTAGTGCGATCAACCGCTTCTAATGCACGTTCCAGATTGTCGATAACTGGCAGAAGTTCATTAGCAAATTTTTCCAATGCAAATTTATGTGCCTTTTCTACATCCAGCTCAGTACGACGACGAATGTTTTCCACTTCAGCACGCGCACGCAACATCGCATCACGCTCGTTAACCTGAGCCTGCTTCAGTTGTTCTTCCAACTCAGCAACACGCGGGTCAACAATGTTTTCAGTCTCTGGCGCGTCTGCCTGTTCTGCATTCATTTGTTGCTCTAATACATTTTCTGTATTTTCTGAGACTTGCTCGTCAGGTGCTTTTTGGTCTTTACTACTCATGAATATCTCCGCGTATTTTGTATTATCTTCGCCATTCTCGCTTATTATGGGGATCAAAACGCGGGATTCAAGGGAACACATCATATTGTGAGGGCAAAACCATATGCTGAAGGAAATAACAGCAATGAATAATGAATTCAAATGCATCGGTATTGTCGGCCGTCCACGTCACCCTGAAGCGCTGGCCACCCATGAAATGCTGTATCACTGGCTGGTATCTAAAGGCTATTGCGTCATTGTGGATAGACAGGTCGCAAAAGACATTGGTTTAAAAGACGCTCAGGTTGGAGGGTTGACAGAAATCGGTAAAACTGCCGATCTTGTGATTGTTGTCGGTGGTGATGGCAATATGCTCGGTGCAGCCAGAGTATTATCACGTTATGACATCAAAGTCATTGGCATCAACCGAGGTAATTTAGGCTTTCTAACAGATTTAGATCCTGATAATGCTTTACAACAGCTATCCGAAGTTCTGGATGGCGAATATCGAGATGAAAAACGTTTTCTGCTTGAAGCACAAGTTACAAAAACAGGATATAAATCCCGACGTAGCACGGCATTAAATGAAGTCGTACTACATCCAGGGAAAGTTGCCCATATGATTGAGTTTGAAGTGTATATTGATGATCGCTTTGCTTTTTCACAACGTTCAGATGGTTTGATCATAGCAACACCTACTGGCTCCACAGCCTATTCATTATCTGCTGGCGGGCCGATATTAACCCCGAACTTGAATGCGATCGTGCTGGTACCGATGTTTCCGCATACTCTCTCAGCACGTCCTCTTGTTATCAGCAGTGAAAGCAGCATTCGCCTGAAGTTTGCCCAAAATAACAGTGACTACGAAGTCAGTTGTGACAGCCAGATAGTCCTGCCAATCCAAGATGGTGAAGAAGTGATCATCAAACGTAGTGACTATAATCTGCACTTAATTCATCCAAAAGATTACAACTACTTCAATACACTGAGCACAAAATTGGGTTGGTCGAAAAAAATGTTTTAAAAACGAAGCTGCCCTACTTTACTGTATAAAAAACCAGTTTATACTGTATGGAAGCACAGACATGTTTTTATGCACAGGAACGTGTTCTTATATAGTGGCGGTTTTTATATACAGCAAAAAGAAGGAGGAGCACGATGCTGACTCAATTGACCATCAGTAATTTTGCTATCGTTCGTGAACTTGAAATCGATTTCCGCTCAGGAATGACAGCAATTACAGGTGAAACCGGAGCCGGTAAATCCATCGCGATTGATGCGTTAGGTTTATGTCTTGGCAATCGCGGCGAAGCCAACATGGTTCGTCCAGGTGCTCCACGCACCGATCTTTGTGCTCGTTTTTCACTGACTGATGCTCCTTCTGCCCGCAAATGGCTTGTAAACCACCAGCTTGATGGAAGCTTTGATGATGATAATGAGTGCCTGCTGCGTCGTACAATCACCGCAGATGGGCGCTCTCGCGGTTTTATCAATGGCACTGCCGTGCCTCTTTCTCAATTACGTGAATTGGGTTCACATCTGATCCAAATCCACGGCCAACATGCCCATCAATTGTTGTTAGAAAATCGCCATCAAAGGCGCTTACTGGATATTTATACGAGCGATTTTGAACTTCAGCATGAAATGAAGCTGGCTTACCAACAATGGCGTCAAAGCTGTCAGGCTTTCTCCCAATTTCAACAACAAGCGCTTGAGCGTCGCTCACGTCAGCAATTGTTGGAATATCACCTGAAAGAACTGAACGAACTGTCACCGCAATCAGGTGATTATCAAGAACAGGACAACGAATACAAGAGGCTGGCAAACTGTGGGCAATTCTTGTCCGTCAGCCAAAACATTCTCCAGCTTTTAAGTGATAACGACGAACAGAATATTACCAGCCTTCTCAGCTATGCACGAAGTGAACTGACTGAGCTTGCCAGCATGGATCATAAGCTCAGTGGCCTGCTTAACATGCTGGAAGAAGCTGCGATTCAAATCAATGAAGCTAGTGACGAGTTACGCCATTACAGCGACCAACTGGAGCTAGATCCTAATCGTTTATTTGAACTGGAACAGAAAATCTCCCAGCAAATCAACATGGCTCGTAAGCATCATGTTACACCAGAAGAGTTGCCTGCATTACATCAACAGTTGTTGGAAGAACAGCATCAATTATCCCAGCAGGAAGATGATTGCGCCCACCTGAGTGAACTTGTCAGCCTCCACTATCAAAAAGCCCTGACGGTGGCGGAAAAATTGCACCATATTCGCCAGAAATATGCCGTAGAATTGAGCCAGTTGATAACAAACAGCATGCACCAGCTTTCTATGCCTCATGGTCGCTTCACCATTGATATTACTTTTGAACCGGAACATTTAAATATCGACGGAGCCAGCAAAGTCGAGTTCAATGTAACAACCAACCCCGGCCAGCCTCACCAACCGCTGGCAAAAGTGGCATCAGGTGGTGAACTTTCCCGTATTGCACTGGCGATTCAAGTCATTACAGCGAAAAAAATGGAAACACCTGCGCTCATTTTCGATGAAGTTGATGTAGGCATCAGCGGCCCAACAGCTGCGATCGTTGGGCGCTTGTTGCGTGAATTGGGGGAATCGACCCAAGTTATGTGCGTCACCCACTTACCTCAAGTCGCAGGATGTGGACATCAGCACTTTTATGTCAGCAAGCAAACAGATGGGGAAGAAACAGAAACCCAAATGCAATTATTGGATAAAAAAGCACGACTCCAAGAACTGGCGCGGCTTCTGGCGGGAAGTGAAGTTACAAAAAATACTCTGGCTAACGCAAAAGAGCTGCTAGCGGCATAAATTAATACAACTTTCTTGTATAATTGCAGTCATAGGTAAATGCGTAGAGGTTTTCAATCTCTTCATTGTTTATTATTATCGACGGCCTAACTCCTAAAGGAATGTAATTACTATGCGCTGTAAATTATTGACTGCCGCTACTGTATCACTTGTTATGCTGACTGCGGGTTGCTCCATGTTTGAGCGAGTTGTTTATCGTCCTGATATTAATCAAGGGAACTACCTTACGCCGGCTGCGGTATCAAAAATCCAGAAAGGAATGACTCAGCAGCAAGTCTCTTACACTTTGGGAACACCAATGCTGACTGATCCATTTGGGAGTCAAACTTGGTATTACGTATTCCGCCAACAACTAGGCCATGGAAAAGTAACTCAGGAAACCCTGACACTTACCTTTGATAGCAAAGGTGTGCTAACTGATATCAAGAATGAAAAGTCACTGCCAAAGAATCAGTGAAGTGTGTATTTTATTTATTCGCCAGTTTATCTACTGGCGAATAAATGGATTTTATTGCGCATTATTTTTAGCGCGCTCTGCTCGCTTACGCCGCATTTCTTTTGGATCAGCAATCAGAGGGCGATAAATCTCTACACGATCCCCTTCTTCCAACGTATCAGTCAATTTGGCCGGACGGCTATAGATACCAACTTTATTCTTGGTCAAATCGATATCATTACGTAGTGTCAAAAAGCCAGACTCAATAATAGCCTGTTCAACAGTTGCTCCTTGCGGTACTTGCACATTGCACAGATATTGCCGTTCAGGCAGAGCATAAACGACTTCGATATTGATCTCAGACACTGTAAACCTCACGGGCACGTTGGCTAAACGCCTGAACCATATTACCAGCCAACTCTTTGAAAACTTTACCAAAAGCCAGCTCAATTAACTTATTGGTAAATTCAAAATCGAGATGCAACTCAACCTTGCAAGCATCTGCACTTAGCGGAATAAAATGCCACCCTCCCATCAACTTACGGAAAGGCCCATCAACCAGCTGCATTTTGATGCTTTCATTATCAAATAACGTATTGCGCGTTACGAACGTCTTACTAATCCCTGCCTTAGAGACCTCAACGGAAGCCGTCATTTCGTTATTGCTACTGCTTATTACACGGCTACCCACACATCCCGGTAAAAAATCCGGATAAGACGTTACATCGTTGACCAATTTATACATTTGTTCCACGCTGTAAGGCACTAGCGCAGAGCGACTAATCTGTGGCATATCATTTCCTGTCAAACTTAACAGCGCTGAATATTATCACTTAAATGTGGTTAAATAAAAACCCGATGACATTTAGATCAATAAATGTGCACTTATTGCTAAATATCATGCAGAAGAGATTTCTTTCACTAACGCATACAGTATAATACAACTCATTATGACAAAGAAAAAAGCATACAAACCCGGTTCGGCAACAATTGCCATGAATAAGCGAGCCCGCCATGAATACTTCATTGAAGAAGAATTTGAAGCAGGCTTATCCCTACAAGGTTGGGAAGTCAAATCACTGCGCGCTGGCAAGGCTAACATCAGTGAGAGTTATGTTTTGCTCAAAAATGGTGATGCTTATCTTTTTGGTGCCACAATTACGCCATTGAACGTTGCTTCTTCCCACGTAGTTTGTGATCCGACACGGTTGCGCAAATTACTACTTAACAAACGAGAGCTTGATTCACTGTATGGTCGAGTCAATCGAGAAGGTTATACCATCGTCGCACTTTCCATGTATTGGAAAAATGCTTGGTGCAAAGTAAAAATTGGCGTTGCAAAAGGTAAAAAAGCGCACGATAAACGTTCAGATATTAAAGAACGTGAATGGAAATTAGACAAAGCACGAATTATGAAGAATTCCGGGCGTTAATCACTAGCATTATCACTCAATATTCTGATATACTTGCTTTTAACACACTTGGGGCTGATTCTGGATTCGACGGTATTCGCGAAACCCAAGGTGCATGCCGAGGGGCGGTTGGCCTCGTAAAAAGCCGCAAAACAATAGTCGCAAACGACGAAAACTACGCACTGGCAGCTTAATAACCTGCGCAGAGCCCTCTCTCCCTAGCCTCCGCTCTTAGGACGGGGATCAAGAGAGGTCAAACCAAAAAGAGATCGCGTGGATGCCCTGCCTGGGGTTGAAGCGTTAAATCCAATCAGGCTAGTTTGTTAGTGGCGTGTCTGTCCGCAGCTGGCAAGCGAATGTAAAGACCAGACTAAGCATGTAGTACCGAGGATGTAGGAATTTCGGACGCGGGTTCAACTCCCGCCAGCTCCACCATTCTTGTATTCGGAAATCATCGGAATACACCGAAAATAAAAGAAAAAGCCCTAAGTCATAATGACTTAGGGCTTTTTTATTGCCCGTTAGTATTCGTTTAGTATCGTTATAACTCGATAGTTTTGGTAGTATGTTTGGTAGTAAGTCGGCTACACTACAAAAACACTTACTACCAAAACTTAAATACCCAAGTGTCCAAGAGAAACTCATATATATAGTTAAGTTTTTTGCAAAAAATGATGTCCCGCTGTCCCGAAACACTTAACAATATGATTTATAAATATTAAATGGCGGGACGAGCCTGTCCCAGACATATTTTCTCACACGTCCCAAAACTTAAAAAATTACCATTAACCAATTGATTTAAATATAAAAAATACAACAGGGACGCTTAGACACCGAGGGACGCAGTACAAGGTTAAAGAGGTAAAAAGTTAGTAGTAACAGCCCAACTACACCAATAAACCGCTACTACTACCAACGGAAAACGCTTACTACTACCACAGAGAACACTTACTACTACGGTTAGAGGTGCCCGATGCCTAAAAAGATAACACCGCTTTCCCCTACAACGGTATCTAATGCCAAAGCCAAACTTGATAGCAAAACAGGTAAGCCTAAAGACACGATCTACCGTGACGGGGATAATTTAGAACTCCTCGTAAAAGCATCAGGCATTAAGCTCTGGTATTTCCGATACTACAAACCCTTCACCCAAAAGCGCACGATGATTGCATTTGGTGAATACCCCTCTATCAAGCTGGCTGACGCTCGCCGACTCAAAGACGAAGCAAAAGCGATGCTGGCTAAAGATATTGATCCTGTTGATTGGCGTAAACAGCAAGCAGCGGCAACACAGGAAGAGAACAGCAACACCTTTCGGAATATTGCTACCCGCTGGTTTGAGGTAAAGAAAACCACTGTCAGTGAAGATTACGCCAAAGATATCTGGCGCTCACTGGAAAAAGATATATTCCCTAAACTCGGTGATGTACCAATATCAAGCCTCAAAGCGCCTATGCTGGTGGAAGTGCTCAAGCCGATTGAAGCACGGGGCAATCTGGAAACTATTAAACGCCTGACGCAAAGAACGGTAGAGATCATAGACTATGCCATGAATTTAGGCGTTATTGATGCTAACCCTTTTACTACTGTCAGCAAGGCATTTCCTAAACCAAAGAAAAAACATAACCCGACCATTCGACCCGAAGAACTCCCCGGATTAATGCAAGCACTCTCCGTTGCACAGGTAGAACGGCAAACACGTTTAGTCATTGAGTGGCAACTATTAACGGCTGTACGCCCAGGGGAAGCGGTAAAAGCGCGTTGGTCAGAAATAGACTTTGAAAATAAAGTCTGGAATATACCCGCCGAAACGATGAAAACATCGCACGCTCATACTGTGCCTTTATGCCAACCGGCTTTAGATCTGCTTGAAATTATGAAACCTATTAGCGGGCATAGGGAATTTGTCTTTCCACACAGATCCACCCCAAATACGCACATGAACAGCCAGACCGCTAATATGGCGTTAAAGCGCATGGGGTATCAGGATATGCTTACTGCGCACGGCATCCGCTCAATTGTCAGTACCGCGATGAATGAGCAGGGTTTTATGCCCGATGCCATAGAAGCGGTATTGGCTCACAGAGAAAAGAACTCTGTCCGGGCAGCGTATAACCGCGCCACCTATTTAGAACAACGCCGGGTTATGATGGATTGGTGGGGGCTGTATGTAAAAGGCGCAGCAACGGGTGATTTAACGGTAGCCGGAAGTGTCAAAGGATTACGCATCGTAGGAAGTGATTACTATGTCGGATGATATTTTTATTCTTGAGAATGTAAATGCAGCACTCAAACATTACTCTATTGGAAATGGTATCGAAAACGGTTTATATCCCCACTCCCCGGCTTATTGGTGTGCTGAGAAAGTATCCAAATTAACCAATGATGAACGAAAAGCAGCACTGTTCAGGTTAAGTGTATGGGATTTGATTGATGTTGCTACTGTAACCATAACAAAACTCTGTCAGTCTGGCAGTGATGCTTGGCAGTATTCTATAGTCGAAACACTGGCAGACAGCAGTAAGAATGACTTACTGGTCAGCGCATGTGCTATATGGGGATGGGGGCTAACCGTGAAGTCTGATAGTACCTCATATCACCTAGCGGCCTCTAATCTTGTCTTTGCGGTTTTGGCACAAGAGCAATATGACAGTGATACATTGCATGAATTTGAAAATCTGGATATCAAAAATGCCCGGCGGAAAGCGGGAAAGATCCGCAGTGAACAACGAGACGGTGCGCTTAAAGATCAATGCATAAAATGGGCAGAAGATATTACCAAAGCAAAAGACTACATCGTTGGTAAAGAAGAGCTAGCCGAATCAGTTTATGACAAATATGTTACTTTTATTATCGAGAACCCTAAAGGCACTGATAATTACACTCTCCTGCACCCCATAGATAAACGTGGTATACACAGGCCGCAAATGGAAGATTACAGAACCATCTATAAATGGGTATCACACCTTACTCTGGGGAAACGGGCGAGGAAAAAGAAATAAGCCGGATTGCTCCGGCTCTCTTATCACTCAAATAGCTTACCTGCATCTATTCTGTAAAATCGGCGCTGGTCTTTATAACCAAGTGGATCACGTTTCTTAGGATTATAAACGGTACGGGGTTTACCGTTCTTGCCTATTTCCTCAGTTACACCAATAAGTACACCTTTTTTGTGTAGAGCGGCAATTGTCGTATCAAGATTGCAACCTGATAAAGCACGCTCTTTCAATGCTTCGGGCGTAACCCAATAAATACGCGATGGGAGGTTATTATCACTAGGTGTTGATTTATTGCTAGAATCAGCCAAATCAACAAACTCCTCATCAGAGGAAATAATATAACCATCAAAGGGATCTATATTTCTTCCGCTATTAGAGGAAGAGCGAAAACGCGATTCAGCATACGAACCAAGATACAAGCATAACCGCTCAATACCATTTGCTGCTTCCAAATCGCCAGTAGTCCCCCTAATATCTACATAGGCTTTGAAGCACTCACCTACGCAGCGTAGCGATTCCCCTGTATCCCATCCAGTAATACCCCATTCCGTCGCTAGCTCTCCCGCAGCAGCACATAGAGCAAACCGCTCTAATACTCGGTCTAACTGTGCTCCTGCATCGTCTGGCCTATAGCTTGACTTAAACTCAGTGATTAACTCTCGCAAGCGATCAACCAACTCCGAACGGGTAGAAGCGGTAAGCTTTTCAAGCCATGAGATACCGGCACAACCATAATATTTCGTTGTTAAAGCATTCAGCGAATCAGCAAATTCTTTTGCTGTGCCTGAACCGTGGAGGGTATCAAAAACGCCATTTTCATCGCTTACTATTGCTGGTATATCCACAAAGCGAGCTTGCTGACCTGCGGCAACGCTTTCACCCGAAGCCTTAAGATAACTTTCGAAAGCATATTCGCTTGATGCCAGCACCAGAGTTCGCCATTGTAGCGTTTCACGCAAAGTAACGTCTTTTGTGCCTCGTGCCTTTCCCTGCCCAAGAGCCAGCATATAAGCAACCTGACCCACCAGCTTAGGGTTAACGCTTTTCAGTTCATCCAGGATTAATGGTAAGTCATTATGCGCTGTGGCTAATACCTCGATCCCGACTAAGGTAGTATTGCAACTATGGGAATAACCACCTGTCGTTGCACCGCTCCCCCATACAGAGGCCGCGACATGCTGAGCCGTACTTTTACCTTTGGTTGAAGCCCCTTTCAGGCTGAATACACCACCATCAACTCCCAATATATTGAGTAAAGGAGCAGCAAAAGCAACACAGAGAGAAAATACTAACCGGGTATTACCGGCGCATTTCGCGCTGATATGTTTCTGCCAGTCGTCAAGAGATTCTGATTGCGCTAACTGGCTGCGTTCGCTCTTTTTACGCCCGGATAATTGGTACATTACTTTGCTGGTGGAGCTGCCTATTGTGCTTTCAGGCAGTACAAACAGGCGACCATTAAACCAGCCCGTGGAGGGGGCTAAGGTTATGCGCTCTTTTGCCGTTGTGATATTCAGATACCCCAATAAATCACGGCTCATGCCAGTACCAATATATAACCCTAATCTCGCCAAACTCTGAGGAATATCACTACCGGGCTTATGCAATTGCTCATCGGGTACAATGAATTGCTTCGTTTCCCTATCCTTGTCTTTAAATGAAATCAGCTTTCCCCAGTTATCGCTGTATACATCGCGGGTTAATCCCAGTACTGAGAACGGCGCGGATATCTTCCGAGCTACAATACTTTTTGCCTTACCTTTCCCCTCTTCAATATTCTTCATTAGACCGTCCTCGGTCATATAAAAACCGACTTTTTCCAAAGCCATATAAGGTCGAAGAATTTGGGGGTTTTCCCACCCAAGCGAGGCAGCTTGCGAAAATATCCATTTATAACTGGTGAGATCAGCACGGGAAGTATCCCAAGTTGATTCAAAGTATTCCGCATCAAATGCCGCTCCACCAGCCTCAGACCATTCCAGCGCCAACTGATAGGCATTATCTTCATAGGGTGTGTTTTTCAAACTACCAAGAGCAGCGATAACTCTCTGCCAATTTTGTCTGCCACCCTCTGATATCGCCAGCATCGCGGGGGAAAATAGCGCAGCATGTAAATCAGCTAATGTATGCTCATCCACTTCAAACCAGCGTTCTAAATCGGCATCACTATCATAATGCTGTACAGGCCGAGGAGTTGCCTTCGACACAAGCGGAGCCATTGCAAGATAGTTCTCTACGTCTGCCAATTCGCCGTCTAAACGGTGAATAATCGCATTAGTCACATCCTCCCCGCTTTTCGTTTTCCGGTGTACGGCGTTAACTATTGGCAAATAACATTGTTGCTCGGCACGATAGACAGACTCATCCCACCCAATGACAGGAGTCCACTCGCTGATCAAATCCTCTTCCGCGATTTGCTGTATCGCCGTTTCTATTTCATGGGCTATCATCTGGCAGACATGAATACCCACAGTGCGATCTACCTCAGAATCCAAGATAATAACAAAACGACAACGCGGAGCATCTGCGGTATAATTGAAAGTCGTATAGAGTACACCTTTAAACGTCTTTTTTAAGTAACTGACTAACGCATCAAACGTCTTGGGGCTGTCAAAACTATCGCAGTCAAACGATGCAAAGCGGCGTTTAGCCGCTAATGCTGAAAGCCTCCAGTTTTTGATACCCTGAAACTTCTCAGGGTATTTTTCTTTTGGGTCTTGGCCTTTTGGGTGTTCCCCCTGTTCCATTGCTGCACAAAAATATTGTTTCTTCTTGGCAGTCGCCGTATCAGTTATTAATTGCTCAATGAACTGATCTGTATTTTCGGCGCATCGTTGCTCAGGGGTAATATCGTATACATCCCGTCCACGGGAATAGTAAATTTTATCTGCCATTATTTGCCCTTACCCAAGTCACACATTCTCTTTGCCTCTATACCATGAAGTTTTTTCAATCTACGGCGGGTATGCCGGTTTGTGGCATAAGTTCCCGTTTCTCCATTAAGTGAAACTGGGCTGTTAATCATTGTTTGAAGATCTAACCGATCTACTTTTTGCTGGCATTCAATTAAATGAGTAAGGCTTGCCGAAGAGCGATGTTTACGCGGCATAATTACCCCCTTTAATAAAACTTTTTGGACGCGGTAAAGTGATAGTTATTTTGGGATGTGTTTTAACCATGTTATTTATCCTCCTGTCCACGGGTATTAAGACGGGATGCTATATATTCATTAACTTCACTTGCTGCCCATCCCACACGCCTTAACCCCAATTTCACAGACTTTGGAAATTCAGGTGTTCTTTTTAAAAACTCATGAAAGCCACTATCAGATTTATAGTGCAGTGCCGCTTTTACTTCTTTTTTAGTCAGCATCGATTCACTAATAGCCATTGCATTTTCTCCTGCGTTAAACGGTCATAAACGGATATAAACGCAAGCAACATAACCACTAAGGAAATAACAAATAAGCCCTTTACATGTGCAGACTGTAATAAGAAATACACTCTGCATATGCAGGCTGTAACAACAAAACACAGAGAGCCAATATGTAATTTTCTACGTATTGGCTATTATTCCGTGGAGGGGATGAGTGTTTATTTCGCTCTAAATTTGTAATGAGCTTCTTTTAGCGTTCGCGTTTATAACCGGTATGACTCAACTACCGGTTCCCTTTCTTTTTATTCTTCTTCCCTTGCTTACGCTTACATTTTTTAGACTTGGTTCCGGTATGCTTTGAGCCACCACTAAACAACATAGTTTTATGACCTTTAACCAACTGGGCACGTGGAGCATTTCGAGTCATGTTCTTTGTGAGTTTTCGACTACGTGATTGAGCCTTATTTTCTTCAAACGCCGCGATTGTTGACACAACTCTTGGCTCCTGAAAGTCTTCCCCGAAATCGATTTCTTTAACCATATCCATGACTCCCCCTGTTGTACCGATCTGCTTGTTCTCACAATCACTAACTGTTTCAGCTACAAAGCTGGTGGATTTAGATTTGTTCATCAGTGCATCACCCTCGGCTTGTTGGCTGCCATCTGAGGTAAACCCTCTTCAATAAAGTCGCGATGCAGATCGAACATGACTTCTCGACCAAAATCAGAAAGTGCTGCGCCTTGACCGGGGAAGCCCGTTAGCATATGCCAATAGAAGCTGGCAGCGTTCTCTAACCCTTGCTCGTGCCCGAATCGCCCAATCAACGCGCCCTCAACATTATTTTCCAATGCAGAACATTCAGTAGATAAGAACAGTGGAAGTATCACCGGGGAATTTTCCAGCTTAAAAATGGCGTTGCCGTTGTGCTTTTCCCTTTGCTCAATAATCCAGACATGCGCCACCAGCCAACGAAAGAAACGAATATCACCGACAGCTTGCCCCTCTGGATGTGTGGTTAGCCATGCCATCATTAGCTCTAAAGCGACATCACTCTGGTAGTCCCATTCTCCACCATTCACCCGGTCTAAAATAGATGTCACTGGCAGAGAAGCTACTATCATCTCTGGGCTGTTTTCGGATTGGCTGTACAGCGTCACAATGTCGTTTTCGATAACCGTTCTGTAATCAAGCATATTGCACCTCATTAGCATGGGTAACACAGGGGGCAGCCTCAGCCGTCCAGTAAGCGCTTTTGGCGTTGTCGGTATGCAGTTGTAAGAGTTGTTGCGCGTATTCCAGTAAATCGGCCTCGATATCCCTCGCTTCGGGGTCTAATCGCAGGTACTCCACGGCTTTAAGAAATACCGCAATAGGCTCCATCAGGTCGGCTGGGTGGGCATAGATATTTGCTAATGAACGATCAGACATGGCGCACCTCCTGAACAGGCAGACGGCCAGCGAAGAGCAGGACGAAATCACGTGAAAGGGCAGAACGGGCGTTGTGCTCGTCAGCGGCAATAGCCTCTATACGGCTGGGAATAGCGTCTAAATCTGCACGTTTGATGCTCAGAAACACGAATTTGAAATGAGTTGGGGTAGGGATAGTCGCCATAGTTGCGATCTCCTTGTACTTAGTAAAGGAGTCACCACCTGAGTTCTCACGCTCGGAAAGGGCGGTGACGCTAACAGAGGTGAGAATACTGGCGTACAAGGAAACCAGCCTACCTTTCGGTAGCTCTGAAAGCGCCACCATTGAATACGTATAGGCGAATACCGCCTTAAATGGTAGGTGCTGCGATGCTGTGACACAAAAAAAGACGCTTGGCGCGTCATGTGTCGCCTTGTACTCTTTACTCAGGTTCTCACGCCTGACACCAGATTTTGCTGATGCAGGGTCAATATAGCCAAAGTCCACCAGCAAAGGCAAGCACATTTTATTGAATAAAGATATTAATGTGATTGCTCCTATAGCTTTCCTCGGTTATCAGCAGGTAATCAATTGTTCTGTTTCAGCCCAATTAAGCCTAATCAAAAGGTTATTGATATATTTCTAACTTACCACCAATGGTGGAAGTATTGCCGAGGAATGCCTAACTAACTGAATAGACTTAATTCCGTGTGCTGTACGGAATCACGTTGCTGGTGGATTTACGGGCAAGATATGAATATGCAGCTTGGTTCAGAACAGCGCATGGAAAGATACACCTAACCCTTTGATATTCTCAGAAGCCTGCATTGCAGGAAGCCGGGCGATATGGGAATTTCCATAACGGTTCAAACTCTGCGTTTCAGGGTGTTTGAACTTTATCAATCGGTTATGAGGTCGGGTAAAAGTTTTCCGCGACCCTGTGAGCTAAACCCTAAAAAGGGCTTTGTATTGCCCGTCATACCTGAGCTTTGCCCCTGCAGGTTGGTGGTGTTTGGCGAAACATTATTATTACAACAGCCAATACGATCAGACTACTGAGTTTCATTATTGTTGTATTAATTGGATAAAAAACAATAATGAGAATCGCTTACATGGAATGTTATTGAAATAGAGTCGACAACATAAATTTTCTTATTTTTAACATATTACACAATTAAAAAAGAGAGGGTTTTATGAGAATAACGAATCTTTCAAATAATGCTGTTTCTGTTTGTGTTAATAAATGGAGTAAACATGGAGATACGGATTGGTACAGGTATACCCCTGGTTCGGGTGACACTTGGGATCGTAGCGATGAACGGGGTTTTATAATGGGTATTATTAAGAATGGAGAAAGAAATTCTTATTTTATATTTGCTAACAGTAATGTCTTCATCTATGAGGATTACATTGAAGACTTTGGTAGAAAAATAAAACCAGCAACAGACCGCTACCTCTCATAAAACGTAATCAAAGATGCCCACGTATTCTTCTGTACTCTAAGTGGGCATCACGCCTTACCATACTGAATATATTAACCCTACCGCCATATTTGGCGGTAGCCGTTCGCGCAGGTATACGGGCAATGGGTAGGCTTTTTACTGTTGGGCGTTTAATGCTGAACTGGACAAATTCTCCCTGTTACCGTGGAAGCCATATATTAGGTCTATTTCTAATGGTTCGTCCAACACCTCCAGGCACCCAAGAATAAAACTTTCAGCCACCAGCATACGCTTTCTGACTTCGCTTTCACTAAGCTTGAACTTGCGGCCAATCGCACGTTTAGACATGCCGCTAACGTAGTGGTGCTCGATAAAATCACACTCCTGAGACATACCGACAGTACGCAGCTTGGCAACACAGCCATCAATGACCATCCCGTCCTCGTCACTGCACGATAATTTGTTGTTGCTGGTATAAGTCACCGCGTCTTTAAATCCAGCAGAAACAGACTTCCAACCAATGTTAACTCTCCCCTGCACTACCCACCCGCCCCAATGCAATAGTATTTTCTGCATATCTCTGTGCATGATCTTTTATCCGCTTTGATTGTACTATGTAACTAGTACATATTAGCATCGGTTGGGGGTATAAGAAATAGATGCTCCAACTTTGGACTATGCTGATTTGAAAGGGCTTTTACTTCATTGGAGTAGAAGACAAGCCGTAAACAAAAGTTGGATTACCCTGATTTCAAAGGCCTTTTTAATTATCGTGAATCGCGAGAATTAAGCCTTATCAATAGCTTGCCGGGGAAGTGCTCATCGGGTTGGCTAACGGGCAAGTAATAATGATCGCGTTTTTGCTTCATGAGTAGAAACAGAGAGTTATCTGTAATTATGATGGTTGGTTTTTCAACCATCAATATAACCTATTGATTTAGTTTAATTCTAGCGAATCGCTAGAATTAATAAGCCCCTCGATTTTAACTGCCGGGATATCGGTAGTTTCCCCGGCATAAGGTGCTTATCTATTTGATATTGTTCGTAACGCAAGTTTGCTTTACGGATAACTGTTTGATTTTCATCATGAGGCGGGTTTTGGATCATGGTCAATTTCTTGACCATCAATATTAGCCGTTCAGCCTGTAGTATTTCACCCTCAAAGCAGGGCTTGATAAACTATTCCCTCACCCTTCTATAAACTAAATAACATCGATTACAAACTATGCAAAACGGACTTGTTAAATTAGCGACGGATACCCGAACAGTATTCGAGAAAGAGCACCAAAAAATAGACGATATGGGAATCCCTTTCTTTTATAGCTTTCCTAAAAACGCTTGCTGGGGGTCTTCTATCCTCGTCAGTATGGCTGTACAGCAATTTTTCCCCGATACCGATATTAAAATTGTTCTTGGTGGCAATCGAAAAAATGACGATTTCCATTATTGGTTGGAAATTGACAAAAAAGTCTATGACCTGACTGTTGACCAATTTATATCTTGGATAGACGAACAATATAATTGCCCTGATAAACCTATCTACGCAGAAAAGAAACATCCGCTGGCAAAATACTTTTTCTACAAACAGCGTTTTTCTCCGGTAGAAGCCTATTCAATTTGTTACAAGCAACATGCAAATGAAAGAGACGTTATTATTGCATATAGCTTTTTGAAAAATGAGCTTAACAAACTAGGCTGGGATATGCCGAGGAGTTGACACATAAGGCGGAATTCTGCCTTAACTCTTTGGTTAGGTTTAATTGCTCCGAAGCAGAGGAATCAGCACGCCGCCCGTAGCTCAATATCGAGCTACGGTTAACCACATGATTATGCTCATGATTCAAAAATTGGATCATCTCTGAGAGCAAAGAACACCGCCGAACGGTTCAATGAAGCTATGAGTAAGCAAAAGCGCGAGCCAACATCATTCAATTTTTTTCACATACCACTACAGTAAACTACAGAAAAATATTAACCGTTCCTAAACTACATCAAACTACTGGACTTGAAAGCCAAGAGACTACGCCCGGCGAAAAATCCCTAATGGATGGAGTAGCCAGACAGAAAAGAGGCCTCGATGTAGAAATTTTTCTCCTACAGACCTAAGCAAGAATTCCTGCTTAACTCTACCGCTAAATCTGGTATAGCCGTATAAACGCAAAAAGTGTTGCTCATTTCCGGGGAGGGCTTTATTGAAGCATCGGGACACCTATATTAGGTGTCGTCCCACTCTTGTCCCTCGTTTATACTGAATATGCATTTTATAAAATACCTATAACTATATAATATATATTATATTTTTATATTTATATATTTATATAAATAAGTAAGGGACACAGGGACAGCGGGACACATAAAAATACTGTTTATAAATATGAGCATATACAGCTAACCCCCTCCTCGGTCAAAAAGCAATCGCAAATGTTTTTGGTAGTAAGCTTGGTAGTAACAGGCCAATAATTAATTAATAAAAACATTATTTATCAATTAAGTACATAACCAGTTCAAATTCCGCCAGCTCAAGCAATCAGAGTGGTACACGCAGAAGAAGATAACTCATCGAAGCAATCAATTTCAGTTTCCCTTTTCCCTCAAAGCCGCACACACGCTGACTTCTTTAAAGTAATGTGGCTTTGTCTCGTGATCCACTCAACCCACGTAAAATAGAATTTTCCTTTTAATATTATTTAGTTGTATTTTTTTCCGTGATCCTCTTTTGATCCAAAAACTGAAATCCCCTGAAAAGCTTTTCACACTTTTCAGTTTACTATTTCTTCCACACGGCCAGTATTGGTGCGCTCCAGCGGTTCCCTTTGCAGGATTTTAAAACTGAAATAATTTTTTGATCCAAAACGTGCAGGCGGGTGCGGTGTAGTGCGTTTTACATCAGGTTTACGTTTATTTCGTGGGAATTGTGCGGCATGAGCGCAACGCAGGGACGCGATCCAAATTAATCGCAGAATAAAGCCAGCAGGTTTATGTGTGAATGGCGCTGTGTGCGTTTGGTGGCGTTATACAAAGGATAATAATTTGATGAATAGAGAATATTAATTGTGCACCTGAAATGTTAAAGGCCACCGGGCGGTTAACCCGATGGCCTTATCTACGTTTCCGTTATTCTATTTTAGGAATGTACGGATCAGTTCTAAAAACGCTACTAACGCTTTGAGAACAATGATTGCAGTATCAATAAATGCTTTCACCCGTTTGCTCCTGTTAAGGAGCGCGACTAAACCAGCTATTGCCTTTACACTGCCTGTCTGGTTGGTCATCGTAATTGTTAGTTTAGATGTGTCGCACTCTGGCCGAGGCACTGAAACCAACACCACTTGTATTTCAGCCAGGGCTTTGATACATCCCGTAAAATTTACGAAATGTTGAATTCCTTTTCTAAATAAAATACGGCCACAGTGCTTATCCAGCTAACAAGCATAGATTATAGGTTTATTTCAGGATGATTCAATCAATTCAAGTGATAAGCAGATAAAAACAAAAAAACCAACTGGTGAGGTTGGTTTTTTTGTTTTTACCCTTGGTGTAGGGTAATTGTCTGTATGCTATACGAGATTGGTAGCCTCGGTTCTAGCGCGACACATCTAAACTAACATCTTCAGTCTAATGCCTGTAGCATAAAATATCAACCTATGGTATGGCATAAAAAACCCCATACAATTGATCGGTATTAGCACGACATCTCTAAGCCAACATTATCACTCTACTGCCTGTCATGCTGGATATCAACCCACGCAGATGGAAAAGAGAAGTGATACTTACCCAATCACAGGCGAATACTTTTGTTTCAGCCCATCCGATTTATCAGCCGTGTTCCTTATCGCGCTGGCGTTCTCCGGTGTGCCAGTGTTGTGATGGGTATGGGCGGCGGTCAGTTCCGCCAGTTCCTTCACCACATCCAGCGTCTCTAACATCAGGGTCATCACGTTAAGTTGCTGGCTACCTACCCAAACCACAGGCGCAACAATTTCTTGCCTGACTCCGGCGATACTTCGCTTAAGCAGACCAATTTTCTCTATCAGCGTTTGGCCGACGTCGATATTGGCTTCTTTCCCGACACTGGCAACAAAATTTGATGAAGTCGCCACGCTGTAGTCACCCTCTGCGATTTGCTGAACAGCCCCCGCCAATAGTGTGGACGTTCCCAAAACGGTAGTTTTATCCGTCGCCTGTACCGTGGTTTCCCGGGCAACCACCGTGCGCGTTTCCGTGTCTGCCTTAACTTCACGGTGCATGGACGATTCATTAATGGTCTGGTCAGTCTGGCGTATCCAACTGCCCTCCTGCGTCACGCGCTGCGACACCTCTGACCCGTTCCGCCCTCGAACGCCATCTCAACCACGGTGCCAATGGGCGGATACTGGAACATCCCCGATTCACCGCCCGCCATCGGCAGGGGCAGAGGGACGGCATGATAAACCGGGGCGGCGGCGTCTTTACCGTCCGCATCCAGAATTGCACATCAACTGCATAGCGCGGGCGGAACGGGTCAGAGATATCGCCGCTGGCCGTGTTTTCGGTGTGTGTCTCTATGCGGGCAAATTGGGGTAAATGCAACCCGGCTGATAATTCGGGGTAAACCGCATCAATCTGGCGCTGCGTAGGCGTCTTGGTTTCCAACTGACCTGCTGATATCCATGTAATTGTCATGTTCTCATTGTTCAGATTGACCTTGCTCAGCCGTTGCTGATTAACCACAAAGCCGGGACGCAATGATTGAATCATGGGGATTGTCATGGCATTGCCAGCGGACTGGCTTTGGCTGAATTCATTGGGAATTTCGACAGGTTTTTCGGCAAACAGCGAATGCGCCCAACTGCCGACATACACCGAACCATCCGGCAACTGATGCCAGATATAATCCTCAATAGCAAAGACCTGTCCCAGATTCGCCAGCAACTGATAGCCCGTACCGTTATGGGTATAGTGCGGAATGGGCTTATCGGTATAAGGCACCTCCGGCAAGATGAACATCAGTCCGCTGTGTTCCTGCAACCAGTCAACAATCTGGCGCAGGGTGGGGTGCTGAAATGAGCACGGCCACGGGCGGTCAAACACGCCGACCAGCTCACGCACAAACAGGCGCTGATAGCCGTTCTGGGCAGGCTGTGCGCGCTCCACATAGCCCGTAAACCAGCGCAGCACCAAATCAGTGTAACCCACATCCAGTCGTACCAATTTTCCGGTGTAATCAGTAGTCGTTTCCGCCGTGATAAAGCCCCGGCCACAGGATGACAGTTCCAGCATAAGATTGGCGTCAACCACATGGACTTCATCGCCAGACAGGTAAAGCCGGTTAATCGGTTTCATTCTTTTGCTGGCGCCAAGCGGTCGTTTAACGGTTTGAGCCATTCCTTCTCAAAATAACTGAGTTTTTCATCCCCTTCGGCTAACGATTCTCCCGGTTTCATCGTTTGTTTTTTCGCGCTGATTTGGTTCATGGAACGGGCGTCGCGTTTTTCCGCCACGGACAGATGTTCCCGTAAGGTAAAAGTCACCTGCCATGCCTGCTTGCCGTCTACCTTACTGGCATCAATCGTGCCCGTAAACGTACCGATGCGAAAATTGATGGCCTGTGCGGTCAGGTTGGCGACCCGGTAGCGTTTCAGGTTACCGCCGTCTTTGGCTTCCGCCAGTGCAAACAGACGCGAGAGGGTTTTCTGTTCAGTAAAGGGAATAATGCCCGTGATACGCAGATCTTTCGGCTTGATGCCCTGTTCAGCGACGGCAGTACTGGAAGACTGGCCGCTCTGGTCTTGATCCTGAAACATCACAGAGGGCGTGACGGTCAGGCTTTTTAACGGAATAGCCTCGCCATCAAGGGCGAGGGTGATAATCTGGCTCATGGTGCAGCATCCTTTCTAATGGGCGGATATCGTCCCCGGCAAACAGGATCGCCAGCGTGTAAACCGCGTCCGGTTCGGGGATGTTCTTACGTAACTTCTCCGCCACGTGTGCGCCGTTCCCTTTCCCTGAGAACGTCCAGACACTGGCCGATTTATCCTTGATACTGCTCAGGGCATCCGTCACGTGTTGCAAGGCATTCTGCCTTGCCGTGGCAAACTCGCTTAATTGTGATTTTAATCCCGCAAGGCTGCTGCCCGCGCTGGCTTGCGCTTTGGCCTGTTCAATCAATTGGGCATTGACGGCCAAGCGGCTGGTTGCAGTTGACAAGGGCTGCGGCAACGGTAAACCACCGCTCGGTTTGCCCGGCAATTGCATTTTGGTAATAGCCAAACTGTCTGCCGTTGTTGCCATGCGCGTAACCTGTGCAAAAACCGGAAGCGGCAACACCGATGAAAATTGCGTGAGGTGTTGCATAAATTCATCGTGGGTTTTGGCGCACACCATCAGTATCAGGCTGTTGATATTTCCTGCTCTCATCACTTTATTTGCCAGAGTATCAATGGCGTTGGCCGGGCTTAGATAACGGCCGCTGTCGGTCTGTTGCCCTACGCCATAGAGAAACGGGTGAACGGGCACGATGGCGACCGATATCCCCGATAAAGTCGGGGACAGTTGCAGGGTTTTATGCTGCCAGTGCATTATGCGGGTTGCTCCGGCCAGTCAATATCAGGAGAGGCCGAACAATCTACACGGCTAAGTAATACTCTGTAACGGCGCCATTTAGTTAATACAGATTTATTTGCATTAGTGGCGATACCTAAATCAACGGCATCCAGCAATGGTGCAATTTTTTCGCCAGCCACATTCATTAGATATTGTTTTTTCGATTCAGTTTGGCTTTACAGTTCTTCCGGTGTATATGCCCGTGGTATAATCTTTCCATTACGATATTGCCAATCGCCATAGATATTAATCCCTTCAGGAACACTATTTTTATCAGCTTCTGCAATAGACAAACCATCAGGAAATAGCGCTGATACATCAAATGATAGCGAACGAATAACACCCGCACTGTCAAACAAAACCTTGAGGGTATCGGAGGCAAATTGCGCCTGAGAATCATACCAATCAAGCCCGTTCTCACTGATTAAATAACCTGAGATTCGTTTAAGAAGGGAACTAAAGTGCCTGAGGCACGATCAACGTTTTTGTCAAAGAAAACAAATCGTGGAGCCCCTCAGGCATGGTTAATTTAGAAGAACTTTACTGCTGCGTCGATGACTTTTGCCAAAAATTTATCCCTCTCTGGCATCAACAGCTCATTGAATGTGGATTACTCAAACGGCACCGCGAAGCGTCCCTTTCTCTCAGTGAAGTCATGACGATCCTCATTTTATTCCACATGGGCCATTATTGTAATTTTAAAATGTTTTATATTAAACATGTAAAACAATATCTTAAAACCGACTTTCCCGGGTTGGTCAGCTACACCCGTATGTTAACCTTAAAGCAAAGGGCGCTCATTCCTTTATGCGCTTTTCTTTCGTCACGCAAGGCTAAAACCCAAGGGATCGCTTTTATTGATCCCACCAAAATTGCCGTTTGTCATAACCTTCGCATTCCCCGTCATCGGGTATTTGAGGGGGCAGCACAACGAGGAAAAACCAGTACAGTCTGGTTTTATGGCTTTAAACTTCATTTGGTTATCAATGATTGCAGTGAACTTTTGGCTGTGAAATTAACCGCAGGAAATAAGGATGATCGTCATCCAGTCAACGCGCTGGCAAAAGGGTTAACGGGGTATTTATATGGCGATAAAGGATATTTATCACAGGCGTTATGCGATGAGTTGGAAGCGGAAGGGATCACGTTAATCACAAATGTCCGCAGTAATATGAAAGCAAAAGTGTTATCCCTTTGGGATAAGTTGATGTTACAAAGGCGATTTCTGATAGAGACGGTCATCGACCAGCTCAAAAATATTTCTCAGATAGAGCATTCAAGGCATCGCAGTCAGCTCGGTTTTCTGCTAGAAATCGCTGCCGGTCTCATTGCTTATACATTCCAACCTAAAAAACCGAGCTTGAATTTACGGGAGACTGATATTGCTATTCTTAAACGAAGCTGAGGTTTATTAAAAAAGTGACATATTATCCATTCACCGCTTAATGTGACAGAACCTGTTATTTCCTGGGGTTGACGATAAAAGGTGCATCGTTCAACAAACTTGAATCAAGGATTTCCCACCACAGATATTGCTCGGTGCGGATTTTTTCCCATTCAGGATCCTTGCAGAGTTTCGACACCGCCCTGCGGTATTGCCCCCAAGCTGCTTCATCGGCGAATGCAACGTAATGTTCCAGGCAATGGACATTATCGCCAATAGTGCGGACATACCAACGGCGTTCTCCAGTCATTTTGAGTGTGTGGTAGAACCATTCGTCACGTTTTTCCACCCAGTGCCAAAATGCAGCCATATCCAAATGGGCTTTTTGTGTCGGTTTCAGTAAATACATCAGATGCAGCATAAGGTTCTCCTTCAATTAAGCAGCGCCCAGTCGTGGGTCAGATGTGTGCCGAACTGTTGTTGGTAACGCTGGTAAAAAAGGTGGTTATAGTCTTTACATTCGCTTATTGATAAGGGGGCGGTATTTTCGAACAGCAACAGTGCTGCTAGCGGCTCTATTTTTGCACCACGCCGCGTTTTGGCTCTAAGTGCAGAAATGGACAGCCGACATTCACGGATACCGTTTTTCGCCGCATAATCTAACGAGCAGTAATAGGTCAGCACGAAATAACGAAAGTCGTTATCGTCTATCTGATAATTTGAACCGTAATAACGGGCATGAAGAGTTTCACCAAAACGGTAGAAGATGGTTACCCCTAGAATTTGCTTGTCGCGCTTGGCTACGGCAGCAATGGCAGCGTCGATGACCGAGGATTTTTTTTGTCCATCAAATATGCGCTGCATCCAGTCAATACCTTGATGGCTACCGTATTTTTCCCGGTTGTTGGCAATAAGTTTTACCGCCACCTCCAGTAGATAATCGTCCAGTTGGCACCATTCTACCCGATTCCCTAAGCGGGAAAAGGTGGCCAGTTCTGCGTTGGTTCTTACCCTTTGGTGGGAGCGTAATTGTTGTAATTGCGAACCAAGCCCACCGGCCGGTACAGATAGGGTCGCTTCCCCTGAATGCATCAATACCCGAGCATGGGGATAGTAACGAGCAACCTCCAGTGCCTGCTGCAGCGGCATAAAAGGCATAATAGTTGCGTAATATCCCCGGTTCCCGGCCAACTGGGCAAGCATTTCAGCCATGGTCGACAATGTTTCACCACGGCGCTCCCCCTGTACGCAGGGGATTTCATTGTGCGTGGAACGGCGGGCACCGCCCCACAAGAATGGTTGTTGCCAAGGACCTTCCAATCCGGGGAAGTAGTCTGGCAAATAGAACAACCCGGACTGATCTTCGCCATCCCAGAGGGCGCAACCGCCTAGCAATCCAGTATTGCCGTACAGAGTAAAAACGTCCCCCTTGCCCAAGGCGTAATCCAGCCCACCTAACCAGCCGTGGCTGTGAAAAAAGTCATTATCGGAGACCAACGCATCCCACTCATGCCGGTCGATATGCTCAATGCTGGAAACTAAAGGGGAGAAGGACGGCTGGCCAAAACTGATTAACATGCCTTCCCCCTGATACATTCAAGAATGGCGGCATGCGGGCATTGAACATAGGATGAAAGATTCGGGATCTGGGGGTTGGCCGACACATTCAACGGTTTCCAGTTTACAGTCTGAAAACCGACCTGTTGTAGCGCATTTTCCAGTGTCGGACGCGACCAATAGTAGGCCTGTATATTGATATCGTAAGGTGGCTGGCAGATGTGAAGCCGAAGGGAACTCCCGTCCGTGCGCGGCTGCACTTCAATCAGACGAAAGCCAAAGGGGCGATAATATTCGGGATCTGAATTGAAATCAGGGTGGATAGGGAGTGTGAGCAGCCGACCCCCCGATTTTAACACCCTGGCCATGGTTTGGCTCATCGCCATTAAGTCCTTGTAGTTAGCCGCATAAGGCATCACATAAACAGCAAGGACTATATCGAAATATACGTTGTAATCTTCATTAATCTTTGAAATATAGTGAATGCCGCGCGACTCTTTTTCCTCACGTCGACGGGCATAATTAAGCATGCCTTCGGAAATATCATGGCCGACAATGCGTTTTGCTCCCCGCTCATTCAACCAGCGTGAAATTACGCCAGGCCCACACCCGAAATCCAGCACATTTAAACCGGAGAGATCCCCAAGTAATTTTTCTAATGTTGGAAGCTCTAATTCCTTACGATAAGGCCAAGAAATCATTCTTTCATAGAGTCCTGCGTACTTATCAAACGTTGCAGGATCAAATTTAGGTAAATTGGCCTGTTTTTCCTTGGCAGATGAAAAGTCCGAAGATTGAGTTGAACGCATAATAACTCACCAATTACTCATGATAGTACAATGAATTAACAGTTTAATCTCTTACGGCTTCGCCTATTTTTGCTCAAGGCAGATCTGGGCCGGAAAGAGTAAGATCTGTCACCATTCCCCGGAGTAAATTAAAGAGAGAGAGAGAAATTAAATCTTCCTGATGACGTACGATCCGTATTCTATGGCTACATTCAAACCAATATACCTGAACTTCGTATAAGAAAGGAACTAAAGCGCCTAAGGCACAATCACAGTTTTTGTCAAAAAAAACAAAATAGTGGCGGTCTTCAAGCTATGGTTACTTTAGAAGAACTTTACTGCTGCGTCGATGATTTTTGCCAAAATTTATGCCTCTTTGGTATCAGAAGTTAAGCGAGAATAGTCGGGATTTAAATTCTTAGCCATCACCCGGGTTAATCGACACATCTACCGGGCAATTGGGGGAAAACGCGGAGAGGGTACTGGGGTTATGTCGCATTAACGGAACATCAGGTAAGCTCCCCTGTTCTTGAGCGAGTCCAGAACGATGTCCCTGATCCGAAACGCGTTTAAACACCGCCATTACCCTGTTGATATCATGGCCCAATGTGTCCGTTGGTATCTCGCTTATGCGCTGAGCTTGCGCAATCTGGAAGCAATGAGGGCAGAACGGGGGCTCTTCGTCAACCACGCCACATCGCTGGGTGTTACGTCTGGTGCCCCTGCTCAGCAAGGTTTTCCGACCACGCAAAAAGCCCGTTGGCTCCCGATGGCGGAGGGATGAAACTGATATCAAAGTGACAGGTCAGTGGAAAACGGCAGACCCGCCGCACTCACCCGACTCAATGCCGGGAAATCGCCGCAGGAGGTGAACGGTTATCCGTGGCTGAACAATTTTATCGTTTGGCAGTATAAAAAACAAACATACCTCATTATCGCTCAGGCTGATTCATTTAATGCGACAGAACCGTCTGTTGCACATTCCCATCGTATATTGATCTGTTCGTCGTTCTTGCGAAAACTAGTTATGCCTCGCGGAGTGTTATTTTTATTATTCAACCACCAGGGATTTTGGTGATGTCTCCAACCTTTTGAGTTATTCATGATTATGTTCCTTATTGGTTTATTTATCGCTTATATTCGTTTTTTACCTTTCCACAATTATTTTTTCACATGCAAGATATAGGTCAAAATATCGCGGGATTTCGTTCCGAAATTCTTAACAATAAACTTTTATAATCAAGCTGTTACGGTGTAAATTGGAACGGGACATTTCGGGATGTGATAATGTAGGCGTAAAAAAGCCCAGACTGGCTGGGCTTTACAGGGGCTTACTCGTATTGTTCAATGATAACCCGAATAGCCTCATCAATTTTGTCCTGTACTTCTTTGCTGATCCGGCTCAACTCGTGGGAAACCTTTCTTTCGCGTTGGTTTTCTTCCGTGCATAAACGCGGCGGTCATCAAACGTTCTGAGGGCTTCGGTTACTGGCTTGTTAGTCGCAGGCTGAGCGCATAGCTCAGATACCACCGGACGCATTGGCAATAATATCAGTGGGATAATGCAGGCGTTTGAACGTTTTTCGGATAAGGGGCATATCGGGTTCCATCCTGAGTTTTCACAACGATAAACCAAAATGCACGTTAATGCGACAGAACCCGGCTGGTTATATATCAAGGTTTAGCCTCTTAAATAATAATGGCGTTTTTTGTAGATTGCTGCAATATTATGCTAATAATTGAAACTACACGGACGGTATGAAAATGAGCAATCCTTATTGTGTTGTTGATGAATTAGGTTTTCCTCGCTTTGACGGCGTTGATTTTCTCAGATATAAGGCTCTACCGAATAATCCAAGGTATGTCACAGGAGAAAGTTATTTATGGGCTTATAAGGCGGCTTACCTGCAATATAATACAGAGCGAATAAAAAAATATGCACATGAGGCAAATATTCCGGTGCTTTTGCTGGCGGGCGTCGCCGTTGCTGAGGCAGGCGGTACACCCGATAGATTTAAAGCGTACGGCGTTCTGCAAATAAGACAGATGTTTTATGACACCTTTAATGGCAATAATAAAAAATCAAATGCCACCTCTGTGGGAGTGTTAGCCATCCAGTTAAGGGCAGCGGCTGAGACATTACGGATAGATCCTTCTACACTTACAACCACTCAGCAACTGCAACTTTCAAATTGCCTGTTAACTGATGATTTCAATATCAGAATTGTGGCATATCATTTAAGGGATTTAATCCACTTTGATAATCCTGATCTAAAAAATACAAGCCTGTTAAGTGATGAACAACTCATACTGGCTGGTTCCAGATATAACCGAGGAATAAAAAGAGATAAAAATGACATCATAAAATCAATCTCCTCGCCAGTTGGATCGCCAGACAGGGAATATAGCTCTTATGGCAGGAGAATTTTAGAAAAGAAAAAATCAATATATATGATCATGGATATTAAGGATGAATAAAAAGTTAAGCAACCTACTTTATCTAGTATATTATGTGTTATGCCTGCCAGTCATCTATTTATCCTCTTTTTTTGAAGAGGAAGCCTATATAGATGGTGTTGACATCAAGAACGCATGTGTGGCTCATAGGGCGCTTGTGGTTGATGATATCAGGGATGTGACAGCACCTATAGCGGCGTTATTCATCATACCATTGCTTTTTATCGCGGTGAAATTGAAGTGTAAATCATGGCTGGTCAATGTCATGGCATTATCATTAATCGCATATTGGGCATGGCGATTTTTTATCAGGATAATGCTGTGTTAACCCCTCCATAAGCGTTCAGAGGGGTTTTCGCATCAATAGACTCTATCTTCCCAGAAGCTATAACCCGACGTTCCGGCAGCGTGATGTTGCCATGTGATACTTTTATATTTAATAGAAATCATTTCTTCTGGCTGATGATTGTTGTGATTTATCGAATGAGGGTAATTAACATTTACCCTTTCGATAGATGCGCTTTTTAATTTCACGGAGTAATATAATTCATTCCCACCAGAAATGGATGTTCTGTAAAAGAAAAATTCGACTTCCAGTTCTTCATTATTATCTATTGCCACTCCCAGCAAGGGAGAGGATTTATCTATGGGTTTAATGAATGAGACTGGCCGATGATTTACATTACTCATTCTTGTTATTTCATGTTCAAAAGAAAGGATTAGCACTTCATCTTCATGACCCGCCTGATATTTATTGCCGATGGAATCAGCGGTAGAACACCCCGCAGATATCAAACCTTGTTTCTTTCCTTTTATCGTTGCGTATATTAAATTAGCCACACAAACTCCTTTCGATTATTCCTGCAATAAGTAGAGCTAATAATACAAAAACATCCCACTATAACGGGATATAAAAAAAATCAAACGGCTAATTTAATTTTTTTCACTTCTTTAAATTTATCGCTAGCGGCAGCTCCATGCACAGTAAACAGGTGCGTTTATTATTAAGTTCTCAAGAAAAATTAATTGCAAATTGATCACCATAACCTTCCAATAGCGTATTTAGCTCATACTCCATTGTATCTTGAGTCCAGGTGATAAAACGTCGCCAGTGGTATTTGGCTTGTTTCTAGACGATTTCAATCAGATTCAGCTCTGGGCTGTAGGCGGGAAGATAAAATAAAAGCATATTGTGCTCTTGTAACCAGCGATGTCTGATTTTTTCCGCGATCCCATGGTGGATACGCGCATTATCCAGCACTAAAAAAGTCAAACGGTTGTCTCCTTGTTTGGCGACCTGCTCTAAAAAATCAATCACATCAGCTCGCGTAATACTGCCTGAGGTTGTCTGGTAAAACAGCGTGTTGTCCGTGTAATTTAACGCCCCCAGAACTGACCATCTGCCATGGGCTGAGGCTCAGTCTCATGGGGGTTACCCCGTGGACTCCAGCCATATTGCACCGGAGGAGACGCGGCAAAACCGGCCTCATCAAAATAGACCAGACGGTAATGGCCTAATTGTGCCCCGGCCTTAATTTTGCTCAGCAAGGCGGATTTTTTCACAAACG
>NZ_JAQRFN010000011.1 GCF_028598555.1 Xenorhabdus anantnagensis
GTTTTAACAAATCAAAAGGGGTTTTTATAGCGGACTTAGAGCTGTAAGCTCTACGGAACCCCCAGCCTAGCTGGGGGTTTTCTATATACAAAAAACGGCTTCCTGATTGGGAAGCCGCTTAATACTAAGTTATCTTTCTTAGCCTTAACATCACGCTTGACTTACCCAGCGTGATATTTGAATTTGGCTCCTCCAGCTGGACTCGAACCAGCGACATACGGATTAACAGTCCGCCGTTCTACCGACTGAACTATGGAGGAATTGGGGTGTTCCTGAGAACGGAGCGAATATTAGCGATGAACTAGAACAGTGTCAACGCAAAAATTCTTTTTTCTTACCGTTTGCTCGTCATGTGAGCTTTCTGGTTTGTCGTTGTACTATTTTATTAAATCCCTGCGTTTTTATTAACCATATTAATAGGTTGAACATAAGGTGACTGTTCTGAGCAGGCAAGCATAAACACATCATAAAAACAAATACTCTGTTTTCTATGCATAATATGTTTTATGTCATCTTTGATTTCATTAGGTATTCTAGGATGAGTAAGTATCTTATTGATAGCTTTTTTAGAGACTTGCTCGTTGACAAACCACTCACCATTATAACAGACACGTAAATCGAGCATGTCAATATCTTCGAAATGATAGATTGGTTTGATATCAAATAGCAGAACGGCTGCCATAATGATAAAGGCTAGAGTAAAGGTAAAAAGAGACCACGTGCCAAAATAGGGCGCGTACCACATGAGCATAGCAAGAAAAGCATAAGCGATAACCATCGCCAGACACAGGTAGGGATGGTGGCGAATAAAAATGCTGTTGAAATGCACTTTACCATCACGATGCTCTTTAAGATTGATCCGCTCAAGATCCTGAATCAATATCTGTTTTATGATTTTCATAATACTAACCCACTTATTTATAGACTCATTTGTAGAAATAGTGTTGTAAAAAGTGCTGTAAAATTCGTAATCGAATTGAAAATTATGACATTTTCAAGGTTAGCATGTCCTGAACCAACATCTGTATAGCAATTGCTTTAATTTATTTGGCAAATTGTTATTGTTGGCGAGCAATATCCGTATTTTCGAGGAGACAAAAATTGAATATATCAAATAAAATTATAAAAACATCTATTTATTATGTTATTTTGTTCTAATATTGAGCATCTGAGTTTTTTTTAAAACGATAATACACAAAAAGGTTGCTATTCGTGTGCGTTAATGCGTTAATGCGTTTGGCCTGATTAACAGACCTACTTTATGTACGACATCTTGAGTTAATGAGTTATGTGTAAGTGCTATCCCTGGTAGCCTTTGTTGACCGTTTCCTTCTTAGTGCCTCCATAAGTAATAGCTGATAATGGCCAACACATGCCCGAGGTGGCGAGTTTTTTTTGATATATAGGAAAGTCAAATGTCTGACAAAATGAAAGGTCAAGTGAAGTGGTTCAACGAATCTAAAGGCTTTGGTTTCATCACTCCAGCTGATGGCAGCAAAGACGTATTCGTACACTTCTCTGCCATTCAAGGTAACGGTTTCAAAACTCTGGCAGAAGGCCAGGATGTAGAATTCACCATTGAAAGTGGTGCCAAAGGCCCAGCAGCAGCAAACGTAACTGCTATCTAATTTTGCCTTTATGCCTTACTAAGCTCGCCAGCACAAAATGCCGTGGCGGGCTTTTTGTATTTTTGTGCCATGAAATTTATTCCACGAAATTTATCTTACGTATTTGATTCTAAAGTTTTCTAAGTTTATTTATTATTGTGATAAAAATAACGGAATGAAAATAATAGAATATCAACCATGAATTAAAATCAGTTGTCATTGAGTGATTGAATATTTTACAATTAAAATTGTATGGGGCTGTTACTATTCAGTAAAATAGAAAACCATCACTGTTTTGCAAAAATCTCCCCGGATTAAAATCTTTACTTGGTAATTATAACTATACTCAAAAAATCTATCGGATATCGATTAATTAGACAGTCAAAGTTTTAGATTAAGTAAAAAATGATCCAGTAATCTGTTCATTTCCCTTTCAATTTTCTGCTTGCCTAAAATGGTGGCAGTACTACTTCAATTTCATGAGCCGTACCAACCCGAAGGAAAATTATCTGATATTAGGGATCTACTGAGCTGGGTTCTTAGTGAGATATTAACTGACGGTATATAGGGCATATATGATGTGGTCATAACTCATTCCTTATTCTCTCCGGGATAGTATAAATAAACGAATTAAATATTCGTCATCAGCATATTTTATGTACGATGAGGAGATGCTCTCTTTAGGCTATTCTTTGTCTGTTAGTTTTATAATGAATAGTTTTATAATAAATAGTTTTAGTGGTTGAATTTTTCATATGCAACAAATAGGGGGAATTTTCCTGCTTGTAGTAATAATATTATGGGTAGTAATAATCCTATGCGTAATAATTCTATTACGTGCGGAAACCATTGTAAAAACTAAGCCAATAAGAGATCAGTAGATAAAGTTAGCTGATCCAGCGTTTACATCTATGTACAGTACATGATTTTCTATATCTAATTAATTTCAAGTTATACATTAATCAATCAAGTGAAAAGTCAATAGGATTAGGTGATTAGAGTGTATTTATCCATTTGATGTAATGGAGGATGTCATGTTGTTAACATCCATTGCAATGAGTGCTTTTGAGGAAATTCCAATCAAATATCAGGTTCCGAGAGATATTATCTATCTACCGGAAAGGTGATCCCGACAGATTTGTTCTTAATCGAATCCAGAGATTTATTTGCCAGTCAGGCAGTTTTTGACGAGGGAAACGATCCTTATTGAGAAATATGATGTGATAGCTCATGTTAGTGCTAAAACGGCTCGTCCCACGAGCTTGATCCACTTAATTATCAGAAATCGCATTTGATCGTGGAATTAGTAGCGTTAGGATGCTTCTGTATTTCACTGAACTTGGTTAAGTAGCTTCTACCAAAGTGGTCCTAATAGCTTAATGGATCAAGCAATCGTTAGGTATGGATGAGGTGATTCAGATATTGATTATCTCCTCAGCTACAGAAAAATTGATGAGTCACCTTTTGATTTTGTTAGGCGCAGGTTGTCAATTTTCATACAGGATTTGTATGGAAATCATCAGTTGATCTGCAAGGGTGCCACGGAAGAAATGCTATCAATTTGCTCATCTATAAGGGCAAATGAGAAAACTATTCCTCTCACTGAAGAAAGCCGTAACAATGTAATAGAACTAGTTAAAAACTATAACGAACAAGCTTTCAGTGTGTTAATCATAGCAAGGAAGAGTTAAGTCACGATGAAGTGAAATCCCCACGTTCTGTTACTGACGAAAAGGAGATGGTACTACAAAGCTTATTAGCATTTTTAGAACTCCCAAAAGAAAGTGCTGTAATGGCAAGTCTGGCATTAAGGGAAAATGGTGTTTCAGTTAAGGTGTTTACCGGAGATAATCCTGTTGTTACCGCTAAAGTTTGTCGAGATATAGATTTAGATTCTGGAAATATTCTTATTGTCTCTGATATTTAACTAATGAGCAATGAAGACCTTTCAAAAAAAGTGGAATTAAGTTCGGTCTTTTGTAAGTTAACCACCCTGCAAAAATCACGCATTTTAAAGCCATTACAAAATAATGGTCATGCGGTTGGTTTTCTTGGCGATGGAATAAATGATGCGTCAGCATTACGGGAAGCTGATGTTGGAATTTCAGTTGATACAGCGCTGGATATTGCAAAAGAGTCATCAGATCATTCTGCTTGAAAAAAATTTGGTGGTATTAGAGGAAAGGGTGATTAAGGAAAGTGGAATGTTTGGGAATACCATCAGGTAATTAAATATGATGGCTAGGTCAAATTTTGAAAACGTATTTTCTGTATTGGTTGCCAGTGCATTTATTCTATTTTTACCGATGTTAGCCATTTATTTGCTTGTACAAAACCTAATGTACGATATTTCACAACTGTCTTTGCATGGGACAAAATGGGCAAGGAGTTTCTGAAAAAGTCTCGTAAATGGGATGCAAAAAATATGTGTTCTCTGTTTTGGATTGGCTTACATTATCTATCTTCAATATCACGATTTATGCTGTGATTTGGTATGTATTTGCAGCGAACAGCATAGAAAATCAAGTATTATTTTAATCGGGGGTGGCTTGTGGAAAGACTGTTGTCACAGACTTTGGTTGTACAAATGTTTTGCACACAAAAAATTCCCTTTGTGTAAAGTATGGCAATATCCCCTTTTTTATTAATGATAATAATAATAATTGCACTAGGCATTTACATTCCATTCTCCGCATTTTACTCCCTAATTGGGTTACAGCCACTACCATGGGAATATTTTTCATAGTTAATTGGGATAGTAATTAGCTACTGTATCATTGCCCAAATGATGAAGTGGTTCTACATTCATCGATTTGGTGGATGGTTGTAAATAATTCTCATTAATTTATATCTTATTCTGTATGGGTTAAGGAATGAGTCCATACAGAATGTATGTCTTTATGACTCTTATCATGGTGAACTTTTTTCAGATATTTAGAATAGGTCTTGATGTTATTCTTTGAACTTGAATCGTCTATCACAATATAAATGAATTTAAGGAGATAATAGAGTTATATTTACCTGTTATTTTTTTTATTTGAAACGCCAATTTAATCCATCTATTGTTGTTTTTTTAAAGTCAAATAGGGTAAATTACTTTTTTATATCTGTTTTTATATCTGTTTTTATATCTTTTTATTTCGGGTTTTATTATTCTTTTAATTGGGTTTTATGTAATAAGATATTGTTACCAAATTTGCATTTGGGAATTATTTTGTATTTATATTTTTTGTTATTTAAGCAAATTAATTTTTAGCCAATACACTACCTTGTTTTTGAGTTTGGTAGCCGGTTTGTTTGTTTTAGAAAGCTGGGAAAAACATTTGTTATTCTTATCATTAGAGAGGTGAGCGAGAAATAAAAGCATTAATTTAATTAATGTTTTGTGTGTATAAGCTAGGCAATGGGAGGAAATAATCAGCAAGAGTTGCTTAGTTAAATTTATGTCACAAACTGGCTATGTAAGCGTTTACTTTGTTTAGATAAACTTATTAATTGTAATGGTGCGGGATAGTCTGTATAGCTCTCAGGAAGCTTGAATTTTGTTTAATTAGCAAAGTATTGCTGATTTTTTTTGCTAGATGATAGAGATGTAGATGTTTTTTTATTTCAATATCATACTGTATTTTATCTTATTTTTGTGATCTGTGTGATGTTTGCGTTCAAAGTGAGGGTGAGAGCTTTCTTTCTTCTGTTTGAAAATAACACGATCATAAACTAAAAATGATCAGACTGATAGCTTTTTAATAACTAGTATTCACATATAATTAATAAATTAAGCATGACAATGATCTAAATCAAGTTATAGTGGAAGATGAGTGCCTACCCACATTATCAAGACGCAAATTTTACTAATATACTGATAATTTAGCTAAAGGAGATATTTTTTATCGTTATTTTAAATTTATAAGTTTAATAGATCGTATAAAATAAAAAACAGTCCCTAATATTTTTATTTAGATAATTTAACTTATTAATTGTAGACTATTTCTCGTTTTTTGTTGCTTGAATAGTTAATGAGCTAGAATCATAATAAAAAGTGTAAGTTTTGTGATCTTGATCACATAGTATTTAAAATGACATATATTCTCCGTTGTATAAGTTGATGATTCAGGAGTAAAGTTAATTAGCATTAAGAATATTCTTAATCAATTTTGGCAAGTGCATTACCCAGATGACGCAATAATACTTTCACAATCCATTACCGAAATATTTTAGAAATTGGGCGATCCCAAGAGTAATACAAAGGACAGTTACTGCTCTGGCTAAAGATGTATATTTCAGTTATGTCGGAGATTATTGAATCTCATGCTACTGGTAATTTTGTCGTGAGTGATTCTTTGATCACTTAATTTAATTTTTTCATGTAATCGGACGGGATATATAGAAATGAGTACGGTTGAATTGCTCAAACATATTTATGACATAAATTTATCGTATTTGCTTTTAGCACAACGGCTAATTAACCATGAGAAAGCATCTGCGATGTTCCGTTTAGGTATTAGTGAATCGATGGCTGATACGTTGGCCGAGCTGACATTACCTCAGTTAGTAAAATTAGCTGAAACAAACCAACTGATTTGCCATTTTCGGTTTGAAGACCACGAAACCGTGCAGCAGTTAACTAAGGAATCGCGAGTGGACGATCTGCAACAAATTCATACAGGTATCTTGCTGTCTACTCATCTTTTTCAGCAGTTATCTGCTCAGGGTGACACTTCAATCAAGAAAAGAGCGTAAAGATGGTTGAAAAAAGTATTGTTCAGGAAGCGAAAGATATTCAGTTGGCAATGGAACTCATCACTTTAGGCGCGCGATTACAGATGCTTGAAACTGAAACGAAACTAAGCAGAGGCCGACTGATCCGGTTATATAAAGAATTGCGGGGAAGCCCTCCGCCTAAAGGGATGTTACCTTTTTCGACGGATTGGTTTATGACTTGGGAACAGAATATTCATTCGTCAATGTTCTACAATGCTTATCGTTTTCTGTTGAAAAGTGGACATTGTGAAGGTGTAGAGGCTGTTGTCAAAGCTTATAGGCTGTACCTTGAACAATGTCCTCCAAATAGTGAAGAGGGGCCTATTTTGGCGTTAACCAGAGCTTGGACATTGGTTCGTTTTGTTGGTAGTGGGATGTTACAGCCAACACAATGTCGCTGCTGTGGTGGAACTTTCATCACACATGCTCACCAGCCCGTAAATAGCTTTGTTTGTAGCCTTTGCCAGCCACCTTCACGGGCAGTAAAAAAACGTAAACTTTCCCCTCAACTTGCCGATACTAATTCACAACTGCTGGATGGATTTGCTCAGCGAGCTATGTGAATTTAAATGGGAAAGTAAATGCAGGTTACAGGTTTGATAATAAACTCTGTGACCTGCTATCATATCCTTCTTCATTTGTCAATTCGCCCTGTTCAAATCCCATCTGCTCACCAATTTAGCTAAAGGATATCGCGTGTTAGTACTTTTAGGATATATAGTGGTTTTTGGTGCGGTAATTGGTGGCTACCTACTTGTCGGTGGTCACATGGGCGCACTTTATCAGCCAGCGGAATTTTTAATTATTGCAGGTGCGGGAATAGGCGCTTTTATCGTGGGCAATAATGGCAAGGCGATAAAGGCAACACTGCGTGTTTTACCAAAAGTATTGCGCAGATCAAAATACAATAAGGCGATGTATATGGATCTTATGGCGTTGCAATTCCGCCTATTGTCCAAGTCTCGCCAGAATGGGCTGCTGGCTTTGGAGCGAGATATTGAAAATCCACAGCAAAGCGACATTTTCACACAATATCCCCGTTTGTTGAAAGATCAGTATTTGATGGATTTCATCACTGATTATATGCGCCTGATCATCAGCGGTAACATGAACCCCCATGAAATTGAAGCCTTGATGGATGAAGAAATCGAGACTTACGAACAGGAAAGTGAAGTACCAGCAACCAGCTTGGCAATGGTAGGAGATTCACTGCCTGCATTCGGAATTGTTGCTGCCGTAATGGGAGTTGTTAATGCATTGGGATCTGCAGATCGTCCGGCAGGAGAATTGGGAGCGTTGATCGCACATGCGATGGTGGGAACATTCCTGGGGATTTTATTGGCTTATGGTTTTGTTTCTCCTCTGGCGACCCTTCTTCGTCAACGTAGCAGCGAACAGGTCAAAATGATGCAATGTATCAAAGTGACATTGCTTTCCAGTTTGCATGGTTATGCACCACAAATTGCGGTTGAATTCGGCCGTAAAACATTATTTCTTACAGATCGTCCTTCATTCACAGAACTTGAAGAACATGTTCGTCGGGTTAAATCTCCTGTACAACAGGAAGTTGAAGAATAACTATGAAAGCGAATAATGTTTCCGTCATCAGAATAAAAAAGCGTAAAAAACATGATCCAGGCCATGCAGGCGGATCATGGAAGATTGCTTACGCTGATTTTATGACTGCAATGATGGCATTCTTCTTGGTCATGTGGCTGATATCAATTGCCAGCCCACAGGAATTGACCAGCATTGCAGAATATTTCCGTACCCCTTTGCAGGTAGCGATCAACAAAGGACAGAAAAGCAGTGATAGCACCAACCCGATTCCTGGGGGAGGGGATGATGTTTTCCAACAGGATGGGGAAGTTTTCCGTCAATCCAAATCCGTTGAAACCAACGAAGAAACTCATCGCTTAAATCGATTACGCCAGCAACTTGATCAGTTGATTATTACCGATCCTCGTCTTAAAGAATTACGTCCTCATCTATTGATTGACATGATGGATGAAGGTTTACGCATTCAGATTATAGATCGGGAAAATCGCCCAATGTTCATGATTGGCAGCTCAAAGGTCGAAAGCCACATGAGCAATATCTTGCGGGCAATTGCACCGATCCTGAACGGTATTCCAAACAAAATTAGCCTTTCTGGTCATACCGATAGTTTACAGTATGCCAACGGTCAGCGAGGTTACAGTAACTGGGAGCTTTCTTCTGATCGTGCCAATGCGTCAAGGCGTGAATTGCTGATAGGTGGTCTGGATGAAGTCAAAATCCTGCGGGTTGTGGGTATGGCATCCACTGTCAGTATGCAGAAAGGTATTGATCCTAATGCACCAGTTAACCGTCGTATCAGCATCATTGTTTTGAATAAAGATGCAGAAAAAAGGATTGAGCAGGAAAATAGTGGCGGTAACGCCATAACCGCTAACAATAGTATGGATATGCAAGAAGTCATCAGAATGGATTCGAATGAGGGAACGACTGCTCAGCAACCCACCGAACAATCCCATGTGACCATAAAACATGAAATCATGAGATCGGAACAGCCATCGGCTGAACCGTTGAGTGATACTAAGATGACAGAGTAAGTAATGATGGATATTACCGCGTTTTATCAGACTTTCTTTGATGAAGCAGATGAACTATTGGCTGATATGGAGCAGCATTTATTGCTGCTCAATGCCGATGAACCTGATCGTGAACAGCTGAATGCAATATTTCGCAGCGCCCATTCCATTAAAGGAGGCGCTGCGACTTTTGGTTTTACTAAGCTGCAACAGACTACGCATGTTTTGGAAAATCTGCTCGATAGTGCCAGACGTGATGAAATACGTTTGACCATTGACATTATCAACCTGTTTTTAGAAGCGAAAGATATTATGCAGCAACAATTGGATGCCTATAAAAGTTCTCAGGAGCCGGATGAAGATACATTCAATTATATCTGCGAGACACTGCGTCAGCTTGCATTAGAACTACAGCAAGAGCAGCAGGAAGAAGCATTGTTTGTAGCAACATCTGCAATTCAGTCTGAACTTATTACAGAAGACGTTGTAAACGAAGTTGAGGAAAAACAACCGGTAGCATCAGCTCAGTCCAAAGAAAATCAGCCAGAAGAGAAACATGTCTCGGCAGAAAAATCCAATCATGGGCGGATACGTGTTCATTTATCTGGACTGAAAGAACGCGAAGTCAGTTTAATGAAGGATGAGTTGGGGCATCTTGGCGAGATTTATGATGTAGAACAGACTACAAACAGCCTTGAAGCATCATTGGTTACATCTGCGACAGAAGACGATATCACGGCTGTATTGTGCTTTGTTATTGAGCCTGAGCAGATAACTTTTTTACCAACAAATGAATCTCAATCGGAAAACACGGACATTGAGACGGAACAAGATGCTGTAGCAAAAAGTGATGCTGTAGTAAAAACTGTGGCAGAAAATAGTACAGCAGCCAGAGGTGCGGAAAATAATAATACGGAAAACAATCATGCAGTAAACAGCAGCACAGCAAAAAATACGGCAGCAGAGACTACCACAGCAGCAAATACAATAAATACAAATAATCCACAGCTGGCTAATATTCCGAAAAAAACAGATGTACATGAAGTCGGGCGTCCAGCTCCACGTCCAGCTGCGGGATCGCCACGTCAACGTGCGGAATCGTCCAGTATCCGTGTTGCCGTTGAAAAGGTTGATCAACTTATCAATCTAGTGGGTGAATTGGTCATTACCCAATCTATGCTGGCACAGCACTGTAACGGTCTTGAGCCGACAAAACACAGTGAATTACTCAGTTGCATGGCTCAATTACAGCGAAATTCCCGCGACTTGCAAGAATCTGTCATGTCAATCCGCATGATGCCAATGGAGTACGTTTTTAGCCGTTATCCACGCTTGGTGCGGGATTTGGCTGGGAAACTCAATAAGAAAGTGGAATTGACACTAATTGGTAGTTCGACAGAACTGGATAAAAGTTTGATTGAACGGATTATCGATCCTCTAACGCATCTGGTACGCAACAGTCTTGACCACGGTATCGAAAGTCCTGAAAAACGTCTCTCGGCTGGAAAATCAGAAACTGGTAATTTGACTCTGGCAGCTGAACATCAGGGTGGAAATATCTGTATTGAAGTTATTGATGATGGCGCTGGTCTAAACCGAGAGAAGATCTTGGCAAAAGCACAATCTCAAGGTCTTAACGTCAATGAAAACATGAGCAATGAAGAAGTGGCTATGCTGATTTTTGCTCCCGGTTTCTCTACCGCAGAAGTGGTAACAGATGTCTCCGGTCGCGGTGTTGGCATGGATGTGGTCAAGCGCAATATTCAAGATATGGGCGGACAAATTCAGATTAACTTCCAAGAAGGGAAGGGAACTGTTATTCGCATTTTGCTGCCACTGACATTAGCGATACTGGATGGCATGTCGGTCAAAGTTAATGGTGAAGTTTTCATCCTGCCATTGAGTGCCGTGGTCAGTTCATTGCAGCCACAGGATGAAGATATTTATCCGCTGGCGGGTGATGAAAAGCTATTGCAGGTACGTGGTGAATATTTACCGCTACTTGAACTGTATCGCATATTCGATATCCCGAATGGAGTGACTGATCCAACGAAAGGTATTGCTGTCATTGTGCAGAGTGCTGGGCGTCGTTATGCATTGCTGGTGGATAAACTGGTGGGACAGCATCAAGTTGTTGTTAAAAATATTGAGAGCAATTACCGCAAAGTACCGGGCATTTCGGCTGCCACCATTATGGGGGATGGTAGTGTTGCGCTCATCATTGATATTCCTGCTTTGCAGAAACTTAACCATGAGCAGTTGGCTGAGCGCAAAGCGGATTTGGTGAATAACAAATAAGATTATCCAATCACACTAAAAGGTAACATCATGTCAGCCATAGAAGAATTAAATAAATTATCGGGCGAAACGACCGGAAAGGAATATCTGGTTTTCACCTTGGGTGACGAAGAGTATGGAATTGAAATACTGAAAGTGCAGGAAATTCGCGGTTATGACCAAGTTACCCGCATTGCGAATACACCTGATTTTATAAAAGGGATCACCAACCTGCGCGGAGTGATTGTTCCCATCATCGATTTGCGGATCAAATTCTCGCAGGAAGATATCACGTATAACGATAATACCGTGGTGATTGTCCTGAACTTGCTTAACCGTGTTGTTGGGATTGTCGTTGATGGTGTGTCTGACGTGCTGGCCCTGAAAGAAGATCAGATTTGTCCTGCACCAGAATTTGCGGTTACTTTATCAACAGAATACCTAACAGGGCTTGGTTCTCTTGATGAACGTATGTTGATTCTGGTTGATATCGAAAAACTTCTCAACAGTGAAGAAATGGCGTTAGTTGATTCAGTCGCCAAAGTTTGATGTTTTGGGCTGCTGCAATAAAAAAACAGCAGTCCTTTTGTTTTAGATCAAAAAAATGCTGTAAAAAATCAATTTTTAGAATTACGCGTAAAGTTCCCTTTAAGCGTGCCGATAACACTGGCATAGCAATTTATTACAAAAGGGAAGTCATGTTTAACCGAATGAAGATAGTGACGGGACTCATCTCAGTCATCATATTGTTTGGTGCTTTGCAACTTATCTCCGGGGGATTGTTCTTCAAAGGGTTGAAGAATGATATAGAAGCTTTTGATTTAATAGATAAAATGCGACAGCAGCAAATCTATCTGGATGAAAGCTGGGTTAACCTGTTGCAAGCCCGTAATAACCTGAACCGTGTTGGCATTATGGCTGTGATGAAAGGCCGCGGTGTTGAAGGCAGTTATAAAGCTGAAGAAGCTCTGGCGGAAGCCAAAGCTAATATTGCCCGTGCCGAACGGCACTTCGAGCAATATGATCAGACTGAAAAACTGTCTTTTCATGATCAAGAACATCTTCAACGTTTGAAACAGACCCATCATGATTATCTCAATGCACTTAAAGAGTTAGATAACATGCTGGCGAATGAAAGGTTTGAAGAGTTTTTTCTCCAGAAAACGACTGATTATCAGAACGCTTTTAATGAGGAATTTAACTTTTATCTGTCCCAGAGCGCAAAATTTTATGATCAGGTGTCACAGGAAGCTGACAAGGCTTACAGCAATGTCATCGTTTCGTTGATCTTTGTGATGATTCTGCTGGTTGTGGCCATGATAATCAGCTGGGTTGGCTTACGTAAGGCATTGATCGATCCATTGAACCAACTGCTGGATAATATTAAGGCCTTCTCAAAAGGGGACTTGACCCAGACGATCACCGTATCTGGTAATAATGAAATGGGCATGTTAGCCGTTGGGCTTATGCACATGCAGACGGAATTGATCAATACGGTCAGAAGTGTCCATCAAAGCACCGAAACCATTTATACCGGTACTAGTGAAATTGCTGCGGGTAACAACGATCTTTCTTCTCGTACTGAACAGCAAGTGGCTTCTCTGGAAGAAACCGCTGCCAGCATGGAAGAGTTGACTGCAACAGTAAAACAAAATGCTGATAATGCTCGTCAAGCCAGTAACTTAGCTGATAATGCCTCTGAGATCGCCCGTCAGGGAGGTAAAGTGGTGTCCAATGTCGTTCAGACCATGCATGAGATTGCAGACAGCTCTCGCAAAATTTCCGATATCACCGGTGTGATTGATGCCATTGCTTTCCAAACCAACATTCTTGCACTTAATGCTGCTGTAGAAGCTGCCCGTGCTGGTGAGCATGGACGTGGTTTTGCCGTGGTTGCCGGTGAAGTGCGTAATCTGGCGCAGCGCAGCGCAGAGGCGGCCAAAGAAATCAAGGCACTGATTGAAGATTCTGTAAACCGTACTGATACAGGCTCTGAGCTGGTAGGAAGTGCTGGTGAAACCATGAATAAGATTGTCGATTCTGTGACTCGCGTGACTGACATCATGGGTGAAATTGCGTCGGCTTCTGATGAGCAAAGTAGGGGAATTACCCAAGTTGGTGTTGCTATTTCTGAAATGGATAGAGTTACCCAACAAAACGCGTCATTGGTTGAACAGTCTGCTGCTGCTGCTGCGGCATTGGAAGAGCAGGCCAAAATATTGACCAAAGCTGTCGCGTTGTTCCAGTTGCCGGAGCAGGCAGAAAGGATATCGCCTGAAAATAGAAAACATGAAGTTTTATTGACGAGAAAATCGTCAACTCCTCCAGCTAATAAAACGAATACTCCTGTACTGAAAAAAAACAGTAGCATGGAAGACCCATCT
The DNA here is from genome assembly GCF_028598555.1 of Xenorhabdus anantnagensis. Classification (GTDB taxonomy): domain Bacteria; phylum Pseudomonadota; class Gammaproteobacteria; order Enterobacterales; family Enterobacteriaceae; genus Xenorhabdus; species Xenorhabdus anantnagensis. The sequence continues at coordinate 13,603 of NZ_JAQRFN010000011.1, forward strand.
AATTGGGAAACATTCTAAAAAAATAATAGCGATAATCACGGCTGCATAATGCAGCCGTTAAACGAGGTGATTACATGTTAGGCAAGCTTCGCATATCAACCAGTTTGTATCTATTACTGATGATGTTTTGTGTTATGCAAATTATTTCGAGTGGTTTATCTCTGGGAATAATTCATACGGACCAGTCATATATTGAAAAAATTGATCTGGGCACTCAACGGAGAGATACCCTTGGCTTGAGTTGGGCGGCATTGTTACAAACGCGTAATACTTTGAACAAAATCGCAATTGCTCAGAAAGTGGGACAGCCACAGTCTCAAATAGATGCAATGGAAGCATTGCTCAAAAGCGCACTGAATGAGGCAGACAGGAATTTTGCCAAATTCAGTTCATTACCCCAGATGGAAAAAACTGACAATAGCGTAATTTTATTGTCTGCGGTTGAACGTTCTTACCAAGAATATGTCAACGCATTGAAAGAGCTAAAAACTTATCTCTATGAAGGTAATTTTCAGGCTTTCCTTGATCAATCTACAGAAGATTACCAGCGTGCAATGGAAGTTGCATATAACAATTATATGCAACACCTCGGCTCTAACATTAGAGAAGCGGTTTCTGATGGTGCGTTTTATTACAAAGTATCCATTGCCATGTTCTTTGGCGCTATCTTGATGGTATTTATTGTTTCCGCAGCGGCTCATTGGTGGATGAGACATAACCTGCTTAGACCGTTTTCGAATATGAGAGCTTGCTTTCAGGATGTGGCCGAAGGTCGCTTGGATAAAGAAGTTGCCGTGACCACCAATGATGAAATTGGTGATATTTTCCGAAAACTGCGTGATATGCAGACCTCATTAATCAAATCCATTGCCTCTGTGCGTGAGAATACCAACCAGATGTATTCTGGCATTCAGGAAATCACACAGGGCAATACAGACTTATCTTCACGTACAGAACAACAGGCGGCATCATTGGAAGAAACGGCTGCCAGTATGGAAGAGTTGACCGTTACTGTTAAACAAAATGCAGAAAATGCACGCCAAGCCAGTGAACTGGCAGTATCTGCTTCCCAGACTGCTTCAAAAGGTGGTGAACTGACCACAAGTGTTGTAGCAACTATGGATGAAATTGCCAAGAGTTCGAAGAAAATCAGCGCCATTATCAGTGTTATCGATGGCATCGCCTTCCAGACCAATATTCTGGCACTGAATGCAGCCGTTGAAGCGGCACGTGCTGGTGAACAGGGGCGTGGTTTCTCGGTAGTAGCTGGTGAAGTACGTGACTTGGCACAGCGTAGTGCTGAAGCAGCGAAAGAAATCAAAACCTTAATCGACGAATCTGTCAACCGTGTTAATCAAGGTTCAGAACTGGTTAACAATGCAGGACAGACTATGGATGCGTTGGTTAGATCGGTGAATCAAGTGACTGATTTAATGGCCGAAATTGCTGCTGCTTCTGATGAGCAAAGCCGTGGTATTCATCAAGTTGCCCAAGCCGTCAGTCAAATGGATCAAGTTACACAGCAAAATGCTGCATTGGTGGAACAGTCTGCGGCTGCGGCTTCTGCCCTTGAAGATAAGGCAGACATATTGGTGAAAACTGTCGCTCAATTCGAGCTGCCTAGCAGCTTGGGAAATGAGCACGATTATCAAACGCCTTCTGCATCAAACATGGCCGATGAGTATGTTGTAAGCCAAGTACGCTGAGGTCAGATGAAATCTAATTTAATAGCTTCAGATACTGATGCTACCGCACCGCTGAACTTTATGCTTCAGCGGCATGCTTTGTCGGATGCGCAATTTGAGCGCATCTGCCAGTTTATCTATCAACAGGCTGGCATTGTACTGGCAAAAAATAAACGTGAGATGGTATATAACCGCTTAGTCAGGCGACTTCGTGTATTGGGGTTTAATGATTTTGGTCAATACCTGTCAATTCTGGAACAAGATAGCCACAGTAAAGAGTGGGAACTGTTCATCAATGCATTGACTACCAATCTTACGGCATTTTTCAGGGAAGCCCATCATTTTCCCATTCTGGCGGCACATGCCGGCAGGAAAAATGGAGGAACATACCGCGTTTGGAGCGCCGCCGCTTCAACGGGAGAGGAGCCGTATTCTATTGCAATGACCTTGTGTGATGCGCTGGGGCATCGGTCAAATCGGATAAAAATCATTGGCAGCGATATTGATACCAGTGTGCTGGAAAAAGCCCGGCAGGGTGTTTATCGACTGGAAGAATTACAATATCTGAGTGAAAGCCAAAAGAAAAAATATTTTTTCAAAGGAGTGGGTCTTTTTGAAGGATATGCTCGAGTTCGCCCTTTACTGGCTGAATTGGTGAATTTTCAGCACTTGAATCTATTGGATTCTGATTGGGCGCTCGAAGGCAAGTTTGATGCAATATTTTGCCGTAATGTCATGATTTATTTTGATAAAAAGACACAGGAAAGGATCTTGCGCCGTTTTGTCAATTTCTTAAAACCGGATGGTTTGCTCTTTGCGGGGCATTCCGAAAACGTCACTCAAATCAGCCGAGAATTCTACTTGCAAGGACAGACTGTTTACGGTGTAGGTCGGGCAAGGAGGGGGTCATGAATAAAATAACTGTTCTTTGTGTGGATGATTCGGCGCTGATGCGTCAAATCATGCGGGAAATCATCAATAGCCACCCCGACATGGAAGTCGTGGATTGTGCACCAGATCCATTTGTTGCCCGCGATTTAATCAAAAAACACAGTCCGCAGGTATTAACATTGGATGTCGAGATGCCGCGCATGGATGGAATTGATTTTTTGGAAAAATTAATGCGATTACGCCCTATGCCTGTCGTGATGGTGTCTTCTCTGACAGCAAAAGGTTCAGAAATCACATTAAAGGCACTAGAGCTGGGTGCTGTGGACTTTGTGACTAAGCCCCAACTGGGTATCCGTGAAGGTATGTTGGCTTATAGCGAACTGATTGCCGAAAAAATCCGTGCCGCAGCCCAAGCCAAAGTCAGTATTGCGGCACCCGAATCTGTGAGTGCTGCCCCCTTGATTTTCAAGCCGCTATTATCCAGTGAAAAACTGATCGCAGTAGGGGCATCAACAGGGGGTACAGAGGCAATCAAAAATCTGCTGCAACCCTTGCCAGTTACTAGTCCGGCTTTACTGATCACTCAACATATGCCCCCGGGTTTCACTCACTCTTTTGCCGAAAGGCTTAATAAACTGAGCCAGATTACAGTAAAAGAAGCTGAGGATGGAGAACGAGTCCTGCCGGGACATGCTTACATTGCTCCAGGGGATCGCCATATGGAGCTTTGCCGCAGTGGTGCCAATTATCAAATCATGATAACTCATGCGCTACCAGTTAATCGCCATCGTCCTTCTGTTGATGTTTTATTTCGTTCCGTTGCCAAACATGCAGGACGTAATGCCGTGGGCGTTATTTTAACCGGTATGGGCAGTGATGGTGCTGCGGGGTTGCTGGAAATGAAGCAAGCAGGAGCTTATACGTTGGCCCAGAGCGAAAAAAGCTGTGTAGTATTTGGCATGCCACGCGCAGCAATCCAGTTGGGGGCAGTAGATGAAGTCATGGATATTCAAAAAATCAGTAAAACTATGCTGGCCAAAATCAGCGTGGGGCAATCGATTCGTATTTAATTGTTATATTTGATGTTAATTTTTGCAGCGCTGTGCTGCCGGGTAAGTGAAATTCCAAGGAGTTTTTATGGCAAGTAAGGATCTGAGATTTCTGGTAGTCGATGACTTTTCAACTATGCGTCGAATTGTGCGTAATCTACTGAAAGAGTTGGGCTTCAACAACGTAGATGAAGCACAGGATGGAGCAGAAGCGTTGACTAAACTTCGCACTACCGAATTTGATTTCGTTATTTCTGACTGGAATATGCCAAATATTGATGGCCTCGAATTGCTGAAAACGATTCGCAGTGAAGAAAAACTGGCTGCCTTACCTGTTTTGATGGTAACGGCAGAGGCGAAAAAAGAGAACATTATTGCAGCAGCACAGGCCGGAGCCAGCGGTTATGTTGTGAAACCGTTTACTGCGGCCATTTTGGAAGAGAAACTCAGTAAAATTTTTGAAAAACTGGGGCTCTAAGGAGACAAAATGAGTGAAAATCCAGTCATGCCGAGAGATACGGCGATCCCAACCAGCGAAATAATTAGTCGTATTGGGCAGTTAACGAGAATGCTGCGTGATAGTTTACGTGAACTGGGATTGGATCAAACTATTGCTCAAGCGGCTGAGGCGATCCCAGATGCGAGGGAGCGATTAAATTACGTTGTCCAAATGACGGCACAGGCGGCTGAAAGGGTGCTGAACTGTGTTGAAGTAGCACAGCCCCGTCAGAATGAATTGGAGGCATCTGCGAAAGACTTGACCCAACGCTGGGATGAGTGGTTTGCAAACCCGAACAATTTGGATTTAAGCAATGCCCGCTCATTGGTAACAGACACGAGAAACTACCTGAATATCGTGCCTGATCATGTCTCATTTACCAATACCCAATTGCTTGAGATCATGATGGCGCAGGACTTTCAGGATCTCACTGGGCAGGTAATCAAGCGGATGATGGAAGTTATTCAGGAACTGGAAAAACAGTTGGTTATGGTATTGATGGAAAATATGCCCTCTGACCAGATGGCTAAGGCGAAAAAAGAGAACGACAGTCTTCTTAACGGCCCTCAGGTTAACCAGAGTAGTGCTGGCGTTATTGCCAACCAAGCACAGGTTGATGATTTGTTGGATAGTTTAGGTTTTTGATAACGAGTGCGAGTGCTTTAACGAACAGAATTTTTATATTTTGAGTGCGTTTGGGTGAGCCAGATGGCTGGCCCAAACGTCTGCTCCGTCATTATTTTCCCCGTCACTTTTTTATACTCATTATTCTTGAATATATTGGAAATAAGATCAGATCACAGTGTTATTCATTTAGATTAGTGTATGTTTATACACTAATCTAAATTATGCAGAGGAAAACACTGTGAAGTCGATTGATAAGGTCATTAAGTTGAAAAATTCATTTATTTCTTATCATAAGGAATTTCAAGAAAATCAGCAGAGTAACAAAAATCCAGTCGTCTTCCTGCATGGCACAAATAGCAGTGGCAGCAGCTTTGGAGAAATAAAAACAGCTTTTGGCGGTGACCGAACCGTTATAATCCCTGATTATGCAGGATGTGGAAATTCTGGATTACCATCAGGAACGGTGACTATTGAGCATTTGGCGGAACAAGTTGCTGCTGTAATAGAAGATAGCAGTAGCACGCCTGTTGATTTAGTCGGCGTTTCTTTGGGGGCCGTGGTTGCGGCTGTTGTGGCAGCCAAATATCCAACTCTCATCAATAAATTAATACTGACAGCACCGTGGGCGACAAATAATGATCCTCGCCATCAATTAATATTTAATACTTGGTTGCATCTGGAGATGAATGATAAGGCATCAGCGATGGCTTTTGGTTTATCACATGCCTTGAGTGCAGAATTTCTCTCATCTCTGGGACATGAAACTATACAGCGAATCTGCTCTCAACCGGCAGAGAAAGAGATAGAAAAACGTATTGCTTTAGGATTAACCATAAATATAAAAAACTATCTTAATCAAATAGATAAAGACACGCTGATTATTGGATTAAGTAGAGATACGTTAATTCCACCTTATTTGGTACGTGAAGTTTATCAAAATGTGAAAAACAGCACATACAAAGAAATTAATAGTGGTCATGCAGTGCAAATTGAGAAGCCAAAAGAATGGATTGACTTAATCAAAGATTTCGCTTTTTCAACACCGATGCATTCTCATTAATTTATTAATGATGAAGTGGGAAATTAACCACTTTTCCTACCGGTAAATGCTTATAAATCGTTGATAACGACACATTGTAAATAATCGACAACTGTTTCCGGGTATGACCTTTATTCAGCAATCTGGCAGCTTGTTGTCGATCTTCCTCGGTAAATACCACTGGCCGACCACCAATTCGCCCCTGTTCCCGTGCTGCAGCCAGACCTGCATTGGTTCTTTCTACAATCAGTTCGCGTTCCATTTCTGCCAACGCACTCATTACATGAAAGAAAAATCGTCCCATTGCTGTGCTGGTATCAATGCTATCAGTCAGGCTTTGAAAATGAATTCCACGTTCATGCAACTCTGAAATGAGCGTCACCAGATTTTTCACACTGCGCCCTAGTCGATCCAATTTCCAAACCACCAGCGTATCACCGGACTTAAGATGTTTTAAAGCGCGTTTGAGCCCAGGGCGATTAGCTGTTTTTCCACTGATTTTGTCTTCAAAAATCAACTCACAGTTGATATTGACTAAGGCATTTCTTTGTAAGTCACTATTTTGATCATTTGTTGACACTCTGATGTAACCAACTTTTGCCATTGAAAATCCTTTAGTTATCTAAGAAACTATTTATTAGGAAATAATACCCATTTGCTCGATATAAAAAACCTTTAATTTTTCAAAAGGAGAGATAAAAGTTTGGTGAGAGAAGGTTAATATCATAATAAGTGATATTAAGGGATTGGATTGTTATTGATAAGATTGATAAAAAGTAACTAAAACGAGTGATTTAACTCACAGTATCAAATTTTTCTTACCAACAATAGCTAATTAGTCCTCGCTTATTTCCCCAAAATGCTCTTTATTTAATTGAAATGATTTTGTTGCCAATTTGTTATATAAACTGCCGAGGGTGTATATGGAACTGATTACACAATGGTTAGGTGCAATAAACGAAATAGTATGGGGAGTCCCCATGCTAGTTGGGCTTCTGGGTATTGGTATCTTCATGCAAATTCGCCTGTCCTTCTTACCAATCCGTAAATTGGGGACGGGGTTCAAATTACTCTTTCAAAAAAATGAACAACGGGGTGAAGGGCAAATCTCACCTTTTAACGCATTAATGACCGCCTTGTCAGCAACAATAGGGACAGGAAACATAGCCGGTGTAGCGACAGCTATTGTGATGGGTGGGCCGGGAGCGCTGTTCTGGATGTGGATGACCGCATTAGTAGGCATGGCGACAAAATATTCAGAAACGGTATTGGCGGTGCGTTTCCGTGAGACTGATAAAAACGGTAATTACGTTGGCGGCCCGATGTATTACATCAAAAATGGCTTGGGGAAAAAATGGGTTTGGCTGGGAACACTCTTCGCCTTCTTCGGCAGTATTGCGGGTTTTGGTATTGGCAATACCGTACAGGCCAACTCCGTCGCTGACGTACTGCAAAGTAACTTTGGTATTGAAAAAACCATAACTGCGGGAATTCTGGTCATTTTAGTTGGTGCAGTGCTGATTGGTGGCATTAAACGCATTTCTGATGTTGCAGGTAAACTAGTGCCTATTATGACAGTTGGTTACTTTGGTGCTGGAGCTATCGTTTTGGCATTCAATGTTACAGCTATTCCCGATGCGTTTGCTTTAATCATCAAATCAGCTTTCACTCCTGTAGCGGCACAGGGGGGATTTGCTGGTGCAGCAGTTTGGGCGGCAATCCGCTTTGGTATTGCTCGTGGCGTATTCTCTAACGAGGCGGGTATGGGCAGTGCGCCTATCGCTCACGCGGCAGCAAAAACCCAAAACCCGATTCGTCAGGGATTGATTGCCATGCTGGGAACCTTTATTGATACGATCATCGTTTGTTCTGTAACGGGCTTAACTATTATTATTACGGGTGGGTGGCTGACAGGCGAAACAGGTGCAACACTGACTGCGGCTTCCTTTTCATCCGTGATCCCGGGAGGTAACTATATTGTTGCTGTTGCCTTGGCGCTTTTTGCTTTCACAACTATTTTGGGATGGAGTTTCTACGGTGAGAAATGTATCCAATATTTATTGGGGCCAAAAGCTGTAGTACCTTTCCGTATTATCTGGATTATTGCGCTGCCGATTGGTGCTACTCAGTCGTTGACTTTTGTCTGGTTACTGGCAGATACCCTTAATGCCATGATGGCGATCCCTAACCTGATAGCGATTGCGTTGCTCAGTCCGGTTGTCTATCGTTTGACGAAAGACCATATCCGTGATGTTAATGCCGATAGTATTGATATTAAGCCGCTGGTTAAAACAGATTGAAAAACGATTGGTATGGAATGAATCAAAAAAGAATGAATAAAAATAGTGAAATGGCTGATGCCAGCCATTTCAGACTACTTTTTAAGTGATGGCTTTTTCAATTTATGGCCTTAGCCAGTTTAAGAAGCTTATGCTTCTTAAACATAAAACCACCCGCATAGCGGGGGGAGTTCAAGGGTTATACCAAGAAAAACACCTTTCCGTTACGATATAGATGTTCAAGCTAAGATATGTAACTAAAAGAAGGAAAGGTGTTTATGGGAATTAAAGCACAAAGCTCAGCCCATACAAAGTGGCTCTGCAAATACCATATCGTCTTTTCGCCGGAATACAGACGAAAAGTTATTTTTGCGAGTTTACGTTCAAGTATAGGTGAGATTTTACAAAGCCTTTGTAACCTGAGCTTCGCTTAAGAAGGGAACTAAAGTGCCTGAGGCACGAGCAAAGTTTTTGCTAAAGAAAACAAAATAGTGGAGATCCTCAGACATGGTTAATTTAGAAGAACTTTACTGCTGCGTCGATGACTTTTGCCAAAAATTTATCCCTCTCTGGCATCAGCAGCTCATGGAAAATGGATTACGTAAACGGCATCAAGAAGCTTCCCTCTCGCTCAGTGAAGTCATGAATGATCATTATTTTATTCCCTATGAGCCATTATCGTGATTTTAAAACATTTTATATTGAACATGTAAAACAATATCTTATGGATGATTTTCCCGGATTAGTCAGCTATACCCGCATGCTCACCCTGAAGAAAAGAGCTCTTATTCCTTTATGCGCTTTTCTTTCGTCACGCAAGGCGAAAACCCAAGGGATTGCTTTTATTGATCCCACCAAGATTGCCGTTTGCCACAACCTTCGTATTTCCCGTCATCGGGTATTTGAGGGAGTTGCACAACGAGGTAAAATGAGTACCGGTTGGTTTTATGGCTTTAAACTTCATCTGGTTATCAATGATTGTGGTGAATTGTTGGCAGTGAAGTTAACTGCCGGAAATAAGGATGATCGTCATCCAGTCAACGCGCTGACAAAAGGGTTAACGGGATGTTTGTATGGTGATAAGGGATATTTATCGCAGGCGTTATGCGATGAGTTGGAAGCGGAAGGCATCACGTTAGTCACTCATGTCCGGAGTAACATGAAGGCCAAAGCATTATCTCTCTGGGATAGGCTAATGTTAAGACGGCGATTTTTGATAGAAAGTGTGCCGCAGGCATACAAACTGGCAGCATAGGGAACGCAGCCAGTATGTAGCATAAGCGCAGGAGGAGATGGTGGCAGGCCCACAGAAGTCCGCTGTCGGAAGCCGGCTTCAAACCCCCTCAAGCGGCTGCCGTAAAGAGCGGTGATCGTGAGCGTTGAGGTCAAAGCGCGAACAATAGTTCGGCAGGTAGGGTACAAAGAGACGAGTAAAACCGAACCCATGTGGACGCGTCGTAAAGAAGAGATTTGACATCAAAACCGGGGGCGTTTCTATCTTCCAGGATAAATCTGTGAGTGAATTCCGCATGCTGCGCAGGTGGTGTCCGGCGTAGAGTGGGCGTGACTTTGTATCGGGCTCTTTCTGGGAACGGCGGGAACCCGTCATCACGATGTCAAGGGAGAAATGCCAGTCACTAAATTGACAAGTATGAGAGTACCGATGGGTGATACGGGGGCGGAGTGACTCGTAGTAGTGAGGAAATATGTGTAATGAATGTGGCGCGAAGGGGTCACGTCAGGCAGCCTTACCCGGTATCCAACTGTCAGGCAGGAGGAGATACGGAGGTTAAGGCAAAACCGTTTCTCATTGAGAAAAGGGCTGTGTATCCCCGGATTGCCTACTGCAAGGATGGGGACCGAAAGGGCAGGTATGAACACATCAGTTTCGATTTCCTTGGATACACATTCAGGCCAAGATTGGTGAAGAACCGCAAAAGGAACAGCCTGTTTGTGAGTATTACGCCAGCAGTCAGCAAAATGGCGCAAAAGGCCATGAGATTCAAAATTCGCAAGTTGAAGATCCGAATGCGGACAGAACTGAACTTAACACAGATGGCAAACTGGCTAAATCCCATGATAAGTGGATGGTTGAGCTATTATGGTCAATTTTGTCGTTCAGAGCTGTATAAGGTATTCAGGCAACTCAACAAAGCCTTAGTGCGCGGGGCCAGACGAAAGTACAAGGCACTGAGCAGGCATAAAACCCAGGCTTCAAAACTGCTTCAAAGGATTGCAAAGCAGCATCCGGGGTTGTTTGCCCATTGGCGGGCAGGAATGACAGGCACGTTTGCTTGATGGGAGCGGTATGAGTCGAGAGGCTCACGTACCGTTCTGCGAGAGGCTGTGGGGGGCAGTTCCCGCGGTCTACTCAACCAATTAATGGGCAATTAAAAATCATTTCTCAAATAGAACACTCGCGCCACCGAAGTATAAAAGGATTTCTGTTAACTGTTTTAGGGGGTGTGATTGCTTACTGCCTTAAATGGAAGAAACCGTCACTGAAAATTTTCTACTCAGAAGAAGGTTTCCTAGTGACGGCTTAAACGGAATTCGGGTTATTTACGTAAATGTTGTCGAACGGTTTTCATGTTTGCTTCGCTGTGAACGAAGATCCCCCACGGTGTTCTACGGCACTCCAGCCAAATTTTAACTTTTTCATTAAATTGAACCAGATAAGGCGCAATTTTAATTAATTCTGGCTGGAGAGGTTCACCATAGAGGCAGGTGGAAGGCGGATCATAATGTTCGAGCATCAAAAATAGGTCAGGCTCTGCTGCGCCGTCAATAATAGCATAAAGGGTTTCCTGACTCATTCCTGATTCTCCTTATCTTTCATTGGACAATGAGCAACGAACATTGAACCTTCACTCGCTGCTGCAAGTAAAATAGCGGGATTAGCGGGTGCCAGTAAATCACCGGGACTACCACCGGAATTCAGATTAATAGACGGGCCTTTGATATCAACACCGCCTGCATGAAGTACAACAAAACTCCCGCCAACACGTAGGGTAAGTTTGCTGCCACTTTGTAGTGTCAGATCTCCTTGCGCATCAACACTGACGATACCCTGAATTTTTTCAGCCAGATCGCCTTTAATTTGCAACGAGCGGTCACCGTCAATCTGCTCAAGATAGTTTCCTGTGGTTTTATGATCTTGTTGACCTTCTACTGTGATTTTACGATTGTTGGCGATAACCAATTCATTGTCATGCCCGATGCTGGTTGTACGGTCATAGTTAATGCGTTCGTCGCGTGAATTGAGCACCTTAATGGCAAGATTTTTTTGCGCATGAATAAAGACCTCTTCACGATCTTTCTCATCCTCAAAACGCAGTTCGTTAAACCCCTGGCCTTTATGCGTCTTCGAGCGGATTGACATCTGAGTTTTTGCCATCGGCAGGCGGTTTGGCGGAATATTATTGGCATGATATGCCCGCCCGACAATAATCGGCTGGTCGGGATCTCCGTGAATAAAATCCACTAACACTTCATGACCAATACGGGGAATGGCAATCACTCCCATCAGTTGACCCGCCCATACCTGACTGACACGCACCCAACAGGAGCTCTGATCGTTAAATTGACCATACCTATCCCAGTCAAATTGAACGCGAACGCGCCCATGCTCATCACAAAAAATTTCTTCGCCTTCTGGTCCGACAACGGTAGCAATATGCGAGCCTTCCATTTTAGGTTTTGGGTAAGGTGAGGGGCGATAAGAATTTTTACGGCTGGTGAAAGTAAACTGATTGGAAAGCCAAATGCCGCTACCGCCGAATTGAGTTTCATCGGCTTGTGGTTGTTGCCCTGAATGAGTTATCTGAATTAATTGCCATTGATCGTTAAAGGTTTCTTTTGGATGATCAGTTAGGTCAACCAATTGCCCAGGCCACATAGCAAAACAATCGCCCTGACCGTTGCCAAGTTGAGTATCTCGGCGCAGATATTCTAAGCGATACTGACTAGCTCGTTGCCCCAGCTCATCATCTTTAAAACGACTGGGAAAATCGTAATAGTGGTAGCTTTTCAGGATACGCTGGTTGGCAAGATTACGTCCTTCATACCAAAATTCCCGATTCCAATGTGGATTCTTGAAAGTCCGGTCTTTGGTGGTAATATTGGCCACCCCAACCTGTTCTGACCAATTTAACTGTTGGATACAGGTTGTCGCTCCTGTTACATCAGTTTCTGGACGATAGGCCACACTAATAACCTGATTGAGGGACAGACAGGAATCGTAAAACATGATGTGTTGTTCCTGATCGAAAGTGAAGTAATAAAAAATGCCTTCATCAGCCAGCAAACGCTGAATAAAAGCCAAATCACTTTCATCATACTGAACGCAAAATTCCCGTGATGGATGTTTATAACCGAGCGCAAAGGAAATGTTTCGGACGCTATTTTCTTTGAGCAGAGTTTCTACGATATCCACAACGGATTGGTTCTGGAATATACGGCTATTCACCTGTAATGAGGCACGCCATAAAGGGGGGATGAATGATGATAGGATAGAGGCTGGTGTGACGTCCGGTAGAAAGTTGCGAAAATTGTGTCACCATACCAGTAATTTGTCGTTCAACTTTTCCATTGCGATGCACGGCAAACGCGACATTGTTATCAAGAACATCAGAGAAGTCAATGTCAGGTGTTTTGCTGGTCAATGTGGCTTCCAACCGGAAAGGAGAGGACAGTGATTCATTTAGAGAAAAATCGACAATGGCAAAGGTTTGTTCAGGTAATTGTTCTGTAATGAGTGTAAATACCAAACCTGAGCGATCAACTAGTTGAGTCATTTTATCCATTATTCTACTCATTTGTTATCTCCATAATACTTAGGTATATCAAACCTTTAATTAACTATTTAACAATAAAAGTAGCTTTTAAAAATTTCAGGCAATAATGATTTTATTATTGTGAATTTAAAAGATTGAATGATGATGATTCCAAGAGGTTTTTTTAATTATTTTCTATATATTTTAAGCTATTGCAGTATCTGTGTCTTTGTTATTCGATTTGGTAAGGATTTTTTGCAATATAGTTTTTTTAGGGCGTTTATTGTAATGTTCTTTATTTAACTCACTCTTAGGAAATGGTGCTGGAACTGATTTTATATGAGGAATATTATTATCTACTTTCATATCACCCTCGAATGTTCCCATTGCTTTATTAATTGAGTTAATTTCGCTAAAATCATTCCACGTCGGTCCGGGATTCAAACCAGCACTACGCAGTGCTTTCCAAGTAAAATCAATACAGCTATTGCTTGTGCCAATATAATAAAGATTAAAGTCCGGATTATTTCTATTTCTTGCTAATTCTCCATATTTCATTAATTTATTATAATGTTCTTCTGAAATTTCTAACGTACGGCTATATCGAGGATTTTCATAATGTTCAGTATCATATATAGTTACCTCTCCTGGACCTAATGCGCCTGATTTTATGGGAGCAAATCCATAGGCATTATTAACTTTACCATCTGAAATTTCATACCACATATGCCCAGCGGATGAGGTTATTCTTTCTCCCGTTTCATTATCAAATTTAGGCTTTCCTGAATTATCATTAAGAGGAGTGCCTGGGTGAGCAGCATAAATAGTAACAGTATATCTTTTATCTAAAGATTTAATTAAATTTTCCACAAATTCAGGTCTTGCCTGTGGTGGTGGGCATACAGCACATGGTTTTCCCGCAGCATAATTTATATCTTGGTTTGGATAAGCCACTTCATTGATAACTATTTTTTTATTTTCTTTTGATCGATAATTATCATTAGCAATATCAACTAATAATCTTTCTGTAGCATTTTCTGGTGTCATATCATAAATATCCTTTTATTTTATTGCGTGCTGTCGAATATAAATGGAGTAGCTTAAATCATCCATTTTTAATTCTGGCCAATTGGCTAAAACTTCAATTACTAGTCGATATTGCCCATAATTATAAGAGTGACCAAAATCAATAATATCGAATAAAACTCCATCCATGCCACCATAACCAGCAATAAGTTTTGTGAATTCTTTTTCATATACTAACATTTCTGTTAAATTTTCATTGATCTTATAGATTTTTACATCTAAAACAGGTTCGCCTGTAAGTTTAGGTATAGGCCCCTTTCCTTCAAAAATATTACTAACATAGAAGCCTAAATTGGCTCCATCTCTCTCATTAATTTTCAGCATTATTTGAGGTGATGGAGTATTGGCAGGAAAAAGATAGAGAAGTTTAGGTTTGGGTTGAGGAACCTTCCAAAACACCAATTCTACTTTTTCCCCTTTTTTATACAGTTCAATCGGAGTTTCGATTGCGTGGTAACCACCAAATGTAGTTGGTTTAGGATTTAAAAAAAAGTAAGGATCATCTGTAGGCGGGCGCATCCATTGGATTAACAGTACAATGCCTGCTCCTAAAAAAGCAGCCAGAGATAATAAAATAGTGCTTTTCACCATAATTTTTTGTTCCATCAGAAGTAAAGAAAATGTAGGGTTCCGTTTCACAGCTAAGTTAAGGTGTATATAGAACAAGATATAACAGAATTATTTATCTATTCAAGTCTGGATATCAACACATCAAGAGAATTGTGATTAAGCTATACACTTAAATAAAATTCGTCAATTAATGAATTTTAATTTTGTGTAATGCAGAAGATTAAAGACAAGCGTAGCGCGTAAGCTTGTCTTCTCCGAACTACCGGGTTAATGTATTAACCCGGTAGTTCGGAGATCTGAAAAAATACCAACCAGAAAAAATTCTTATTTAGACCACCCTATAAAAGAATTAGTGATAAAACGGTTATGTATTAAATAGTTAGATCTCTTATTAAAAATAGTTCTCACGCTTAATGAAAGTGCCAATCACTTTATCGTGCATTTCCGCCGATTTAGAATACCCTATCGTTTTTCGATTCAGTCTTTTTATCCGGGTTCGATGCGTTAAATTATTTCTTTCTAAACGTTGGGTGAATGTCTTCCCAGTCAGGTGTTCTTCCTCTGGGAGGCTGTCATACACAGCATAATCATCCGTACAATAAAACCGGACATTAAAGGGCGATAAAAGGGTAAGCAATTTGTCTAATGTTTTCCGGCTGCGATCCCCAAAAACAGGCGCTACTATCCGTTTCAGGCGGGGTTCCCAAGCATACCTGAGCCAGCGTTGATTTTTCTTGTTCCCCGCAAACGACCATTGCTCATCTATTTCACAGATAAGCTGAATGTTATCCCCGTCAAGAGGAAGCGTCGTCACGTTTCGGGGGGTAAGTTTTTAGCGTTGTCATGACGGTACTTGTGGCCACTTTCAGGACACGGGCGGTATCGCGGATCCCTCCGTTATTCATTGCCATATCGATAATCTGTTCTTTAACACCGGGTTTACAGGCTTGATAGGTGTATTCCAACTGAAAGACCTTACAGCAGGCATAACAGCGATAACGGGGATGGCCGCCATTTCCTTTTCCATGTCCTTTGACCTGTTCTGATGTGTGACAATAACGACAATAAACGTCAACTTTAGCCATACTCCACCCTTAAAAAGTTAGAGCATATCACAATAACTAACTATTCAATACATGACCAGAAAACTAAAAGACATGACTAACATTTGTGTTGTTTTGATCAGTGATGATGCTAAACAATGGGATACTTTCTTTAAAATTAACAGTCAAAAGTAAATGATTTTTTTATCTAACCTCATGGCCAGAATAATAATTTTGGCTTTATTCTTTTTGTTACAAAAAATTTGATGGAAGAAAGAACAACGATTCTAAGTTTGAGGTCTCCCCAACGTCTGCTTCTGACACATAACCGATTACCAAGTTAAGTGTTAGCCA
This sequence comes from Xenorhabdus anantnagensis, assembly GCF_028598555.1. Taxonomy (GTDB): domain Bacteria; phylum Pseudomonadota; class Gammaproteobacteria; order Enterobacterales; family Enterobacteriaceae; genus Xenorhabdus; species Xenorhabdus anantnagensis. The sequence goes on from NZ_JAQRFN010000011.1 coordinate 29,500, forward strand.
CTACAGCTGATTTGTTGTGTGCGTAAGTGTTATTTTGCTCAGCAGTAATCTTTACCCTCAAACAGGCTACGATAATTTTACAGCGTATAAATGCAGGCTTGTCGCAGTGCAGGGCGACAGAGTCCCTTAAATCTTTCACCGAAAAGAAGGACCTCTTTCACTGGTTCATAGGTAAAAGGCTTTCGTCAGCCTATTCCGCTCAGCATGTTACAACGGCGGATGGCGTTGCGCTAACCCGATATGGAAGACCAAAAGCCGCACCGTACCAATCACCTTGTCCCTTTGGGGGGAGAGACAGGATGAGGGAAGAAAGAATGGAGCAATATTTTGAGGCAGTACAATGCTCTCTATTACTCAGGGTCAGTTACGGGGATTGGATATTTCAGCTCTATCACCGGCGCATCAGCCAGTTGCCTGCCTGATCTAACCATTAAATATCCGGCGATTTCTTCAGCTGTCAGCTCGACATGCAACATATCAGGGTCCTGGAACCACTCATTTGGCCAAAAGATAAGATCTGATGGATTGCCATCGAAATTTTTTTCAAGGAGTGCAAGAGCGAAATTTTGTTCTGATTCTTTCCCTTCCGCGTTACACAAACAGTTGATCGTTTGAACAAGCTCTTCCCAGGAAAAATCCTCATAGAATTTTTCCTGGTTGAAAGCAATTCGAGTAAATTCCTTAGCGTTGGTCCAGGAAGAGTAGTCCCTAAAATCTGAAAACTTACAGTGACATATAACCTGGCTGTTCCATTCCGAAATCATCATCTTTAATGTGTCGTCTTCTTCACTTACATCTTCATCAATTCTTGAAAGAATATCCTCAGCTTTTTCTGCTAGCTCTTTTATCTTCTGACGGCTAACTTTAGTGGGTCTCATGCGTTCTGGAAGAGGCATTTCTTGGTTCCTTATAAAAAAACAATTAGGAAAATCAGTAACAGCGAAACCAGATTACTTCAAATCCATTATTGACTCCATGTAAGTCATGGGATTAATCGATTATTGGTATTTGCGATAAACAATGCACTCTGCTTTATGAATATGGTTTCAAGTTGGCTTTATTTAAAAATCAATCTGAATTGCTCCGGGGGAGTCCAGGCACTTTTGAGTTGATGCTACTCACTATGGTTTTCCAGGTATCACTACCGCTGGCCTGCTCCCTGTTCACACACCGTGGTATTAGTGAAGCCCGCTTCTGGCACTATCCGGTTTTCAGAAATGCCAGGCACTCGCTGTCACGGGCACGACCACGGCTTAACTCCTGCTAACAGTGCCGCAATGATGTTGTCAGTTACGGACTGGTAAATATCAGTTCGGATTTTAGAAAATTTCGTTTTTGAGGAGCCTGACGGGTCCAGCGGGGATACTCTGGTTACCGCTTAATGCGACAGAACCCCCTGAGGTTATCGGCTCCATCCGATAAGAACGTAATTTATTGATTCACCTGCATTCCCTGTGAAAATAACTGGGCAATGAGTTTTCTTCGGGGATGATTCTCCAGACATTGCACAAAACCAAAACGTTTGGTCGGAACATTAGCCGCGAATGATTTTCCGGCGATGACTTCGAAATGATGTTTTCTGTCGTCCCGATTTCTGACGTAGCCTCCATCAATGCCAACCGGTCATCGGTTTTCCCGGTTTGGGTAATTTACCGTAAGGTTGAGCTTCATACCCAGTTCACAAGTACCATTTAAAAAATATTCTCAATACATAAGGGATGGCTCGTAGTAGCGAACCATCCCTCTTATTAAGTTTGGTTTTACCTTCCAAAACCGCTGAAAAATTAACTGTAAACATAGAGATCAATGCTAATATCTGCATTTAATGCATTAACTTTTCTGAGTAATACATTATCTAGGTGCATAGCTGGTGTAACTTCGTCCTTTACCTTGATCACGACATTGAACTGATATTCAAGCTCATACTGACAACCCATTTCTATTAAGGTATTTTCTTTACCTTGCAGGTAAGAAAATACCTTATTGAATTGTTCATTGATATCAAGGGATTTCTCATCGCCAGTACCTATAGACCAAAAACTATATTCTCTACGTCTATTTGTTTCGGGAATAAGATCTCCTTTCATCCAGCTCTGGATTGGTTGTAACGATAATTCATGTGTAATATCTGTTGGATTTATATCTTCTCCTGAAACCGCAAAATAAACTCGTACTGTTGATTTGTCCATACTACTTTAATCCTATTATCTATATACACCTGTTCGAATCCCATCACCTCTACCACCTTTGAGATAAATAATCAATTCCCCCGTTTTTTATCTCTGTAAATATCATAGTGCGCGATATTTGCCTTCTTACCTAGATATATTCATGTGCATCAATACCATTTTCTTCCAGATATTTATTATCTACCTTATTTATATTGGATTTTTTTGCTTTATCATTTTTCTTGTCTTTCTTCTTATTTTTTTCTTTATGTTTATGTTTTAAACTAAAATTTATTTGTTCATAATGCAGTTGATTTTGATTTTTATTATTTAACTGGTAGTTAAGCTCACCATCTTTTTGTTTAGCATGAGACAGTGAACCGAACGTCACGCAAAAGATTGTTAGGATGACAACGAATAACCTTTTCATTGATTACTTCCTCTTTTAAAACGAATGTTCATATCACTTTGATATGAGGTATTTATCAGAATATGCGTAATTCGCAGATGTGAGATTAAAAATTACGACATTAATTTAAATAAAGTAAATAGTTTTTTAGATTTGTTTTTAAATAACAACCTGAATTTAATTTATAATAAATTAAATTCAGGTTGATTTATAAATATTAATATTATGATTTATAATAATTTTAACTGCATTTAATAAATAAATTAACTCGGCAATTGATAGGAAATAAAATAACAGAGAAAGTTAATGCCTGTAGAAAAAATCCTTGGTATTACGGGTAATAAAGTTCTTGATAGTGATTTTTCCATCAATAGATGAAATAAAAAATATAAATAATTACCCTTTAACCTAAACCGATCCCTTTTCTGTGCTCTGTAACCAATTGACACAGTTGAACGTACACCTTAACTAAATCTGCGCAATAACTGTCATTTTCAGAAGACGACTGCACCAATTGACAAGGCTTAAAGTCGAGTGTGCATATGGCTTCTGATAAAATAATTTCAGAAATGACATTCCGTAGAAAAATTAGCACATTTAAATATCCATATACACTGTTTAGCATTAGGAAGTATGGATTTGACTAGTGCTGCGGGAAAAATGACAATGCAGGTTATTAGTGCTGTAGCTGAATTTGAACGTGATTTATTATTAGAACGCACTCATTCAGGTTTAGAGCGTGCCAGGGCAGCAGGCAAACGACTCGGACGTCCTCCAATTTTGGATACTCAACAAATTCAAAACGTACTTAATTTATTTTTTATTGTCATCTGGTTACCTGTATTAACTAAAAACAAAAATTAGTGGATTAATAATTTAAATAATTCATTTTGTCAGGTTCTGTCGCATTAACAGCGAAAGTCTGTGCAAAAGTGAGGTTGATTAATAATTGCGCATTCAGTTGGGGTTTTTACACAGGACCCCTAATTAATTCTTTTAAAATACATTTCCTTAATGTTAATTCTTTTTATATTAATATCTGTACTTATGACTATTAATCTAATCAATAAATATTAGTGGATAAAATTCACCTACGGCGTATTTCTCAAATGACTTAAGATATTAATTTATTAAAATATGGGGCTAGACACCTAGTTTCATGTTGATACTTTATTTCCATATTAACCCGTTAGTGTCTGTCTTTTGATCTTTCGTTCAAAAACAGGAGGATTATCAATTTATTAATCCGGTTTTGTTACATGTTGAAGGAAAAATGTAATGCAATATAAATTAATGGATATTGTGTCAAGGTGAATGTAATTAATAAAATAAAGCTTTCTAATTATGATGCAAGTAACTATGAACAGATTACAGGTTTTACCTCTTACTCAGTATCAAAAAGAAATCTACTATGAAGCTCAACGTAATCCAGAAAGTAGTCAATTCACTATCTCCATAGCAAGGATATTAAAAAAAGATATTAACTTTGAGCGATTTTTTCATTCAGTTAATAACTTCCTTAGTCATAATGTGACATGTCGATTGCGCATCATTGAACAAGCCGATGCGTTGAGTCAACAGATACAAAATATTCCTGCTAATCAAGTAGAAGTCATTGATGCTGAAGGTGAGGACGTTACTGTACTCTTCAAAAAATGGTCAAGGCGAGTTTTTAATCTAGATGATAAATCACTTCTTGAGGTTGCTCTGTTACGAAATCTGAAAGATGGTTGCGCGGCTATTTTTCTGCGCGCCCATCATATTGTTTGTGATGGTTGGGGAATAAATCAGTTAGCAGAAAAAATTTCCAAATATTATCAGGATAATGAGGTTAATCTGGGAATATTGTCTCACAATTCAGAGGAATATATCTCAGCAATCTTTGAGCAAGAAACAATTCTGTCACAACCAGAAATAGAACGGCAAATAACCGAGTTGGCTGTACTTACACAACGTCATGAACCCGTTTTTTTTAACCGGGGAAAGAAGGCTAATGCTTCTCGCTTTATGCAGCACCGGTATATCTTATCTAAGACTAAAGTCGCAAAAGCCTTGTCTCAAGGGATCAATCCCCACCAAGTCGTTATGTCTGCACTAGCTGTCTTATTGTCACGGATACATAATAATACCCAGCTAACAATAGGTGTTCCTTTGCTCAACCGCCGTATTAATCAACTTAATATTGCGGGCCAATGGGCTAATACGCTGCCACTGGCTGTTGCGGTCAATGCAGAGGATACCCTTATTGAACTGGCAGCTCGTATTAAAACAGAAATTAAAAAGCTAAAAACGTTTGAGCATATTCCTCTTGGGCGTTTGCTTAAGTGTATGGGAACAAAAAGGCGTCAATGGTTTGATGTCACGGTATCTTATAATTACTCATCTATAACTGATGCTTTCCGTGATACCTATAAAAGCGAAGATATTTATGCAGCGACTACCGCTCATGAAGATGATGCTATTGCGATCCATGTACATACTTATGGTAGCAATAATGATGTTGCTATTGATATCACCGGTGCGGTAGAAGTTTTCGATGAAGATTATCCATTCGAAACATTTACGGCTGCCTTAGCGCGTATTATCGAACAAGTTATTACTTTACCCACACAAACCGTCTCACAAGTGAATCTTTCTTCGGCAGAAGAAATGGCTCAACTGGCTCTTTTTGAGAAAGGGCCAATTGCAGAATTCTCGGCGCAAGAGACTTTATCAACGTTATTTGATACTCAGGTTTCATTACACGGGGAAGCAGTCGCTATCGCAAATGCTGGCGGGCAACCCGCTCTTACTTATATTCAGTTCCAAACCCGTATAGACAATATGGTGGCTGTTTTACTGAAGGAGGGAGTGAGGAAAGGGGACATAGTTGCGATTTTGATGGATCGCAGCACGGATATGTTAACCGCTATCTTTGCGGTATTGAAAGCAGGTGCTGCCTATTTACCCATAGACTCCAATTATCCGCAGGAGCGGATTGATTATATGTTGAAGGATAGTGGTGTCACGGTCATCATCTCCGACAAACTTAACCAGTCTTTAATCGCTCAGGCTTATATTGTCATTGACGGAAATAATATTGTCATTGACGGGAATAACATTTCAGCACAAGAGCAGGTAAAACAGCCCAATTTATCTACAGCAGATTCTCTGGCATATATGATTTATACATCAGGCTCCACCGGGCAGCCTAAAGGCGTGATGATCAATCATTACTCAGCGGTAAACCGGATTGAGTGGATGCAAGAACGTTATCCACTGGATAACACAGATGTAATATTACAAAAGACACCAATTTCATTTGATGTATCTGTCTGGGAATTATTCTGGTGGTCGATCTCTGGGGCATCTGTCCATTTATTACCCCCTGGTGCTCATAAGGACCCATTAGAGATAATAAAAGCAATCAGTACACATAATGTGACTACATTGCACTTTGTTCCCTCTATGCTCCAGCCTTTCTTAGACATTTTGGAAGCCGAACCTGAATTAGTGGATAAGTTAACCAGCTTGCGCCGTGTGTTCACCAGTGGTGAAGCGCTTCCTCCAGTACGGGTTAATCAGTTCCGTGAGATCTTTTCTAGCTTTGGCTTAAATGCACCCGCCCTGATCAATCTATATGGTCCAACAGAAGCCACTGTAGATGTATCGTATTTCGAATTTCTTTCTGAAAACAATGATGTGATCAACCGGGTTCCCATTGGTTTTCCGATCAACAATACCTCACTGAGAATTATGTCTCAGCATGACACTCGACAACCAATTGGCATTGCGGGTGAGTTGCAGATTGGTGGTGTTGGATTGGCGCGTGGTTATCACAATAAGCCAGAATTGACGGCAGAAAAATTCATTTTGGATGGAAGCGAGCGCTGGTATCGTACAGGTGATTTAGCAAGGTGGTTACCTGACGGTAGCATTGAATATTTGGGAAGAATCGATAATCAGGTGAAGATTAGAGGTAATCGCATTGAATTAGGAGAGATACAAAACACGCTTGAGCGCATTCAGGGAATTAGCCAGGCTGAGGTTTTACCACAAAAGAACAATAATGATGATACTTACCTTTGTGCATACTATGTAATAGCTCACCAGAATGTAACAAATAACCAGAGTTTTACTTCTGAAAAACTGCGTAAAACCTTACTGGAATCTTTACCTGATTTCATGGTTCCTCTGAAATTCTGCTGGGTTCCTTTTATTCCTCTTACTCCTAACGGTAAAGTTGATCGTAAGGCACTTAGTTCGTTGGTGAAAACAGAAGTTTCGAGTCTCCATGATGATGCTCAAACTGAAACGGAATATCAATTGGCAGAAATTTGGAAACGGGTATTAAAGATTGAACAACTTAGTGTGCAGGATAATTTTTACACATTAGGTGGTGATTCAATCTTGATGCTGAAAGTTCGCTCTGAAGCTGAAAAGATGGGAATGAATGTAACCCTTTCTGAGTTATCACAATATTTAACGATAGCCGAGTTGAGCCAACAAATTGACACCAGCCTTAAAGCCAAAAGAACCATTGAGTTATCTCCGTTTGCACTGATCAAAGAAAAAGAACGTGCAGTGCTTTCTCAATATGCGGATGCCTTCCCTGCGACCCAGCTTCAACTCGGCCTGATATATCACAGCCAGCAGAGTAAAGATTCTGCGACTTATAAGGATGTTTTCCGTTATACGCTGAAAGGAGAATGGAAACCTGAGATCTTTTGTAGAAGTACAGAAGCCATTATCCAACGTCATCCTGTTCTTCGCTCACACTTTAATCTGGCTGATTTCAGCGAGCCTTTGCAAGTCATTAATCACAGTATCGATATTGATGATGCCGTGGCGATTAAAGATCTTAGTTCACTGACATTGATTGAGTCTGAACAACTTATTAAAGGGCACATGAAAAAAAGAAGTCGTCAGGACTACCATTTTGATTGTGCGCCTTTGTATCACCTCTGTTTGTTCAAGACCGTAGATACGATAGAAATGGTATTTAGTTTCCATCATGCCATTCTGGATGGTGGCAGTGTGGCAAATCTGGTGCGTGAACTCTTCTCCCGTTATTTGAATGAGGGGCGGTATTTTTCTGAAACAGATGTACTTCCATCACCTGCTTTATATATACAAGATGAACTTCACGCATTACAACATCAGGAACACAGTGAGTTCTGGAAAGAAATGTTTAATGGACTTCCCCGAACACAATTCCCTGGTTACCGATTGTACGAAAGCCTGCCCCAAAATCGAATTTTCACAAAATGGGCCACTATTTCAGACGAAATTGAAACAAAACTGAAAACGCTGGTACAGCAAGAACATGTTTCGGTTAAGTCTGTTTTCTTGGCTGCACATTGTTTAACGGTAGCGATGTTTACGGGGCAGGATGAAATTGCGACGGGATTGGTGACTCATGGCAGGCCTGATGTACAAAACTCAGAGCAGATGCTGGGCTTGTTTCTTAACACACTACCGGTACGTTTCTCTGTATCTGACAAAACATGGAAAGCATGTATTCATGCTGTATTCAGTGCGGAACAGCATCATGCACCATACCGTAAATACCCGCTTAACGCTATCCAGCAGATGGCAGGCGAAGGAGCAAGAATAAGTTCCGCATTCAACTACGTTCACTTCCACGTATTATCTGACGTATTTAGCAGTCCTGATTTGTCTCTTATCGCGTTTGACCCGTGGGAAGAAACTAACTTTGAAGTACTACTCAATGTCATGACTGACTTCATCACAGGTCAGTATCGTCTGCGATGTGATTTTGACGGAAATATTTTCTCACAAGTGCAGGCTGAGACTTATATGGATATCTATATGTCCATATTGAACAAAATGGTCAGTCATGGTGACCAACCAGCAACCCTGAGCCAGCCACTCACACAGAGAAGCAAGGCAATACCCTCTCAGGGATTCATGTCAGCGCTGGCTATGATTGTGAAAAATGTACGGGAGCAACCTGATGCAATCGCGATTCGTTATCACAGTCTGCAATGGAGTTACGAAAAACTATGGTCAGAGTCTGGGAAAATTGCGTCCGCGTTGATTTCCGGGGGAATTGTTCAAAATACGCCTGTCGCTATTGCGCTTGAGCGTTCTCCTACACTGGTTGCATCACTGATTGGTGTGATGAGAGCAGGAGGAGTATGTTTGCCATTGGATCTGAGTTATCCGGCTCAGCGCATCGAAGCTATGCTGGAACAAGCTCAGCCAATACTGGCTATTGTTGATGATAAATCTGATAAATTACTCAACGTGATGGCAGTCCCGACAATGAGAGTGGACACGTTGATAAACGAAAATACGCGTGTACCAGATAGAGAAATAACCCCTGAACAATTGGCTTATTTGCTGTTTACCTCCGGTTCAACGGGTAAACCCAAAGGTGTGGCAATGCCGCATCGTAGCCTGTCAAATTTAGTTATCTGGCAGAATGAAACGCAGACTGGTAAGAATATTCGTTCTACCTTGCAGTATGCACCGCTGAGCTTTGACGTTTCATTTCAGGAAATCTTCTCTACGCTCACTTCTGGTGGAGAATTACACCTTATTAGTGAAGATGAACGGCGTGATCCTTTGCAGTTACTGCGTATTATCGCTAATTACCAGACAGAAAGAATTTACCTGCCTTATGTTGCACTTCAGCAATTGGCTGAAACAGCAGTCGCATTGGAAACTTACCCGAAAAAGCTAAAAGTTATTATTTCATCTGGTGAACAACTCCGGGTCACCGAAGATATTCGTCTGCTTATTGGGCAAATAAATAACGGCATCCTTGAAAATCAGTATGGGCCTACGGAAACGCATGTTATCACTGCATTTACTATGCAGGGTGATCCGGCGTCTTTCCCAGCACTTCCGCCTATTGGTAAAAGTATCAACAACTCAGATGTTGTACTCCTTAACAGTCAATTAGACGAAGTTACTCCGGGCGAACAAGGTGAAATTTATGCCCGTGGTTTACCTATCGCGCAGGGTTATTACCGTCAGCCAGAATTAACCGCTGAACGCTTTATTATGATCAAAGACAGCGATGAACCGCTGTATCGTACTGGTGATCTGGGCGTGAAGCTTAAAGATGGCAATATTCTCTGCTTAGGCCGCAAGGATACCCAGGTTAAAGTCCGTGGTTATCGTATTGAGCTGGCGGAAATAGAATTAGCGGTATCGGGTACTCCCGGTGCTGCCGAAATACTGAAAGACGTTGCTGTTGTCGTTCAACAGCACGGTGAAAGTGATGGTTTTCTGGTTGCATTCCTGATCGGAGAAAAAAACGAAGCATTTACTGTGCGCGTACAGCAACATTTGTCTGAAATACTGCCTAAACATATGCTGCCTTCCCAGATAGAGTGGTTGGGATCACTGCCTAAGACCCCGAGTGGAAAACGTGATGATGCGGCGTTACGCAGTATGCGGATCATGCAGGTGCGTAATGAGGTAGAGGATATTGCTCCGCGAGACAACTATGAGCAGGTATTGTGTGATTTGGCGGCGGATTTGTTGAAAATACCCAGTTTATCTGTTCATCAAAACTTGTTTGATATCGGTGGTACTTCATTGACAGCCATGAGAATGGTCGTTTTAGTAGAAAAATATTTCAGTACCAGCATTCCTCTGTCTCTTTTCATTAGTAACCCGACCGTTGCACAGTTAGCTGCACATATCAGAGAAAAGGGAGGATATCCAAAATTCAGCCCTGTTGTCCCCATGCGTACAACAGGTCATAAACAGCCCTTGTTTTTTGTCCACCCAATGGGGGGAAATGTGTTGTCCTATTTGCGATTAGTGAAGCATTTCCCCGAGGATCAACCGTTCTATGCGTTGCAGGCCCATGGCGTGGATGCGGGATCTATGCCATTGACCAGTGTGCAGGAACAAGCGGCAAATTATCTGGAAGCCCTGCGTCAAATCCAGCCACATGGCCCATATTCAATCGGCGGCTGGTCTTATGGCGGATTTGTTGTATTTGAGATGGCACGCCAGTTGAAAGAGCGTGGGGAAGAAGTTGCAGATCTTTTCGTCTTAGATACGGTTGTTCTTAACACGGAATCGCAGGGAAAAGCGAATGAGGAAGCAATACTGCGATGGTTTTTCTGGGAATTATTGTGGCTGAATGAAGGGGCTACCCTTCCTGAGCAAATTGTACCGGAACATATTACTTCTTTGCAGGAACGATTCGAATATATCACGGAGCATGCAATTGCCACAGGCGCAATTCCACAAGGCAGCTCGCGTGCTGTCGTCCAAAGATTATTTGATGTGTATAAGGCCAATTGGAAAGCGGCTGCGGATTATGCGGCTTATAAGGCAGATATCAATATGACGTTATTACATGCAACACGCCCATTACCTGAGGTACTACGCTCTATGCATGATGCGGTACGAAGTGAATACCGCGATCCTAAAAATGGTTGGGGGCATAAGACAACGGGTCGTATCAATGTCATTGATGTACCCGGTGATCATTTGGAAATTATGGAAGAGCCATATGTGGAGGAAGTTGCAAAAGTCATTCTTCAAGAAATGAATCAATCCTCTAAAAAACAAGTATTGTTAGCTTCGGAGGAAGTATGAGTCGTCCATTAAAAGTGATCATAGTTGGAGCGGGCATTGGTGGATTAACAGCGGCTGTCGTTTTACGGCAGATTGGCTGTTGTGTTGAAGTTTATGAACAAGCCCCCACTTTACGTACAGCCGGCTCAGGTTTGTCTGTCATGTCCAATGCTGTCGCTGCCTTATCTTCTATTGGTGTGAATCTGAAATTGGAGCATTTTGGTGCTCCGGTTAAATGCTTTGAAATCAGAAACGTCAAAGATCGACTGATACGCCGATTACCAATACCTGAAATCTCATCCTCTAATGGATTTGATAGTATTTGTATATCACGTAAGGCCTTGCAGGAAGCCCTGCTACAGCCGCTTGATCAGAATATTATCCATGTCGGGGCTAAGGTCACCGGGATTACCGAGAGTGATGATGGTGTTTCTGTCCGTTTTGCTGATGGCAGAGAAACACATGGAGACTTGCTTATTGGTGCTGATGGAATTTACTCTTTTGTCCGTGACTATATTCAAGGGAATAAGCCAACGCGTACCGCCGATTATATCTGTTGGCTGGCTATCACTCGCTATCAACATCCGCAAATCACGCCCGGTTACGTTGCTCACTATTGGGGGCAAGGAAAACGAATCGGTTTGATCGATATAGGCGGAGGTGAAGTATATTGGTGGGGAACGGCAAATATGCAAATTGAGCAGGCCCGTCAATGGCAAGGAAATAATCAAGATATCTTGTCCTATTATAAGGAATGGCCAGCGATTGTTTCCGATATTATCTTACAAACACCATCCGAAAATATAATCTCTGTTCCTGCACAAGACCGGCCTTTTTCGCCTCTTTGGGGAAAGGGAAGGATCACACTTTTAGGCGATGCCGCTCATCCTATGCTGACAAGCCTTGGACAGGGAGCGGGTATGGCCATTGAAGATGCCGCTGTTTTAGGGCATGTCATGAGGCAGCAGTCAGATCCAATTTCAGTTCTGCGTCAATATGAAAAAGCTCGTATTCCAAGAGCTGAAATGTTAGTGAATGCCTCAAGAGCACTGAGTGAGACTGAACAAGAGGATCGTTTCTTTCATTGTTTGAAGAGGGATCTGTCCTTACGGTTTGCGCCAACGAGAAAGCTTAGGGAAAACCTCGAAAAATCATTAAATTTTTCTATGGAAGACGTTGATCTCTAGGCGGTATGAGACCTTGTAACTAGGCGTTTAGCCATGTAAGCGGCTAATACGGTCTGAGCCCGCCTAAAGTTTTTGAACCCAAGCATAGGGCGTGTTCGCCGTTTGGCGTTGCGATGATCCTGTTCAATCAGGTTATTGAGATACAAGATAGCCATCCTCACCCTGCCAACATACGCCAGCAGGGTGAGGGTGACCATTAATAAACCGGAGTAATCATAAATAAAATTAATGTGATGAATGTCTAATTTATTTATGAATAACTTACTAATAATGTGATTATCGTCTAATTTATACATTGATACTATTACTAAATAGTCTTAACTGTTATATACATTATTATGAATAGTATACTGGTTCCAGAGTGGAAGGATAAAAGTATGTACTCATCTTATGATGTATTAATAGTATTAAGAGGTTTCTTCAATATGAAGAAATGGTTTAATATTGACACCGAACTCGCCTTCTTTTTCCCTCAGAAATAATACCTGCTTTATTTTACTCTATCTATTTTGATTTCGCTTTTTTTGTTCATGCAAAAAGAGTCAGAAATTTTCATTTAAATTATTTAATTTCATATTAAAGGTATTGTCATGGCTAAAAGAATTGTAGAACCGTTCCGCATTAAAATGGTAGAAAATATCCGTATTCCATCAAGAGAAGAGCGTGAAGCGGCATTAAAAGAAGCCGGTTATAACCCATTTTTACTTCCTAGCAGTGCGGTATATATTGATTTATTAACCGATTCCGGCACAAATGCGATGAGTGACCAGCAATGGGCTGCGATGATAACGGGTGATGAAGCTTATGCGGGTTCAAGAAATTATTACGATTTAAAAGATAAGGTAAAAGAATTATTTGATTACGACTATGTAATTCCTGCTCATCAGGGACGTGGAGCGGAAAATATTCTTTTCCCAATATTGTTAAAGACAAAACAACAAGAAGGTAAAGCAAAAAATCCCGTTTTTATTTCTAATTTCCACTTTGATACAACCGCTGCACACGTAGAATTAAATGGTTGCAAGGCAATTAACATTGTCACTGAAAAAGCATTTGACTCTGAAAATTATTATGATTGGAAAGGCAATTTTGATATTGAAAAATTAAAGGACATTATTGCTGAACACGGTGAAGATAATGTGGTTGCCATTGTATCAACGGTGACTTGTAATAGTGCAGGCGGTCAACCGGTCGCAATGAGTAATTTAAAAGAAGTCTATGAAATAGCCAAACAACATAATATTTTTGTAGTCATGGATTCTGCCCGTTTCTGTGAAAACGCCTATTTTATTAAAGAGCGTGATCCTCAATATAAAAACGCAACAATTAAAGAAATTATTCTTGATATGTACAAATATGCTGATGCATTAACCATGTCGGCGAAAAAAGATCCATTACTAAACATCGGCGGATTGGTATGTATTAAAAATGATGAAAATATCTTTACTTTAGCAAGACAACGTTGTGTTCCTATGGAAGGGTTTGTCACCTACGGTGGACTCGCAGGGCGTGATATGGCAGCAATGGTTCAAGGATTAGAAGAAGGAACGAAGGAAGAATATCTGCATTATCGTATCGGTCAGGTGAAATATTTGGGAGATCGCCTGCGGGAAGAAGGCATTCCTATTCAGTACCCTACTGGAGGACATGCTGTTTTTGTCGATTGTAAAAAATTAGTTCCCCATATTCCCGCTGATCAGTTCCCTGCACAGGCTATTATTAATGCACTTTATCTGGAATCAGGTGTGCGTGCGGTAGAAATTGGCTCGTTTCTTCTAGGGCGTGATCCGACAACAGGAAAACAGAAACATTCTAATATGGAGTTTATGCGTCTGACTATTGCTCGTCGGGTATATACCAATGATCATATGGATTATATTGCAGATGCGTTAATTGGTCTGAAGGATAAATTCCAATCCCTTAAAGGGCTTGAGTTTGAATATGAGCCTCCGGTATTAAGACACTTTACAGCCAGATTAAAACCTATCAAATAACCATTATTAATAACGGCTCTCGTTGGTTCTGTCGTATTAACAGAGAAAGTCTGTGCAAAAATGAGGTTGATTAATAATTGCGCAGACAGTTGATGGAAAAAAGCTGCCGGTGTGTTTGGGTTTCCTTCTTCTTGCGGATATTGCCCTTTGCGCAACATGTTGGTCAATTCAATCCCAGCCAACACGGTTTGTGCTCGCTAGAGATAGCGCCACTGGCCTTTGATTTTGATAGAGGTTTCATCCACTCGCCACTGACGGCTGACTACGCCGGTAGCAGGATGGATAACCTACGATGGTAGGTTTTATCAGTCGGCGCTGCATCCAGTGATGGAGCAAGTTGACCTGCATCTGACCAAGTGGTTGCGGTGGATACGTTGTGAGTGTCTGACTTTCATCGTTCAGTCTTAATTCACATCCCCTAAATAGATAGGAGAACCAGAGGAAAAACGCTTTTCTACAACCAAGGGACGTAGAGCCGCAGGAAATAATGGCAGGTTTATAACATCCCCTAAACTAACCCATTGAGCACCTATTTGATTCCTATCCGCATTGATATCTAGGTTATGAATATCGGGGTTCTTATCGGCAAGCGAGGCAAGAAACATCAATTCGATTTGATGGACGTCTTTATCAAATTCAGCGAATTTATGATTGCTTCCTATATATTCTCTAACAAATACCAGCTGTGCAGGTTCAATCTTGTATGTCGTCTCTTCAAGACACTCCCTAATCAATGTTTGAGTCAATGTTTCTCCAAACAGTTGTCCCCCACCTGGAAGGGTATACCATTCATCTGAATCAGATTTATATCTGACGAGTAGAATCTGGTCTTTGTGAATAATAATAGCTTTTGCTGAAATACGAATAGTGGCAATATTACTTTGATCCACGAATAATACTCCTATAAAAAGGTATTTTTGTATTCTGTACACATCGTCCATCTACTCCTTTATTCTTTTTTCCATGTCCTTTGACGCCCACAAAAAACCGTGCCACCAATGGTGTAGAAACTCTTGACTAAACCTATCATCTTCACTACGCCTTTTAAGCCGGATCAAAGAAATATCTGGAGGAGACATTATAAATATCATAAGAACGATAAAACTTATGCATCAACATAGAATTTTCGTTGAATTTCATGGAAACTGTCTTTGCTGAGGAAAGCAATTCGATATTGTCGTTATTCCAGTCATTGAAAACCTATTATTTGATTTAATGCTTAAAAAAACAGGTTTAAATTAATATAACAATATCTTGGACGGTTCTGTTAATGCGACAGAACCTTTTGTATTACCCATCCCGACATGTGCTCGATGTGCAGATTTAATGACCTGATAGGTAGGGGCACTATCTTCCTGAGTCTTAAAATCTTTCCTTTGGTTCTTGTCTATTTTATTAATACTGTCGGTGTTTTTCAGGCCAGTAGCCATAATGCCCCAAATATCCCCGCAAAGTCCGCAGTGTTCCTGCCATTGAATTTCTTGGCTTTTGTCATGCTTAGCATAATTTTATCTGTCTTTTTCCAAAGGCAAATTTTCTGCATGTAATCACGAATGCTCACCAAGGAAAGCTGTGGCTGAAGATAGCGATCTCGAAAAAACAGAAGAACCCACGCCCCATAAACGGGAAAAAGCCCGTAAAGATGGGCAAATTGCGCGTTCCAAGGAACTCACTTCCATCCTGATGTTAGCCGGAGGCGTAAGCCTGCTCTGGATGAGCGGGCAGTCGATCACCCATGAACTTTCATTGATGTTATTCGAAGGATTTAATTTTGACCATAACATGGTCAGCAATGACAAACAGATGGTGCAACAAGTCGGTCGATTACTGAAGCAGGCCGTTTGGGCGCTGTTGCCCGTATTTGTGGGATTGGTATTGATTGCCCTTAGTGCCCCCATCTTGATGGGAGGACTGATATTCAGCTCAAAATCCATCAAATTTGACTTGACTAAACTAAATCCTATTTCTGGCCTGAAGAAAATCTTCTCCATGAATGCACTGGCGGAGCTGTTCAAAGCTATTTTGAAAGCGTCGTTGGTGGGAGGTGGCGCAGCCCTGTTTATCTGGATGAACTGGCCTACCATGTTGAATTTGACCGCTCAACCTCTGCTGGTGGCATTGAGCGATGCCATGATGATGCTGATTTTTGCTGGCTATATCGTCTTATTTATGTTGATACCAATGGTCGCGTTTGATGTGCTTTATCAAATTCGCAGCCATCTGAAAAAATTGAGAATGACCCGTCAGGAGATCAAGGATGAATTCAAGGAACAAGAAGGGGACCCACATGTAAAGGCGCGGATACGTCAGCAACAACGTGCGGCTGCGCGTAAACGCATGATGGCGGATGTGCCCAAGGCTGATGTCATTGTTACCAACCCAACCCATTACTCGGTTGCCTTGCAATATGACAGTAAAAAAATGGGCGCGCCCAAAGTATTGGCAAAAGGGGCAGGACTTATTGCCTTGCGCATTAAAGAAATTGGTGCGGAAAATCGTATTCCGTTATTGGAAGCTCCTCCTTTGGCGAGGGCATTATTTCGCCATGCCGAAGTCGGGGGCTTTATTCCAGCGGCGCTCTATGCAGCCGTTGCAGAAGTGCTTGCCTGGGTTTACCAATTGAAACGTTGGAAACAGGAAGGTGGCCTAAAACCGAAAACACCTGAAAATCTGCCAGTGCCGCCAGCACTGGATTTTGCTGGAGAAAATAATCGTCATGGCTAATCTGGCCTCATTACTACGTTTATCGGGAAATCGTTTACCGGGAAATATAAAAGGCTCTCAGTGGCAAATGCTTGCGGGGCCTGTTTTGATCCTTATGATCTTGTCGATGATGGTGCTACCGCTGCCACCATTTTTGCTCGATCTACTTTTCACTTTTAACATCGCACTTTCCATCATGGTTTTGCTGGTAGCGATGTTTACCCGTCGAACACTGGATTTTGCTGCATTCCCAACTATCTTGCTGTTCTCAACCTTACTGCGTTTGTCACTGAACGTTGCTTCCACGCGAATAATCCTGATGGAAGGGCATACAGGTTCAGCGGCTGCGGGACAGGTAGTAGAAGCCTTTGGTCACTTTCTAGTTGGCGGTAATTTTGCTATTGGTATCGTGGTCTTTGTGATCTTGATCCTGATTAACTTTATGGTCATTACCAAAGGTGCAGGTCGTATTGCCGAAGTAGGCGCACGCTTTGTACTTGATGGAATGCCCGGCAAACAGATGGCAATTGATGCTGATCTGAATGCCGGATTGATCGGTGAAGATGAAGCTAAAAAGCGTCGTACAGAAGTCACGCAGGAAGCGGATTTTTATGGCTCAATGGACGGTGCGAGTAAGTTCGTGCGTGGTGATGCCATAGCCGGATTGATGATACTTGTAATCAACATCATTGGTGGATTGATCGTCGGTGTTGCTCAACACGGTTTGACTCTGGGTGATGCAGCAGAAGTTTATACTTTGCTGACTATCGGTGATGGATTGGTTGCTCAGTTGCCTGCATTAATCATCTCCACGGCGGCAGGTGTGATTGTAACCCGTGTGGCGACTGATGAAGATGTTGGTCAGCAAATGGTGACCCAGCTTTTCAATAACCCAAAAGTAATGATGTTAAGTGCCGGGGTACTTGGTCTGCTTGGTTTAGTGCCGGGAATGCCTAACTTCGTCTTTTTGTTATTTACGGCTGCTTTGGCGGGCGTGGGTTATTTCCTGTTGCGCAAAGACAAAGATCCTTTTGTTGCACAACATGAAGAAATGAAAGCGGTGGAGGAACAGCAACAAACTACGGAAGCATCATGGTCTGATGTGCAACTGGAAGATCCGTTGGGAATGGAAGTCGGTTATCGCCTGATCCCGATGGTGGATTTCCGTCAAAATGGCGAATTGCTTGGTCGTATCAGTGGAATCCGCAAAAAATTTGCGCAAGAAGTGGGATATCTGCCACCTGTCGTGCATATTCGTGACAACCTTGAATTGGCCCCAGCTAGTTATCGCATCATGATGAAAGGGGTTGAAATTGGTCGTGGCGAAGCCCATCCGGGACGTTGGTTGGCGATTAATCCGGGCGGTGCCGTGGGTGAATTGCAAGGTGATTTGACGACAGATCCGGCTTTTGGTCTGGCTGCTGTCTGGATTGATGATAGCTTAAGAGAACAGGCGCAGGTGCAGGGATATACCGTCGTGGCGGCCAGTACCGTTGTTGCAACTCACTTAAACCATTTGCTATCACAGCATTCCAGTGAATTGTTTGGAAGACAGGAGGCTCAGCAATTGTTTGAGCGCGTCAGTCAGGAAATGCCGAAGCTGACGGAAGACTTCATTCCTGATGTTGTTAGCCTGACAACTTTGCATAAAGTCCTGCAAAATCTGATGGCGGAGCAAGTACCGATTCGCGATATGCGTACCATTATTGAAACACTGGCAGAACATGCTCCGGTACAGAAAGATCCTTATGAATTGACTGCCATGATCCGAATCGCACTTGGCAGAGCGATTGCCCAGCAATGGTTCCCGGGAGCAGATGAGATCAAAGTCATTGGTTTGGATGCAGGGTTGGAAAGATTGCTGCTTCAAGCGCTGCAAAATGGTGGAGGATTGGAGCCGGGATTGGCGGAAAGTCTAGAGCGCCAGGCAGCAGAGGCATTGGAGCGTCAGGAAATGCTGGGTGCGCCACCTGTATTATTGGTTAATCACGCATTGCGTCCACTTTTGTCTCGTTTCCTGCGTCGTATACTGCCTCGGCTGGTTGTGCTGTCTAGCCTTGAAATCACCGATAATCGTCAGATCAGAATGACGGCAACGATTGGTGGTGCGAGGTAATATTAGCAACTAAGTATTTTGACGAGTAAGAATAATGGATATAAGGTGATCGCTACGGTGATCACCTTTATTATGGAATGATAACGTATAATTAATCTTTAGGCCCTTGCCATTGTAGCTTTTGTTTCATTTTATCTGGAACTAACTTAAAAAGCATTTTAATTCGTTCTTTATGGAAGTGATAATTAGCACACATCTTATCGTTAGCATTTTCTAAATAATATCTAGCTTGATTATTTAAAAAATGAATATCTTGATTACAAATTTCTGTTTCTTTCAGGGATGAAACAATATTGTGCAATAATTCTGCTTCATGGTAGCATGATTTATTTGTTCCTTTCCTTATTGGGCCAAGTGTTTGCACATTTCTGATATAAGGAAGTGCAAAGCTCAACATCTCAATATATCTATCAATACGGTTCATGATCCTATTCTAAGTATAAAAATCATCTTTCATTCATAAAAGGTATGTTGTACAGCTGCGCAACACTAATGCATATTTTTATTTTGATGAAAATAGGAGAAATATTATATGACTATTTTTAACTAAAAATAAATCTTATATAAATTTTTAATTATTCATTGCATGAATATATGATGGGAAGTGTTTTAATCTAACCAAAAGTTCAGCTTATTAGTAAAGTACTAATACCTCATAATAGTTATTATGAAATGTAGCCTAACTGAAATTATGACTATTTTATGCTAATAATTAATAATGTAATTTTTGGAAGTTTAAAGCCTCTAGAATGGTGTCGTACATAAACTCAAAAGCGCCTTGAGTGATGTCCAGATGAATTTCCAAACCGGTTAAATGATTATTATATGAACTGAAATTCAATGATCTTGAGTGATTGACAGTATATAACGATCGAAATGAGAGTTTTAATAGTTTTTGCCTATTGATTATTGCTAATAAATAGTTAATAACAATTTTAATGGTAATATGAGTTAGTGTATCTTGCTTCCTTTGATAATAGAGAATTTATTATTTTAGTTCATAGGATACGTTGATATAAGTCAAACTTATCTAATAATATCTGGCATGGAGGCTATTGCTTATGTTTTTTTCAGATACGGATATCCCTCACCCGTAGTTTTCAGATAACATTTTCATAACATGATGAATGGTATTTAAGCAAAAAATGCTTTTGTAATTTTATATATAATTGTATATATAACCGTATGAATTGATGGGAAAATAATAGAAATTATCGAGCTGATATTTGGATGAAATGTATATAGAGATAAATGCATCTCCCAATTCTATTTCGATCATTGAAAATGTATTTATTAAGGAATAATAATGTAAAGGATTATATCTATTAAATATAAATAGAATGCATTAAATTTGTTGATATTAATTTATTGATGCTTTATGGATTTTCAATCGAAAGATATTTTTATTTCGATGGATTTTACACACGTAATATAAATGGAATAAAGAATGAAGTTATTAATGAAATCGGCTGTTATCATGGCGATTTGGGGATCTATGATTGTTTCTGCATTTGCTATTAGTAATACTGGCAATATTACCTTTACTGGCAAAGTAACTAAAGGAACATGTTCTTCTACGGTAGCGAGTGATTCTGGTAATGTCACTATGCCTGACGTTGGTATAGGGGATTTTACAAATAAGGGAGATACTAAAGGTGATAGAGATTTTAAAATTACGCTGAATAAGTGTAGTGTTAATCCATCGGGTAACCCTTCAGTAAAAATAAAATTTACTGGTGCGTCAGATACAGATAATTCAAAGGTGCTGAGGAATGGCGCATCGAATTCTCCCGCAGTTGGTGTTGGTATTGGTATTTATAATAAATTAGCGGGATCGCAAATCGAAATAGGAGGTTTACCTGTGGAAATTGCTACTCTAACTTCTAAAGAGACCACTAAAGAATTAAAATTTATTGCTAAATATGTGGCGACAAAAGATAAAGCTGATATTAGACCTGGTCCAGTGCGGGCTAACGCGAATTTTACAATAGAGTACGATTAATTCCAATTCCTTACATTTTCATTTTTTTTATTGCATCTATGATATTTCCACTGTTTTTGGTGGGAATATCCCTTATTTTTAATTTATGTAGGGATGGATATCGTTATGTCAAAATATTTTTTGATCGGGTTGTTATTTTCTCTGCCTGTTTTTCTTACCGCACCCGTCCACGCTGGGATATCACTCAGTAATACTCGGGTGATCTATAAAGCCTCGCAACGTGAAGTAACCATTTCCGCCATCAATGACAGTAAAGAAAATGTTTATCTTATTCAGTCTTGGGTAGATATGTTTACTCCAACAGCTGAATCTTCTGATCAAAAAGCGCCATTTTTAGTAACCCCCCCTTTGTTCCGTTTAGATGCTGAGCAAGAAAACCGTCTACGAATTATTTTGACGAATGACACATTACCACGAGATCGTGAATCTATCTTTTGGCTTAATGTTAAGGCCATTCCTGCCCTGAACGAAAATAAAACAAATCTCTTATTGATATCGCTGAAGAATCGGATAAAACTTTTTTATCGTCCGAAGGGATTGACAGAGCAACTCGCTGCTAATGCCTGTCAACAACTCACTTTTTCCCAGAAAGCAGGACAATTGGTGGTGCAGAATCCAACGCCTTTTTATATCTCTTTTTATGACATTAAGATCGGGAGCAGTTCAGTACCGGAAGTTGGCATGGTAGCACCGTTTAGCCATCAGCAATGGGCGTTACCCATAGGTTCTGGCAATACCGTTACTTGGAGAGCCATCAATGATTATGGTGGCATCACTGAGCCTCAATACCAAACATTATCATCCATACAATAACCTATCAGTTAGAAGATATTTGGTGTCATGAATTTGATTATTCTTACTGTTTGTAAACGGCTAGCGTTGTTGATGATGATATTGTTGGTGGCATTGCTGGTGATAGCAACAGGATTCCTGCCTACCGTTGGCTATGCCCGTGAATATTTTGACACCAATGCGCTGGAAATCCATGATCCGTCTGCTCCGCCACCCGATTTAAGTTATTTTGCAGAAAAAGGAGGCAGTGCGCCAGGAACATACAGGGTTGCTATCCATGTCAACGATCAGGACAAAGGTACACAAGATATCCAATTTGTGGTGGGAGCCGAAAAAAAGCTTCAACCCGTCTTATCGGTTCAGCAATTGGTTGATTGGGGAGTCAATATATCTGTTTTTGCTGGTTTGAATTCAGAATATCAACTTACTGATTTATCTGATTTTATTCCTTATGCCAGTGCATCATTACAACTGAGCCACCAAACTTTGCTGATCACTATTCCTCAGGCAGAAATGACAACAGCAGCCCGTGGTGCAATTGATTCATCGCTTTGGCAGCAAGGGGAATCAGCGTTATGGGCTAGTTATGACCTCAGTGGTGTTGACACTTGGGGTAAAGGCTCTGGTACAAATAATCTTTATATGAATTTACGTAGTGGATTGAATTGGGGAAGCTGGCGCTTGCGGAATTATTCCACCTACTATCGAAACTTTGGCAGAAATAGTAGCGATAAAGCACATTGGGAAAATCTGAGTACATCTTTGCAACGTGATATTCATTCTCTAAAAAGCCAGCTCGTGATTGGTGAGACTAGTACACGGGGAGAGCTGTTTAGTGGATTTGCTTTTCGAGGCGTCACTCTGACCTCGGATGATAACATGCTACCAGATAGTCAACGGGGCTTTGCTCCGGTAGTGAGGGGAATAGCAGAAAGTAATGCTCAGATCACTATTCGTCAAAACGGGTACATTATTTATCAGACCAATGTTCCACCCGGTGCTTTTGTGATTGATGATCTTTACCCTATATCTTCTGGGGGAAATCTGGATGTGGTCATTCGGGAAGCTGATGGCCGTGAACGCCACTTTGTTCAACCATTTTCATCAATTCCCATTATGTTGAGGGAAGGGCAATTTAAATACAGTTTTACAGTGGGTGAATACCGCAATTCGCATGTATATGCTGATCAACCAATCTTTATGCAGAGTGAAGTTTATTATGGCCTGCCATATGCAACAACTATGTATGGCGGTGTGCTACTGTCTCCAAATTATCAGGCATATGCAGTTGGCGTAGGATACAGTTTTGGTCACTGGGGATCTTTGGCATTTGATATCACACAATCACAGGCTGATATTATCAATAAAGGTCAACAACAAGGTTGGGTCTATCGGGCACAGTATGTTAAAGACTTCGAACAGGCTGGCACTAATCTGTCTTTGACCAGTTATTATTACCCTTCACCATATTTTTATGATTTTCAGAACGTTAATAACAGAGCGACGTATCATGAGCGGTCATACCTCAATAAACATAAATTTCAGTTCACACTGAGCCAAAGTTTATCGGATTATGGCAGTCTCTATTTTTCTGGTTACTTGCAGAATGATTGGGGAAGCAGAGGCACTACCCGTAGTTTGAATGTCGGGTACAGCGTAAATTATTCCAATATCCATTACTCGCTGAATTACACCCAAAATATGAGTTCAGGCAACTCAATGGCCGATAATCAACTGGCATTCAATGTACAAATTCCACTCGAACGCTGGCAGACAAATAGCTGGGCGACTTATAGTATCAACCATAATCGTCGGGGCGATATCAACCAATCGGTTGGTTTGAGTGGTATGGCCTTAGATAAATTGAATTACTCTCTGCAACAGAGTCACAGTAATAACGGTCAGCGCACTAGCGGTAATATAAACCTTAACTATAAATCTTGTTATGGTGTGTTGTCTGGCGGATATCACTACAGTGATGACTCACAGCAGGTTAATTATGCTCTCAGAGGGGGTATCGTTGCCCATCGTCATGGCTTGACTTTGTCGCAACCGCTGGGTGAAACCATTGTTTTGGTCAAAGCATCTGGTGCTGCTGGCGTTAAAGTCACTGGTTATAGCGGTGTTGAAACTGATGGACAAGGCCATGCAGTATTACCTTATGCCAGCCCTTATCACCATAATCGTGTCGCCTTATCACCGGATTCTTTTGGGGAGGGAGTAGAAATTGAGTCTAATATCCAGACTGTTGTTCCAACCCAAGGAGCCATGGTCGTGGCTGATTTCCAAACACGGATCGGCCGCCGAGTGTTGTTTAATTTGACTTATCAGGGCAAACCTATTCCTTTTGGCGCAATAGCTACCTTGAATGAAGAAAATACATCTCGTTCCTTTACTGCGAATCAGAGCATTGTTGGCAATGGTGGGGAAGTTTATTTCGGCGGTATTCCAGAACAAGGCCAATTATCTGTGCAATGGGGAAGTCGTCAGTTTGAACAATGTAAAACGCATTTTACGTTGCCAAAAAATGAAGCTGCGGTGATTTCGATACATGAAAATTGTCAGTGATGGCAGGAGACCATCATATTTCTGTGTTAACCATTTTTTGTTAACAATGGTGACATAACAATGCTGACAAAATTAATATAAGGAAGGGCTGATGAAAGCATTTATTTATCCATGGTTATTGCTGGCTTTTATATTTTTTATTTCTGGTAAAGTGTATGCTGATTGTTCTGGAAGCGATGAAACATTGCCTCAATATGAGGGATCTATTCCGCTACATGCCCCTTTTCTTTTGCGAGTCAATGAACTAGTCATAAATACTAGCAAGACAATAACATGTGTAAATCTACCAACAGGAGTTACGGATATCTCTGTTGGTATAAAATCTTATGGGATAGATTCGGGAAAAACGACTGAAAACCGTAAAATTTTTAAACTAGGCAATAGTGGTCTTGGATATACCGTTAGAGGTACGCATAATGGTAGAGGAAATCGAAAATATATAACGGGCAGGGAAGAAATTTCTGGTCCAAATACCCGGAAAATTTATTCTGTAAAGGTACAACGAAATGGTTCTGCTAATTTGCAGTTGGCACTCAAATTTGATTTTTACAAGATTGGCCCAATAATTCCAGGCAATTATACCTCCCAGTTATTGGGGGCTGTCGTTGTTGCACCGAATCGTGGAGGGAAGAAGCAAGAATTTAAATTGACCACGAGCATGATAACAGTCCATGCACGATCGTGTTCCATTAATGACAGTAATATTCAAGTTTCATTAGATTCGATCACACGAATTCAGTTACCCCGAATTGGTTCCACCGCAGCGGAAAAAGCATTTGATATACCTTTAAATTGCGACGCACGTATTAAAGTTAACATGCTTTTGCGGGCTGGTTCTCAAGGAGCTTATGACTTCCAAAAGGGGATTATCAAACTTAATCCTAATGCCAATACGGCTAGTGGTGTTGGTATTCAAATTTTGGATGGTAAGAAATCAACTCCCATTCCTCTTAGTAAAAAAATTGAGTATATCGAAACAATAACAGAAGGACCTGTCAATATTCCTTTAAAAGCGCGTTATTATCGGTATGGCAACGTTAAAGAAGGGGTAGTTAAGGCGACAGCGACATTTACCATGAGTTATGAGTAATATCGAACTTAATTTATGATTGGAATTGAAATTCATTACATTTTAATTCTTCTAATGAGTTAATCATAATATAGTCTCCTATGTTGTTATAAGAAGAATAAAAATTATTTATCTATAATCATTATTTCCAGTAATGAAATATAATTGCTATGAAAATTTATTTTTATCTATGATTTTGTGAATAATTTCACAATGTGATACTAAAAACAGTGTAATGAGAATTATTCTCTTTTTTGTAAGGGGAAATAATATAAGTATACAGAAACAGACCCCTTATTATTACTCATGAACCAAGAGGTCTGTAAAGATTACTGCTTAAGCAGTAAACGAATAATCAAACGCTGATTTTGTGGCCTGACAATGCTGAATTGTGGCGGGCTTGGCCATCTGCACCATAAAGAGAAGGGCTGTGGTGACTTTTCAGAAAAGCAATTGCCTTACTGTTCAACTCAATATGTTGATCCAGCAAAAATCCATTATGCGAATTTAAATCGCGGATGCGTTCAATAGATTGACTAATTTGACCCCATAATACTGCCAATCTTTCATAGTCAGCATAGGGTACATTTATTTTCAGCGTTTCATTTAATTGCTGGCGTTTTCGTTCAGCGTGATCAAGTGCCGAAAGCAAAAATGTTTTTTGTTCCGTCACGCGATGTAAATGATTTGCCTCAATAAAACCTTCGCTCAGTATGCGCTGTTCTTCTGCCATAGTTTGCGAAAGCGAATTTAAGTGTGCGCTCTGCTGTTCAAGCAAGAGTTGAAGTTCTTTCATTTACGGCTCTTTATGATTTTGATGGTTTATTTATCATATTCCATGTTTTCAAGGGCCTCCCTGAATAGGGCATCAGCAATTTTACCGCTGTCCATCGTCAGTGTTCCCTTTGCAATGGCTTCTTTCAATTGTTGCACTTTCTGGATATTAATATCCTGGCTACTTGGTTGGACGAGCTTTTTCTGCGCTTCGCTCAGCTTGACTTGTGTATCGGCGCTTTTTTCAGCGACCGCCACCGTTCTGCGAGCGCTCTGAGCACCTTCATTGGCATTGCGCTGTTGTAAAGCAGCCATGGCCAGTAGAGGTTGAGTGCGTTCAATACTCATAATTGTAATCCTTTAATCAGGCATTATTTATTTGTCTTAGGTAGCAGGCGATATACCGCTGGCATGCCTGTAAATCATGGTCTGTTGATTATATCGGCTTGCAAAAATAAAACTTTAGCCATTTATAACACCATTTTTACACTGCCATTTTCTTGAGCTTTACCCGTAATAACCTGTCCAGAGTTCAGGCGGATACGGATATTATCAAAACTCGCGGCGTTGTTAATCGCTTTTCCTTCGTAACGCACCTGAAAATGATGTCCATCTACGGTGACGACCACATTTTGTCCAGCTTTAATCGCCCATGGACGCCGAATCATATTGCGTGTGATGAATTGTCCGGCAGGTATGTTGCGGATCGCAATACCATTTTGTATGGCCTTTCTGTTACGGATTATGTCGTTTGGCAGTTTATCTAAAGACCCCGTTTTTACTTGAAAATCTTTTTCTGTCAGGACGGCATTGCGGTTAATCGCGCGCTTAGAAACCAAATAAGGGCCAGTAACATTAATGTACGCCTGAAGAAAACGACGTTGCTGACCACAAGTTACAGGGACGGAAAGGTTACCCCAATTTTTGTTGCCAATTGACGGTTGTATTTCAGGAAGTTCACAGGTCGGCCATTGTTGTTCAGGCGTTTTGATTTCCACTGAGATTTTATGGCCCGGTGTGTGATGAATCTGCCTGAAATAGTCAGTAATCAATTGCGGTAAGTTATTCCCCCAAGCCAAAGAACTGCCAAAAGATAGATTAAGGAAAAAAGTAAATAACCCGATAAATTTTAACGCAGGCATTTCATCACCTTAACCTCATTAGCGAACCATGATTTCAAAAAATATTCAGGACCTGTTGGATGTTAATAGTGTAACGCGATTGATTATTCGTTAATGGGATAAATAGCAATTCAATTTGTTTCTATTCTTCGAATCACCTTTTTCTTCTACGTTTATTCTGTTAGCTGCTTGGAGCTTATACCCAGCAGATTTCATGTGCCGAGCCGTTAACCGTGCCGTTAATAAAGTGGTTACGTGAATGATGAAAAAAGGGCGATAAGCTCTTGATGCATTATTGGGGGCTACCCCCTACAGAACAGACCCAAGGGAGGAATATGCTCGATAAATTAGATGCCGCTTTTCAATTTCGACAAGAAGCGCTGGCACTCCGTAGCCAGCGGCAGGAAATTTTGTCTGCCAACATTGCCAATGCAGATACTCCTGGCTATCAGGCGCGTGATATCGATTTTGCTGATCAGCTGGAAAAGGTGATGGCACACGGTCATGTATCGGGAAATGGAATTGAGCTAACTCTGACTTCCGATCGACATATTCCCGGTCAGTATGAAAAAGGTTTGGAGATGGATCTGTTGTATCGGGTGCCATTCCAGACAGCCATGGATGGAAATACCGTTGACATGGATATGGAACGTAGCAATTTCGCGGATAACAGCCTGAAATATCAAGCCGAACTTACCATGATGAATGCACAAATTAAAAGCATGATGTCAGTTCTACAGTCACAAGGATAACGGGAATGTCTCTACTCAGTGTTTTTGATATTGCCAGCTCTGCGCTCACCGCTCAGTCCCAGCGACTGAACGTCAGCGCCAGCAATATGGCGAATGCCGATAGTGTTGTGGGGCCGGATGGCGAGCCGTATCGCGCCAAGCAAGTGGTTTTCCGTGTTGCTGCACCAGCAGGGCAGGAAATTGGCGGTGTTCGCGTCAGCGAAGTGGTGGATGATCCCACGCCTTTCCGTCTTGAGTATCAACCGGGTCATCCGCTGGCCGATGAAAAAGGTTATGTGCGTATGCCAAATGTGGATGTGGTCGGGGAAATGGTCAATACCATCTCTGCTTCCCGCAGCTATCAGGCGAATGTTGAAGTGTTGAACACCACTAAGTCCATTATGTTGAAAACGTTGACTCTGGGTCAGTAACAGGAATTCCATTATGGCAATGACCACTTCAATCAATGATTCATTGGATAATACTACGGTAGGTGAGCTTGCTCCCAAGAGTAAAATAAAACCACAAAGCAGCGACGATATTAAAGATAATTTCTTGAATTTATTAATCGCTCAGCTCAAAAACCAAGATCCAACCAATCCGATGCAAAACAATGAGATAACCGCTCAGATTGCACAGATCAGTACTGTTGAAGGTATTGAAAAACTCAATAAAACACTGGGAACTGTTGTCGGGCAGATGGACAACCATCAAGCCATGCAAACGACATCGCTGATTGGTCGTGATGTCATGATTCCTGGCGATAAGATTTTAGTCGGTTTCAGTGAAGAAAAAGGCATCGACATCAGTCGATATGGTGTTGAGCTGACCCGACCTGCCGATAATGTCAAAGTCATAATAAAAGGCAAAGATGGCGTAGTTGTTCGGGAAATGGATATTGGCAATTTAAATGCTGGTGTTCATAAATTTTTATGGGATGGCAAAGACGCAGATAGCAAGGAAGTGCCAGACGGTGCGTATAACTTCACCGTTTCCGCAAGCTATCAAGATGACGCGTTGGTGACACATCCGTTAACGTCTGCTCAAGTTTTAGGCGTTACGCGGAGTGAGGATGGCACTAAATTAGATTTAGGGCTGGCGGGTACGGTAACCATGGATAAAGTTCGTCAGATTCTTTAATTAAACGGAGGACATATGTCTTTTTCACAAGCGGTTAGTGGTTTGAATACTGCGGCGAGTAATCTGGATGTTATTGGTAATAACATCGCAAACTCAGCAACATTTGGCTTTAAATCTAGTTCTGCTGCCTTTGCGGATGTTTTCAGCGGCTCAGAAGTGGGTTTGGGTGTTAAGGTTTCTGGCATGTTGCAGAACTTTAAAGATGGCTCAACCAATAAGACTAATCGCCAGTTGGATATGGCAATTACACAGGGCGGTTTTTTCCGCATGCAGGATTCCAACGGTGATATTTTCTATTCCCGTAACGGTCAGTTCCAAATGGATGAAGAGCGTAATCTGATCAATATGCAGGGCATGAAGCTCACAGGTTATCCGGCGGTAAACGGAGAAATTCAGCAAGGCAGAGCGGTGGAGCCACTTTCGATTCCACAGGATATATTGAATGCGAAAGCAACTACAAAAGCTGAGTTGAAAGTTACCCTGAAATCAACACACTCAGCAATTGATCAGACGAATTATGCCCTTGATCCAAATAATCCAGATACTTTTAGCTACAATACATCTCTGCAAGTTTATGACAGTCTGGGTAATCAACATGATCTCAATATATTCTTCGTGAAAAAAGACAATAATCAATGGGACTTTTATGCTAAGGATATTTCTGTAACTCCTGTAACAGGTTCTGGCATTCAGAAATTGGGTGAGGTGAAATTTGATGGCAATGGTCAAATGGTCGGCAACAATAATGCATTCACATTTAATGTAGCATCTTTGAATGGTTCAAATGATGCAGAAATCACCCTCGATTTTTCGGGTAGTAAACAGCAGAATGTTGGGACAGATGGTGCCTCCAATCCAGTACAAGATGGTTATGCCGCAGGTAGTTTCTCTGAGTACACTGTGGAGGATGACGGCAAAATTTATGGTAAATATTCCAACAACGAGAGACAAGTATTAGGTCAGGTGGTACTGGCAAACTTTGCTAACCCTGAAGGTTTGGCTGCGCAAGGCAATAACGTCTGGGTAGAATCCGGTGCATCTGGCAGCCCGGTTGTGGGTGTCGCAGGTTCGGGTAACTTCGGTAAGCTGATAGGTGGTGCGCTGGAAGCCTCTAACGTCGATCTGAGCCAAGAGCTGGTCAATATGATCGTCGCCCAGCGTAACTATCAATCCAACGCCCAGACCATCAAGACGCAGGACCAAATTCTGCAAACGCTGGTCAGTATGCGTTAATAAGCTCAGGCGGATAGTTTTATGGATCACGTCATTTATACCGCTATGGGGGCAGCGCGCCAAACGCTGGATCATCAGGCTGTTACTGCCAACAATCTGGCCAATGCATCAACGCCGGGCTTCAAAGCTCAGCTTGCAGCGCTACGTGCCGTACCGATTGAAGGTGAAACCCTGCCAACACGTACATTGACCGTTGCTTCTACCCCTGGCATGGATA
The DNA here is from genome assembly GCF_028598555.1 of Xenorhabdus anantnagensis. GTDB lineage: Bacteria > Pseudomonadota > Gammaproteobacteria > Enterobacterales > Enterobacteriaceae > Xenorhabdus > Xenorhabdus anantnagensis. Next base: position 60,271 of record NZ_JAQRFN010000011.1, read on the forward strand.
GCCGTCAGGGACCAATGAATTATACCTCCCGCCCGTTGGATGTGGCTGTCGGACAAGGCGGCTTTCTGGCTGTCCAGCTCGAAGATGGAACGGAAGCCTATACCCGTAACGGTAGTATCCAGATTTCACCTGAAGGGCAACTGATGGTGCAGGGTCGCATGTTGATGGGCGAAAACGGGCCGATTGATGTTCCGCCACAGGCTGAACTGACTATTGCCGCCGATGGTGCCATCTCAGCCCTGATTGCCAGTGATCCGCCAACATTGTTGGGGCAGATTGGCAAACTGAAAATCGTTAAACCGGAAGCCAACCAAGTGGTGCGGGGCGATGATGGTTTGTTCCACTTAACGCCACAAGCGCGGGAACAGCAGGGCAATGAACTGGCGGCCAGTACGGAAGTGAAAATCATGCCGGGTGTACTGGAAGGCAGTAATGTCAATCCAGTGGAAAGCATGGTGAACATGATCGCCAACGCGCGTCGCTTTGAGATGCAGATGAAAGTCATACACAGTTCCGATGAAAATGCACAGCGGGCTAATCAAATTCTCGCCATGAGCTGAATCGGGAACAGAGGATAAATTCATGATCCGATCTTTATGGATTGCCAAAACTGGGCTGGATGCTCAGCAAACAAATATGGATGTTATTGCCAACAACCTGGCAAACGTCAGCACTAATGGTTTTAAACGCCAACGCGCGGTCTTTGAAGATCTGCTCTATCAAACCGAACGTCAGCCGGGTGCAATGTCATCTGAACAAACTAACCTGCCGTCCGGCTTGCAGATTGGTACAGGCGTGCGTCCGGTAGCGACTGAGCGCCTGCATAATCAGGGCAATTTGGCACAGACCAGTAACAGCAAAGACGTGGCAATCAAGGGACAGGGTTTCTTTCAAATCCAGATGCCTGATGGCACAACGGGCTATACCCGCGATGGATCATTCCAAGTGGATCAAAATGGTCAGTTAGTGACAGCCGGTGGCTTTCAGGTCGTGCCTGCGATCATCATTCCAGATAATGCCACCAAAATGAGCATTGCCCGTGATGGTATCGTCAGCGTGAATGTGCAGGGGCAAAGTGCGCCTCAGCAAGTTGGGCAATTAACATTGACCACGTTCATCAACGAAAGCGGTTTGGAAAGTATCGGTGAAAACCTGTATCTGGAAACCAACAGTTCTGGTGTTCCGGTAGAAAACGCACCGGGTATCAATGGAGCAGGGTTGCTCTATCAAGGTTATGTTGAAACGTCTAACGTCAATGTGGCGGAAGAACTGGTCAATATGATTCAGGTTCAGCGAGCCTATGAAATCAACAGTAAAGCGGTATCGACATCTGATCAGATGCTGCAAAAGCTGACCCAGCTATAACCTAATCATTAATGGTGGGGGACAACATTCCTCCACTATTATCTACGATAAACTTAAGAGCATAGAAGATGGATACAATGCCCGTTGCCGAAAGCCATGCTAAAAACCATGTAGCTTATGGCTCCACTGGTTTACGGAAAAACCAGAGAAATAAGTGGCGTATCAGCATATCTGTGGCGATACTCACATTGTCGGCACTGACATTAGGGGGCTGTGCTTATATACCGCACAAACCGCTGGTGAAAGGGCAGACAACCGCAAACCCCGCTGAAGCGCCTGCTCCCACGCCAAATGGTTCAATTTTTCAAGTTGTCCAACCGGTCTATTACGGTTACCAACCACTGTTTGAAGACCGCCGTCCACGTAATATCGGTGATACGCTGACCATTATCTTGCAAGAGAACGTCAGTGCGAGCAAAAACTCTTCAGCCAATGCCAGCCGTAACGGAAAAACCGGTTTCGCGGCCGCCTTGACCCCGCGTTTCTTGCAGGGATTGATAGGTGGTGAGAAAACCGATTTGGGCATGGAAGGCAATAGTGAGTTTGGCGGTAAGGGTGGCGCGAATGCCAACAATACATTCAAGGGCACGATTACTGTGACCGTGAATAAGCTGCTGGCAAACGGCAACCTGCATGTGGTAGGGGAAAAACAGATTGCTATCAATCAGGGAACGGAATTTATTCGTTTCTCTGGCGTTGTTAACCCGCGCACGATTACTGGCAACAATACAGTGAGTTCCAACCAAGTTGCAGATGCCCGCATTGAGTATGTTGGTGATGGCTATATCAACGAATCGCAGCATATGGGTTGGTTGCAACGTTTCTTTATGAATATCTCACCGTTTTAAAAGAGGATGGTCAGGATGAGAAAATTAGTCACCAGCCTTTTTACGCTTTTATTGGTGTTGTCCGGTATGTTCGCGTCTACCCGTGTTTTTGCGGAGCGTATTCGCGACTTGACGACCATTGAAGGAATTAGGGATAACGCACTGATTGGTTATGGTTTGGTGGTTGGGCTGGATGGAACGGGTGACCAAACCATGCAGACGCCTTTTACCACTCAAAGCCTGAGCAATATGCTGTCACAGTTGGGTATTACCGTACCATCCGGTACGAATATGCAGCTTAAGAACGTAGCTGCCGTAATGGTGACAGCAAAGTTGCCACCTTTTGCACGTTCAGGGCACAACATTGACGTTGTGGTTTCCTCATTGGGTAATGCCAAGAGTCTGCGTGGTGGTACATTACTGATGACCCCGTTGAAAGGGGTGGATAATCAGATCTACGCATTGGCTCAGGGGAATATCCTTGTGGGGGGAGCTGGTGCAAGTGCGGGTGGAAACAGCATTAAAATCAATCAGCTTGCAGGTGGACGTATTTCGAATGGTGCGGTGATTGAACGTGAATTGCCGACGCAATTCGGCCAGAAAAGCACGTTAAACCTGCAATTGAATGATGATGATTTCAGCTTGGCCCAGCAGATTAGTGATGCGATCAACCGTCTGAAAGGCACAGGAACGGCAACACCACTGGATTCCCGTACTGTTCAGTTGCGTCTGCCAATCGAAAATAGCGAGCAGGTTAAGTTTCTGTCTCAAGTTCAGAATGTAAATATTCGTGTTAATGCTGGCGATGCCAAAGTGATTTTCAACTCCCGAACAGGGTCGGTAGTCATGAACCGCAATGTCACATTGGATAGCTGCGCGATTGCACACGGTAGTCTCTCGGTAACTGTTGAGCGTCAAACTGCGGTCAGTCAGCCTGATACGCCATTGGCAGGGGGAAATACCGTTGTGACCCGCAATACAGGCATTGGCATTCAAGAACAGGGCGGTGCATTGCAAAAAGTCAATGCCAGCGCGAATCTGGCTCAAGTTGTGCGAGCGTTGAATGCACTCGGTGCAACGCCAACGGATTTGATGTCGATTTTGCAGGCGATGGAGAGTGCGGGCTGCCTGCGTGCGAAGTTGGAGATTATCTGATGAATGATTTTCTGACGATGTCCAATGCTGCATACGATGTTAATTCTCTGCATTCATTGAAAGCTAAATTGTCACAGGAACCACAACAAGGGCTACGGGAAGTAGCCCAACAACTGGAAGGCGTCTTTGTTCAGATGATGCTGAAAAGTATGCGTTCCTCGTTGCCACAGGGTGGTATGTTGAGCAGTGACCAGACGCGTTTTTATACTTCGATGTACGATCAGCAAATTGCCCAAGACCTTTCCCAAAAGGGGTTAGGGTTTGCCGATATGATCGTCAAGCAATTCTCTAACGCTAATAATATGCCCAGTGAATTGGCAGGCACCATGCCGATGCCGTTGGGTAATGAAATCCTGCAAACATTGCCGAAGCAGGCATTGGAGCAATTTATGCGCCGGGCTATGCCTGAAGACGCATCTTCATCTTTCTCCAATGGGGCCATTAAGTCGAAGCCATTACCAATGCAAAGCGCCAGCTTTGTTTCCATGCTTTCCGTACCGGCACAGTTGGCAAGCCAGCAAAGCGGCATTCCGCATTTATTGATTATTGCGCAGGCCGCACTGGAATCTGGATGGGGACAACGGGAAATTCTGACCGCAGAAGGCAAACCGAGCCATAACCTGTTTGGTATTAAAGCAGGGAAACACTGGAAAGGGCCTGTCACCCATATTATGACGACGGAATACATTGATGGTGAGCCGAAGAAAATGCAGGACAACTTCCGTGTGTATAGCTCTTACGTGGAGGCGATAACAGATTACGTCAAATTGCTGACGGAAAATCCCCGTTACGCCAAAGTAGCGCAATCAACGACGGCTGAGCAGGGGGCGTACTCCTTGCAGGATGCGGGATATGCTACCGATCCTGGTTATGCCAAAAAATTAGTGTCACTGATCCAGCAGTTAAAAAATACCGGCAGTCAGATGGCAAAAGCCTATGCCTATGATTTAGATAACTTATTTTAATCAATCTGATTTTAAGTGGCGGGTATCGAAATCAAGAGCATTTTTGTTCAAGGAACAGGGAGCGTTGCCGATAACTGTAACAGTGAATGACCTTCCATCGATGAAGGTTTAAAGAAAACGTAAAAGGATCTACACATGTCCAATAGTCTAATGAATACTGCCATGAGTGGTATTAACGCCGCTCAGGTGGCAATGAGTGTAGTGGGTAATAACATTGCAAACTCCAAAAACGCGGACTATAACCGACAGACTACCGTGATGACGCAAAATAATGGAGCCATGTCGCCAGCGGGGTTTGTCGGCAACGGAGTGGTTGTCAGCACCATTAACCGTGAATACAGTGAGTTCATTAACCAGCAATACAATGAGGCACAAACTAAACACGCTGCATCAAAGGCCCAGAACGAACAGATCACTAAAATCAATGATCTATTGGCAGATAGAGACACCAGTCTGTCCAATTCCATCGAAGATGTCTTCAAGAGTTTGGGCGCTGTTGAAAGTAATGCGGAAGACAGCGCTGCCAGAACGACGGTGTTGGGTAAAGCGGAAGGTTTGGTCAGCCGATTCAAAGAAGCTGATGGTTTTCTGCGTCAGATAGATGACAGCATTAATTCCCAAATTGAACAAAATGTTCGAGGGATCAATCAATACGCAGAAGAAATTGCCAAGCTGAACAATGAAATTACGCGTATGCGCAGTACAGGCAGGGGCGAACCGCTGGCATTGCTGGATAAGCGTGATGAAGCGGTTAACCAATTAAATCAATTGGTGGAAGTCAATGTCATTAAGCAGGATGGTGACACTTATAACGTCTCATTCGGTGGTGGCATGATGCTGGTATCGGGCAATAGGTCCTATCAGATGGAAGCGATCCCAGCCAGCACTGACAGTGGCCGTATCACGCTGGGCTACAACAACGGTACAGTCGGTACCAGAGAAATTGACGAACGCTTTATCTCCCAGGGTGCATTGGGTGGTGCATTAAAAGTGCGCAAAGACGTGGTGGATTCAACCCGCAATGAATTGAATCAACTGGCTTTGGTGATGGCGGATCAATTCAATCAGGTGCAAAATGGCGGTTTTGACCTGCACAACGAGAAAGGTACTGATTTCTTTAATTTCACTAAACCTGAAGTCATTTCCAATAGCAAAAACAAAGGCACGGCTGAGATTACGGTGGAATATGCCGATACCACCAAAGTAAAAGCCAGTGACTATACCCTCAAATTTGAAGGCGGAGATTGGAAAGTTCAGCGTGTTTCTGACAGAGCGATGATCCCGGTGAAAAAAGGCGGAGACACGCTGGAGTTTGATGGTCTGAAAGTCAAGCTCGATTCTGCCAAGGCAGAAGAACGCGACGTCTACACACTGAAAACGGTCAGCAATGTCGTGGCAACCTTGGAAGTGAATCTGAAAGATTCTTCCCTATTGGCGACCGCCAGTGCCAAAAATGCCGGCCCAAGCGATAACCGCAATGTGAAGAAATTTCTTGAGTTGCAGGATAAGCGTTTGGTTGATGGCAAATCCTCTTTTTCTGGAGCGTACGCATCATTGGTCAGTACTGTGGGCACCTCTGCGAATAGCATTCAAGTGAATGTCGAAACGCAGGGGAACATCCTTGATAAGATAAATTCAACTCGCCAATCTATTTCTGGCGTCAATATGGATGAAGAATACAGCGAATTGCAACGCTTGCAGCAGTATTATCTGGCAAATGCCCGCGTGATCCAAACCGCAACAACATTGTTCGATGCGATTTTGAATATTCGTTAATCACCGTTTGGCTGAAGATAAAAGGAAATGATATTGTGCGTGTAAGTACGAATCAATTATATACTCAGAAAATGAATGGGATCTTTGATGCCCAATCAAAATTGATGAAATCGGGTGAGCAACTGTCGAGTGGTCGTCGGGTAATTAATCCATCCGATGATCCCTTGGCGGCGTCGCAGAACATTATGGTTTCTCAATCTGAATCGAAAAACCAGCAATTTGCCACTGTCCGTAACTTTGCCAAAAATACCATGTCAGCACAGTTGAACATTACCAACAATGTTGTCACAGCTACCACCAGTGTTTTGAGTACATGGGTGGCAGCCGCAGATAAGCTTAGTGATCAAGATCGTGCATCCTATGCACAGCAGTTGGGCGGTCTTAAACAAGAATTGCTGAATTTAAGTAATAAAACTGATGGGAATAATCGTTATATTTTTGCTGGCTACAAGACGGATGTACCGCCTTTCGTTGAAGATAGCAGTGGAAAGGTGAGCTATGTCGGTGGTCATGAACAAATCACGCAGAAAGTAGATGATAACCGTTCGATGATTATCGCTCATACCGGCCAGCAGGTCTTTTTATCCCAGCCCAGCAACCCGATCAAAGAACCTGATGGCAAAACTAACAGTGAATCAGATATTTTCGCTTCCATTGATATGGCGATCAAGGCACTGGAAGTCTCGTACAGCACGGCGAGTGAGGACGAAAAAAACGAAGCCAAGGCATTGATGGATAAAGCTAACCGTGGTATTCGCAATAGTCTGGAAAATTTCAATTCCGTGCAAGCCGTGTTGGGTTTGCAGCTTGATGAGCTGGATAAGTTAGATGCGCTTAGTGATGAACGTAGTATGTTGAATGAAGTGCGTAAAGGAGAATTGGTTAATGCCGATTTGGTATCCACTATTTCCGATTACCGCCAGCAACAAGCTGCATTGCAAGCTTCCTTCATCGCGTTTACTGACTTAAAAGGCATGTCTTTGTTTGAGATGCATCGATAACCAAAATTAGGTATATAGCACTTTTCATTATAGGCCCTTGTTTTTTCCCATTGAATTGGAAAGGTAAGGGCCTATTTTTTGCTTCCGTTATTTTAAGATTTACAGTGCGGAAATGGCTGGATGATTAGAAACTCGCTCATAGTGAACATCCAGATATTGCCAAAATTTCCACACCCAAATCGCTGCGTTTGTGCCGAACTTGTTATGACCATATGGCAGGGGAAATTGCGGTAAAAATTCATGATAGCTTGTTGGTAAATCAGTGGGTGACCAATAATTATGAATTAACGCCGATAGGCAGAGATTTTTTGACTTCTCTTGGGGTATGTTGTGATGCAGATACCTCTTCTCGACGAAAATTTGCCTGTTCCTGCCTTGACTGGAATGAACGACGATTTCATCTCGGTGGTTTTCAGTTAAGAATAAAACAGATAAAACAATCCGTTGTTTATCTGATTATATGTGATGAAATGGGGTTTTAAATAACCTTTTTTCTCAGTCAAATAAATATATTGTGCTTTGTTGTTTAAGTTTTATTTACTCGCTGATAAATTTAATAGATTATCTTAATAAAGATATATCCAGTAAAATCCAAGTTGTAGCAGGATGGGAGGGTAATAATAAAATCTGACAAAGCTACATAGTAATATTCTATTTTTTATAATATTTTTTATAGTATTGTACATATTTTGGGGTTTGATGAATTTTCGCCTTCGATTGTTAACTTACCGTTTGGATGGATCGTAATTATGTCAGTTGTCATTTTCCTTCCCATTTGTATGGCTGTGTAAGAATATTTACTCAAAGGTGATTCATTGAAGTCAGCTTTATTTTCAAAATCCTGATTAACGGCATGAACGGTTTTTCCTTTTAAATTCCATTTAGCCATTTTTATTTTCCACATTGTATCATAATCTATTGCAGGGCAGATAATATTTGCCCATGGATCACATATCCATGCGTTTTGTGGAAATACGTTAGGTTCGGATATCATGCAAAGCTCAGGTTTTGTTTCAGTGTTACTGGGAGGACAAACCATAACAAAAGCATGGCTGTAGGGTGCTTGTATGCAAAGAATTTGTAAAGTTAATAAGGAATTGAATTCAGTGTAGTCTATTGTTGGATTATAAAATAGAGCACGGAGAGAATTTTTGTGTTTTTCCTTTAAATAACAGAAGGAAAAAATAGATAATAACATACAATTTCCAACTAAATAAGAATCTTTATTCTTACGAAGATGTTTATATATTTCTTTATTAGTTAATTTTTTTTGCAGTAGCTCTTCGTGTAAATCGTCAAAAATAATATTCCTTCTTTCTATTCCTTCTTTAGTATAAAGAAATCTTTTTTCCTCTGGTAATACATTAAGATCAATATATTCAATGTTATATGATTTACCTTTAAATGTTGATTTTGTTTTTTGCACGGTATCACGCAGAATTTCTTCAATTTTCATACTAATGTCCTCGATTTAATACCTATAAGTCAATTTGTTGATTTTCCTTAAATTTCATATCAGGTATTGACTTACATAAGGATTTGTTAAGGATTTTGGCAATAAAATTTAATGATAAACATCATAAATTGATACGCCTTTTTATTATTCTAGGCAAGTGATATTTTTGTTTGTGTTATTTTGATGGTTTTTCTTATACAATAAAAATATTTATCTGTATAATAAAATTTAACTTAATTTATTATATTATATATATCCAAAGGATTTCGAGTTGCCTTATTGGGAAACTGATATAGGATTGTGCAGAATGAAACCTGCATCTGGGACGGTTCTTTGGCGGGGAACGTATTTGGGTCATACGGTGGATAACGGGCATGTTTTATTGGCTTCTTTCTGTAGCAATATTGGGTCGCGTATTCAAAGTGTGTATTATGAATTTCATTGTATTGTATCTAATGCTGTTTAGTGCATATAAATTGCAGTAATACCTTAATCTTAATTATAGAATTGTACTGCAATCACTGTTTTCAACACATTAAATACATAACCCCATTTCTGCCAATAAAATCCAATGAAGCATGAGCTGGTATTTATACTGCTTGTCCACAGGAATCCGGATTTATAGCGAGTTTTGAAAACACATCAATGAGGACAATAAAATGATTCGATTTGAAGGTAAGGTTGTCATTATTACCGGCGCAGGAAGCGGTATTGGGGAGGCTACAGCAAAGCGTTTTTCACAAGAAGGAGCCATTGTTGTATTGGCTGGGCGTGATACTGATAAGCTTAACCGTGTATTCAGTGAATTATCATCGAATAAAGCGTTGGTGATTCAAACAGATGTAGTAAACCGTGAGTCAGCCAAACACATGGTTGATGAGACGATCAGGCATTTTGGTCGGATAGATATTCTGGTCAATAACGCAGGCGTTTATGCGGTTGGCGATTTATTGAGTATTTCGCAGGAAGAGGGTAATGACGTTCTGGCTACCAATCTTAATGGCGTACTCAATTGTAGTTATTTTGCTTTGCCACATTTAATCGAAAGTAAAGGGTGTATTGTTAATAATGCCTCTGTATCAGGGTTAGGAGCCGATTGGGGAGGTGTTCATTATTGTGCGTCAAAAGGCGCCGTAGTTAACTTAACCCGTGCCATGGCGCTGGATCATGGAGCACAAGGGGTTCGTGTCAATGCGGTGTGCCCAAGTTTAGTGATGACACCCATGACTGCCCGTTTTGACGATGAAACCCTGCAACATTTCAATAATCGCATTCCGTTAAAAAGAGCGGGTCAACCTTCCGACGTCGCAGCAGCCATTGCATTTTTGGCCAGTGACGATGCCAGTTTCATTAATGGAGTGAATCTGCCGATAGATGGCGGGGTAACCGCATCCAATGGTCAGCCCAATTTTAATTGAGTCATTTTAATTGCAGATATTGCTTATTGAATAAATGACCGAAAAAGCGGCTCCAAGGATAGTGGAGCCGCTTTTTTATTCTGGTTATTCATTCCATTCCGATTAATGGTTACGGTTCGGATTATTTAATGCGGCTAAGTACTTTAGGTTTGTCGTCTTAGCCAGTTCACATACCTTAGCCATTTCAAATAGCGTGGGATGCGTGAACAGGGTTATCAATGGAATCTCCATGCCTTGCTCACGTATACGCGCCAACAATTGTATCGCTATCAGCGAATGTCCTCCCAGTGCGAAGAAATTGTCATGGCGGCCGACCTGTTCCCGTTTCAGCAATTTCTGCCAGATCTGGGCCAGCGCTGTTTCCATATCACCGATGGGAGTTTCATAGCCGGAGGCCACAGCGGCAGATTGCCCAGATGTCGGCAGTGCTTGGTGATCGTATTGACCATCAGGGGCTAATATTAACGTATCTTGTGGGTAGTCGGCTTGCGTGGCCTTGAAATCGGCCAATAACCGTTGGCGTTCGGTGGCAGACATAATGGATATGTCCATGATTGGCCGTTGGGGTTGATTTTCCAGCGCTTCAACCAGATTTGCCAAAGCCGTAGCCATATAACCTATCAGACGTGACGGATCAATTCCCGACACAGCTTGGGCAGACAACAGAAAGCTTTTGCCCAAATTATCTACAGCTAAATAGAGAGGATAGTGAGTTCTCTCTTGTCCTGTGACCAGACGTATGCCTTCCCATCCGGTATTAGTCGTATTCGATTGGCTATGTTTCGATTGGCTGTGTTTCGATTGACCATGTTTCGATTGACCATGTTTCAATTGACTATGGCGATAGTTAAGGAGTGCATTGAAGAGCGGCAAGGGAGGAGTGACTCCGCTACAGCGTTGAGCCAGCGCCAGAGGAGCCTGTTCGTGCTCAAGCAATCGCGCCAGACTGCGGTAGGCCTCTTGCACGGTTGCCTGTACGCTATTTTCGGCAAGCTGGAACCGTACAGGCAGGGTATTGATGAACAAGCCCAAAATCCGCTCGATATCGGGACTTCCCTGCATACGTCCCAGCAAGACTGTCCCGAAGACGACATCATCCCGTCCGCTTATTTCTGCCAGCACTTTTGCCCATGCGACATGGAACAGTGCTCCGGGGCTGACTCCCTGACGGTGTGCCTGCTTGCGGATCTTTCTGGACAGTGCGGCATTAAGTGGCCTGATAACTTCAGTTATCTGTCTATCTCCACTGTAAACATCCAGTATTGCGAAAGGGGCGGTTGGTGTATCCACGTCGGCGAGCATCTCACGGAAAAAGGCTTCGTGGTCTGATATTGGTGCACGCAAGGACTGGGCAATAAAGTGACGATAAGGCAGTGCAGGAGGCAATTGTCCGGTATGCTGGTGCAAAAGTTCATTGATTTCAGCAATGATAAGGCCCAGCGATATATGGTCGTTAAGTATATGGTGGCAGCAGAAGGCCAGTAGCCATTCACCTTGATGCGGGTCATGGGCGATATCGGCGGAGAATAACGGTGCCTGGTTCACATCAATACGGTGATGGTGCGGATCTGTATGCGCCAGTAACTGAGATGGCACGTCTTTATCGTTGTCTGGCACAAAGGTGTTGATGTGCAGGGAAGCCTGACGCCAGACAACTTGTACTGGCTGTGTTAAGCCTTCCCAGCAAATGGCAGTGCGCAAAATATCGTGGCGGTTAATGATCTGTTGCAAGGCCGCCAGAAAAGCATCAAGGCGATAGCGGGTGTCGAAAGCAAACAAGGTATGCAACAGATAAACGTCTCCTTGTGTTTGCAGCAGATGGTGGAACAGCATACCTTCCTGTAATGGTGCGAGTGGGTAGATATCCTGAATATTGGTGAAACCATCAGGCAGGGTAGCGGCGATAGCATCAATTTCGGGTTGCGTCAGGGAAACCAGCGGCAGCATATCGGGCGTGATGGCGGTGCAGCCATCAGGGATGAGATTGGGCGGTACGGTATACACAGTTGCATTCTCTTTAACTACTTGCATTACTTTTGCCATCTCAGCCAGCGTTGGCGAAGAGAATACTGTACGAATATCAAGGCTCCAGCCTAGGTTACGCAGTCGTTCGATCAGGCTGATTACCATCAGTGAATGACCACCTAGCTCAAAGAAATGATCATAACGTCCCACCTTTTCCAGCTCTAATAATGTTTGCCAGATCTCGGCCAGCGCTATTTCCCTATCGCCGAGCGGCGCTTCATAAGTGCGGGTCACGATTGACGCCTGATCCGGCATCGGCAGCGCCTGACGGTCGAGCTTGCCATTTGGTGCGAGTGGGAACGCATCCAGTGTCACAAATGCGCTGGGCAGCATATATTCGGCAAGATGCTGCGCGAGTTGTTGTCGCAGTTCCGCTGGCACGAGCTCTGTATTGGGTTCTGCGATCAGATAAGCAATAAGACGCTTGTCCCCCCCTGCTTTTTCATAAGAAGCAGGCTCGCGGGCAAGTACGATCGCCTCACGCACGCCGGAGCATTGCATCAATCTGGTTTCAATTTCTCCCAGTTCAATACGGAAACCGCGTAGCTTGACCTGAAAATCATTGCGGCCAAGGTACTCGATATTGCCGTCAGATCGCCAGCGAGCCAAGTCGCCGGTCTTATACATGCGAGCGCTGGGGTATTCGCTGAATGGATCAACGACAAATTTCTCCGCTGTCAGTTCGGGTTGGTTTGAATAACCACGGGCGACCCCCATACCACCGATATAGATTTCACCGCTTACGCCGATAGGAACCGGCTGACCGAGTGCATCCAAAATATAGATACGTGTATTGGAGAGTGGTCGGCCAATCGGGATGTTGTTGGTAATAGACAAAGTATTTTCTTTATCTATCACCATGTTGCTATCGACCATCATAGTTGAGGCAGTAACGGTGATCTCGGTGGGTCCATAGGCGTTGATCCAGCGGCAGGATTGTATTTCTGGGCACGACAGCCAGTCCTTTAAATAGCGGGGTTCTACTTTATCACCCCCAACAATAATGGTGCGTAGGTAGGGGCTGAAACCGCTGCGTCCTGCCCTCATTTCTTGTACCCAATGGTGCCAGAAAGCGGTCGGTATATTTATGATAGTCACTTTTTGTTCACGCAAAAAATCGACAAAAGTGATATTTGGTATTTTGATATGGGGTGGACGCAGCACCAGTGTGGCACCCGATGCCAGAGTAGGGAAAATATCCGACACTGAAATATCAAACGCAACGGTGACAAATTGCAGGATGCGATCGCCCAACTGGGGTTCGCTGACCTGAAATTGGGCATGGATGAGGCTCACGACATTATGATGTTCCAGCATGACACCCTTTGGATGTCCGGTTGAACCAGAGGTATAGATAATATAGGCCAAGTGGTGTGGTTGTAGTCCGATTTGTTTGCTGTCTGGATTATGCGCAGGCTGTTTTTTTATGTGGTTTTGGTGAGTTTCATCGTCCAACAACCAGATAGGAATGTCTTGTATGGGTAACCGTGTCTGCAAGTGTTTCTGAGTCAGCAGTATTGCAGGTTTGCAGTCGGATAACTGATAAACCAGTCGTTCGGTGGGATATTCTGGATCGAGCGGGATGTAACCGGCCCCCGCTTTTAAGATCCCGAACAGGCCGATGATCATGTCTGAGCCCCGTTCAACATGAATTGCCACACGATCATCAGGGCGCACGCCAAAAGCAATCAGGCTGTGTGCCAGTTGATTGGCACGGTGGTTCAGATCGTGATAACTCAGAGATTGCCTTTCAAAGACTACCGCGTCGGCATCCGGCGTGCGTTGCACTTGCGCTTCGAATAATTGATGAATCAGCATATCTTGTGGGATATCTGTTTGAGTAGGATTGAATTCCGCCAACAATTGCTGTTGTTCTGAAGCTGATAATATTGGCAGACGAGCAATGGTTTGTGTCTCATCGGTTGTCATGGCAGTCAGCACACGGGTGAGATAGCCCACCATGCGTTCAATTGTCGTCCGGTCGAATAGGCTTGATGCATATTCCAGATAACCACTGAGACCATCTTGGGTTTCGGTCAGTACCAGCGTTAGGTCAAAGTACGCACTGCGATGTGGCTGCTCCACCAATGAGACAGATAAACCAGATAATTCAAGATGTTGGCTGGCAGTATTGTTGAAAGCCAACATAACCTGAAAGATCGGGCTGTAACTCAGGCTGCGCTCAGGTTGCAGGATTTCCACTAATTGTTCAAAAGGCAGGTCTTGATGTGCATAGGCTGCCAGTACCCGTTCACGGACATGGGCAAGCAGATCTGCCACTGAGTTGCTTGGCTCCAATTCAACACGTAAAGGCAGGGTATTGACGAAAAAGCCGATCAGCCCCTCAAGTTCACTCTGTGAACGGTTGGCGACGGGCGTACCGATGACAATATCATCCTGTCCACTCAGGCGGGCAAGCACGATCCCCCAAGCTGCCAGCAGGGTCATAAATAACGTTGTATCCTGACGTTGTCCCAGAGCTTTGAGAGCAGACAATAAATCAGCATTCAGGTGAACGGGCACGAGATCGCCTGAGTAATCTTGCTCTGGTGGACGAGAGCGGTCGGTGGGGAGAGCCAGTAATGTCGGTGCGTTCTGAAGCTGCTTTTGCCAAAATTCCTGTTGTGCAATGAGAACCTCTCCTTGCAGCCATTTCTGTTGCCAGACGGCATAATCGGCGTATTGGATGGGGAGGGGCGGTAAAGGTGCCGCATTTTCCCCCAGTGCAGCACGATAGAGTGCGCCCAGCTCGCGGAGCAATATGCCCATCGACCAACCATCAGTGATGATATGATGCTGGGTGAGGATCAGCCTGTATTCTTCGTTCTCCAGTTGCAGCAATCGTCCCCGAATCAATGGCTCACTAGTAAAATTAAATGGAGTTTGTGTTTCGAGTTCCATCAATTCGTCAATACGGGTTATGCGAGTTGCTCTGTCTAAGCTGCGTAGATCATGGCAGGTCAAGGCAAAGCCGATATCTGCGGCATCAATGTGCTGGTAAGGTTGCTCATCAATCAGGACAAAACGGGTACGTAAACTTTCATGCCGGCTGACGAGGCGGTCAAGCGCAGCCGTAAACGCAGCATGATCGAGATGACCGCTGAGATGCAGGACTATCGGGATCTGATAGGCCAGATTGACTTCGGTATTGAGGCGGGTGAGGAACCACAAGCGTTGTTGAGAGAAGGAGAGTGGCAGTGGCTGGCTGCGATCGGTAGCAGGAACAACAATTTGGGTTGTCACAGGCGTGTCGGTGAGTTTGGTAGCCAAATCGGTAAGGACAGGGTGAGCAAAGAGTTGCTGCAAGTGCAATTCCCGCGCCAGTTTCTGGCGTATTCGTGCGGCAAGTTGGATTGCAAGCAGGGAATGACCACCGAGTTCAAAGAAATGATCATGCCGACCAACTTGTTCCAATTTCAACAGTTCTTGCCAAATCTCGGCCAGCCTTGTTTCCATGTTTCCGATGGGCGCTTCATAATTGCGGGTTACCCGTGCCGTCTGATCAGGCATTGACAGTGCCTGACGGTCGAGTTTGCCATTGGGTGTCAATGGAAAGGCATCGAGCGTCACAAAGGCACTGGGCAGCATATATTCGGCAAGGTGTTGTGCAAGTTGCTGGCGCAGTTCTGTCGGTATCAGTGTTGTATTCGGTTTGGCGAGCAGATAAGCCACCAGACGCTTTTCGCCCCCTGTTTTTTCATAAGAAGCATCCTCACGGGCAATCACAACCGCCTCGCGTACATTGTGACATTGCCCCAGTCTGGCTTCGATTTCGCCGAGTTCAATACGAAAGCCACGTATCTTGACCTGAAAATCATTACGACCAAGGTATTCAATATTGCCGTCAGGCAACCAGCGAGCCAGATCGCCGCTTTTGTATAGTCGGGCATCAGGGGTGGTAGAAAAAGGATCAGAAAGAAAGTGTTTTGCGGTTAGCTCTGGAAGGTTCAGATAACCGCGGGCGACACCGATTCCGCCAATGTAAAGCTCCCCTGTCACACCTATTGGAACAGGTTCTCCGTGGTTATCAAGAAGGTAAATTTGGGTATTGGCGATGGGTTTCCCCATGGGGACTTGTCCGATATAACGATCGGATACACACCGCCAGGCAGTGACATGAATCGCTGCTTCAGTAGGGCCATATAAGTTATGCAACTGACAGTGGGCAAAATGGGACAGACATTTCTGTTGTAAGGCGTAAGGAAACGCTTCACCACTGCAAAAGATGTGGCGCAGGGAAGAGCAGCGTCCGGCGGGAATAGCATTAAGAAACTGTTGTAACATGGCAGGCACAAAGTGGATGATAGTTATTCTGCGTCTTTCTATCTCGGACAATAAATAGTGTGGATCTTTATGACCATCGGGGAGAGCCAAAATTAATTGAGCGCCGAACATCAGAGACGGGAATAACTCCCAAACGGAAACATCAAAACTGAACGGTGTTTTCTGCAAAACACGATCCTGCGGAGTTAATTGATAAGTCTCCTGTGCCCAGAGTAAACAATTCACGACACTGCGGTGCTCATTCATTACCCCTTTGGGCAAACCTGTCGAACCAGAGGTATACATCACATAAGCCAAATGGCGTGAGGTCAGGCCAAGAGTCTGGGGATCTGGATTGTTGGTTGGCATGTCCGCAGTAAGGGAGGCAAGATTGTTGAGATCCACAATAGATACGGTGCTGGCCGGCTGTTTGAGTAATGTTGTTTGGGTAAGCAAGGCAACAGGAGCGGCATCCTCAAGTATATAGGCCAGCCGTTCGGCAGGATAGCTTGGATCGAGCGGAACATAGGCTCCGCCAGCCTTGAGGATAGCGAGTAATCCCACCACCATGACAAGACTACGTTCAGAACAAATTGCCACCCGATCATCCGGGCGGACACCTAAGACAATCAGATAATGCGCTAAACGATTGGCTCGCTGGTTCAGCTCATCGTAGCTCAGCGATTGCCCTTCAAAGACGACTGCAATCGCATCGGGATTATGTTGTACCTGCTTTTCAAATACTTGGTGAATCAATGCGTTTTGCGGAAAATCGACCGTTGTATTTTGAGAGGATGCAAGGTCTTGAGAAAATGAACGGTCTTGAGAAGATTGAATCGTGTTGAAATCCACCAGTAACTGTTGCCGCTCCCTGACAGGCAAAATAGAAATATCCAGAATGGGCTGGTGGGGTGAGGTTCCCAGCGCTTCGACCAATCCCGTCAGGGCTGTAGTCATATAGTCAATCAGACGCATCGGCTCGATGTCTGATACGGTTTGAGCAACCAAACTAAATCCATCTCCCCAATCATCTACAAACAAACCGATGGGATAATTGCTTCTCTCTTCTTGCATCAGCAGGCGTATGCCTGCCCATTTAGCCAAGGTGGTATCTGATTGACTATGACGATAGTTGAGTAGTGTGTTGAAGAGCGGCAAAGGGGGGATCACGCTACTACAATGCTGGGCCTGCGTCAGTGTCGCCTGTTCGTGCTCCAGTAACCTCATCAAACTGAGGTAGGTCTCTTGAACGGTTGTCTGTGCGCTATTACCTGTAAGCTTGATCCGAATGGGCAAGGTATTAATAAGCAGCCCCATAACTTGATCGATACCAGCACTACCCTGCATACGACCCAGCAATACCGTACCGAAGACCACATCATCACGCCCAC
Organism: Xenorhabdus anantnagensis; assembly: GCF_028598555.1. Taxonomy (GTDB): domain Bacteria; phylum Pseudomonadota; class Gammaproteobacteria; order Enterobacterales; family Enterobacteriaceae; genus Xenorhabdus; species Xenorhabdus anantnagensis. The sequence goes on from NZ_JAQRFN010000011.1 coordinate 77,913, forward strand.
TGGTTTTTGCCAGCACCAGCGCCAAAGCAACATGAAACAATATACTGGAGCTGACACCCTGACGCCGGGCTTGTGTGCGGATAGCTTTGGACAATGCGACATCAAGTGGCTGTTTGGTCTCCGATATCTGCCTATCCCCACTGTGAATATCCAGTATCCCGAAAGGAACTGTCGGTGCATCTACATCAGAGAACTCTTTACGGAAATAGGCTTCGTGATCTGAAGCTGGCACATACAGAGATTGGGCGACAAAGTTACGGTAAGGTAATACTGGGGGTAACTTTTCAGAAGGGCGGTTGTCAAGATGCCCGCTTTCGGTATGGCTACGTAATGTATGGCTACGCAATAATGCATCGATTTCATTAATAATACGTTCCAATGTCATATGGTCACAGATTAAATGATGGAGACACAAAACCAGTAACCACTCACTCTGATGTGGATCATAGGCAATGTCGGCAGAGAATAGTGGTGCCTGACTCACATCAAGACGGTACTGATGGGGATCAGTGTGTGATAGCAATTGAGAAGGGATATCCTGTTCGCTACTCGGTAAAAACGTATTAATGTTCAACGATGCCTGCCGCCAGACAACTTGCACCGGTTGTGCCAACCCCTGCCAGTAGATTGAAGTGTGCAGAATATCGTGACGGTTAATGACCAGTTGTAAGGCACCAAGAAAGGTATCGAGCTGTTCGCGGGTGTCGAAGGCAAGCAAATTGCGTAACAGATAAGTATCCCCCTGTCTCTGTAACAGATAATGGAACAAAATTCCTTCCTGTAATGGTGAGAGCGGATAGATATCTTGGATATTGGCAGTACCACCAGGAATCGTGGCGGCGATGGCATCAATCTCGTGCTGAGATAGGGAAACTAAAGGCAGCATGTCGGGTGTAATAGCAGTACAGCCGTCCGGGATAAGATTGGGCGGCACTGTGAACATAGCCGCATGTTCTTGTTCCACATTTCCTTGAACCATATCCTCCTGAGCTGACAGTATCGCTTTTGCCATCTCGTGCAGTACAGGCTTGGTGAATACATTTCGTATGTCAAGAGTCCATCCCAGATCGCGCAGTTTTTCGATCAGGCTAACGGCTATCAGCGAATGTCCGCCAAGCTCGAAAAAGTGGTCATAGCGGCTGACACACTTCACTCCGAGCAACGTTTGCCAAATTTGGCTCAGGGTGATTTCTGCTTCTCCTGTAGGGGCTTGGTAACTACGTGTGACGATTGCAGTATGATCTGGTTTAGGGAGCGCCTGACGGTCAAGTTTGCCATTGGGTGTCAGTGGAAAGGCATCGAGTGTCACAAAGGCACTGGGTATCATGTATTCTGCAAGATGTTGCGCGAGCTGTTGCCGCAATGCCAGTGGCTCCAGTTCAACATCCGCTTCAGGCAGCAGGTAGGCGACCAGATGCTTTTGAGCCGAACCATTTTCATAGGCCATGACCACGGCTTCACGCACGCCGTGGCATTGCCGCAGTCTGGCCTCAATCTCGCCCGGCTCAATGCGGAAACCGCGCAGCTTGACTTGAAAATCATTGCGGCCGAGATATTCAATATTGCCATCGGGTAGCCAACGCCCCAGATCGCCGGTTTTGTACATACGTGCGCTATGCGCAGAAGAGAACGGATCGGTGAGGAAACATTTGGCGGTGAGTTCGGGACGATTCAGGTAGCCGCGGGCAACACTGACACCAGCGATATAAATTTCTCCCACTACCCCCAGCGGAACGGGCTGACCGTAAATGTCGAGGATATGGATTTGGGTATTGGGGATGGGATGACCAATCGGCGGTGCATGGTTTTCCCGATTATCACTGTCTCCCTGACTTTCACTCCCGCAGCTTCTGCATAGGTAAATCGTGGCACAAACAGTGGCTTCCGTCGGGCCATAAGCATTGATCATTTGTCGTCCTTGCGCCCAGCGTTTGACCAGCGTAGGCGGGCACGCTTCTCCTCCTACGAGTAAGGTTTGCAGTGTTGCCGGAATGGTATCCATTGTTGCCAGGACGGTGGGGGACAAGAGTGCGTGGGTGATGGCATGAGTCTCTAAATAGTGGGACAGCGTTGTTCCCGGCAGAAGATTGTCCCGTTTGGCAAGGTAAAGGCCAGCACCCGCCAACAGTGCCATACAACATTCCCAAATACAGGCATCGAAACTGTTTGAGGCAAACTGCAAAATTCGGCTGTCTGGCGTGATGGCCAGTGTGTCTTGCTGAGTCGTAATCAAATTACACAAACTGCGATGTTCGATCATGACCCCTTTGGGGTGTCCCGTGGAGCCGGAGGTATAAATGACATAGGCCAGATGACGGGAGGTCAGCCCCAGTGATTGAACCTTTGGGTTTTCTTCCGATCTTTCATCCAAAACAGAACATTCTGGGGTATCAAGTATTATGGTTGGCAGGTTACTGTTCCACGTTTCCACCATCATCGTCTGAGTAATCAGAGCCACGGGAGCTGAATCATTCAGCATATACGTCAGCCGTTCGGTCGGATAAGTCGGATCGAGAGGCACAAAAGCGCCACCAGCCTTGAGGATACCCAATAAACCGACCACCATTTCCAGACTGCGTTCAATACAAATCGCCACCCGATCATCAGGGCGCACGCCAAGAGCAATCAGATGATATGCCAGACAGTTGGCTCGTTTGTTCAGTTCATCGTAGCTCAGGGATTGCTTTTCAAAGACCACGGCAATGGCATCCGGTGTGCGTTGTACTTGTGCTTCGAACAGTTGATGAACCAACATATCTTGCGGGAAATCGGCTTGGGTGGCGTTGAAATCCACCAATATCTGCTGGCGCTCAGTGTCGGGCAGAATCGACAGGTTGGCTATTTTTGTATTCGTAAGGGATGGCATCTCCAGAGAAGTAAGAGCGGCATCAAGCAAGACGGCAAGACGGGACTGGAGCGCCATAACCTCTGTGATACTCAGGTAATCAGGAGAAAAATAGAACTCAATGGAAAGCGGGAAATCGTCTTCAGGACGAGCGGTATTTGTGTATTGCTTGATTCTGACAGAAAGAGGGTAAGGAGCACCAGAATGCAGGTCGAAAAGTTTAACGTTGGTGCCCTCTCCTTCCATGTGCAGATTAGCCTTAAACGGTTCGAGAGATAAAGTCACGTCAAATAATCGGGCATTCCCGACTTTCTGCTGAATATGTGTTTGTCGGTTGAGATCTACAATGGGAAAGCGTTGGTGCTCATAGCAAAGACTCATTTCGGTCGCGGCTTTGCGCATAACATCACGGATCGTATCTTCCGGTGAAATGGTTACGCCAATGGGGATCACGGATGCGAACATTCCCATCGTGTGCTTTTGTCGCGTATTTTTACGGTTGTGTACGGGAATACCCATGACAATTTCATTCACATTCGCCGTCCGTGCGAAATAGCAAGCCAGAACGGCATACATGAAATGCAGGAGGGGCAATCCCTGACCGCCAACGGTTTTTTCGATACGTTTAAAAAGCGCCTGCTCGATTGACCAAGTCACAGGTTGGAAAACAACGGATTTGGCTTGTTTATAGTTTGTAATGTTATTGGAATAGGCAGGTTGGAGTAAGGGAGGAGGCAGATTCTTATAACGCTTCACCCAAAATTGCATATCGTGTGCGTAGTGTTCAGAAGCAAGATAATTGAGGTTATCCGCAATAAAATCCAGATAAGAGTGAGCGGAGTTATTCAGTGTTTCTCCTTTCATCAGGCGGTTATAGGCATCGATAACCTTGTCAACGAGCATGAACAGACCAGCGCCATCAATGATCAAATGATGACAGCAAAATTGCCAGTACCGACAGTTGTTGCTTACCCGTAATAATTTGGAACGCCACAGCACCTCATTCAAATGAAATGGGCGCATGAACTCGGCATTCATGTATTTTTTTACTCTGGTTTCAGCGTCTGAATACGATGAAAAATCATGTATATCCACGGCTACAGGGGGAGATTGAACAACTTTTTGGGTGGGTAAAGCATGGGTGTTGATAAGGCGCAAACGTAGAGTGTCATGACAGTAAACAACGGCTTCAAAGGCACGGGTAAATAATTCTTCATTCAATTCTCCTTCGACGCAGATAAAAAAGTAGAGATTGTAATTGGAAGAACCGGGATGAATAGCCTGATCAAACCAGACGGCTTGCTGAGGTGAGCTAAGAGGGTGTTCATGAGAGACGAGAGAACCGTCATCATCAATTGATAAGGAAGTATTTTGGAAGTGATTATGGCTGCATGTCATATTTATATCTCCTTTGTAATAGTTTGATTTAGTTTATTTATTAGAAGATAAGGAAATTATTACTTCAGTTAAACAGATCTCTCTATGGCAAAAAAATGTACTTGTTGTGGATGGTGAAATTGGATTTTTATACTGTCTATGTGGGTATTTGAGAGATAACAAAGTTAAATTAACTGAGATGATTTTCAATGTCGATACTTTTTGTTGAACTAAGGTTTTTCGCCAGTCAGGAAGGCAAGACAGTGATAATTGTCATAACCGTCATATTGTTAGGTTATTGCGGCAGTCTAACCAAGTGCAGGTGGGGGGATAGAAGCTATAGTGCTATCCATAGTGCTATCCATAGTGCTATCCATAATATTATCCATTTTAATATTGACGACTCTTTATAAGAAATTAATTTATATTATTTTATGGGAATTATCTTATTGCGTTTAATTGTTTTTATATTTCTTAAATATAGGCTTTTTATTTTATTTTGAGAATTTGAATTGTTTTCATTTCGGGTTGTGAATGGAGTTTTTAATTTATTTTCATTATCAGTTATAAATAAATTTGATTTAATGTTTGTTATTAATGATCTTTTCCTGAAGTGGTGTTTTCGATGTCGTTATTTATTAAAAACAAATAGTTGAGTTAGGCTGGTGGTGTTATTTAAATAGTGTATTGTTCTCATTGAATAAAGTGTTATGGAATTAATTCTGGGTCTAATTATTTTTATTGTTGCGCTGAATTTTTATCAATTGACAGAAATAAATGAACTGTGAGAATTTGTTGCTATTATTTCTGGGGTTAATTGTCGGGTATTTAATTGTAAATGAGGACTGTATGAATAAGTATATCTCTGTTGTCTGTGAGGAGTTATCCTCTATTCTTTTTATAGAAAAAAATGACATTAAAGAAAATTCTTCATTAATTAATGAATTAGGAGCTGATTCTTTAGATATCATTGACTTATCATTTAATTTAGGCAAAAAATTCGGAATAACAATGCCGACAAAAAGTGTTTTTGCTCATGCTAATGAAATTCTGTCTGAAAGCGTGCTGGCGAAGTTATTGAATGAGGATGTCCTCACGCAAGAAGGTAAGAGATTGCTGATTCATAGCTGTTACAATTATACAGAAGTACAGTTGGATTCTATTAATACTTTGGGGGATGTATTTGGTGAAACCAATGTACATAATTGGGCTTCATTATGTCAGAAAGTTTGTGAATCCAATGGGAAAAGTGCTGATGAAGTTATTATTGGCGAAATAGAAAAATATTGCTCAGATATTCTTAATGAATCAGGAAGTATATCTTGAAGAAATAAAAATTAATAAATTGTTATTTTAATGTAAATGAAGAGTGCGTAACTTTAATAAGGTATTGTTAAGGTAGAAATCACTATGGCTGGTATACCTACAAATAGAATTGCTGTAACCGGTTATGGTTTGATTGTTCGTAATCATGATTGCCCAAGTGATTTATTTAATTCATTGGCAGAAGGGAAATCACTTATCTGTGAAGATGAGCTATTAAAGGAATATGGAATAGAAAATGTTCCTAGTGCCAAGTTATCGTCGGAAGATATAGATAGGTTACGTAATCAATTTAATTTTTCAGGACAATTATCCAATAATCGTGTTTTTTTGATGGCCTATGGTGCAGCATCAAATAGTCTGCATATGGCGAGGTTAGCAGATAAAGCGCTGAATCAAGCTAATTGTGAATTATTTTTTGCCAATAATAAGATGTTTCTTGATAGTAAATCTCTATCCCATTACTTCAATGATGAAAAAACGTCCTATCCGTCAAAATATATTGATATTGAACATTTCGGGGAGTTAACACCTCCCTATGAACTTGTTAAGGAATTGGCAAAGCGTTTGCATGTTCCGGCCTTGCCAAAAGTTTACAGTGATGCCTGTATTGCAGGCATGAGCGCACTTTATTCTGCATGTCAGAATCTCAAAAGTGGCAAACTTGATATCGCACTGGTTGGTGCCTCAGAAGAAGCCACCCATCCGATCATGCAGATATTATTTAAGAAAGTCAGGGCACTTTATGATGGTAGGTTCGCAGATTTACATCAATGTTCACGGGCTTTCGATAAAGACAGGGCTGGTTGTGTTCTTGCCGATGCCGCTGCATTTTTAGTCGTAGAGCGCTATTCCCATGCGGTTGCCAGAAAAGCGCCAATATTGGCTGAAATTGCCGGAATATCCCGACAGTCTGAAGGGCATAGGATGACATCAACCGACTTATCCGGTCGATATTATCTCAATTCTATGTCTGCGGCTTTGCAGGAGGCTGGATTATTACCGGAAGAGATAGATCATATTAATTCCCATGGTACTTCCACGGTGAATAATGATCTTGCAGAAAGCAAAGCGATTCATGCGCTTTTCTCCCATAACCCTCCGGTTATATCCACGAAATCAGCGACAGGGCATTCACTTGCCGTTAGTGGACTATTGGAGGCCATACTTTCCATTGAGACCTTGAAGAGTGGGCTGATTCTTCCCAGCTTGAATTTTTCTGAATCGGGAAAAATGGATGACATTATTAATGTCAACAACTCAGCAAAAGCCATGTCCGTCAATTACATCATGAGCAATTCTTTTGGGTTTGGCGGTGAAAATAGCAGTCTGATATTAAAGCGGGCTGAGGGGTAAATCATGGGAATTTATATTACCAGTGGAATGAGTTTGCTTCCCGATGGCCTGAGTATAGATGACATTATTCATGGCAAAATACAAGAGGCTCATTTGTCAAACCGTTCCCCGCATTTGCCCAATATCTTGGGAGAACGGTGTATTGATGAAACGTCTTTTGTCATGCCACGTATGGATAAGATAGTTCGGCGAGTAGCAAATGCACAGAGCCGATGGGTGCTCTATACCGGGATTGAAACTTGGGAAAATAGTTTTGGCGATGAGTTTCCTCCTGAACAACGGGGCTTATTTATTGGATTGGGAACCAGTGATGCTGATGACAGTTCAATTCCCATTGCTTTTGATGCAGAAAATGATGAGGACTATGTTTCAAGGGCATTAATTGAAACCCCTCCATTGATGGGATTGACACTGTTAAATACTTCAACGGCCAGTCATTTGTCCCAGCATCTTGATATTACCGGTGATAATGGATTCTTTTCTCCTCATGTCGATGCTGGGGGAAACGCATTTTTGGAAGGTTATTACAGCATTAAAGAAGCGCGCAGCCAGTTTGTTCTGTGTGGGGGAGGTAGCCAGAAAATCTCCACATGGTACTACCTTTCCTATGAACGCCTTATCAAAGATGTTCCGTGGATACCCGCAGAAGCCGCTTCATTTATTACGTTGCACGAAGATAGCCATCATGCGGACGGTGAGGTTTCCCAAGTGTTTCGCACCACTCTTCACAACCGTGATCAAGTTGGGCGTCTTCTGACTTGGATGTCGGGAGAAAATAGATTACCTGCCCAAATTATCCATGTTGGGAAAACCAAAGCTGAATTCACGGCACAGGTTGATGACATGCTCCCGTCTGCGTTGCAATTTCATTTAGATAAAGCGATGGGATATTGCGGCGCAGCGGCCCCCTTTGTGGCGATTAACTTGCTCATTGAGATGCATAAAAAAGGTCTGGCTATCGATAACGTCAATCAAAACGCCCGCTGCCAGCACTCTTCTGATTTGGCATGGATACTGGTTCATGGACTGGATAATCAATGTATTGCCATTTTACTTCGCATGGGGATGTTTAATGGGGGAGAGCTGTGATGATTTCTGAACATCGGGTGATGGTTACAGGGATGGGGATCGTCAGTGCCTTCGGGACTGATATTGAGATTTTCTGGAAAAAACTTTGTGGTGGGGAATCTGCCGTCAAGCCGTTAGTGTGTGCAGATAATGGGGCGTTGCCAATCAAATATGCGGCTCAAATTGATTTTGATTCATTAATTGCCCAGAACCCCGCTTATTTACCGGAATCAGGCATTACAGACCGACGTGGTGTAATGGGCATAGTTGCTGCGGCCAAGGCATTGGAAGATGCAGGGCTGGCTTCCTTATTTTTATCTGAGAAACGCATGGGGATTTATGGATGCAGCGGAGTTTCTGACATCACTGAAGATGATAGGCATCTCGTTCGCCATCAGCATGGTTCGGTTATGCAGTCCATGTTTCAGCAACTCAATGATTTAGGTTCTTATTCCGGCGTAAGATGCAGTAATGATGGCATGGTGGTGGAGATTGCCCGCCGGTTTGGGTTATCTGGTCCGGTTGTCAATGTAAATGCAGCGTGTGCGGGCGCGACTCATGCTATCGGGTTGGCGTGCCAAGCCATCAAAAGGCAAGAGGCTTCCATCATGCTGGCTGGTGGGGCGGATTCCGTCATCAGTCTGCGCACATTGGTCGGGTTGAATTTGTTGGGGGCAACTGCCGTAACAGAAAAGTGGGGAAGCAGGCTTTGTCGCCCCTTTGATAAACATCGCAGTGGGTTGGTTGCGGGCGAAGGTGGGGCTTTTTTGGTACTTGAGAGTGAAGAAAGCGCGTTGCGCAGGGGAGCCAAAATTTATGCGGAGATTAAAGGTTACGGTGCCTCTCTGGATGCCTATAAACTGACGGCTCCTCATCCCGGTGGTATTGGTGCTGAAAGTGCTATCAGGCAGGCTATCAGCAGTAGTGGATTGCAGCTCCACCAGATTGATTATATCAATGCCCACGGCACATCCACGCCCCTGAATGATGAACTGGAGACGGCTGTTATCAAGCGTATTTTTGGCACTCAGCCGCCATTGGTGTCATCAATCAAATCCATGTTGGGGCATTGGATAGCCGCCGCAGGAGCTATAGAAGCTGTGGCAACGGTTTTGACCGTAAAAGAACAGTTCATCCCACCTACAATCAATCTTGAATCCCCTGATCCGCTTTGTGATTTGGATTACGTTCCACAACAAGGACGGGCAGCGCCTGTGCACAACGCGATAACAAATTCATTTGGTTTCGGTGGTATTAACTCGTGCTTAGTCATTGGGGAATATGATGAAAGGTAAGAAAATCAGACTCATTGGTTATCACCTGAACTGTGATCATCCACAATTTAATTGCCCGGTTTCTGACAATGATGAAAGTGCATTGACGATAAATAGCAAACTCAGGCGTTTTTATTCCAAAGGTACGGAAAAATGTCTGATTTCAACCAGAAGGCTATTACTATCATCAAGCCTGAACATTGACGATCCCGCAATAAAATTCGGACTGTATGCCACCCAGTATGGCTATCTTCACCCAATGCCTGGCGAACTGCTGCCAGAATGGGAACAAAATGGGGTAAGAAACGAACAGGATATTTATCAGGCCATTTGGGCATCAGAACAGGTAAATCCTTTCTTAATCACATTGTCGCTCAGTAATAACCTACTTGGCGTACTTTCTCAGGAGCTTGCCCTTCAAGGGGACTGCGCCTCTTTTTTACGTGGAAATATTGGGTTGTTATCCGCGTTTAATGAAGCGGAGTTATTGCTGAATAACGGGGTCATTGACTATGCGTTAGTGGTTGCTTCCGGCATGGGACAGATTGACCGTATCGCGCAATCTGATATTTCCGAAACGTTTGTTGAATTTGGCGTTACTTTCATTTTAACCCGTGATGACAAACCGATGCAGAAGGATTGCCCGATTGTCGATATTGCCTCTCTGAGCCGCATGTATCATGAAGGAAATTATTCAGCTGAAACACTGGATTTTATCAATGACATAGCAGAAGCCATCTCCTCCTCAGCATTGATTGAAAATTTTAATTAACAACATTTAATTAACAATAGGATTCACTATGGAAAGTTATGCTGCATTTTGTAAGCCTCTGCTTACCCGTGCTTTGGCTTCTATTGGGTTAAACAAGGCCTACCACCGGGCTTCTGGAAATTTTCTGTACTGCAAAGATGAAAATGGACAGGAAGTGCCAATATTGGATCTTCTGGGAGGGTATGGTGCGACATTACTTGGGCACAATTCCCCTTTAATCAGAGAAAAAATCAAATGTTATCTTGATGAAGAAATTCCGGTTCATAACCAATTTTCCATTAGAAAGCCCGCAGCAATGCTGGCAGAAAGACTGAATGAGTTGTTGAAAGAAGAAACTGCAACCAATGGCGATTTTGTATTCTGTTTTGCCAGTACGGGGGCAGAATCAATGGAAGTTGCACTGAAAAGTGTCGAGTTTACACGTAATGCGCAACTTCTCGCATTAGGGCAAGAAATGGCACAGGTTGCCAACATATTGGACAACGAAGCTGAGGTTGTACTGACGCAAGAGCAGAGACAGCAACTGAAATTGGAAAAAGATCCTACTGTCCAAGAAATTAAACTGGCTTTGTCTGCGTTTAATCAATTTCAATTAGACTCAAAACCGACATTCCTTGCTCTTGAACATGCTTTTCATGGAAAGATGATGGTGACGGCGAACTGTACACATGGCGCCATGTATCGTGACTATTTGAAGCGGCTGAAAATTAACACGCTTTTTCTTTCTCCTGCCCAATTAGCTGAATTTGTCGAAATGGGGGAAAAAGCCAATGACATTTTAAACAGTTGGTTATGGTTGCCGCAGGAAGAGAATGGTCAGATTGTTTTGACCAAAAAGGCATTTAGAACCGTGGCCGCATTGTTGGTAGAACCCATTCAGGGAGAAGGTGGGGTTTATCCACTCAGTACCGAACAAGTCACTGGCATCAATCGGCTAAAACAGATCCTTGGATGCCCCATTATTGCTGATGAAGTACAGACCGGATCAGGGCGGTGTGGATTTTTGGTGGCATCGAGTGATGCGGGTATTGATGCAGATTACTATGTGCTTTCCAAAGCGTTGGGCGGTGGATATGTCAAAATTGGTGTCGTTGCCATTCGTCAGAAAAGTTTTACTCCGGGGTTCGATGTAATCCAAAGCTCAACGTTCGGTGAAGATGATTTCTCCTGTCGGGTTGCACTTGATTATATCAACCTGCTGTATGCTGATCAGCGTAAGTTGCTGACGCAAGTTACCCAACTGGGAAATGAGTTCAAAACACGGCTGGAGGATTTAAAAGAGCAATATCCTGATGTCATCCAAGAGGTTCGTGGCAAGGGGTTGATCTGGGGAGTCGAATTCTGTGATGTGATTAATTCAGATTCCTACATTTTGCAAAATATCGCAGTACAAGGCAGCTTGGGCTATGTAATCAGTGGTCATTTACTGTGTGGCAGCCATATTCGAGTGGCACCCTCAGGCAGTGCAGCCAACGTGATTCGTGTGGAACCATCCGTATTTCTGGAACTTTCGCAGGTTATCCGTTTTATCGAAGCACTTTCCCGCGTTTGTCTGGCTATTCGTCATGCCAATGCTGGCTTTATTGTTGCTCCCGTGCTTGGGAAACAACTTCCGTCTGTTGTTGCGGATTATCGTCGCAGGGAGACGGAGCAAGAAGATGACAGTACGGCAGATTATAAGGCCGCTTTCGTGAATCATTTGATTTCAGCGGACTGGCTGAAAGAAGTTGACCCTTCCTTTAGCCTACTCAGCGACGAAGAAATGACATTGTTTGTCGAAAATACCAGCTTTAATCTTGCGACAAAACCGTTTAAACCCGCGCGAATTCGTTCGGCCAATGGTCAGTCTGTGAGTTTTACACTGTATCCAATCCCCGTGACTTCAAAAATGATCAAGTCAGCGCTGGCACAAAATGATTTAGAAAGGTTGCGACATGAAATTGATGTCCGTGTTGCTCAGGCGGCGCAAGCTGGTAATACCGTGGTGGGTTTGGGCATGTTTACCTCAATAATCACTAACAATGGTAAGTCTGTGAAAAACAACCAGATAAATGTGACGACGGGGAATACTTTGACTGTGGGCATGGGAATTGAAGCCTTAAAAAATAGTATGTTAAATCGAGATATTAGCCAAGTTCGCATTACGGTGATTGGGGGCGCGGGAAATATCGGCCGTGTTTATGCCGAGATTCTGGGGCCGCAATTTCTGGAGATGACATTGATTGGTAGTCATAATCATGGTTCGGTGAGAAAAATGAACGAAGTGAAATACCAGATTTATCAAAACATCTATGAACAATTTATGACTAATTCTCAGTCAGTTATGAGAGGGCTGGCAAAACGTGTAGTGGACTGCCTTTCATTAATGCCATCTGGTGCCCTTGCAGGGAAACCAGTGGGTGAAGCGATAGATCACTACTTGAACCAGCATCATTCAGATCAAGTATTTATCCGTATTTCCCAGAACATTTCTGATATTGAACATAGTGATGTCATTGTTTGTGCGGCCAACGCTTCAGAAGCATTTATTCCTGTAGACAAGATAAAAAGAGGGGGAATTGTTTGTGACATTTCTGTGCCACACAACTTGTCTGATAACGATTTAATTAACCGGCCTGACATCCAGATCCTGCGCGGCGGTATCGTCCAGACACCTTGTCATGACAGCCTTGATCCCAGAGTCAGAGCATATTTGGGAGAAGGGCAGCTCTATGCCTGTATGACGGAAACTATTTTACTGGCACTGGAACAGCACAAAGGAAATTTCTCATACGGGAATATTTCCGCCAAGCAAGTTCTCGACATTATGGCGATAGCCAAAAAACACCACTTCACTCTATCGGAAATCAAAGGAAATTCTAGCTTATGAGCGAGAAATATGCCGTTGTGACTGGCGGCAGCAAAGGTATTGGTCGTGCGATAGTTTTAAGTTTATTGGATAGGGGATACCGGGTCGCTTTTTGTTATCGCAATAATACCCCCCAAACTGCCGATTTTATTACCCAAGTCACACATGACTTCCACGACACCCTGCCTGTCAGGGTTGATCTTGCCAAGGCAGGGGATGTCAGTACATTTATTAATACCGTGAGTGAGGCATTTGGGCGTATTGATCTTCTGGTTAATAACGTCGGGATCACAAGGGATGGGTTATTGGCAACGATGGAAACCAAGGATATTGAGTTATTGATAAACAATAATTTATTAAGTTACATCCTATGTAGCCGCGAAGTGTTGAAAATGATGATACCGCAGCGCAGTGGGCACATTATCAATATCTCATCCATTTCAGCCCAAAGGCCCAATAAGGGGCAATCAATCTATGCCGCCACCAAAGGCGGTATAGAATCATTAACACGGGCACTTGCCGTTGAAGTGGCACCCAAGAATATTCGGGTCAATGCAATTGCTCCCGGAATTATTCAAACAGAGATGTCAGCGAACTTATTAAAAACACACCAAGAATTAATTAATAGCAAAGTATTGCTCAAACGCGTTGGTGTTGTCAGCGAAATTACCTCGGCAGTTCATTTTCTTATGGAAAATCACTATATGACGGGAGAGGTAATTAATGTCAACGGTGGTATTACTCTGAGTTAATAAAGGAAAATTTAATGTTGACGTTCATTGTAACCGGTGCTGCCAGTGGAATAGGCTATGCCGTTTGCCAGAAATTGCTGACGACTGGATATCGTATTATTGCCATTGATGTTAACAGCGAAGGGCTAAATAAACTGGCAGAACAATCACCGGGGTTGGTTGATATACTTCAAATTGACTTGACTGATGAAAACGCCATCGCTAATCAGTTGGTGCCTCTGTTTAAAGAGGGCAAATTACCAGAAATATTACAAGGAATAGTCATTAGTCATGGTAAAGATAATGATAATAAAATTGGAGATAGTGATATTTGGGATTCAATATTGGCTGCCAATTTACATTCAGTCCAACGCCTATTATCGAATGTCGTACCCAATATCCTTTCTGGAGGCCGGATTGTCATTATTTCATCTATTCTTGGTAAGGCAGGAAAGAAACACAATAGTGCTTATTGTGTATCCAAACATGCTTTGCTTGGATTAACGAAATCGCTGGCTCTGGATTTGGCAGAAAGGCAAATTACCGTAAATGCAGTACTGCCTTCTTGGGTGGATACACCAATGTTGTTGAAGGGGCTGGAGCCACAGGCAAAACTGCTTGGATGTTCAACATCGGCCTTACTCAGGCGCATTGAAAAACGTATTCCGCTGAAGAGATTGGTCAGCCCTCAGGATGTTGCCAATGCCGTGATGTTTTTCATTTCTTTAGACGCAGCCATGATTACGGCTCAAGGTTTGGTGATTGATGGCGGGGATGGGTGTGGAGCATAAATGTTATTTTCGTCAATAGTGAATAAGTGCTATGAACCCCCCCCTGGCTTTTGCCGCCACAATATAAAGGGAAATTTAGCCAGAAAAATACGGTTTGTTTACAGCACTATTTCACTAACGATTACCGCCAGGCGATCGAACATTTCGCCAAATAACCGTTCAGTAAATGGCACTAACATCGGGAACACCAGAGAAAGTGTGAAAATCCCCACGGTCAGGGTCAGAGGAAAACCGACCACAAACACGGAAAGTTGGGGCGTCATGCGGTTCAACATGCCCAGAGAAAAGTTCAGCACCAAAAGCAGGGTAATCATTGGCATTGCCAGCATCAAGCCATTGATAAAGATCAGGTTGGCACTTTGGGCTAATAATAAAAAACCCTTTGGATTCAATTGAGTGGGTTTAATGGGAATAGAATGAAAAGTATCTGCCAGAATCGACAATAGCCATAAATGCCCGTCAAAGGCCAAAAACAGCAATAACATCAGCATATTCAGGATACGGGCTAAAATAGGCATATTCGGGCCACCTGTAGGATCAAAAAAGGTGGCGAATGAAAGTCCCATTTGTAAGCCGAGCACTTCACCGGCATAGCGTACTACAGCAAAAGCGATCTGCATGGTTAATCCCAAAGCCATGCCAATCAATATTTGTTGTATTAGAACCCAAATTCCGACAACAGAAAAAATCGGAATTTGAGGAGAAGGGAAAGTCGGGACAAGTATGGCTGTGATTACTAGCGCCAAGCCAATTTTGACTTTTATTGGTACTTGTTTTTCACTGAAAATGGGTGCCGTGCTAAATAACGCCATCAAGCGCACCAATGGCCAGAAAAAATCACTGACGAGGCGGGAAAGTGTTTCAGTATCAAACGGGATCATAATTAACCGATAATATGCGGAATGCTAGTAAACAAGGCGCGCATGTAATCCAGCAGTAAGTTTAGCATCCATGGCCCGGCGATGATGATAGTGGTGACGACGGCCAAAATTTTCGGAATAAACGATAAGGTCATTTCGTTTACCTGAGTTGCCGCCTGTAATAAGCTGATGATCAAGCCACAAACCAAGGCAGACAAAAGGAGTGGAGCAGCCAGAGCCAACGCCACTTTCATTGCCTCAACACCAAGGGCCATTATCGATTCTGGAGTCATAATTTTCTTAAGCCGTTGTTTAGATATAAAAGCTTTGCGCCAGCGAGCCAAGCAATAATTGCCAGCCATCTACCAAGACAAACAGCATGAGTTTGAACGGTAGTGATATGGTGGCGGGTGGAACCATCATCATCCCCAATGCCATCAAAACACTGGCAACAACCAGATCGATGATCAAGAACGGGATAAAGAGCGTAAAACCAATCTGGAACGCAGTTTTCAATTCACTGGTAATAAACGCGGGGACGAGTACACGCATTGGAACAGAATCCGCAGTTTCAAATGCCTCTTGATCTGCAAGACGGGCAAATAGTGCCAGATCATTTTCTCTTGTCTGACGCAGCATGAATTGGCGCAGAGGCTTGGCACCGTTATCCAGTGCAACTTCCAGAGTAATGTCATCCTTGCTATAGGGCAGATAGGCGTTTTTATAGACATCATCGAATGCTGGCGCCATGATGAAAAAAGTCATAAACAGTGCCAAACCCAGCATAACTTGGTTAGGCGGAGCTGAAGGTGTTCCCAGTGCATTGCGCAGCAAGCCGAGTACAATGATGATGCGGGTAAAGCTGGTCATCATTAGCAGAGCGGCAGGGATGAACCCCAATGCCGTGATGAAAATCAGGGTTTGAACAGGCAATGACCAACTTTGCCCGCCATTGGCTAAGGGTTGGCTTATGATGCCAGGCAACTCAGCAGCAGCGTTCATAGGGAACAGCGGCAGCAAAAGCGCCATAAACAGAGTTGTCAAACGTATTTGATAAAGCCATGAGACAAATTTTTTGCCTGTCATTCGGTTGACTGCCATAAAAAAAACTCTATTTTTCATCATCGTCCTGGTTATTCTTGCTTTTTCGTTGGAGTGTACTTTTTAGCATCTGACCAAATGGCAGCGACTTAATCGCGGTTCCCTTTTCCTCGTTGTCAGGCGGTGCAGGCATCTGATGCAGCATGTTGATCTGTTGAGATGTGACTCCCAAGACCAGCCAGTTATCTTCGATTTCTACAACAACGACCCGCTCTTTCGGTCCGAGGGAGCAACTTGCCTTAACGTTCAGCAAACGATGATTTTTGCTTTTGGCCGGTGAAAAACCCAAACGGCGAATTAGCCATGTCATGAAGAAAATCAACAATAAAATACCACCCAGTGCACTGCTGATTTGCATCAGTGTTTGGCTGGCGGGAAGGGGTTCACTATTGCCGGTTATCGTGTTAACAGGTGCGGCATCAGATGCCGCACTATGTTGAAAAGAATTACGAACGGAAGGCTGGTTCGCCATCATGGTTAACGACTCAAGCGACGCATGCGCTCAGAAGGAGTGATGATATCAGTGATACGGATACCGTACTTATCGGATACGACCACCACTTCTCCCTGTGCGATCAAATAACCATTAATCAGAATATCCAATGGTTCACCCGCCAGTCCATCAAGGGGAACCACTGAGCCTTGTGACAGTCTCAACAGTTGTTTGATGGTCATTTTGGTGCGTCCCAGCTCGACAGAGAGCTTAACGGGAATATCCATGATCAAATCAATATCGGAGAGTTGGGCCAACGCATCCTGCGCTTCCAGATTCTCAAATATTGACGCGCCGCCGTCAGAGGTTTGCTGTGCGGCCTGTTGTTCCAGCGCTTCTGCCCACATATCTTCAGTCAATCTGGTATCTGTGGGTTGTTTAGCATCACTCATTGGGCTTTTCCTCATCCAGAGCAGTTAAAACAGGGTTAATCAGGTGTTCAACGCGCAGGGCATATTGCCCGTTCAGTGTTCCATATTGACTGGTGAGTACAGGCACACCATCAACGTGAACGATTAGGCGTTCAGGTTTTTCAATCGGCAGGACATCGCCACTTTTCAGTTCAAGGATCTTTGACAGCCGCAGGGGGATATCAACAAAATTCGCCACCAGTTCTAACTCTGAGTGTTGAACTTGTTTCACCAAAGTTTCACGCCACTGGCTATCTTCCTGACGCGCATTTTCCACAGGAGGATTGGTCAGACGTTCGCGCAGGGGTTCGATCATGGCGAATGGAATACAAATATTGAATTCCCCGGTCAATGCCCCGATCTCCACTTGGAACGGTGTGGTAACCACGATGTCGTTCGGTGAGGTGGTGATATTGGTGAACTTTATTTGCGTCTCGGAACGCACGTATTCCACGTCAAGTTTAAAGATGGAATCCCATGAGTCACGATAAGCATCCAGCGCCAGTTTCAGCATCCGGTTGATGATCCGCTGTTCGGTATAGGTAAATTCACGGCCTTCCACTTTGGTTGGAAAACGGCCATCCCCCCCAAACAGGTTATCAACAGCGATATAAACCAAGCTTGGCTCGAAAGCAAATAGTGCGGTTCCCCTCAATGGTTTCAGATGAACCAGATTGAGATTGGTTGGCACAGCCAAGTTGCGGGCAAATTCGTGGTAAGGCTGAACTTTTATGGCACCAACCGTAATATCCGGACTGCGGCGCAGCATATTAAACAGCCCCATCCTGAATTGGCGGGCAAAACGTTCATTGATGATTTCCAGTGACTGCAAACGTTCGCGGACAACACGGCGTTGTGTATTGGGATCGTAAGGGCGAACCTCATTTTCCCCAGACGCAGTCTGTTCTACGTCATCAGCTGAGGCACTGTCACCATTGAGCAGAGCATCGATCTCTGCTTGTGAAAGAATATTGTCACTCATAGTGATTATCGCAGAATAAACGTAGTAAAAAATACATCGGTGATTTCCTGATCAGGTTCACCGGGTATTAATGTCGGGTGTAGTATCTGTTTGATATCTGCCATTAAATGCATCTTGCCGTCATCTTTTGCCAGAGCAGTGGCTTTCTGGCGAGATAACAGCAGCAGCATACGGCTACGAACTTCTGGCAGATAGTCATGGAGGCGCTGACGGGTTTTTTGGTCAGGCAAACGCAATGTGATGCCAACATATAAAACACGATCGAAGTGCTCTTCGTTGTCGATCAAATTGACAGTAAAAGGCTCCAGGGCCATAAATACTGGTATATCAATGACATCAGCTTTCTCTGTACTGTTATTGGCTGACTGGCTCATTACCCACCAGCTGTACCCTCCAATGGCCGCACCAAGAACAGCAATCAGTATTAACATTATCATCCAAATTGGATTTGTGCGTTTATGCTCGTAGCTATAATCAGACATGGACAGACAAATTCCTGTTTTCCGTTGCGAATAAGTTTCCGCGCATTCCATGGCAGAACCCTTATCCATCAAATTCGATATCAATTATCCCGCGTCTTTGTTCCGGCAATGGCTGGAACAAACGAGGAAAAAACTATTAACTCACTCGTTTGTTATCGGCCCTTTTTCTTTTTATTACAGTGCATCATGAAATTAGGCGAATAATTAGGTGGATAATTAGGCAAAGGTATCAACACCTCCCCGAGTCGAGGCGAGTTGTTGAGGTGTCATCCTGATGGCTGATGAATGGGAGGTCGTGCTCCCTGTTGCAGCCGCTAAGCCATGATCTGGGTTTTCAGCATGGGAATTGGAATTATTGTTCGGGTTATTGGCGTGATTATTCGCATAGTGCTCTGATTGCCCATTTCCCTGAGCATCGGTGTTGACACTGCTTTGCGCCAATTGAATGCCATTTTCAGCCAGTGCATGGCGTAACCCCGGCAAAGCAGCTTCCAGAGCCGCACGAACGTTCTGATGGGCGGAAACAAAATGTAACTGTGCTTGATTGTCTTCAACGCTCATACGAATGTGCAGCGCACCCAATTCCTGAGGATGTAAGCGAAGTTCTGCCTGTTGAAGACCATTGCGGTTAAAGAACAGTACATGCTGGTTGAGTTGTTGCTGCCACTCTTCGCTGCCAAGATGGGCATTCAATAGAGGTGCGGTTGCGCTACTCAATTGAAATTGCCCTGTTGGATGCTGCCCGGCTGAAAGTAGGGGAGAGGTTACCAATAGCGCAGGTGAGTCAACAGACGCTGCTTCTGCCATAGGGGAAGCCGTTAATGCAGGTGCTGCCTGAATAGCCATCTGGAGCAGATTCGACTCTTTGCTGCTTGGAGCTGCATTTTTGAGGGGAGCAATACCAGACTCAGCCTTACCATTGCTATTATTAGTCGCATTAGTAACCGCAAGTTTGGTTTGTCCGGCGAGCGGAGTCCATCCAGATTGAAGATTAGCTGAACCCTCGGCCTTATTACTCAGAGACGTTTCCTGTTTAGCCGAAAGCTGAATGACTTCATCTTGCAATTCGGTGTCAGTTAATTTGCTATCTTTGGCACTTTTGCCCAGCATTGCATTTGTATTTATTGTATTTATTGTATTTACAGCGCTGCTTTCACCTTCCTGAAACTTATTTTTTAATGATTCGTTTTCCAGCAATGCATTTTCCAGCAACGTCTTTTCCAATGATTCATTGCCCATCAATCCATCAATATCTTCCGGAAGGGCTACAGAGTTTGTATGCGGGGCGAGCAGTCCCACAAGCTGGATGGGTATTGCTGCGCTTAATGCTTCGGCTGATAAAAGATCTTCATCTTTCAATACAGCAAATTCAGCATTATTTTCTTGCGGCGCTGTTTCCACTTGTGATCTACCTTCAATCACCGTGTTATTTGACGCTGATGTCAATGGCGACCCGTTTTTTGCTGTTTTATCAGAGGCAGGTTTTCCCTCTTTCAGGTTATTTTGATTTACCTGATTATTTTTATCCGCCTGAACATTCGCCTGAACATTTGCATGAACATTTACATGAACACCAGTCTGAACGGTGGGCTTCTGCATAGAGGCTGTTTCTGCATTGAGAAGTTGCCCAAATTGAGAAGAATGGTTACCGATCACGGGATTATTCAAAGTCGCCTGATTTTTGTCTGGGCCTTTGCTCGTGGGTTTTAAATCAGTAGGCAAAAGAGTGAGATTCATTGTTTCATTCTCCGTTGTGCACCACGTTGTGCGTACTCGTCCATTTGTTTTTGCTCCATGCGATTTTGGTGTAACTTCAAATTATGCTCTGCCCGTTGTTGCAGTGTGTCGAAGGCATTCAGACGTTGTTGTTTTTCTTGCCATTGTGATATGGCTTGCTCAAGACGTTGTTTCCATTGATTGAGCTGTAATTTGTGCTGTTCAATTGCCATTTCCAGCGTTTTCATAAACTGTTGATAATTTTGCCAAGTCGAGCAGGACATGCCGCTGCTGAGTGTGTCATTCAAACGGGTACGATATTCATCCTGATAATCCATTAACGCCGTGAGTTGCTGCTCCATTTGCTGGTGACTTTGCCGGATTTTTGCAAGTTGCGATGCTGCTTTTTCTGCCGCATCTTGGGCAAGTTCACGCAAAGTCACGAGAGGGGAGTGTTGTTGCATGTATTTCCTCGTTTTAATCACCAAACAGACATAAGCGTTACTGAATTACATCAATAGCAAAATTATATTGAAAAAAGTTATATCGGCACCGTACCGATAAACGTTATACCCGTCGTCTTTCAAATTGCGGCTTTATCTTGAAATCCAAAGGATATATACCTTTTAGCAAAATATTTCTCGGCTAGATCCCCGTAGGCAAAACATTATGTCGGTAATAACTGTTGAAGCTGAGAACAGGCCGGCTCGTACTCGCTGCGTTCGTCAATGCCTTGTTGCAGAAATTGGGCTATATGCGGATAAAGCTGAATCGCCTTGTCAAGCAGGGGATCACTGCCCGCTGCATATGCACCGACGTTGATCAAATCCCGATTGCGCTGATAACTGGAAAGCAACTGTTTGAAATGTTGCACCCGCCGATAATGGGTATTGTCGATCAGCGCAGTCATGGCACGACTGATGGAGGCTTCGATATCAATCGCAGGATAATGACCTGATTCTGCCAGTGAACGTGATAACACGATATGACCATCCAAGATGGCACGTGCAGAATCGGCAATCGGATCTTGCTGGTCATCACCTTCTGTCAGCACGGTATAAAATGCAGTAATGGAACCGCCATCACTGACACCATTACCCGCTCTTTCCACCAATGCCGGCAATTTGGCAAACACAGAAGGGGGATAACCTTTAGTTGCCGGGGGTTCACCGATAGCCAGTGCAATTTCGCGCTGCGCCATGCTGTAACGGGTCAGGGAATCCATGATCAGCAGAACATGTTTACCCCGATCACGAAAATCTTCAGCGATGCGGGTCGCATAAGAGGCTCCTTGCATTCTCAGCAACGGTGAAATATCGGCAGGAGCAGCGACGACGACAGAGCGTGATAATCCTTCTGTGCCCAAGATGTTTTCGATGAAGTCTTTAACTTCACGACCACGTTCACCAATCAATCCCACAACGATCACATCGGCTTGGGTATAACGCGCCATCATGCCAAGCAGCACACTTTTACCGACCCCTGAGCCAGCAAATAATCCCATGCGTTGTCCACGTCCCACGGTCAGCAGTGCATTAATGGCACGGACGCCAACATCCAGCACACTGCTGATGGGGGTTCTTTGCAGGGGATTGAGTGGGGTTGTCGTCAGGGAAGCGCGATAACCAGTATCAGGGGCAGGTAAACCATCAAGGGGGCGACCTGCACCATCCAGAACTCTGCCAAGTAATTCTGGCCCGAGAGGCAAGCGGCGTCCGCCCCCTGCATCTTCACCATAAGAACGGGCATAAACGCGGGCACCCGGCACAATGCCTTCCAATTCTTCCAGTGGCATTAACAACAATTTTTCGCCATTGAAGCCGACAACTTCACTTTCAACTTCTTCAATGGTACTGCCATTTTGGCGCTCGATCAGACAGGTGGCACCGAGGGGCATATGCAAGCCGGTGGCTTCCAGCACCAAGCCTGTGGCGCGGGTCAGGCGCCCATAGCGGCGTACTTTTGGTGTTTTTTCCAGTCGCTTCTCTAATGAATCCAAGGTTGCCAGCCAGCGACCAAGTCTTGCCGTCATCATAATTCTCCCGGTGCTGCCAGACGGCACATTTCATGCCAACGGGTTGCTAAACTGGCATCCATATCGCCTTCATCGGCACTGATTTTACAACCGCCCGGATGCAGTTTGTTATCGGCAATCAAGCGCCAGCCGTGCAGTGCCAAAAGTTCCCCCAGTTGCTGTTCAACCAGAGGAATGTTTTGTGGATGAACACGCAATTGTGGTTTCCCGCTGAACATAGGTTCTTGCTGGATAAATTCGCGGATCTGATTCAATAGGGCAGTGCCATCACAGACAGCGGGCTGCCCCAGAATATGGTGGGCAGCGGTCAATGAAAGTTGCATCAGCCGAGAAGCAATAACGGTATCCAATCCATCCATTGAATGGCTAAAGTCCGTTAGCAAGGCTTTCCACTGGTCGATAACAATTTGCTGTTGTTGTTGGGCTTCCTGCAAACCTTGCTCCAGTCCTGCCTGCCGGCCTTCCTGAATCCCTTGTTCATAACCCTGCGCCTGACCTTCTGCAAAGCCCTGCGCATGACCAGCTTGACAAGCTTGTTCTTTCAGCTCGTCCAATATTCTCGCTTGTTCCAGCAGCCGATCCTGTTCGCTTGGCTCCTGTTCTTCATCCATGGGTTCCAGTTTTGCCCGCAGCGTTTCCCACTGAGTCAGTTCGCCCGGCTGCCACGGCCGCCAGTTTCCATTATTCGACTTATCAGACATAGGTATCGTCACCACCATTCAGGATCATTTCGCCATTTTCTGCCAGACGACGAACAACAAGCAGAATGGTTTTCTGTTCAGCTTCCACTTGGGACATGCGTACAGGGCCACGAGTTGCCAAATCATCACGCATGATTTCAGCAGCACGTTGTGACATATTGTTGAGGAAGTGATCGCGCAATGCCTGATCGCAACCTTTCAATGCCACCAGCAAGGAGTCGGTTGAAACTTCCTGTAGCAAGCGTTGGATACTGCGATCGTCCACGCCGATAAGATTTTCGAACAAGAACATTTCATCAATGATTTTCTGTGCCAGTTCACCATCGTAGGTACGAACCGCATCAATGACACTTTCTTCCTGTTGGCTTTTCATCAAGTTGATGATTTCTGCCGCAGTACGAACACCACCCATTTTGCTGCGTTTCAGGTTCTGACCGTCCAGCAGGTTGTTCAGCACTTCTGTCAATTCCGCCAGAGCGGATGGCTGTACACCGCCAAAAGTGGCGATGCGCAGCATTACATCGTTGCGCAGGCGATCATCCAACAGGGCAAGAATATCGGCTGCCTGACCACGGCTCAGATGAACAAGAATGGTGGCAATGATCTGCGGATGTTCATCGCGGATCATATCGGTCGCCATCTGCGGCTCCATAAAGTTGAGGGTTTCGATGCCCGTTGTGGTATCTCGGGACTCAAGAATATCCTCAAGCAAGCTGGAAGCTCGTTCTTCACCCAATGCTTTGATCAGTACGCTGCGCAGATAGTCGTTGGCGTTGATGCTGAGGGCGGTATATTGCCCTGCATCTTCTTCAAATTCTGCCAGCACATCAACCAGTTGCTGATTGGAGACTTGTCTCATCCCCGCCATGACAATACTCAGTTGTTGTACTTCCCGGGAATTCAGGTGCTTGAACACCTCGGCCGCCTGATCTTCTCCCAGGGTCATTAACATGACGGCGCTTCTTTCTGTTCCGGTCAGGCTCATTGTTCGTTACTCATCCATTGACGGATCACCAGCGCGACGACGCGTGGATCTTTTTCTGCAAGTTCACGGATACGCTGGCTTTGAAGCTCAGCATTGACACGTTGGCGAGACAGCTGGCGGCGCATTTTTTCGTCCATTTCAGCATTGACTTCTGTTTGCGGTTTATGCTGTTTTTTCTGCGCTTGCAATGCGGCTTTTTCCGCAGCACGTTTTTTGGCGATTTGTGGCACGATCATTTTGCGCCACAGTAACCATGCAACCAGAGCCAACAGTAACCAACGGCCTACTTCCAACAGTTTTTCCAGTAGGACAGGGTGCTGCCAGAATGGCAGAGGTTCTAACGTTTCGGCTTTGTTATTGAATGGTGTGTTAACCACATTCAGACTATCGCCACGGTTAGCAGAGAAGCCCATAGCTTCACGGGTCAGAGCCTCGATCTGTGAAAGCTGTTCTGGTGTCAGTGCTTGTGTTTCAGGGCCATTTTTCCCCTGAACAGAGGCATAGTTAACTACGACTGCAACCGAAAGACGCTCCACTGCGCCAGCCTGTAATTGAGTATGGCGAATGGTGCGATCCACTTCATAGTTGATGCGTTCGTCATAACGATTATTGCGATTGTTACTTACCATGCGCTCGTAACTGTTGTCACTGTTAGCGTTTTTGCGCTGCTGACCAGATTTTTCGTCACCGTTATCTTTGGCATTTGTGTTCGATTTTTCAATCGGGGCTCTTGGTGCCGCATTTGGCTGATTCGACAATGCACCCGGCACACCACCCAACAATGGTCCACCACTTTGCTCGCTGGAACTGCTCTGTTTGGAGCGAATGGAAGCCTTATCTGGTGGCTGATTCGGTTTATACTCTTCCGCTGTTTCTTCGCGGCGAGAGAAATCAATTTGAGCTGTTACCTGCGCATGTACATTGCCACGACCAACCACAGGCGCCAGAATGGTTTCAATGCGGTGCTGGAAACGATTTTCCACTTCCTGCGTATATTTCAACTGCGTGGTATTTAAATCGCGGCCAGTGGCATCGCTCTGCGTTAGCAGACGTCCTGATTGATCCACTATCGTGACATTACCTGCTGGCAGGCCGGCAACACTACTTGAAACCATATGCACGATGGCGTTGATTTGTCCTTCGTCCAGCACACGGCCTTGCAGCAATCCCACGGTCACTGAAGCTGATGGCGATTTTTGTTCACGAACAAACAGAGAAGGCTTAGGCAAGGCCAGATGAACTCGGGCACTCTGAACCGGGCCGAGTGATTCCACGGTACGGGCTAACTCACCTTCCAGCGCCCGTTGGTAATTTACCTGCTCACTGAACTGGCTGATACCGAATTTCTCTTTATCCAATAGTTCGAAACCGGCAGCTCCCCCTTTAGGCAGTCCTTGCTGGGCCAGTTTCAGGCGAGTCTCATGCACCTTCTCGGTAGGTATCATGAGAGCTGATCCATTTTCGGAAAAACGATAAGGGACGTTCATTTGAGTTAATTGCGTAACGATTTCGCCGCCATCCTTATCACTCAGATTGCTGTAAAGCACCCGATAGTCGGGACTGCGCAACCAGAGAAACAGGGCGACGACGATAGTGATGGCAGCAGAGCCAGCAACTAATAACGGAACTTTTGGATCAGCCTTTATCCTGCTGATAATAGCGTTGAAACCTTTTTGGTTTTCAACGTCGGTTGTTGCTGCACTCATAGACGATCCTTGCCTTGCTGGTCAACATGAATACTAAAAGCGTGGCGTAACAAAACAGACTCCCCATACGCAAGCGAAAAGATTCTTCCTATTATTAATTTCATCATTATTCGCTGTTCACACCTCTTTTAATGGCACAATAAGCTTCGAATTTTTACTTTAATTACCCGCTTTAGTTTGGAAGGGCTGTGTTACGGTGGCTGCGTGGAAAACTGCCAACCAGCCCACGGCTAATATGGCACTTAATCACGTAATCAATAGGGTGATTTAACGCGAGGTTTTTATGTCAATTCAGGCAATTGAAGGTGTACTGCAACAGATGCAGACTCAGGCATTACAAGCAGCAAATATTGCCAAACCTATTTCAGTACAGGGCGGTTTTGCCAGCCAACTCACTGCCGCAGTAGGAAAAATAAACGAAACACGCTTGAGCGCAGAGAAGAAAACACAAGATTTCACACTGGGAGTTCAGGGTGTGGAGCTAAATGATGTAATGGTTAATATGCAAAAAGCGAGTATTTCGCTGCAAATGGGCATTCAGGTAAGGAATAAGCTGGTTAATGCGTATCACGAAATTATGAATATGCAGGTTTGATTCGCGAACATAATTAGTGTTCATGGCAGAGCTGTCTTATATTTTATTATGCAGAGCATTAATTTCTCATTTTTTAATTTTAGACGAAAGCATCTTGCAAAAGTAGAAATACATTGTTTGAGATGCTTTTTATTTATTGCTGAATTTTATAACTAATAAAATAGCTTCTACTTTTATTCATATGAAGTATGCAGAAGGATATTGGAATCCCACCTTGATGCCTGATTGCCTTGATTTTCTGCTCTTCAAATAAAAATCTCAAGGTATCAATTCCCCAACCAGAAGTTTGGTTATTGCCTTGCTCATCTTTATTATTCATCTTTTCCTGAGATAGCCAATATTTACTCCAGTCCGTTCTCTCAAAACAGCAAAATTTCCTGCTTCAATGGTGCCATGTTCATCTTGAAATTTAATTTCACAGGTTTTAGTTTACTTATCATCATTTTTCTTTAATTAAAAATAATACGTAATGATGTTACCTCCTGTTGACTGCTTTAAAAAGCCTCAATTATCATTTTTTGGTTAATTCTTTGTTAAATATTATATGTAAGTTATCTTGATTGTTTGCAAAATATAAATACAATAAAATGCCGAATTAGATTAATCAAAAAAGCGATGGTGACAAATTGACACCACCTAAAATGAAGCAAATGAATGACACCATTAATCAGTGTTATTCTTAAATAGAATCACTGGCCCGTTGTTATATTTATTTTGATTCTGTTGTAGTCAACTCCATTTCATATTTGCTAACAGGGAACTGCCCGTATGTATCATGTAAGAGTTGTTTACAGCTTTCCTGTTTAATCAGGTCGCTGAGTTCATTTAACCTTTTTTGCAACAATCTCTTAGTCTCTTTTTCATTATCCAAGACAGTTTGCAAAATTTTGGTCAATTGCTGCTGTAATGAAAATGGTGTGTCTGAGTTTTCCGATATTAGAGTCACCACTTCTACTGCCTTCAGATAAGTGATTTCCATCTCAACAAGTTTGTCCCACTTTTCATTTCTGGCTAAATCAATCATTTGCTCACTTAAACTAAGGATCCGTTGGTAAGCTGACAAAAGATCCATATCATTTTTCATTAAACAATATCCTGACTGGCGTTGTAATGAGAACCTATTTGCCGCCAAGAATCTGAAATCTCGGTAAGTAAATTAATCACTTCGGTAATGGCCTTCTCATCATTGCGTAAATTGGCATGGAGTAAACGGCGACCCATATAATCATATAAATCAAAAAGATTCTGAGCAATCTCGCCGCCTTTCTCGAAATCTAATCCTTCTTTGAGACCATTATCAATGATATTGATCGCCTTTGAAATAGCTAAACCTTTCTCTGGGATATTACCCTGTTGCATCAGAATAATTGCACGGCGTAGGGCGCTGAGCGCCCCATTGAACAATATCTGAATCAACTGATAGGGAGAGGCATTCATAATTTCGCTCTCAAGATCTACCTGAGCATATAATTGGCTTGCCGAACGTTGATACATTAGTGTCCTTTTTTATTTTAAAAGCTGGGCCAGGAATAAACTGGTTTGATTCATTGAACTGGAGACTTTATCCAGTGCTGTATATTCTTTTTTAAGGCGTGCTATTTTGGCATCAATGTTTATGTTGGTCTGTTCTGCCTGTGTTTTCAGTGTCTTCAGTTTCTTATTGATACCATCGGTTGCTGTTGCGATAGTCCCTTCATGGCTATCTAACGTTTTTTTCAATAAATTATACGTCTGGGTTGCAAAGCCGGTTTTTTCCCCATCTCCCATAAAGAAAGCCTTAACGTTGGCAGGTTTCTCTTTCAGGTTTTTTTCCAGTTTTTCGTTACTGATTTCCAGCGTACCATCCAATTTTTGTTTGATGCCCAATTTATTCAGGGTGGCAATATCAGCAACATTTTGTGCTGTAAACAGTTGTTGTCTTAGTTGGCTTTGAATACTTCTTAATGTACTGTCACCAAGTAAGACACCATTATCTTTCGAAGGCGCTTCACCTATTGCAACAGGCTTGAATTTTGTCAGTGAAGCACAAGTGGTCTGTACTTCATTATAAGTATCAACCCACTTTTTGATTGCTTCTTTCATTGGCTCGATATTACGAGAAACCACCAGTGTTTCTGGTATTGGGCTTTTTTCAGTTTTGCCTTTGATTTCTTCTTTTTCTGAAACTTTTTTCAGATTCAGGGTAATGCCTTCTGGTGCATCTTTTATTTCATTGGTTTGACGTTCAATTTTAATACCGTTAACCGTTAATATTGCATTTTCAGCGGCGATGGTTTCTTGCATTGCATCAGGACCACCTTTAATACCAGGCGTATAGTTAAGCAAATCGCCCAGCTTACCATCACCTTGAACCTCAATAGTCATGACTGATTTTGTGCCCGCTTTTTTCGAAGTCAGGATCAAATAGTTTTTATCATCTTCTGCTTTGATAATGCTGGCATTAACATTGCCTTCTTGTTTATTAATTGCATTACGAATTTCAACCAGAGAAGTTTCATTATCTTTCAGGGAAATGCGCATTGGCTTTTCTTTTTCTTCACCGGCTTTTTCTTCACCTGGTTGCGTAATAATAATGGTACGAGTACCGTTACCTTGTTCCCCTAATGGGACTTTTACATCAGGAAATGCCTTAGATTGCAAAGACTGAGCCTTGGCAAGCTGTTGAACTTCAATAAGATAGTTACCCGGACTGGCTTTAGAATCCGTACTCGGAGTAAATGTTTTATGATCTTCGCTGGTTTTAGTGGTATTGAGTTTATCGAATTTTTTGAGTTCTTCGGATGCACTCTTTAGCTTTTCCAAACTGCCTTTTAATGTGCCATAACCAGTTAGCTTAGCGTTATGACTGCTTTGTTCCTGCGTTATTGGTTGTAAACGTTTTCTTTCATTTGCTTCAAGTTTATCCAGTAAGTTTGGATCTATCCCAGATGCGATTCCTACTGAGGAAATGCTGGCCATATTGACTCCTTTTAATAAAAAGCATCGTTGGGTGTGTTATCGGATTAATTTACGAAAAGTTTACTGATAAAATAATTTTTTTGATGGATGGAATAGTTGATGAGAACAGGCGCTATTTGGGTTATCAGGAAATCTTGTGAAAAAAAATAAAAAAGTTTTTCAAGAAATATTAAAGGTTCTTTTTAAGGGGCCGATAAAACTGTTGGCGGTGATGAACACCGTGAGCAAATAGGCTCAGACTAATTATATCGACTTGATTTTAAAAGGAACTCTACTATGGCATCAGTCATTAATACCAACTATTCATCTCTGCTGGCTCAGAACAACCTGACCCGATCTAAAGGCGTTTTAGGTACAGCTATTGAGCGCCTGTCCTCTGGTTTACGTATTAACAGCGCGAAGGATGATGCTGCTGGTCAAGCGATTGCTAACCGTTTTACTGCTAACGTTAAAGGTCTGACTCAGGCTTCTCGTAACGCAAACGATGGTATCTCCATTGCTCAGACCACCGAAGGTGCTCTGAACGAAATCAATAACAACCTGCAACGTATCCGTGAATTGTCTGTTCAGTCACAAAACGGTAGTAACTCTAAGAGCGATATGGAATCCATTCAGAAAGAAGTTACACAGCGTTTAGAAGAAATTGATCGTATTTCTGCACAAACTCAGTTCAACGGCATTAAAGTCTTGAATGGCGATACAACTATGAAGGTTCAGGTTGGTGCCAATGATGGTGAAGTTATCAATATTGACCTGAAAAAAATCGATAGCGAAGTTTTAAAACTGAAAGATTTTAACGTAACTACTGTTTCACCTAAGGGAGCTGCAGTTGGTGACGAGATTGATAATGGTAAAGGTGGTAAGTCTAAAGTAGATTATGGTAAGACCTCTGTTACTGCCCTGAATCTGACTAATCCTAAAGCATATGAGCGTGTTGATGAAACGACAGGTGCTGTTCAAAAAGGCCAATATGTATTAGAAGGTAAGGACAATAAAGGCAATACCAAATATTATGCCGCAACAATTGATGTAGCAACAGGTGAGGTAAAAGTTGCTACTACTCCTGTCGAAATTAAAGTTAAAGAACCACTGGAAGTATTGGACAAAGCTCTGTCACAAGTTGACAATCTGCGCAGCTCCCTAGGTGCCGTTCAAAACCGTCTGGAATCCACTGTTAACAACCTGAACAATACCGTTAACAACCTGAGCGCTGCAAGAAGCCGTATCGAAGACGCCGACTACGCAACTGAAGTTTCCAACATGAGCCGTGGCCAGATCCTGCAACAGGCTGGTACTGCTGTTCTGGCACAAGCAAACCAGGTTCCACAAGGCGTTCTGTCTCTGCTGCGTTAATTTTTATTTTCCAGTTGGGCGTTTATGCAGGTTACCCTGCATAAACGACGCATACAAAATAAGGATCGGTTCGCCGGTCCTTATTTTTTGGTCATAGTTTTATAAAGACCGTCAAGGACAGCCTGAAACTTGCTATGCATTTGGGCGGACATCAAAAATTTCGCATAGGTGAAAAAGAAGTGCTTTTACTTCATTGTTCAAACGATTGTACCGATTAGGTGATTGGATAATGGTACTCAGTCTCTTATCCAAAGGTGTCTGTTGTTGTGAGCGATTTGTATACCGCCGAAGGCGTGATGGACAAAAATAGCCTCTGGAAGCGCTATGTACCCCTGGTTCGCCATGAAGCTTTGAGGCTACAGGTAAGATTGCCTGCCAGCGTAGAACTCGATGACTTACTTCAGGCCGGTGGCATAGGCTTACTGAATGCGGTGGAGCGTTTTGATTCCCTACAGGGAACCGCGTTTACCACCTATGCGGTACAGCGCATCAGAGGTGCAATGTTGGATGAGTTGAGGAGCCGTGATTGGGCTCCGCGTAGTGTGCGGCGTAACGCACGTGAAGTCACGCAGACCATCCGTAAACTTGAGCAAGAGTTAGGCCGTCCAGCCAGTGAGCAGGAAGTTGCTAAAGAATTAAAGATTAATCTGATAGAATATCGGCAAATACTGTTAGATACAAATAACAGTCAACTGTTTTCTTATGACGAATGGCACGAAATTCACGGTGAAAGTTGTGAGCCAGTGATTGAGGAAGAGCATGAGACAAATCCTCTCCAACAATTACTGGGCGGTGACCTTCGTCAGCGGGTCATTGATGTCATTGAATCATTGCCTGAACGGGAAAAGATGGTTCTTACGCTGTACTATCAGGAAGAACTGAATCTTAAAGAGATCGGCGCAGTGCTTAACGTGGGGGAATCCCGTGTAAGCCAGCTTCACAGTCAGGCGATAAAAAGGCTGAGGGCGCGTTTGAATCCAGAGAAGTAACTTTTTGCTTGTTTGTTTTTTTATTAAGACTATACACAGGGCTTTATCTCTTATGTCTGTTACAACACAAAAGAAACGGCCTCTTAGCCGTTATATCAAAGATTATAAACATAGTCAGACTCATTGTCTGCATTGTCATAAAACACTCGACCGTATTTCACTTGTTTTTAACGGTCAGGTCATCAATAAAGAAGCTATTTCTGAGATGACTGAATTGGTGGATGACAAAACCTGGAATGAGTTACAGGGTAAATTTGTAGCACTGTGCCGCTTTTGTAGTGAAATTTATTGCAATAGTCAGACTGATCATTTCGATATTATGTCATTTAAACAGTATCTGTTTGAGCAAACAGAGATGAGTCATAGTACTGTGCGTGAGTATGTGGTTCGTTTAAGGCGTTTGGATGAATTACTGACTTCAAGTAATTACCCGACAGGTGAGTTTAAGCCAAAAGAAATTCAAGAAAAACTCAGCGAGAAATTATCTCAATCCGCTTTCAGCAATTACAATATTGCACTGCGTAAATATGAGCAATATCTGAGCTGGCAACAGAGCGGTTATTGATTAATTATACCAATATATAATGTTGTCGGATTGAAAAGATTTCAGAGGGGAATGCGATTGTCACGCATTCCCCTCTATGTTTTTACGTTATTTTTACGGCTATATATTTAAATAATTATATGTTTATAAGAAATTAATCTTAATTAAATAAATTTAATTAATTTACTTTGAATTATTTAGCCTGCTTACTTTGATTGCTTTTAACAAGTTGTTTTAATCCAAAATTACTTTAACTAAAAAAGTCATATTAATCAGTGCATATATTAACCAGCGCACATATCAACCAATAGTCATCAAGCTGGCATTACCGCCTGCCGCTGCCGTGTTAACACTTAATGAACGTTCATGCAGTAAGCGTTCCAGCAGTAAATTGGTTTCACCACGGGCAAACCCCTGTACGGAGATAATCGGTCCTTTACGTTGCGCAATCACCTCGCAAACCTGACGCAGTTGATCGCAATCGCCGTGATAAATAACTGCTTCCATTGTTGTCTCTTCATTCTGCCAATCATTGACCCAATGGATATACTGATGAATTTCATCTGGTAACTGGCGTTGCAATCCTTGATGCAGTTCGTCTTTTTCCCAAATGGCCTGACAACCGACAGAAAGTACCGCAGCTAATTGCACCAATACATCTTGCTCGTTATCTGCAAGGCAAAGAACAGGCCCGCGCGGCAACAGGGTATAAGTATTGCGCTCTCCAGTTGGCCCAGGCAGTAAGCGTGTTGTTCCGCCTTGTGCCAGTAAACTGTATTTCTGAATGATCTGGCACAGTGCTTCATTATTCTGCCCGGTTGCCCAATCAGCCAGTTTATAGAGAGATGAATGCAGGGCAACACGGGCTTTGGTATCAAGCTCATATTCTGCGTCTTGTCGTTCCAGCGTTTGACTGGCAGCATTGAGAGGGCGCTGTGACAGCAAGCGATACAAATACAATGGCCCACCGGCTTTTGGCCCTGTACCTGACAGACCTTCGCCACCAAATGGCTGTACGCCGACGACTGCACCGACTATATTGCGGTTAACATATAAGTTACCGACTTTTGCTTTACTCGTGACATGCGCGATAGTTTCATCAATACGAGTATGAACACCCAACGTTAGGCCATAACCAGCAGCATTGATTTGATCCAGCAGCTTATCCAATTCATTGCGTTTAAAACGAACGACATGCAGAACCGGCCCGAAAATTTCTTTCTTCAATTCATCAAAACTTTCCAACTCAATCAGCGTTGGTTTGATGAAAGTGCCTTGTGA
Source organism: Xenorhabdus anantnagensis (assembly GCF_028598555.1). Classification (GTDB taxonomy): domain Bacteria; phylum Pseudomonadota; class Gammaproteobacteria; order Enterobacterales; family Enterobacteriaceae; genus Xenorhabdus; species Xenorhabdus anantnagensis. The sequence continues at coordinate 111,489 of NZ_JAQRFN010000011.1, forward strand.
CCATTCTTGGCTGTCCATCGCATTTTCATGTGCCGCCTGATAAATCGTCCGGCCTTTGGTACGCATGGTTTGAATATGACGCTCAATACCCGCTTTTGCTTCTGCGTCAATGACAGGGCCAATGTCTGTGGATAAGCGTTCAGTATTACCCATCCGGCATTCAGCCATTGCCCCTTTCAACATGGAGATAGTTCTTTCAGCAACATCTTCCTGAACACACAGAATACGTAGGGCAGAACAACGCTGACCGGCACTGTCAAAAGCAGAGGCGACAACATCGGTGACAACTTGTTCGGTCAATGCGGAGGAATCGACAATCATGGCATTCAAGCCACCGGTTTCTGCGATCAACGGAATTGGACGTCCCTGCGCATCAAGGCGACTGGCAATATTGCGTTGCAACAAGCTGGCAACTTCGATAGAACCCGTAAACATCACGCCGCGCACACGGTCATCACCGACCAGTAACGCACCTACCGTTTCCCCTTGTCCGGGCAGTAATTGCAGTACATCACGTGGAATTCCCGCTTGATGCAACATTTTTACCGCAACCGCAGCAATCAGTGGCGTTTGTTCCGCAGGTTTTGCCAGTACACTATTACCTGCTGCCAATGCAGCGGCGATTTGGCCGGTAAAAATTGCCAGAGGGAAGTTCCACGGGCTGATACATACGACAGGTCCCAGTGGGCGATGGGTATCATTGGCGAAATCCTGACGAACTTGGTCTGCGTAATAATGGAGAAAATCCACCGCTTCACGTACTTCAGCAATCGCATTATTGAATGTTTTACCTGCTTCACGAACCAGAGTGCCGAGCAAGGATTGCAGGTTATTTTCCATCAACTCCGCTGCACGTACTAAAATCGCGGCACGCTCGGATGGTGGGGTGGCAAACCAAATTGCGCCGGCATCAGTCGCTGTATCCAGCGCATGACTGACTTCCTGTTCAGTCGCTTCACGAACATAACCCACTATATCGGAAGGTTTGGCTGGGTTGTTCACAGGCTTAGTTGCGGGTAATTCTCCTGTATATTGATAATCGCCACCCAGTAGCGGTTCTCCGCTCCACATTTCCATTGAAGAACTGAGCAGGGCACTGGAAAGGGAGGCCAGACGATGTTCATTCGAGAGATCCAGCCCCGATGAGTTAACACGGGTTTTGCCGTATAAATCACGTGGGAGAGGGATCTTGGGATGTGGCAGGCCGATTTGTCCTTCGGTTTGAGCCAATTCTTGTACGGTTTTTACCGGATCAGCGATCAGTTCATCAATTGGCAGGGAGGTATCCGCAATACGGTTGACAAACGAAGTATTGGCACCATTTTCCAGTAAGCGACGTACCAGATAAGCCAGTAGAGTTTCGTGTGTCCCCACGGGTGCATAAATACGACATGGGCGATTGAGTTTACCTTCTGCGATCTTACCGACGACTTGTTCATAAAGCGGCTCACCCATGCCATGCAGGCATTGGAACTCATATTGCCCCGGATAGTAATTTTGTCCGGCCAGATGATAAATGGCAGACAACGTATGGGCGTTATGGGTAGCAAATTGCGGGTAGATCAAATTAGGGACAGAAAGTAGTTTGCGAGCACAGGCGAGGTAAGAAACATCAGTATAGACCTTGCGGGTATACACCGGATAACCTTCCAGTCCGTCGATTTGAGCACGTTTGATTTCACTGTCCCAGTAAGCACCTTTTACCAGACGGATCATCAATCTGTGACGACTGCGCTGCGCTAAATCAATAATGCTGTCAATGACGAAAGGACAACGTTTCTGGTAAGCCTGAATGACAAAACCAATACCGTTCCAGCCCTCCAGTTTCGGCTCGAAACACAGTTTCTCCAGTAAGTCGAGAGAGATTTCCAGACGATCGGCTTCTTCTGCATCAATATTAATACCGATGTCATACTGACGAGCCTGTAAAGTCAGAGAAAGTAGGCGAGGATAAAGCTCATCAATGACACGTTCATATTGGGCACGACTATAACGTGGATGCAAGGCTGAGAGTTTGATGGAAATTCCCGGCCCTTCATAAATGCCACGACCATTTGATGCCTTACCAATGGCATGGATCGCTTGCTGATAGGAAACCATGTAGGCTTGCGCATCTTCTTCGGTCAATGCGGCTTCGCCCAGCATATCGTAGGAATAGCGGAAGCCTTTCTCCTCCAGTTTGCGGGCGTTGGCAAGAGCTTGTGCGATGGTTTCACCCGTAACAAATTGCTCACCCATCAAGCGCATTGCCATATCTACACCTTTGCGCACCAATGGCTCGCCGCTTTTGCTGATAATGCGGTTCAGTGATTTGGATAACTTGGCTTCGTTATGGGTAGACACTAGTTTACCAGTGAACAGCAATCCCCATGTTGCAGCATTAACAAACATGGAGGGGCTTTGGCCCAAATGGGAATGCCAATTGCCGTTACTGATTTTATCGCGGATCAGGGCATCGCGGGTTGCTTTGTCGGGGATGCGCAGCAGAGCCTCGGCAAGACACATCAGTGCCACACCTTCCTGTGAAGAAAGTGAAAATTCCTGCAATAATCCCTGAACCAAACCTGAGCGGCCAATACCTTGTTTTTGTTGGCGTAATTTTTCAGTGATAGAATAAGCGAGTTTATGAGTAGCCTTGGCCTGTTCTTCAGCTAGCTGTGCATATTGCAGTAGCATTGGAACCGCTTGGGTTTCTGGGAGGCGATAGGCCGCAGTAATTGCAGAACGTTTCACCGATTGGGGTAAAATATGCTCGGCAAAATCCAGAAATGGTTGATAAGGCACCTCAATCTGTGATTCTACTTCGGAAATCTTTTCTTCTTTGTTATTCTGACCCGCTGATATTTCTGGAATATTTTCCTCATTTTCCAGACGTTCAAGATAATTAAAAATAGCTTGCTTAATTAGCCAGTGTGGTGTGCGTTCAATTCGTTGTGCGGCGGCTTTAATTCGATTACGCGTTGCTTCATCGAGCTTCACGCCCATAGTGGTACTACCCATTCTCACTCCTTAATAGGTAAGACTAAACCAAGTTGCATAACAATATCTTCTATGTTGCAACTTTGTGCAACTGTGTTAAAAGCGGTCATTCTAATTTTGTGAAATTAATCTTGTTTTTATTATTTTCTTAGTGAAATTTATTATTTATTTGACTGATATTTATGAATTTTATTTGAATCGTATAAGTTTAAGGTATAACGAGTTACTTAATTTAAAGTGCAACTTCTGGAGTGATAAATGTGATTTGGTAAGCGTTTTTTATAAAAATCCAGTTAATTAGTTGTTAAAAATGTTTTGGCTAAACTAGGATAGAATGTAATTTTAAAATAATTACAGGTGTAAATAGTTCTGATAAAAGCTAATGTCATCTTCAGGTGCAACTTAATCATCACCTGATAAAAAAATGAGGTATTACTTAAACTTGCTTCAAGCACAGATGGCATGATTTACGCAAATAACACATTTGCAGATACATGATTTATAAAAACACTATGGAGAAGAACCTGCATGACAGTAAATTCACCAATGCTCATTACCTTCATTATCTACATCGCTGCGATGTTGCTGATAGGATTTATGGCGTATCGCTCCACCAAAAACTTTGATGACTATATATTAGGTGGCCGAAGATTAGGTAGTGTAGTAACAGCATTATCTGCTGGCGCTTCTGATATGAGTGGCTGGTTATTGATGGGATTGCCGGGGGCTATTTTTCTCTTCGGCATCTCAGAAGCTTGGATCGCATTAGGCCTACTGCTAGGTGCATACCTGAATTGGCGATGGGTTGCGGGTAGATTACGTGTACATACCGAAGTTAGTAATAACGCGCTGACGTTACCCGACTATTTTACTCATCGCTTTGAAGATAAAAGCAAAATCCTGCGTATTATTTCTGCATTGGTTATCTTGGTTTTCTTTACCATTTACTGTGCATCGGGGGTTGTGGCTGGTGGTCTATTATTTGAAAACACGTTTGGTATTAGCTATGAAAAAGCGATTTGGTTGGGTGCATTGGCTACGATTGCTTATACTTTCCTCGGAGGTTTTCTTGCTGTCAGCTGGACGGATACTGTTCAGGCAACTTTGATGATTTTCGCTTTGATTTTAGTCCCGGTTTTGGTTTTGTTCAAAGTGGGGGGAGTTGATACTGCCATCACTATTATTGAGGCAAAAAATCCCGCATATTTAGATATGTTTAAAAATCTGAATATTATTGCCATTGTTTCTCTGTTGGGTTGGGGATTGGGTTATTTCGGTCAACCACACATTCTGGCTCGTTTCATGGCGGCTGATTCTCATCAGACTATTCATAAAGCCCGTCGCATTAGTATGACGTGGATGTTACTGTGCCTTGCGGGTACGGTGTCTGTTGGTTTCTTTGGTATTTCATATTTTGAAATATACCCGGAGCAGGCAGGGCCAGTATTGCAAAACCATGAGCGTATCTTTATTGAACTGGGTAGGCTCTTGTTTAATCCATGGCTCACTGGGATATTGTTGTCTGCGGTACTGGCTGCGGTTATGAGTACGTTGAGCTGCCAGTTGCTGGTTTGTTCTAGTGCGCTGACTGAAGATTTCTATAAGGCATTTATACGCCCGAAAGCCAGCCAGAAAGAACTGGTATGGTTTGGTCGTATGATGGTCTTGCTGGTAGCAGTCATTGCCATTGTGATTGCAACTAACCCGAACAATAAGGTATTGGCATTGGTCAGTAATGCTTGGGCCGGATTTGGTGCAGCATTTGGCCCTGTCGTTCTGATCTCGGTACTCTGGAAACGTATGACTCGTAATGGTGCGTTAGCGGGTATGTTGGTGGGAGCTAGTACCGTTCTGGTTTGGATGGAATTCCGTTGGTTTGCCTTATATGAAATTATTCCAGGCTTTATTTTCGCGACGATTGCTATCATCGTGGTGAGCTTGTTAGGAAAAGCCCCAAGTCAGGCAACACAACAGCGTTTTATTGAAGCAGAAGCACATTATAAAACCAAATAATCTAATAAACTAATAAGCCCCTGAATCATCAGGGGCTTATTAGTTTATACCCAATGGATTTCAAGATGTGACCGGGGTGAGTGAGCGCAGCCAACAAAGAGGCAACTTGAAAGATGACGGGTATAGTCGTTAATTATTTATTAATCATCGCATGGGCAAGCCGAATGATTTCCTACATTCTTAATTAATATTGCGCTGGTTTATTTTTCAGAAAATAATATTGTGGTGAAATATGTACTATCGTGATGAATTTGATTGTTTACTTTTAGATGAAAAAGATAAACTGGATTATTATAGTCAACAGAAGGCTTTTATTGAAAATAAAATGACCGCTCTTAATATTTATAATGAAATGACAAAAGAAATACCATTATGGTTACGTATGTCTTTTAATATAAGAGATAAAATTTCCAGTCTTGCTGGTGTAAAAAAAATTCATGGGTTCTCTGGTGAGAATTTAAAAGAAACACTTCGAGATGGAAACTATGTTGATTTTTTTAAGATTGTATGTGTCAGTGATGACGAAATGTGCCTATTATCGAAAGATATACACTTGGCAGTTTTGATATCTCTGAATGTTTTCTCTAACGATAATTATGGGGGCGGTTGTACAGTAACTGTGACGGCATCTGTTATAACTCATAATTTTTTTGGAAAAATGTATATGATGCCAGTATCTCTCACTCACGCTAGTATTGTGAGGAAGATGCTGTCTAAAGTTGGTCATGTATTAAATTAAAAATCACCTTGAGTTGGTATGTTGAATATATTCCAAACCATAACGTTAGAGAGTATTGGCACTAATTTTCAGGGAACAGAAGTAAATTATAATAGTTGGAAAAAATTTCAACTTTTTTCAGTTTGATTAACACAAAAAGTATTTTGATAACGACTCAACAAAATTAATTATTCTTCAGTGTCAACGAGACGTCAGTGATCTATATCCATCCTTTTACTAAGTGAATGAAATGTGTGCAATAAATTCTTAACTGATTGGTTTAAATATAATCATTCTATTTTTCATATGAAATCCTTCTGTTAATACCGCGGTTGTCTATGTCACAATGTTCTCTTAAACACAGCTTGAAGGTTTTAAAACCATGCTGTGAGAATAAACTGGATACGACTATGGAAGAAAAAATACAACCCACTCATACTCCTGAAACTGGAGGTTCGCACCTGCAGCGAAGCCTCACCAATCGACATATACAGCTAATCGCAATTGGCGGTGCCATTGGTACTGGCCTGTTTATGGGATCAGGTAAAACTATTTCTCTTGCGGGGCCTTCGATCATTTTTGTTTATATGATTATTGGATTTATGCTGTTTTTCGTTATGCGAGCAATGGGGGAGTTATTACTTTCTAACTTGCACTATAAGTCGTTTAGTGATTTCTCTGCGGATTTACTGGGGCCGTGGGCCGGTTTTTTTGTGGGCTGGACTTACTGGTTCTGCTGGGTAATTACTGGTATAGCAGATATTGTTGCTATCACTGCTTATGTTGGATATTGGGCACCTAACTTTCCAGAATGGGGAACTTCACTTTTGTGCGTTCTGGTATTGTTAACTCTAAATCTCGCGACAGTAAAACTGTTTGGGGAGCTGGAATTCTGGTTTGCCATGATCAAAATTATTGCTATTGTCGCCTTGATTGTGACAGGGGGTATTTTGATTGGTATGAATTTTCAATCGCCAGCAGGGCATGTTGCCGCACTTTCTAATGTCTGGAATGATGGTGGGATGTTCCCTATGGGGTTAAGCGGCTTTTTTGCTGGGTTCCAGATAGCGATATTTGCTTTTGTCGGTATTGAATTGGTGGGAACCGCAGCGGCGGAAACCAAAAATCCGATGAAATCTTTGCCAAAAGCGATTAATGCCATTCCAATACGTATTATCACGTTTTATGTTTTGGCTCTGATTGTGATTATGTCGGTCACGCCGTGGCGGGCTATCATTGCGGATAAAAGCCCTTTTGTAGAGCTGTTTGTCTTGATCGGATTACCTGCTGCTGCCAGCATTGTGAACTTTGTGGTTCTGACTTCTGCGGCATCTTCGGCAAACAGTGGTGTTTTTTCTACTAGCCGGATGTTGTTTGGTCTGTCGAAAGAGGGAGATGCGCCAAAGCAGTTTAGCCGTCTTTCCAGCCGTTCTGTGCCTGCATCAGGGTTGATCTTTACTTGTCTGTGTCTCTCTTTTGGGATTGTTTTGATCTACTTTATTCCAGATGTGATGCGGGTTTTTACTCTAGTGACAACCGTTTCTGCGATTCTGTTTATGTTTATTTGGAGCATGATTCTGTGCTCTTATCTGGCTTACAGAAAACGCCGCCCAGAGTTGCATCAGGCCTCGGTATATAAAATGCCATTTGGTATTGTGATGTCCTGGGTATGCTTAGCTTTTTTTGCTTTTGTCTTGGTACTACTTTCCTTACAGCCGGATACCCGCCAAGCATTAATAGCCACGCCAATTTGGTTTCTTATTCTAATGATCGGATTTCAGATTGTGAAAAAGCGCAAAAAACATCTGACTCACTAAGTGGAAAATTCAGCAAACTAGCTTTCAATGGCTCAAATACTGAGCCATTTTTTTATCTTAAATAAGCATGATCGTACCTTGATGGAATCTCAGTTGCCATTTATCGACTGAAGATAATTGCCAAATTGATGAGCGAAGTGCTTGATTAAATGGCTTTCCATTTCGATCTACTTCATAAGATTGATAAGTTAGTAATACAATATTTTCACCAAGACAGTTCATAGAAAAATCTTTTGAGAAAATTTGAAAAATAGTTTTTATTTCTGTAGTTAATTCATCGAACACAATTTTTTTAGTATAAACACAACCTGATTTACTGATTTCCAGAAAATCTTCATGTAATACCGTGTTTAACCAATCGGCATTATTTCTTTTTTCACCATGAAGACTCACTTCAAGATTTTTGAGTGATTCAAAAGTAACTGTATTTTCCTGAACCATATGAACTCCAAAGAAATAAAAAACACCATCAATAGGTTAATTATTTATTTTTAATAAATATTTAATATGCTATTTACATTTATTTTTTTATCAGGTAGTTATAACAGTGTCAAGCTGAAAAAGAGGTACGTATGGAAATTATAATTAGGGCAACTGAGCCAGAAGATGCTGAGCATTATCAGCGAATTTTTAGCCATCCTGAGGTTTACTCTAACACTTTGCAACGTCCATGTCCTTCGCGCGAAATGTGGCGGGAGCGTTTGAAACTAAATAAAGAACAAGGGAATATTGGTTTTGTCGCTGAAGTGAATGGCAAGGTAGTAGGTACAATAGAATTATTTAATCATGCTAATCCGAGACGCAGGCATGCGGTGGTGATTGGTATTGGTGTTGATGCCAATTATTCTGGCAAGGGCGTTGGTTCAAAATTGATGGCTTTTGCAATTGATTATGCATTTAATTGGTTAGGTTGTATCAGAATTGAACTGGAAGTGTTTACTGATAATGAAAAAGCGATTGCCCTGTATAAAAAATTTGGATTTGAAGTTGAAGGTATTCGGCGTATGCAGTCATTAAGAAATGGTCAATATAATGATATAATGGGAATGGCCTTAATCAATAGTCGTTTTGCATGATATTTCTAAGTATTATAGAAACAAACTGGATAAGGGAAGCATCGCTCTGATTGCTTCCTTTTTATTTTAGATTCAGGTAAAGGAAATATTTTCTTATTTGAAAGCTAGAAACCTCGTTGCTTCAGGCCATGTATGTATCGCAAAATGTGATTTTGCTAATATTATCACCCCACTGACACCCCTCGCTTCAAATTCATGGAAATGATAAGTAACAATATTAAGGTTACATTCTTCAGCAACATCAAGCATGATTTACATTGATAAAATTTAACGCGAGGATTAAGTTCACCAGTATATATTTTGTTGGAATAAGAACTATCTTTTGGAATTGTTGAGTATGTATTTTCTGTTACAGAAAATACATAGAGATCGCTTACATTACCGATAATGCTTCCACCATGATTTCACTATTCTCACTTTTAGAAAAACTGATTGCCCGTGATAAAAATAGTTTGAGTCTACTCAAAGTATAGGGAGGGTCAGTCAGAATTATAAGCATTTTTCATTATTAAAGAAATTAACGTTAGCCTATCCAGAAAGTTTATCCTGATTTTGAGAAACTACTTCTGCCAAAAAATCTGCTACTTTTCGTATTCTGGGGGAATGGGCCAAATCAGATTGAATCACAAGCCAGATGGGTTTATCTATGCCCAGGTCAGAAGAAATACAAATAAGCCCGGAGTCATTGGCTGCAATATGAGGCAGTACCGCCAACCCCAGACCTGCATTTGCTGCTGCAATTTGAGTACAAATGGATGTTGTTGCGACTGAAAGTGGACGCCCTTGTAGGGCTTGCTTAAGCCAATTAACCGAAGGAAGTTGTGAATATTCATTTGTCCAGCCAATAAAATGAGCGTTATTGTATTCACCTCTAAATACACCGGCGGGGCAGGTAGCCAGGTAGGTTTCGCTTCCATAGAGGCCAAACCCCAAGCTCCCTACTTGTCGGACATTAACATGACCTTGTTCTGGCCTAATGATCCGAAGTGCTAAATCAGCGTCACGGCGATGAAGATTTACAGAGTAGATATCAGTTGTGATCTCTAGCGTCAGATTTGGATAATTTTTTTGTAAGGCTGACAAGTTTGGCATGATTAAATGATTGGCTAATGTTTCGAGTGTTGCAAAGCGTACACTTCCTGCAATAGTTGCTCGTATATCGGCTTCAAACAGAAATGAACTTGCTGTTATCTCCATGGCCTTGGCTTTTTCCAATAGTTCTGCGCCATCTTCTGTTAGCCGATAACCTGCCTGGTGCCGCAGAAATAGCGGCATTCCGAAGGTGTTTTCCAAGCGTTCTATTTTTCTTGAGACTGTTGCGACACCAATGCCAAGAAGCTCGGCCGCTTTACTTATAGTACCCGTCCGCGCAACAACTAAGAATATTCGAATATCATCCCAAATAAGTGATTGCATAGTATGGTTTCCATTTATGAAAAACTGATTATCAATATTGCCTAAATATTTCAATTTTGAAAGATGCCACAATGATTTTGCCAAAGATCATTCTGCTTGAAATAAATCAAAAAATTAAGGTAATGAGTATGAAGACAACACCACAGTTAGCAATTGCGCTTACGTTAATTGCAACATTCTTTTGGGGATCAAATTTTCAAGTAACAAAATTTGCACTTGCAAGCTTGCCACCGTGGACAGCTTCTGTTGAACGTTTTTTCTATGCGGTTCTCTGTATTTTTACTTTTTTGACATGGAAAGAGGGGATTCACAGCAAGGTTTTGAAAAAAAACTGGTGTGCGTTTATTGTTCTTGGTGCGATTGGTGTCGCGGGGTTTAATGGTGCGTTTTTTGTCGGCCTGCAAAGTTCCAATCCAGTCACGGCTGCTCTGATTGTGGCAACGACTCCTATTTCTGCCAATATTATGGAAGCTATTTTATATCGACGGTTGCCTGAATTTATGCGTATAGCGGGTATGGTTATTAGCTTGCTGGGTGTTGCTTTAGTTATTACCAAGGGGCAATTGGTTCTGGGGGGTGAAGTTCAGGTGGCAACTGGGGACATAATTATTTTTATGGGAAGTTTGGGTTGGTCAATTTACACAGTAGGAACACGGGTATTTATCAAAGATGCGACGCCATTGGAGACGACTAGTTGGACGATGCTTTTCGGTGCGATTATATTGGTGTTTATTGCGTTTTTTGTTGAATCACCGGTCATTGCATTATCTTCCGGAACATTTGAAAGCCATTTGGCTTGTATCTATATAGGTATTGGTGGTTCCACTGTTGCCTATCTTTTTTGGAATATGGGTGTTGCTATTCGTGGAGCTGGAAAGACGGCGATATTTTTTAACTTTGTTCCTATTTTTGCACTTATTATACAGGTAATGATGGGAGACGTACCCGGCTGGTCACAATTGATTGGTATTGTTATGACTATTGTGGGGGTACTCTTGGGACTGGGGAGTATTTCAGTTGGCAAGTTCTTTAAAGGTATTTTAAGAAATTAATAGCTGTAATAGATACCAGTGTAATTAGTTAATGACATTACAGGAAAATCAACATCTCCCTGTAATGTCTGATTTATATAAAATTAACTTATAATGCGAATTCACCAAAAAAAATAGTCATTTTATTCTGACTACTTTCTGATTGTCTTTTTTCCTATTTAAAGAGGAAAATGTGTTATTGCTAAGTTTATTTGGAGATATCTAGCTAATGGTTATTGATAAAAATAAAAACTGACATACAATCATCATGGTAACTAATTTATTAGTGGAGATCTGGTATGGAAAAATTTACTGATAAATTAATTAGCCTTGACCGATTTCTCTTACGGATGCTGCGCTTTCTTTTACATGCGTTCATTATCTTCCTGATTGGTATTATTCCTGGTGTATTGGGTTTTTTCTTGATTGAAAGCCATGCTATTCCTGATGCAATATTGAATTCTGTCTCAATGATTGGAACACAAAATCTGCATATTGAGCCAGTCAGTACTCTGGGGAAATATTTTGCTGCTATTTATGGATTATTCCTTCAGGCTATCTTTTTTATCGCAGTTGGGATGGTAGTAACGCCTTTTGTCCACCGAATACTACACAGTTGGCATATTGATGATGAAGAAGAGAGTAATGAGGATATGAAAGATAAGTAATTTATTTTTTCCTATCAAGCCGCAGCTTGAAAACTACAGGACATATTTGTATGGATCTGCGAGAAATCAGAGAATCATTGTGGTTCATATGGCATTTTTGGTGAAGTATGGTGATAGATAGCGGCTGCGTAGGTGTTCGCTAGTGCGTTGAGACGAAAGTTTTTCGTTATCATGTGAGCCTCCTATCAATGAATAACCGGCATAGTGTTAAACTCGCCAGCCTCTACCGCTTTGATTAATTCATCATGCAAGATAGAAAGTCCCTCGCGCCCTTTCTCAGATAACCGATTGCCGTTCTCTGGCTGCACATTGATAAAATCCATGTACATTCTTACCGCCATATCCGCGCCTTCTTCGCTACCGAACTGCTCAAACGCGATCCTCTCAACATGGGTTACCAACATCATGCGCTCTGCTAATGGGTATATCGTGATTGCCGCCTTCCCATTAACGTAAATAGCCGCGGTATCAGTGCCTCCCCTGCCATTATCAACTTCACGAGTGCCGTTTCTGTCTATTTGCTCTTGCACAAATGAGGCTGACACAATCCACCGCCATAACATCAACTGTTGTTCATTGTTTGGCTCATAAAAACCCGCTTTCCAGCCATGAGAGAGAGCCAGTACCAATTCAAAGCCCAGCAATAAATCATTGTCATATTGACCCGCATCCAACGATTTCAGCGCCTCCGTATAACTCATGATCTCGCTGTTAGCTGTCTCAGTGATGACAATGACGCCATACTTGCTGTAATCAAATGCGGTTTTAATATGTCGCTTTGTTGCGTTCATGAATATCCCTGCTGGATTGGTGTGATGCTTGCTCATTATTTGCCCTCCGGGGTATAAATTGCCTTGTCGTGGTGGTATTCACCGTTCCATGTTTTCTTCATGGGGAGTTCACCTTTCATATACAGGGCGTACAGGCGGTGACAGCCTCTCTCCAGTAACACAGCGGTGCGGGTGACAAACTCATCTTGCCCGTGGGGCCTTACCTTGTTTTCTTCCTCGGTGAGATAGCGATCCCGTGCGTATGAAGCGACACGCCAGCGTGGTTTTTTCTCCGGGTCTTTCCGTTCGTTGTAAAGCCAGTTGCGTTCCATTGCCCACCCCATGATTCTGGCGGTATTCACACCGTTCAGTGACTTACAGAACGCCGGGAGGGTCATGCCCTTGGTGAAGTGTTTTTCCAGACTGTCCACTGTTGTACTCAGGGTTTTGTTTTCACCCTCCAGGCGCTCGACGTTTTCGGCATAGACAGACAGCATTGAACGTAACTTCGCAGGATTGCTTAACAGCTCGGCTTCTGTGGTGATGGCATCGCGACGCGTGAAGTAGAACTCAGTCAGGTCGTCGAAATAGTTCCATGCCTGATCGGTTTCCAGCATCTTGGAATGGTTCGCTGCACCGCGTTCTGTCCAGAGGATTAGACTTCTCGTTTTATTGGAAATTTGTAGGTTACTTAAAGTAACTCGCAAATCTTTAAGTTCCTGTCCAGTGACCTTAAAGAAATGCTTTCCCTCAATGAATCTTTCAGTGTTTCTAGAGTAATTGACTTTGATGTTGTTAACATCAACCCCATACCCCGCCGCCAACTGCTCAGTAGTCACAACACGCTGACCGCGATACTCAACGATCTGTAATTCTTTGGCGGATACTGGAACTAACTCATTTTTCTTGCTCATTATTTCGCTTCCTTAAAATCAATCTTCATTCTTTTTGCTAAATGGCGCATAACCCTGTTGAGTCTTACTTCTTTTTCTTTTCGCCATCACCACCCCTCCTGAATAGTGATTCTTGCTTTCCGAGCGCAGCGCAGATTACTCTTGGTGCATTCCTGTTCTTGCTTGAGGTCTTTGGCTAATGAAAGAGCCTCACCCCATTTTTCAGTAGCCCGGCGAAATAAGCCTTTTAGTTCTAAATCCCGTGCTAATTGCTTTGCTTGTTCATATACCGTCATTATTCACCGCCTGTTTATTCATATGCTTTTTTAATTCAGAGGCTATGCGCTGACATTCTTTTCGGGCTGTTAATTCAGTGCTTCTTAATGCAGTGCTATGGCTATGATGCAATGAATGTCTTTTTTCGTTATGTTCTTGACGATATTCAGCCCATAATTGAGTATTAAGACGGGTGGCTACATTTTTGGCCTTCCCCCAATATTCGGCTGCAAGGTCATACTTTTCTTCTTTCTCGTTCTGGATGGCTGCATTAGCAAAATCTAAATAGGTTTTCTGTGTCATGATATTGGCTCCGTTTTTATTGCAATTCGTTTTAATATTTCCGTCATAAACTCATTACCCTCTTCGGTTAAATTCCCGTGCTTGGTGTAAAAGTTGTTATATGACTCAATAAGTAGTTTTTCTCTTTTGACGGCTAATACATCTTCCTCAAAGAGGCTGATTAACGCTAGAGTTAATATTTCCTCATCTAAATCCAGTCTGTAATTAAAATCGGCTACTTTTACAATTTCAGAGTAAGAGCCGTACTTTCTTTTTAATGCATCCAATTTGACGTGAATAAAAGCCTTTCGCTTTCTTTCAAGCAAAGTTGATTGTGTCATTTTTTATTTCCTGTTTTTAGGGTAAAACGAATCCCCAGCGATGGCGCTGTAATTAAATTTGTTTTGTTTATTTTATTATTATTCTAATTCGGCTATTTGTATTTCTAACTCAGATATTGTTTCATGTAATGAGTTAATTTTATTCATTGCTTTTGAATACTTTTTCCGTAGGGCTATTTTTTCTTTTTCTCGCCTAACATCGGCTTTCAGTTCTTCCAGTACCTGAGCATGACGTGCTATGAATTCAGGGCGCATTTCGCCGCGACGCAATTTAGTGGTTCCGTCTTTCTGTTTAACTTTCTTGTTGGGGAAATTGCTTTCCTTATCTTCCTTATTAAACTGCTCCTGCGCCCAAACGTAAGCCAATTTATTTAGAGCCGCTTTCTCACTCAGATAAGCCTTGTTAGCACCGCGAACGACATAGACTTCACGCGGTTCGATCAGGATTTCCAAATCAGTTGCATTTTCAATGGGTTCAAATGTTGTCATGATTGTTTCCTTATGATTTTATTTTTTCTTTCTCTTATTTCATCGATTGCATTGACGTGATTTTCATGTTCAGCTTCGATAATAAGAGGTAATACAGAAAGCAGTCGGGATAATCTATCAAGGTCAGTCATTGCATCGTCAGAAGAGTATTCTTCACTATTAGCCGCTGCGCTAGCTAAATTAGCAATGGATTTTATTCCGGCTGTTATCGAATGAATGACTTCATGGCTCGATGAAGATAAAAACTGTAAATCACTATCGCTCATCTTTTCTAATCGCTCATTATTGACACGGGTATGATAGAAGATATTATTCATGAGTATTCTACCCCTCGGACTCGTGCTATTTCTTTGCCAGCACCACAGGCTAAATCTATCGCAATAAGAAGTAAATTTGCGTCGTCATCGTCTCCTCGGACATCAATCATTACACTCAATAATGCCATTAATTTCTTTATCGAATTTCCTGCGGGTTCTAGTTCAGTTTTTAAATTACAGCCTGTTCCATCTTCCATAATATATTCTTTATTTATGTCCCTTAATCGCTGAGCTAAATTACACGCTTGACGATGTACGCCACGGCACATTAAATAAGTATCCAGTTCAGCTTCATTTTGAGTTGCAGTCACTACGGGATATATTGCGGCTTCAATTTCTTCTGCAATTTCGACGGCTGTTTCTAATTTACTTAACATATTTCACCCTGAGTTATTATTCTGAGTCATTGTTTAATTCATCAAGATCGCGATTTTGACATATTGATAATCTAAGCACCGTTCTTAACATTGAATGAGTATCAACTCCAACCTCGTTCTCGACTTTTTTTAATAATGGTATTAATAAAGTCTGCATTTCCTCATTAATTTCCAGTGCATTCTGTAAGCAGGATTTGCCACCAACCGATAGTTTATTTTTTTTCATATTATTTCGCCTTATATTCCCCTCAGAATTAATATTGTTTATCTCAGTTACGATTAACTATTTGACCCATCCAGCCAAAGATTACATATGTAGGAGCCAGTAACCTTTTTGCTTCTTCCCTATCACTTGCTTGAGCCTTAATACATTTGGGGCGACGTTGTTTCATATTGGCTCGTTCGATGGCAGCAAAGATAAAAGTTTTCATGGTTTACCTTGATTATCTGGTTATGCTAAATGTTTTTCTATTTGAGGGTAATTACCAATAATTTTCTGGGCTTTCTGATTGGCTTCATTTAAATTTTTGAAAGCATCAACCAACACCATATAACCTCCATTTCTTACATATAAAGAATATATAATTTCATCACTATAACATCCTGTAAGTAATGAATGGTTGGGGCACTTTTTATTTATGTATTCGATTGAATACGAATCGACAATATTGTACTTCTGGACTAACTCCACATTATAAGTTGCACTTTGGTTACCGCTTTCCATTAGCCCCTCCGGCTACAAAACAAAAGTAAATGTACTGATTCTTTGGTATCGATTTTTCTTTTCTGTACTACGTGTAGTAATAATATCTATAGCGATTATTTTTTGAGGTGCTTTATTGGAGAGGGAGTAGTATGTTGATTTTTATGAAGTAAAATAAAGAATTTATGTTATTGCAAATGAGTTATAATTAACGCAGTATAATACTGTATATGCGTACAGTTTAGGAGGGTGAAATTGTCTCAGTTAATTAGAATGGGAACTGGGAGATATGCAACTCCCGTCCCAAATGAAGAGATGGCAGAGCAGTTGGGGTATCAGCGGTGTTTCATGTTTCGGAGGAGGAATACAATAACCCCAAGAACTTCAACATCGGAGTTCCCAACATCAATCAGTGGAACACGGTTATCATCAACAGATAGATATCCATGAGAACCGCCTTGAACGAATTTATAGACTGATAACACTTTGTTGACTCTGGCATATACCAGATCATTTGTTCCTGCTGTCTCATTACTATCAATAACTATAATTGTGCCCGCAGGAGCTTCCGAACATCCACTATTCACATGTAGTTTGTATGCCCTACAGGTTTTAGATTCCACCAAATTAGGAAGCATTATTTGATCATCGGTAGGTTCATCCCCCTCGTACATATCAACCGAAAACATTCCTTTGTATTCAATGAATTCTATATCATTGCATTCTGGATCATTGTTGTCTTCGTCTCTCATTGGCCCTTTCCCATCAGATAACCATTCTGGGCGTACATCTAAAACGCGAGCAATATCAACGAGCCGAGTAGTGCGGATTGCTGCACCCGAAGTTAATTTCCATACACTGGATTGAGCCATTCCAACAGCTTTGGCCAGCGCACCTTGACTAAACCCGCCTTCGTGCATTGCACGATTCAGCCTTTCTGTAAATGTCATTTTTTAACCTTTATGAATAATCGTCAATAAATCGCTTAATAATTTTATTATATCGCTATGGCGATGATAAATCAAAATTGCTATAGCATTTGATTATTGCTTCATCATTTGTATAATATCTATAGCGATTGATTTGTGATTGAGGAGATTATGATTAACACAGCAATAGAGAAGGCCATAAAGCTCTGGGGTAGCCAGAAGAGATTTGCAGAACATATTGGCAAAGCTCAATCCACGGTGAGTGATTGGTTAACTGGGAAGAAAAGAATATCACCAGAGAACGTAGTAATAATCGTCGAGGCCACAAACGGAGCCGTCCAAGCCCACGAGTTGCGCCCCGATCTGCCTAAAGTGTTTCCGCCACCTGAGAGGGAATGATGTTTCCTGACTACACCAAGGTCACCATGCCATCGCATTTCTACCCTGACGATGGCGTGTGGATACAAGAAACGCTGGCGAAGCTGAGAGCCAGCACCAGAGCAAAGATCACCGCGAAGTATTCGGAAGTCTATCAAGCAGCATGGGATGAGGAACCCGTGTCATACCGCAAAGACAACACAGCGCGACGGGCAGCAAATGTCCGGCTCAGAGAGTTTGTTGTGAAGTATGAGAGGGCGGCACAGGGTTATACGGAGCAGCCGATGGAGGTATCGACAAAGTGACCAGTTTAGTTGTGAGGTTGTACTCCCTAGAAAGTACATCGATGTATCAGTTTGATAGTACACGGGGAAGAGGGGAAAACTTTCTAGGGGGGGATAAAGGGGGGGTGATCTTTGAAAGGGGTGTTAGGGAAGGCACAGCCAGAAGGAAGAACTCAGATCTTAATGTAGATCACTGTAGGGGTTACAAAACGGGACAGATGGCTAGACGTCCAAATGGGAATAAGAAAAAGGCTTGTCCTCTGGCAGTGGAAATTACTCAAGTGAGGGTATCAATGTTAACTAAGAATGGAAGTGTAAGAGGGTGCAAGAAACCGAACAGCGACACTTTGGTAGGTAAGACTGATTCGGCTCTTGCAACAGGCACCAACGAAGAGTTACCTGCACGAAAGTATCGCACGGTAACGCAGGAAAATAAACAGGGGGCGAAAGAATGCTAACGATTACCCCCAACTTTGCCCAAGAACGTGCCTTGAACATGCTGCGTCGGGACTGGAAGAACTTCAATTCTTTCATGGTCTATGCCCCCACAGGCGCAGGCAAAACAGGTTTATCTGCCTTCATCACAGACGGTTTTATATCCAAGGGGATGAAGGTCATGATGATCTGCCCATACCTTGTTCTGATAAACCAGACTGCCCAGCGCTTTATCGAGTATGGCTTGCCGGAGGATGAAATCGCGTATATCTGGCGTGACCACCCGAATCAAGACCCGTCAAAGCTGATTCAGATTGCCTCGGCTGACACACTGATCCGCCGTGACTTTCCCGAAGACATTAATCTGCTGGTGATTGATGAGGCGCACCTGAAACGTAAAAAGATACTGGAAGAAATTACCCGGCTGACTTCGGAAACGGATTGTAAGGTGGTGGGATTATCAGGCACGCCTTTCTCACCGTTCTTGGGTCACTACTATCAGAAGCTGATAAAGCCCACCACGATAAAAGAATTAATCCAGCGTGGCGACCTGAGTCCTTACGAGTTTCCCCCACCAAGCCCGATTTAAGCAAGGTGAAGTCTGCCCGCAATGACGACTACGGCAGCGACTACAAGGAAGATGAAATAGCTGAAATCATGTGCGGCGCTGATCTGGTCGGGGATGTGGTCAGTAGCTGGCTTAAGCTGGGAGAAAATCAGCCCACTATCTGCTTCTGTGTGAATGTCAGCCATGCCAACTTTATCACGGTCGAATTCAATCGTGCCGGGGTCAATGCTGAGGTGATGACCGCCAACACGCCCCAAGATGAACGGGATCTAATCATCCATCGCTTTGAACAGGGTGCGACGAAAATCATCGTCAATATTGGAGTTCTCGTGGCGGGTTTTGACAGTGATGTCCGGTGCATCATTTACGCCCGTCCCACCAAGTCAGAGATCCGTTGGTTGCAGTCAATCGGCAGAGGCCTGCGTACTGCCAAGGGTAAAGACCGATGCATCATTCTGGATCACTCCGGCTCTGTCCACCGCCTCGGTTACCCCGACGACATCGAATATGACGAGCTGCCCCGCAAGAATGATGGCATGAAGTCCAGTTCCAGTTACCGGGAGCAGGAGAAGCAGGAGAAGTTACCGAAAGAATGTTCCTCCTGCCACTACATGAAGCCTGCGGGTGTCTATGTCTGCCCGAAGTGTGGGTTTAAGCCGCTGGTGGGGGAGGACATTGATGTTGATACCAGCCGCACCCTCAAAAAACTCGACAAGAAAGCACGCGTCTACACACAGGACGAAAAGCAGAGTTTCTATTCCCAGTTGAAGTGTTATCAGAACCAGCGCGCCTCACAGGGCAAGACTGTCAGTGACGGCTGGGTATCCAACACGTTTAAAGACAAGTTCGGCGTCTGGCCGCGCGGGTTCCACGATACCCCGCAAGAACTGACACCGGAAGTGAATAACTTCATTAAGCACAAACAGATTGCCTGGGTGAAAAGCCGCAAGAAAGCAGAGCAAACGCAGCCGTCCAGCCACGAACAGCAGGAAATGCGTCTTGAGGTTGCTCATCAAAAAGTGCGCGATATCCGTGAAAAATTAGGCATTCAGCCACATCAGGGAGACACACCGTGAACAGAATAAAAACGACCGAGGCGGTTATTGGTCACTGGCCTGAAATCTTCGCCTATTACAAATTACCGCCAGTGACAGGCAAGAAACACTTTAAAGGGAAGTGCCCAATCTGTAAGCAAAAGGGCAAATTCCGCATTGATGACCGTGACGGACGCGGAACATTCATTTGCACCTGCCATGCCGGGGACGGCTGGGCACTACTGAGATTGACGCAGGGCAAAGAATTTAAGGTGCTGGCGGATGAGATTGATCAGCTATTGGGTATTCAGCGCGATAAGGTCACACCAAAACCTAAAACAAGTACGGTTGCAGATAACCGCCAAAAGATAATCACCCTTTACTCACGCATGCCGGAACTGAAAGGCACCTCGGCAGAAAAATACCTTCAAAGCCGGGGGATCTATAGCAATCAGCCTATTGAACAAATCCGCTTCTGTAAAAAGCAGCCGACATACCAAGGGGATTATCAGGCGATGTGGGCATTGGCGATAGACTCACGCGGTCAATTATGTTACCTGCACCGAACCTATCTGGATGGGGATCGGAAAGCGCCTTTAGATGTGACCAAAAAAATGATGTCACTACAGGAAGACAGCTATCTGGCGCACGCTGAATCGGTGGCGATTCGGATGTTTCCGGTAGCTTCCACGCTGGGGATCGCCGAAGGCATTGAGACAGCACTGTCCTATAAGCAGGTTTACGGGGTGAATACGTGGTCAACGATGAACGCCGGACACATGGCGAAATTTATCGCCCCTCGTGGCGTTAAGCATCTCATTATCTTCGCGGATACGGACTGGAGCGCCACAGGCCATGCAGCGGCCATGGCGTGCGCGACTAAAAACCTAAAGGCGAATAACGACTTGGAAAGGGTCAGTGTCCGCTGGAGTGATAACGGGGATTTTAACGACCTGCTCCAGAACGGCGATCAGGCCCGACAGTTGGAATTTACGAAAAAGCAGCGGGAGACAGCATAATGCGTGATATTCAGATGGTATTAGAACGCTGGGGAGCGTGGGCGGCGGATAATCGTGAAGCGGTTAACTGGCCCTCAATTGCCGCAGGGTTCAAGGGGCTGATACCCAACAGAGTGAAATCCCGCCCTCAGTGTTGTGATGACGACGCCATCATCATTTCCAACTGCATGGCAAGGCTGAATCAGAAAAATAGTGATGCCCATGATTTACTGTTCGAGTATTACGTATTCGGTAAAACCTTTATGCAATTAGCGAGTGATCATGAGTGTTCTGATACGCATATCGGGAAGAGGTTACAAAAAGCTGAGGGGATGATTGAGGGGATGCTGATGATGTTAGATATCCCATTAGAAATGGACAAATGTGTCCAAAAAGAGCCAATGAATATTAGCGCGCATCAATTATGCAGTAATTTTTGAAAATAGCTTTACGATCGTAAAAATGCTGCTATTGTGATAAAAGTGATAACAATGTCACACAGCTTATTGAATTATCAGACCTCGCCTCGGCGGGGTTTTTGTTACCTAGGACTCGGTCTCAAAAAGATGACAGTCACCCTTGCATCCATTACAGAATGGGTAACTGTCAGGTCGGGTTTATGTTGCTGCATTATTGGTCTCGTAACTTACTTTTTCTTTCGATTGTACTAACTTCGTTTTGTACTAAGTACCCAATTGCTTTACCTTTTTCAATTACGGAAAATGTCCTTTCAATCAATTCTTGAATTGATTGTGTCAGGAATTCAGGGCATATCCGTCTTACATCGTCAAGTTCACATCCGGCAATAATAATCTTAGCTAATGTTTTGACATCAACACACTCATCATCTGCTTTTAGCTCCTCCAGTGTTTGAGAAACATAAGGCGCGAATATAAAACCGTCTGCCTCTTCAGTAGATATTAATTTTCTCTCAAGAGAATACAAGACGCCTAAGATTATAAAACTAATAAGTTTACCAGCATGCTTATCTTCAATTCGATAATAAAAATCCATATTTGCACCTCCAGCTCATCAATAGATATTCGTTTTTTCGATGAGGTATAGCACACTCAGAAGTAAAATGGGACGACTATTTAAGCTTGCTATTCTTATTACTCCACTTGTTATAATAAATTTTCAGCCCATAGATTGGACTACCACTTTGATGCTCAAAATAATGGAGCGATAATTTTTGTTTGTTAACCATGCCATCCAGATAGACCTTATACCACTTTCCACTTTTATGTATTCTTAACTTATGCAATAACTCCTTATTATCAACAGTGTTTCTTGTCTTTCCATGAATAGCCTTATGAAACCCTTTCGGATAGTTTGGCGCATCCTTGATTGATGGGTAAAAGTGCTTAAGATCACTTGAATCACCAAACCAGTCCAACCAACCCACTTTGGTGAGTGAGATTTGATGTATGTTTGTCGCCGTATCTGGCGCTTGAAAGCTGTGTCCCGAAAAGGGAAGTAATACCAATACAAGGCTAAATAAAACCTTTGCAAATCGCTTCATAATGTTAAATATCCTCAATATAAGTCAGTCGGTTTTAGGTATTCTCACAACAGAATTAAAATGACTCTGGTGTAATATGAAGCATTATATAGATGCCCAACTAAACGGAATTAAAACCAGAACTGATTTATTTCGGATAAGATATGAATAAAAGATAAATAAAAGATAAATGAAGTTGATTATTAAAAATTATATGGTGAGTGAAATCTTTTAATTTACAACCCAACTACCTAATAATCCTAGGTAGTTCAAAATCCCATTTGATCACGGATAACCAATTCAAGGCTGCGCATGGCGTGGCTTTTTTGTTTTGCTCAGTTGTCAATAAATGGAATGCCCCTGATGACCATTGAACAAATCACCCTGAACGACCCTGAATCTAAGAGCGCGGATATCACCCAAGAAAATGTCGACCAACTTAAGCAACTTTTCCCTGAGGTATTTTTTGAAGGGAAAATCGACTTTGACGCTTTAAAAGCGGTGCTGGGTGAAGTCGTTGATGATTCAGATGAGCGCTATAACTTCACTTGGCAGGGTAAAACCCGCGCGCGTCAAATTGCTCAGACGCCATCAACAGGGACGCTACGTCCATGCAAGGAAGAGAGTGTTAACTGGGATACGACGGAAAACCTGTTTATTGAAGGCGATAATCTTGAAGTGCTTAAGTTG
>NZ_JAQRFN010000012.1 GCF_028598555.1 Xenorhabdus anantnagensis
GCTGAATCTGATTGAAATCGTCTGGAAACAAGCCAAATACCACTGGCGACGTTTTATCACCTGGACTCAAGATACAATGGAGTATGAGCTAAATACGCTATTGGAAGGTTATGGTGAGCAATTTGCAATTAATTTTTCTTGATAACTTAACATCACTTATGAGCATCGTCAGGCGAACTTTATGGACTCAGAAGCTAGGCAAGGTATTTAACCTGATAACCACACAGTTTAAAGAGGCGTTCAAGTTCATTCTTAGCTTGTTTGGGCTGAATGAGAAGAGTATAAGCAAGTTTGTTGGTGACATCGGCAAGTGATTCTCTAAGATGAAGGAACGAATTAAACAACCATTTCAAGCAGCATTTAATTGGGTGATGGAGTATTACAATAAAACTATCGGGCAAGTAGTTAAGTGGATAAATAATTTGCGAGACGTCAAAGATGAAGCTGTTCAGTTAGAACAGATTACTGCTACTGTTAATGCTGGGAATGGTTCCATGATTGGTTAGTTTATTGCAAATTCTACTAAAAATAGCAGTAATAGATGATGATTAGATAAGGAGATATAAAAATTAAACAACATATTACAGCTCCTTCACCAGAAAATGCGGGGTAATATTCTGCTGATGGCATTGCTCAAGAACTTGAATGCACAAATTATGCATTAGTGAATAACTAATCCCATTAGTGATTAATTGCATGTTTTTTTTGACAAAAATCAAATAAGAAAATATCATTCTTGTTGGTGTCAGAACCGCTACCACAAATAAATCGCTTAAATAAAGCGAATGCAAGTAAAAATTAAATTTAACAATGCCGAGATGGTGGTGAATATAATACCCTTATGGGGAATTAACCCAGCCTTTCATGTGGTAGGCTTCTGAACATCTTGGCGCCTTAATTAGGGATGTTTAAGAATGAAAGCATTAGCTATTATTGCTCTTATATTTTCTGCTCTGTCTATTTTTATTCCTGTTGGTGGCATATTCATCGCTATGTTCTGTAGTGTTTTTGCGCTTATCGCATTTTACAAGAGTCCAACATTATCCAGTGTGACATTTGGTATTAATGTCATTTCTACGGCCTTTTTATCGCCAAGTATTATGGCTACCGCTGCCACAATGCACAGTAATGGTGAAGATGGCGTAGGGCTTTATTGGTTCTATGTTGGCTTCCATATCGTTCTTTTTGTATTGGCACTTATCATTTCAATGATTTTAAAGAAAAGAGCAAGTAAAAAACAAACCGCAATAGCGAGTTAATTGTAAGATAAGCCCCTTATGGGGCTTTATAATCGCACGATAACTGTATAGAAAAACACCAACAAAACTTGACGTTAGGTGCTTAAATATGCAATTAAAATAATTATCTAACTTAATAAAAATAGGTATCTAAATGAAAAAAGTATTGAAATGGGTAGGGATAGTGTTTGTTGCCCTGTTCGTAATTGGACTTATTGTTGGTAAGGATAAAGATAAACCAGAGGGGGATGCTTCTCCTGCAATAACATCATCCAATAATGCAATTAAGTTTACTGAAAATGAATCAAAAGCCATTAATAACATGATTCACGATGAAGTGGAGACTGCTTTTAATGGAGGAGATACACAGCTGGATACGGAATACTTAGTTGTATCAGCTAGAGAAATGGAAAAAGTTTATGCTGCTAATGAAGCTAAAGGTGATAAGACCTACAAAAGTAAGAAAATTATTATCTCTGGTATTGTTGATTCTATAGATTCTAGCTTTGGCGATATTCCAGTTGTTACCTTAAAAACAGGTGATATATTTAATAAGGTTCATGTCAATTTCGACAGAAAATATAGAGATCTTGCTGCTGAATTAAGTAAAAATCAGAAGGTTAAATATGCTTGCGTTGGTGGGAGTGTCATTATAGGTTCTCCGTCAGTCAGAGATTGCACTCCAATTTCAGTTGCGATCGATGAGCTGATTGATAAACTTGCTTCATCTGTGAGTAAAGCTTTAAAAAATCCAAGCAAAGCAAACGAATATGATAAAAAAATAATTCTTTTCGTTAAGCTTGCTTCTGTGGTGACGAATGATTTTAAAACGTGCAGCATCACCGACCAAAAATGTTTTTCTTCAAATCTCTCTAAGTACGGCAAAGATAACTTGAAAAACAATGAAGAACTTAAAGCGGTAATAGAAAAATTAGGGGTAAGCCCTGAACAACTGAAATAATATAAAAAGCCCCATCACGGGGCTATTTTTTATCCATTAAAGTTGAATTTAGAGCTTACATAGATCTCACCAAGAGTATTACTTCAAGCGAAAAAGTTTATTTTGTTCACCAAGGATAACACCTCTTTCTGATGACAAAATTCACTCATTGATTTTAAAATACTTAGCTTCGATAATCTTTACCATTTAGTTTATTAAATTGATAATACCCCGTATTATAATCGCAAAAATATCGTACCTCTGCTTTTTTTAAGGTTAGTTTATTGCATATTCTTCTATTTAGGTCTACTTTAAATTATGTGTATTAAAAATTACACTTGCTTAGTACGCCCTCATTTGCTTCTTATTTTTATTTCGCTCTTTCCCTCCCTGAACTCAGGGAGGGATTTTTATTATTAAAAATCTATAAAATAGGATTTTTCCTATCATCCATAATCATGCCAAAGCCAGTGACAACCATATTTCTCACTATTGTCTTTCTGGCATACCCCTATCATAAATTAAGTATTTATAATTAACTAATTTTGTTATAAATATTTCTGTGCATTACCGTAAGAAATAAATTAAATTTCACAAACTAATTAACATATCAATAAAAATTCAATTCCCTTATTTTACAGTCAAGTATGGAAAAAATAGGAAATTCACCATGAACATTAAAAAGTCATTACTTTTGGTGGGATTGACGGCTTTTAGTGCGATCCCACTTTCTAGTATTGCCAAACCAAATTCGAATCATGGATATATTGATACACCACCAAGCAGAGCACTTTTATGTCAAAAAGACATCAATAAAAACTGTGGGCCTATCATGTATGAACCACAGTCAGTTGAAGGCCCCAAAGGCTTCCCTCAAGGAGGACCACCAGATGGACAAATTGCCAGCGGTGGTGTTGGTCAATTTAAACAACTCAATGAACAAAGTGCAGACCGCTGGCATCATGTTATTATCAATAAAGGAAGCAACGCCTTTAAATGGACAATAACAGCCCGTCATAGTACTACCTCGTGGCAATTCTTTATTACTAAACCCGACTGGGATCCAAATAAACCCCTAACACGCGCTCAATTTGATTTAAAACCCTTCTGCGAGCGTTTTGATCATGGGAAAAGCCCAGCCCAAAATGTTACGTTAAACTGTGATGTTCCTGACCGCTCAGGATATAATGTTATTCTCGGCGTATGGACAATTTCTGATACTGGTAATGCCTTCTATCAAGTTATTGATGTTGACATTAAATAATATTTTTTAATGAGGATAACATTTTATTTATAAGTATCATGTAAATATAAAAAGTGCTGACTATTTATCAGCACTTTTCCCTAAAAAAACAAATTATTTTCAGATAAGATATATTCCTCCATCCAATTCTACATATAGAAAAAATATGAAAAAATCAACTATTCTTAGAATTGCCAGACCAACAGATAACCTTACTAAAATTGCAGAAATGTATTGTCGTGGTTTGAATTTCACCATACTAGGCGAATTCAAAGATCACGATAGTTTTGATGGTATTATGTTAGGACATCCCAACCACTCCTGGCATCTTGAATTCACTCATCATCACAATACACTTGTTGGTAAAGCTCCAACCGAAGATAATTTATTAGTATTTTATATAGAAAATGAACTTGAATGGCAGGAACAGATAAAATTAATGTTAGGTGCCGGATTTATCCCGGTTCCTTCTTATAATCCTTATTGGGATAAGAGTGGAAAAACTTTCGAAGATATTGATGGTTATCGTGTTGTATTGCAACATGGAGCCTTAGAAATTTAGTTATTTATTTTATGATTGATGGGCTACTCAAAAAATTACTCTTTATCATATTGAGCATTTATTCAATTAATCTATTAGTGACAGCTTGGTCATGTATAGCGCCATCAAATCCAAGCTTTATATCCATCATCTTTCAAGTTGCAGTGTTACAGGCGGCACTGCACCTTGAAATCTAATGAATATTTTATAATAAAAATGTTTGCTGCTCAGATTCTCTTCGCACACGTAAATCTGCTAACTCATGCCCATCGGCGTGATCCCATTTCAAAAACTCCCCTGCTGCACCTTGGTAATCACCTACATTCAATTTTTTCAACAATGTTGAATGAGTAAAATTACCAATTCCCAAATTGAAAATAAACGAACACAAAGCATCAAATTGCCCTTGTGTTAGAGGTACTTTAACCAACCGCTGAATAGCTCCATAAATAGGAACAAGATCTTGATACAGAAACGCGTCAGCTTGCTGCGCAGTAATCACTTGTTCAGGCTTTACTCCCCTTGTATGACCATATCCGATTGTCCATGGCTCCGCTCCAGTAGCAGGATCTGAATATGCTCTCAATCTCAATCCTTCGTAATTCTTGAGCTTATTAATGCCGCTTTCACTGATTTCCATTCATTTTCTCCACAATTAGATCGAGTATCAGGGTTGCTTTTTGTCTAGAAAACAATCCATATATCAAGTATAGATGAAGAAAAAATCACTGGAGTTACAATTGCAACGGGCTAACAGAAAAACAAAATAAAAATAAATCATTAAATTTCAGTCGATTAGCCAGTATTGCAAATTTTTTTAATTTTTAAAAAAATATTTTAATAAATATCTTGACTCTTTTTGTTTTGAGCATAAAATTCTCCTCAGAATTTAGGTTTTCGTGAAGTAAATCACAATTTATAACCCTCAAAGGAAATCATCATGAAATCTGTAAAATCTTTCCTCTCAAACGTACACAGCGTTGTTATCCGGTTGTCAGCAACTCGCTTTATGTAAGCTCTGTCACAGTACAGAGATAAGCCAGTTCAAAAAAGAACTGGTTTTTTATCGTTGATACAGCTCTTCCTTCCTATTTCGTTATTTACGCACTACTCATTGAACTACCATTCTGAAAAATCTGGCTTATATATCCAATAAATTTTAAATCACATGAATATATATTATATCAATAATAAAAAGCCCAAATCTTATCACTAAGAATTCGGGCAAAAATGAGCATCTAAAAATTTCTCATTAAAAGTCAAGTAAATTTCAAAATGAAGTTTATAACTAAAGAAAAAATAACAGTATAAGTAAAGATAACTTAGAAACGATAACCAACACCCAATACCCAAGTACCAAGCTTAGCGTATTTTAAGTTGGTATATGAATATGAAGCATCTATAGCCCAATTTGAGGCAGGATTAAATTGTAATCCTGCGCCATAAGATAGTGATGTTTTCGTCTGAATATGCTTATCTTTTACTTCAGAAAACCCTGTTTTATTATGGGTCGCACCAATCAACCCATATGCACTAATATAATCATTAAAGCGATATGTTGGACCAGCCATCAAAGAAGTATTTTTCCATTCGAATTTTGAGGATGACCCAAAATAGTCATACTTATGTATATATTGAGTATAAGTTAATGAGCCGATAACACCAAAATGTTCATTAAATTCATAGCGATATTTCAAGTTTAACCCATGCTGCTTTGTATCCATCTTCTTATCATTATGATAGATTTCAAGATTATTTTTTAACGATCCATTGCTCTGAGCATAACCCAAAGAAATAGTATTTTTATTACTATGGCTGGCGTTGGCATTAAAAGCAAGTATAGATATTCCCGCAGTAATAGCGGCTGTCAATAGTATTTTTTTTATAAGTAAAGATTCTCTTTCATTTATGCGATGTATTCGCTCTATCAGAATAAAGCTTGCATAATATACAAGCCCTATATTCATAATTCAACTTTCTATAATAAAAACCAATCATATACACAAAGACTACATTTGTTATAAATTTAATTAAAATTCAATTTGTTACAAAAAAATCAGTTTTTATCAAAAAGTGAATAAATTATCTTTACATCTCATGTAAAACAAGAGGCTTAACTTAAAAAATATATAATTATAAAATAATTGAGTTAATTTTAAATTTTAAGATATATCTTAATAGTCACATAAATTTAATTAGATTATATTTAGACATTAAATAAGTAATCTATATACATAGACACTTCTTCATATTAAATTAAAATAAATCAATGTACTTTAATCGAATCAGAGTTTACATAATCCTTTATTAATGAAACTAGCTCAGTCGCATTTTTTTGCAAAATTTGATCTGAGAAATTCGCAGTTGGAATCTGATAATCAAACCGATCTGTCACGAAGAACGCATGATATAATCCTTATCTTATATTTTTAAAAATCACCATACCCAAACTTGTAATAATAGCTTTAAAACTCCAGCTTTGTGATCAGAAAATAAATTTCATTTCAATCTAAACATTTCGATAATTAGATTAAACAAGAACTGATAAATAGTAAATTAAAAGATAGATGGTAAATTACCAAATTCAATAACATCTTATCGGATAATATCAGATGCCTAATAAAAAATCATGCTTTCAATTATTTCATTAAGAAACAAAAAACCATTTTATATCACATTGTTATATAGATATATAATTTCAACCATGCCAAACTTAGTGATATAAAATAATTTAATTTAACTTCGTGTTTTATTCCTAATAAATTTTAATTTTTCATCAAGGGTAAAAATCACAAGGCTTCATAAACATCTTAAAAAACCAGAGTGTTACTTTGACTTCTGGTTACCTGATAGTGGAATAAATAACAGTAATAAAACGATCATCTGGATGATAATATGTATATTCAGGTTACTCTTAACTTTTCATAAGAAACCATAACATGCTCTCTGAATACAGGATTTTCAATTAATAGATTATAATAACTGATAAAGGAAGGATACATTGGACAATTAATTTTTATATCAAAATACCGATGAAAACAGTGACAAATAAAACAATTTCTCTATCCCTCTTCTTTCAAGTTGCAGTTCAATTAGTGAACTGCAACTTGCAATCTATAAAGCCTATTTCATCAGAACTTATGATTTATTATCAAAGTATTTTTCAACCAAGGCATATAAAATGGCAATGGTTTCTATATCTATTACACCATCATAAAGTGACGGACGAAAGTGCATTTGAAACACTTTGATTAGAGATTGAAAATTTTCTTCTTCTTCTGTTCCGGTAATATCATAACCATAGCGTTTGAATTTTTCTAAAACCTCAATAACATCAGGTAAACCAAGCTCAAATTGCTCAATATATTTTTGCTTTTTTTCTTCATCATACCATGCTCCGACTCCCGCATCATATAACTCTTTCCACGGGAAAGATGGGCCTGGATCCGTTTTTCTTTGCCATGAAATATCTGAATGTCCGACAACATGAGTCGGCTTAATATCCGGATAACGTTGTAAGATATTTATGGCCAACTCTTTAATCGCAACGATTTGATCAGGATGATAAGGTGGGAAAGTGAAAACACCAGAACTATTTCTAGCTTCATTCACAATCTCAATACCAATGGATGTATCATTCAACCCTTCTCGTCCTGCCCAAGAACTTATTCCAGCATGCCAAGCTCTTTCAAGTTCATCGACCAAATTGAATATGTGAATTTTATCAAACCCGGCCGCTTGATAAGTCGGATCACCTGGATTTGGAATTAAGTAATGGGCGCTGACTAGCTTCCCTGTCAATGCCTGGACAGATTTTTCAAAGTTCAAGGCTGTATAGTGCATAACTAAAAAACGGGAACGTCTGTTAAAACTTTTGGTTGAACGATATGAATTACAATCAATTTTATACATCATTGTTCTCCTTGATTATTGTAGTTCTTCATTAAGGTTCTCCTTCATTGTTTTGCTGTATAATACGGTAAATATTAAATCATTTCCTACAATACTGCGACTGCGATGAGATTCGCTGACTCACGGTCTTACCTGATCATTTTCATCACAACGGTTGCCCTCACAACCTTGTAGCATTCACTCTTTGTTAAACGATACTGACGGTTTTGGCGTGGCCTTTTTTATTTTCTGGTGGAACCAACAGAGAGGGGGGGGAGCAGTGAAATACATGGGGAGTAAATCACGTATTGCGAAACAGAGAACGCATTGCCACCGCAGAGCAAATGATGCTGGGGTTGCAGGAGAATGTCAGGACGCAGTGTGGGTGAGTGATGAGAGGACGGCAAAAATGAACCGTCCTACTCGATTTTATTAGTATGTTTAATTTGGTTAATTTGTCGGTGGAATATAGGGGGAATTGGAATTATGGGTTGTGGAGGAAAGGGTATTACGCAATGTTCCCCTGTGGGTGTTAGAACGCATACAGGGCCAATCGATGGTGCGCTGGGAGAATGAGCATAAGTCTGCATTGAAGCTAAAAGAGCAGCACCTGTCAATAGACAAGGAAGAAGATATTTTTTCATTTTACTCTCCACGTGTAACGTTATTATCGAAGATTAATAAGCCTAATAATATTAGCTCCACCTAACAATAAACCAATAATACTTAACAATTAGTCAACGTATAAAATGAAAGTCAATATTTCTTTGCCCATTCTCAGAGTGATTAAAGGAATGTTGATAACCCATGCTACCACCCCGTTCCTATTGCGTACCCAACGCACATGGGCCGGTGGCATTTTTATTTCAACTGTAGAGATACCTCCACTCACTGTTCTGCTCAAGAAAAATCGGACACTTTTTTGAAGGCCATTTCATATTCCACGGGCGTTAAATAATTATTGGCTGTGTGCAATCGGGTTAAATCGTAATCATGCCGATAATCCAGGACATCTTTTTTCATTTCCGTCTGGTTTTCGTGGTGGGTTTTGAATAACCAATCCCGTTTCAACTGCCAAAGAAACGTTCAACAACAGCATTATCCCAACACGCCCCAACATCCTCCTGACCCGCTCTCATAACATCGCTGCGGAGTAAGTCCCGGTATTGCTGACTCGTGTATTGGCTCCCGCTGATGCCCTTCTAAGTATCAAGTCATTATTTGTATGCTATTGATCTGACGGTTACGATTACGCAATAAAGTAAAGACCTCCCTCGATATATAGCGTTTTAAGCAACGTATTGCCTCAAGTTTTGAATGGCCTTCCCCGACCCGCTTTGCATTTGAGCAGTTCCGGTGCAAGATCATCAACGATGGCGGCTATCATGACGTCCAGCTCACTAATCTCATCCTGTCATTCCAGGTAGCGTAGGGCCAGTGTGCAGATAAACTGCATCGCTTTTCCCCCGTTTCCGGCGTTCCATTCTATCGGGAGCGGTGACCGTCAGGACTTCAATCCCCGCGGCTTGGAGATATCGCAGTAAACCCGCGCCATAAGATCCTGTACATTCAATTCCCAGCCTGATTAATGGCCCAAAGGATTTCATCCCGGATAACATTTGGCGGCATCCTTGCCGGGTTGCCGGGAAAAATTCATACCCTAAAAGTAATACTGCCAGCTTTGGATGCTTTCGCACTCAAGCCTGCCCCATCGGCGAAATCGGGAGTCATGATTGCTCAAAATAATACTCAAGGTACTAAATATATAAATACTTTTAGTATTTATCATTTCAATAGCATTGGTATTAAAATGAACTCATGAAAAAGAAACTCACAACAGAACAACTTGCAGATGCAGCACGCTTAAAAGAGCTATTTGAGGCCAAGAAAAAGCAGCTCGGCATCTCTCAGGAAATACTTGCAGAAGAAATTGACAAGACACAAAGTGCAATTTCACACTATCTCAACGGGATAAACGCCCTCAACTTGGAGATGGCAACCTATTTTGCCCAAAAATTGGAAGTTCAGATTGCAGATTTCAGCCCATCGCTGGATAAACAAGCAAGGAAACTCGTCACTGTTCTCTATGGTGATAATGCTGCATTTGCTAGTCAGATACCCTATCGCAAGCAATACCCGCTACTCGACTGGATAAATGCAGGTAATTGGTGCGAAGATCTCACACCAAAATACCAGACAAACCGCATCGCAAAGGTATATGAAACTTCTATTGAATGCTCACAACGTGCTTTTTGGCTGGAAGTAAAAGGTGATTCAATGGTGTCGCCAAATGGGCTAAGCATACCGCAGGGTATGATCATTTTAGTTGATCCAGAAGTTAAACCAGTCCCCAACAACTTAGTCGTAGCAAAACTCGATAGAGAGAAAGAACTGACTTTCAAGCAACTGATTACAGAAGGATATGATACGTTTTTAAAACCATTAAATCCTCAATACAACATGATTTCCCTTAGTAATCATCATGTGAATATTGTCGGGGTGGTTGTGGAAGCTAGGATTAGAAAATTACCTTAAACTAGGCCATGAAATGACTTAACTACCTATAATTTTATCATTAAGATTGCCATTTCTTAGCTGTTTTTATTGCCCCAGTCACTATAGTAAACTATATTTCTGGGGACTTGTTTATCTACCACCACTATATTGCTTGAAATCTATGGTCAAGATCACAAAAAGTATTCGGTTATATTCACATAATATTATATGAATATAATTACATAATAACGTAATAAAAAGGGGTTTCACCTATCTGCTTTAATTGAATATGTTTATTTCTACTTTTAGTTTGATAAACATCATCATATAAATATTGTTCTACAAGGCTATCTAATTTAGTAGAACTTATCCCTTTAGTCACACCAACAGCCCAAATACTTCTTAGTTTAACCTCAGATTTTCTAATTTTGCTTATCTTATCCAAATCAGAAACCATATTTTTGACACATACAGTTGGATTCGTATTTTGTTTAAACTCAACGGCCATATATGTATCCAAAGTCCATCCCTTTTTTCTTAAAATGAAGTCAGGTTTTAGGTGATTTTGATCCTTTATTTTTCTATTATCGCATTTAAATGCGTATTCCCTCCACCATTCATGCTCTGTTTGAGAAAGCATATAAGAAAATTCAACTTGAAGCCATACTTCCCAACCTGTGATATTTCCTTGTTCAAGGAGGCGAAACTTATTGCAAATCTCATCATCAGAAAAAAAATCATCAAGCAATGAACTCAAATGTTTAAAATCCCGATCTATCATAATAAACTCCCTTATTTCAACCAAATATTTATAATTTTTCTTTATCACTACTGATGATAGGTAAAATATAATACATAATATTAATGTTTTGTTTTACTTTTTTATTCCAATTTATTTTTCTGAAAAGAAAGATGGGTTACGTATTCAATCCGTTGATTAGTATTAAATATAGCATTCACGCTCAATGAACGTGCCAATGACCTTATCGTGTATTTCGGGTGATTTAGAATAATACTGATATGTAATGCACGGGCAGTATCACGGATACCTGCATTGTTCATAGCAAGATCAACGACTTGTTCTTTTATACCCGCTTGCCACGCTCGATAGGCGTAACCAAGTTGAAAGGTTCGTTTGCAGGAGAAACCGCGATAGCGTTGGTGCCCTGCATCGCCTTTGCCATGCTTTTTAACACATTCAATTTGCTGACAAAATCGACATTTTACCTCAACCGTCGCCATTTAATTTCTCCGAAAAATGGCGATTATACATAACCATCAACGAATTGAATACGTGACCGATTTTTTTGCTTCAATAGGATAAACAATATAGTCACCTACACCAGGGTATCCTTTTAACCTTTGCAATTGTCTCAGCTCATGTTGCCATACACTTTCAAGAATATCATCGTCACTTTCTATTACTCTAAGCCAATATTTTATTAAAAAACACTCTCCATCTTTTTGTGCAAGCATCAAATATGGCATACCATGTGATGCATTGGATTTTAATAGATTTCCATTAAGTATTTCATATTTATTAAATATCACTTCATCATCCATATATAAAATCCCAATAATTATTTCCATAAAATATAAAACAATAACAACATATAAATTTAAAAAACAAAAAATCAACCAATCAGTTTTTCCTTCAAAAGTTGCCAATCTTTTTTAAGATACTTCCGTAAAAAACGTTGCCTAATCTTTTCTTTTATTTTTCCCATCTTACCTCCTGTTATTTGTTTTTTCCGCACATCCTGAATATCTTCCCAAAGTTGCTCGCAGTCAAAGGACATGGGAAAGGAAACGGAGGCCATCCCCGTTATCGCTGCTATGCCTGCTGCAAGGTCTTTCAGCTGGAATACACCTACCGAGCTTGCAAACCCGGTGTTAAAGAACAAACTGTCGATATGGCAATGAATAACACCGGTGTCCGCGATACTGCCCGTGTGCTGAAAGTCGCGACGGCAACGGTCATGAAAACCCTTAAAAACTCAACCCCCGAAACGTGACAACGCTTCCTCTTGATGGACGTGATATTCAGCTCATTTGTGAAATCGATGAGCAAGGGTCCTTTGTCGGTAGCAAGGAAAACCCGCGCTGGCTCTGGTATGCTTGGGATCCCGGCTAAAGCGGGTAGTCGCCCATGTTTTTGGTGACCGTATCAGAAGCCCATTAGACAAACTTCTCGCACTTTTAACCCCTTTTAATATCCAGTGTTACTGTACAGATAATTATTCCACTTATGGTTCCCTTCCTGAAGAAAAACATCTTACTGGGAAGACGTTCACCCAACGTTTAGAAAAAAACAATTTAACTCATCGTACCCGGTTAAAGAGACTGAATAGAAAAACGATAGGGTATTCTAAATCGGAGGAAATAATGGGATGGACGCCCCATTCAAGCGGCATCAGTGTGCCAAAATGGCAGTGTATTAAACACAGCCATTTAATAACGGGAGCGTCCACCATGAAGATTACAACGGTTGGTATCGATCTGGCAAAAAATGTCTTTCAGGTCCATGACGTTGATGCACAGGATGAAACGGGGCTTAAAAAACAGCTACCACGCGCGAAAATGCTGACGTTTTTCATCAACCTTCCACCTTGCCTTATTAGTATGGAAGCCTGTAGTGGGGCGCATTATTGGGCACGCAAGCTGCGAAGTTTTGGCCATAAGATAAAATTAATGGCTCTACAGTTTGTTAAATCCTATGTCAAAACCAATAAAAACGATGCAGCAGATGCGGAAGCGATTTGTGAAGCGGTGACACGACCGAATATGCGTTTTGTATCGGTAAAAACAGAAGAGCAGCAAAGCATCTTATCGGCGCATCGCGCACGAGAGGGGAACACCCGTTAATATCAGCATACGCAAAGCTGTTCTGACAATTTGACTACCTATATTTATCAATAGTTACCCCTATATATCCCCCTGACTGGGGTACATTGCAATAGATGCCAGTAGACGTTAATGGAGCGTTATTTTGGAGTTTTCGTTGGGAGGAGAGCGCAATACTGGCATGTTAACATATTAATATTTAATAAATTAATTTTATTAAAAAACTTACATACCCCCAGTTGTACCCCCACATTATTTTGTTACATCAAATTTGGTCGATTGTACGTGGAAATAGGTTTATAACTGTTTAATCATCACTTTAAAGCAAAAAAGCCATGAGATTTGGAAATGGTCAAATTTGGCTACTATTTCACGCTCAAGGCTTCATATAAACATTTATCATTTTTATGAACTAGATCACAAATTAAAACGGGTTACTCCTGAGATTTATCGCGAACCTTACGCTCAATTAACTGACCATACATATCAAAGTAACGGCTAGGCCAGATTTCAGAGGGATGTATACCGAGATAATCCGCGATTATCCATTCACCTTTAGGCCAGGGACGACTGAGAGTATTTGCCAGTGTAGATGAACTGAGTCCCGACTCACGAGAAACAGCCGCTAAAGTTGTACCACGTTTACGCAATGCAGCAATAATATCGGCCTGATGCCAATCATTTTTAATATTGTTATTCATTCCTGCTACCCCTTCCATTAATTAATATTGATGGTGGCGATTCAGACAGGGTTCGCAGTACCGGGAACTATCAACCGGCGAGGCCGAAGCCTCCCCCACCTGAACCGCCATTGAAAAGGCGATAGCAGACACACTGGTAGAAACTTCCTACCAGTGGATAGTTCATTACAAGGCTGCGAAACCTTACCACTGGATTGTGCCAATGGCGGGGAAACTTTAACTGATTGTTTTATCTGAATCAATAACCGAACGGCTAAGTTTAACGACTATAAACCCACTCAACATAACGGACAGCGATCCAAATGCTTAATTTCCCAATCAACCAGTTCATTAATTTTCTTACTTATACCTGACAACATGCAATCTCTGGCGCGCGACAGTTCGGACAAAACAAAAAATACCTGCTTTGCCCTTGATCGATATCTGTGCGCCAAAGTGAACGCAAGTTGAGGTATTGCGGGGTATCGGTTGAGTACACGGTACTTCCGCCTGTATAAACAGGTCATCCCCACCGACTAAAGGCCAGCCTCGATATCGTCAATTTCTCCTTTTGATACTTTTTCAATCTATAAAATACAGTGTCAGATTCACTGTGTGGTTAACTAAGCCAGAGCTTATCAGGGGTGTGTTGTCCTTTTGCTGCGGCGTCACTTTCAGCGATAAACCAGCCAAAAGTGACGCCTTGAGTTCTGTAAACAGTCAGCAAAAATCGTGCGAACGTTGAAGTGCCATCAGGCATAGCAAAACGCCGTAAGGTTAAGTGCCACATGGTAGTCATGTTAATGGATTAGCTGTAGAAAAATTGTCGGTTGAATAATTCAAATAGGGATAGATAAAAGTATGAACGGATGCGCAAAAGCTATACTGCTGTTCATAGAAGATAAAGGAAAATAGGGTTTATGTTGATTTGAAAAGCCAGTGTATGAACTTACGTTCAATACACTTCGGTAACAAGATAAAGATATCCTTTTGGGTTATCTATTAGTTTAAGAGACCTTCATTACCAGACAAGGGGTTTATGTCTGACAATACCTGCTTCCAAAGGTGCGCAAATGTACCGCAATTCTTGCTCTCTCTTTCAGGCTACGAGAGTTTTGTTTCGCCACCCGAAGGCGATCCTGGCAGGCGATGGATCATTAGTGTAAGTGGAATATTAGCGGCGGTGGTCAGTAGGGTCAACAGCTTATGTTAT
This sequence comes from Xenorhabdus anantnagensis, assembly GCF_028598555.1. GTDB lineage: Bacteria > Pseudomonadota > Gammaproteobacteria > Enterobacterales > Enterobacteriaceae > Xenorhabdus > Xenorhabdus anantnagensis. The sequence goes on from NZ_JAQRFN010000012.1 coordinate 15,087, forward strand.
GAGTTAATTGGAATTTAATTTATCAAATATAATTTCATTATGTGACTAATTTTGGCGGTTTGTGTAGTTGCCCCACTAAAACGGACAATTCATCTTTAATTCCTTATGTTACTTATGTAATATAGATAACCAATATTACATAAGTTAAGTGACTTACTCATGGCAAAAGGTGAATCAGGTCGTATCGTTCTTGAAGTCGATCCTGAGCTAAAGAAATCGCTTTATTCGATACTTGCACTTGATCAACAAACACTTAAAGACTGGTTTGTAGATAAAGCTCAACAACATATCGAAGAAAAAAAGACTGAATTGATTAAAATTTTTTCAAAGGCAGACAATGAAATTTAAAGCAGATCAAACAACACAAAAACTTCGAGGGGGATACTACACCCCTCAACACTTGGCTGATTACGTAGCTAAATGGGCATTAGGAAAGCAGCCAGAAGCAGTTTTAGAACCAAGTTGCGGTGATGGTGTGTTTGTTCAAGCGTTACATAATAATGACTGTGATAAAGCCTTAACCCTTTCATGTTTCGAACTTTTTGATATCGAAGCGCAAAAAGCTTTAGAACGTTGTGAATCGCTTAAATTTCAGAATGCAACTGTTGCCGAAGGGGATTTTCTTGTTTGGGCTAATAAGCAAATCAAAGAAGGGAAAGTTCAATTTGATGCTGTAATTGGTAACCCTCCGTTTATCAGATATCAATTTTTAGAAAAATCTTTTCAAGAACAAGCAGAACTTGTTTTTAAACAGTTGGAGCAGAAATTTACTAAGCACACTAACGCATGGGTTCCGTTCCTACTTTCATCACTTGCCATGCTCAAAGCAGGTGGACGGATGGCTATGGTCATTCCGTCAGAAATAATTCATGTGATGCACGCTCAGTCTTTGCGTGGCTACATGGGAAGAATTTGTTCAAAAATTGTCATTATCGATCCCAAAGAAATTTGGTTCGAAGATACACTTCAAGGTGCGGTAATTATATTAGCTGAAAAAAAAGAAGATCCGTCAACACCATCAGAAGGTGTAGGAATCGTAGGTGTAAATGGTCTCGATTTTCTTGAAGATAGTCCAGAAGAGCTATTTATAAATACATTAGGCATTAATGGCGAAACTGTAAAAGGCAAGTGGACACGAGCGGCTTTACAAAAAAGCGAGTTAGCACTTATCCAAAAGCTGATTAGCCATGATGCTGTTCACAAGTTCAAAGACATTGCAGAGGTCGATGTTGGTATAGTAACGGGAGCCAACAAGTTCTTCTTAGTTGATAATGAAACGGTTAATCATTTCAAGTTAGAGAAATACTCTCACCCTATGTTTGGGCGTAGCCAGCACTGCCCTGGTATTTTGTATGACATTCAGCAACACCAAACGAATCAAGAACAAGGTTTGCCAACAAACTTCTTGTACATAGCAGATGAATTTGAACAGCTATCAACAACGGTAAAAGACTATATCCAATTGGGAGAAGCTGAAAAGTATCATGAGCGTTATAAGTGCCGTATTCGTAAGCCATGGTATAAAGTTCCTTCTGTTTATAGCACTGAAATAGGTATGCTAAAACGCTGCCATGAAGCTCCACGCCTGATTTTAAATGAAATTGAAGCTTATACTACTGACACAGCTTACCGTGTCAGATCGGCCTTTACGAGCGCAGAAAACCTTGTTTGTAGTTTCTTGAATCCACTGACTGCAATAACTGCTGAGTTAGAAGGACGCTATTATGGTGGTGGGGTATTAGAACTTGTCCCATCTGAAATCGAAAAAATCTACATCCCTGTGATTGAAGGATATGAGCACGATCTAGCAACCCTTAACCAACTTGTAAAAGATGGAAAAGTTGAAGAAGCTATGAAATTGCAAGGCGTTTCAATTTTTTCAAAATTGGGACTAACTGAACAAGATACAGATGATCTAATGAGTATTTGGCGTAAATTAAGAGATAGGCGTTTACGTAAGTAACCCGAATTCTGGATAAGAAATTGACGAGAAGCCTGTTCCGGGAGCAAAGTTTTGGTGTACGCCGAAAACAGCTCCGGGGAGGAACAGGCTATGAATAACTTAGTTGAAATTTTCTGCGATGTAGACGATTTTTGCCGTTTTTTCATCCCTCAGTGGACGCAGTTTTGCCTTGATAACGGATACCGTCTACGTCGCCGACAAGGTCGCATGTATCCCAGTGAAATCATGACCATTTTGATCCTCTTTCATCTGTCACATTACCGTGATTTTAAACATTTTTATCTGGCGCAGATTTGGAAATATCATCACAACGATTTTCCCGCTTTGCTCAGTTATCCCCGTTTTATCCGTGTTGCCCCTTTGGTTTTGATGCCACTATGCAGTTATCTGACTCAATTAAAAGGAACACCCACAGGCATTGCTTTTATTGATTCCACGCGTTTGCGCGTTTGTCATAACCTCCGTATTCCCCGCCATAAAGTCTTTGAAGGGATAGCGCAACGAGGAAAAACCTCAATGGGTTGGTTTTACGGGTTCAAATTGCACCTGGTTATAAACCATCAGGGGGAAATTCTGGCACTTAAAGTGACGGCGGGTAATGTGGGTGCTCGAGAACCTGTTCGCAAATTAACAAAAGAATTAACGGGTTCTCTTTATGGTGATAAAGGTTATCTCAGCCAGGAGCTGGCTGACGATTTAGCTAAAACGGGGATCACTTTCATCACCCAAAAGCGCAGAAATATGAAAGCGCGTGTGCTGGCTGAGTGGGATAAAATAATGTTATCAAGGCGTTTTATCATTGAGACAATTAATGGACAATTAAAAATCATTTCTCAAATAGAACACTCGCGCCACCGAAGTATAAAAGGATTTCTGTTAACTGTTTTAGGGGGTGTGATTGCTTACTGCCTTAAATTGAAAAAGCCATCACTTAAAAATTTCTACTCAGAAGACGATTTTCCAGTGATGGCTTAAGCGGAATTCGGGTTAAGTAGTTATCTGAATGTATCGAACTATTTTGTGGGTCGAAAGTAGGTGGAGGGTTAAAATCTCCACCTTTTTATCATAGAGATTTATATAAATCTTCAACCGAAGGGATCTTACAGTCCAAGTCACCAAGCCCGAACAAGTCTTTAATCAGTCCATCCATTTTCTTAAAATCATTACCAAATTTTCGCTCCAAAATTATTTTTGAACGTGCATCAGCTTTTGAAATATCAGCATAGAGCTTGTTCAAGTTCTTCTGAAGATCAGTAATCGCTTTGTGCTTTTTAACCTCTTCTGATTTAGAGAAATCGATAGTAGGAATTGGCATTCGTTTCTGGATCTTAGTCCCGCGAGCAATAAAACCACCTCTAAACACTTCACCATATACAGAGGCGAACCATTCCAAATGTCTTGAAGTTAGAATTGCTTGTATGTAATAAATGGAATACATACATTTATCAGGCACGTTTATGATGCTATAACCGGCCGTTCCTCCAGATGAAACAAAAGTCCTATGATTATCTATTGAATACTTAAAGCCATTAGATAAAACACCAACAATTATTTTCTGTGCCACATCGCAATTTTCCAGTGCTTGCGCTCGACCGTATCTATACCATTCATTAGGTGTAGTAGGAACAGGCATGATAGAACGCTTTTCGTTGTTTAAGTGCTCTTTTACAATCTGTAAGAACTCAAACATTTTAGGGAAATCTTGCTGCAACTCCTCATATTCAATGAAAAAAACTTTTTCCCCTACCTTCTTGTATGGATAGATAACAAAAGCGTTTGGTTCAACGTCTTTGTATGTGTAGAAGTGATCTTCACCGTTGCGAACAGTTTCAAAGTAAGGACGTGTAAGCTCTTTCTCCACCTGATACTGATTGCCATCATATTCAAAGAATATATAACCGTTCTCAGTCTTTATCTCATTATGAATGTAATGAGCGTTTGCACTTGTCTGAATACCATTCTCAATGGTCTTTTTACCTAAAATCTCTTCTAATGTCTTAGATCTACTATACATTTTAGTCAAAATGTCATTTGTTTCTTTTTCAAGAATCCAAGTGTCCGAATCAAGCTTATCAACTTCATAGGTGTTTGAAAGTAATGACTTGTCTTCACGAGTTAACCACTTTTTGAAATCCTTAACTTCGTAAAATGAAAATTCATCTTGCTGTGATTTAGTTAAAAATAACAGGCAGGTATAGGTTGTCTTGTCTTTGAAAACTTGATTTGAACCGAATGAGATCAGCTTACAAAGATACTTATTATCTGCTAGAAATTTTCTAAGGTTCTGACCAGCTCCAACCTTGATGAATTTTGAAGGTAGTATGTAGCCAAGATGACCACCTTCTTTCAGTAGCTGCATAGAACGTTCAACAAACAAGAAATATTTATCAAATTGCTTATATGCTGATTTGAATTTCTTCTTGTAGATTATCAGTTCTACTGGGGTGAGCTGTTTCATATGCTCAGTAGCCATATAAGGTGGATTTCCAACAATCACATCAAATCTATGGTCTATATCAAACGGATTCACTTTTAACAAATCGGTTTGCTTAATGTTGTCAGATAGATCAATCAGACTATTACCAAAAAGAATATTTCTATCCGTTCTTGGTAAGATAGGTTTCTTGATTCCGATTGTGCCTTTTGATTCACCTTCAAGAAGCTTAAGGAGAAGCCCGAAAGAACACGCATTAACCGCATTAAAATCCTTATCTACACCATAGATACAACGGGTTAATATTTCCTTTTTAGTTTCTAAAGTTAGCTTATAGCTATGCGGCGCAAGCTGCTGCAACTTAGACTGATCATTTTCAATATAGTAATCTATTAGAATATCTTGAATCGTTTGAAATACTTCTAGAAGAAATGCTCCAGAGCCACAAGCTATATCAGCAAATTTGGAATTTAAGATCTGTTCATCAGTCTTGCCTTTGCAATACTCAACAACAGTATTTCGAACAATTTCTTTTACAATGTGGTTCGGTGTGGTAACTACATCTCTATTGAGATGCTCTTCTTTTGGTTGAATATCTACTTCACCATCAGAGTTTATTTTGATTCGTTCACTCAGAAATATCTCATAGATGTTGCCTAAGATATCAGATGAAAAAACAGAGAATGAATAGGTGCTCTGTGGGAAGTATAGCTGTTCAATAATCGCCCAAATACAAGATTCTTCATTATGAATCAGTTCATCAATATGGCTCAAATAGAATAAGCCAGAGTTATACTTTTTGTCTGATTGTTTCAGCTTTGTGATTAATGATTGAAAGTCTTTTTCTTCTGCATAATGGTAAAGAGTTTCATACTCTTCTAAATCACGGTCTTCACAAACTCTTAGAAACACAATACTGTTTATGTAGCTCTGAGTAAGGTCGTTAAGCTCTTCCTCATTTAACTTTGGCTTTATCTTCAAAAATTCATCAGCCAGCACCAAACGCCACTGGTTAATTTGTCCCAAGAACAGATCATCAATACTAAATCGTGAAATTTTGCTTTCAATCTCAGACCACTCATCATCAAATTGCCCCGTATATACACTTTCCCGACCGATAAGGAAAAGAATCTCTTCTAAGTTGTCTACAAGCTCAGTGTAGTGATAAAGCTTAATCCGTGAATTTGTGGCAGTGTCAGCCTCTTTCACTTGATTTGAACAGTCATAGATAGCGGTATATTCAAAGTTAGATAATACGGAAATTTTCAACTTAGCGGTAAAGCCATAACGCCTTACTTGCTTCGCTGGTTCTGGATCTGCTTCTACATGAACACTTGGTTTTTTAGCTTCTACAAAGAATTTTCGCTCAGAGAAAAGACGGAAAGTGTAATCAGGTTTTTTAGTGTTTTCACCTGCTTTTATTTTTAGTCCTTCTTCTACCAAAACTTCCCGTTCATTCGTAGGTTTGCCACTGGAGTTTGTAATGTCCCAACCAAGAATGATGAATAACTGATCGAGAAAATCAGTTCTAAGTTGAGTTTCATTGTAAGTTGGAGAGCGATATAGAGCTAGGTCTCCTTCGTAACGGTCAACCAACCGCTGTAACTGTTCAATTTTTGTCATTTTTTCATCTCATAGCCAGCCTGATTAGACATTAGTAAATCTAAAGATGAAAAGTGTCGCACAACAACAGATACTTATCTACGAATAACTAATTGACTCAACAACCACCTACTAAAGTAGGTGGGTTAGTGATTAACGGACTGAAAGTCCGGATACGCATCGGCTGAACGATGCGTCAATTGGTCAGCCTAAAGTTATCATCTGGGTTTGGTTTAAAATGACGAACTAATTCATACCCTATATAATTACTCCAGCTATCAGTTTCTTTTTATTACCCATACCAATCTGAAAAACCGTGTGACTGCCATTTCTGTTCCATATTTCACTCTCGTGTCACACAATATTGCAGCTAAAGCTGACCGACTAAAGTCGGTGGTTTAAACCTTTCATATGGAAAAATTAAAAGGTCAGCGCTCAAAGAGGTAAGCCCTGTTTCCCATTGATTAACTCTAGGATGTGAATGACTATATTTGGCACAAAGCCGCCTATCTGGTTAGGTTTCATTTAGATCATAAATAGTGTCAGCTTGAGTCTTATTTGGTAATCACATTGGTACAACTAACTCTTCTTGTCCAGAATCAGGCAAAGGTAATTTCCAATGATTTAGATGTAGTAGTTCAACCCCACACTGACGCGCTGCGCTTGTCTTCTCCAAGTTACCGAGCTAATAAATTACCCCAGTAACTTCGGAGAGCTGAAAGATCACCTGCCAGAGAAAACATTTTACCTCCCCCTTATTAAAGAATTAGTAATAAAACTGTTCACCTTTGAATAATATTATTTAAATTCATATTGTTAAATGGTGATGACTTGAAATCAAACTCATCACCACTCTTCACCCAACCGTTCACCTCCAACCAGAAAAAAGGTGAACAGTGATGAATAGTTGTGAACAGTTTTAAAATAACTATTCACCCTATAATACATTGATATATCTGGTTTAAATTATAGGGTGAACAGTGGTGAACACTTTTTTATATTTCTTTGAAAAATACCTGAAATCAGAAAGAAATTATTCTTCTGGCTGGCTATTCCTTGTCAGTTTTGGCATCCATTCGATAGCAGTATCAAGGTTCAAGCTCAGATTGCTACGAATGCCCTGTTTGCTTTTCTTGCGTAAATATTGCTGGCTGTACTCTGCCAGTGCGCCCGGCATATCCATGCCAAAACGAGTCACGGAAACAGGTTTATTCAGGTTATTGCCTTTCATATAAGCAAGATAGGAGTGATAAAGGTATTTGCGGGGATTGAACGGCATAATTTCCGCATTACCGATTAATAGGCCATCAACTTCATGGGAAACAATGAGATAACCGCAAAAATCGACCAGTGGATCTGTACCACGTTTGATATCCAGTGCTTCTTCTGATTTCTGTTGCTCTGCCAGTAAACACCTTGCAGTTTGCGGATTAAGGAATCTGTGAAGCAAATGTCGGATAATCACGGGCAACTCTGCCGCTATTTTATCCCGCAGGAGTGGATCACGTTCATTTTCCGGTACAACTTCGGAAAAGTTGAAAATCACCCGACGCCGCGATACTCCGCCACTGCGATCACTGAAACTCATGGCATTATTATTTACTGCCAACACCACCGCAGGAATGCGGGTTGAATAAGGTTGTTTATGCTTCGGATCGATGGCAACTTCATCGCCGCCTGTAATTGCCTTGATGCCTGAGCCATCGCCCGCATAGCGAGTTTGGTCTGGCAAGATGATCAGCGAATAGCCGACAATCAACGCCCGTTCCCGTGGATTTTCCAGTGCTGCCATACTTGCGGAAACGGTATTACCTTTACCTGCCAGCATGGAACAAATTTCAGCAAAGATACTTTTACCACTGCCTCCGGCTCCGGTGATTTCCAGAAAAAATTGCCAGTCATAACGGTTCGCCAACACCATAAACAGCGCCGCTAGCACTCTATATGCTTTGTTTTCACAGTTGGCAGTTGCCTGATTGAGCCAGCGCCAGAATTGTGGCGCATGATCTTGCAGGGTTTCCTCCGAAAAAGGAGAAGTGAATTCAACGTCATTGGCAAGTAATAGCCAGTCATTTTTGCGGTGAGGCCGGAACTGGCAGGCTTTCAGGTCAAATACACCATTACTAAACCCAATTAAGTGGCGTTCTGGTGGTTGCATCATGGGAAGTTGTAATTTCAGGGCATCTACGGCTGAACTAATACCATGTGGCGAGTATGGTAGTTTCTCTTCCATAAAAGCAGCCACCATTTCCCGTCTTAAATCGCGGTCACTGACTGGACGCCAGATAATACCGTCATAGTGATGAACGGTTTCCGAAGCACCATCCAGTGCCAGTTCACCGTTATAACATGCCAACAATACTTCCCCGCGTTGGCTGGCTCCCATCTGGCATAATGTCAGTTTTGAAGATTCGGTATCATTATTAAGCTGAATGGCTGCTTTTTTCTTTATTGATGTCGGTTGATAAAGCCCCTGAGCAAAGGCTTGTTTTGCCGTGTCCACACCATATTGTTGTCGATAATCATCCCAATCAGCTTTTAATTCCGTAGGCGGTAGCGTTACCCATCCATTAATCGCTATGGCGGTTTTCTCTGCTGCAACCTTGCCGATATTCTTTTTCAGTCTGCCGTTTTTGTCTTGTTCTTCCGGTTCGTGCCAGTCGTTATCCGCAGCAATGATGATTCTGGAGCTTGGATACTGCGCTCTAACCTGCTCGGCAACAATCAATAAGTTACTTTCATCAATCGCTGCCAGTACCACGCTTTTATATAGTTGACTGACAGTTAAAGCTGTAGCGTAACCTTCGGTAATGATGATTGTGTCCGGCGTTCCGGTAATCTCAGTGATCGGAATAAAACTGCCTTTTTTCTGTGAACCGGAAACAAGACGTTTTTCGCCGTTCGGCTTGATGGTCTGTGCGCCCGTGATTGTGCCATCCAGCATTTGAGTGACCAGCAATAAAGAACCGTCTTTTAACAACCGCTGATTGGAGCATTGCAGCCCCTTTTTCACCAGATATTGAGATTTACCCGTAACAGCAGTGGCAACCAGTGCCGCGATACGTTCAGCAATTGGCTTAGCGTTCCTAGTCAGCGCTTTGGCTGATTTGGGTTCTGGCAAAGGCAATGCCAACGCATCTGCAACAATTTTTGCAGCCTCAAAAATCGAGATCCGGTTGGTTTTCGCCATTTAGGGTGAGTTTGGGTATGCTGTATATCAGCCATCATCGTTACCTCATTTAACGGTTATTGGTCAGACGCCTCAGATGTGTTACAGCACACTGGGGCGTTGCTTTTTATGTTATTTTTCTTAAAAAATCTCTATCTTTATGCCCTTTTGCCAAATTTCCCGATCAGCACATTTTCGCCTTGTTCCAGCATCTCCATATAGTCAGCGTACCATTGCAGCATTTCTCGGCGACCATCCAGATATTGAGCGTGGTTGTACGTGCCTCGAATGCTGTTTTTATCGACGTGCGCAAGCTGTTTTTCAACCCATGCAGTGTTGAAGTCTTGATCATGCAGAATGGTACTCATGGTGTGTCGGAAGCCGTGGCCTGTTGCTCGTCCTGAATATCCCATACGGCGGATCATGGTATTGATTGCCATATCAGATATATGCTTTCTGTAATCTGTTCGGCTTGGGAAAACGTACTGATAACTGCCGCTGATAGGCTGAATCTGCTTCAATAAATCGATAACTTGATAACTTGCTCTGATAATGGCACTACATGAGTACGGCGCATTTTCATTTTTTCGGCTGGGATTGTCCAAACAGCTTTATCTAAATCAATTTCTGACCATTCAGCTTTGCGAAGTTCTCCCGGACGAACGCCCATTAATATCAACATACGCAAAGCCGTCCTGACTATCTGGCTTCCCATATATTTATCGATAGAACGGAGAAATTCAGGTAATTCATCTACTGAAAGGTGAGCATAGTGTTCGCGTTGATGAGGGATAAAAGCACTCGCTAAATCTGGTGCTGGATTGTATTCTGCCCTGCCAGTAATAATTGCATATGTCCAAACTTCACCACAGCGTTGGCGGACTTTCTTTAATTTATCGGTGACACCTCTCTTTTCCATAATAGAAAGGAGGTCTAATAATTCGAGGGGTTTTATTTCAGCAATCGGGCGATGACCAATATAAGGAAAAACGTCTTTTTCGAAAGCGTCCATCATATCTTCACGATAACCAACAGACCACCGGTCTTTTCTTCCCTCGTACCATTCACGCGCAATGCTTTCAAAGGTGTTACTGATTTCTCCCTGAGCCACCAGTTTCTTTTGTTTTTTATCTTGGTTGGGATCAATACCTTCGGCTATCAGTTTTTTGGCTTCATCACGTTTTCTTCTGGCCTCTGCCAACGTAATAAGCGGAAAAGTACCAATAGCGAGTAACTTTTCTTTTCCTGCAATGCGGTATTTCAGTCTCCAGTATTTAGAACCGGTTGTCTTTACCAGCAGATATAAACCGCCGCCATCCGATAGCTTAAAATCTTTATCTTGGGGTTTTACTGTTTCAACTTGTCGGGCTGTTAGTTTCATATTTCCAGCATCCTTGCCCCCTCACAGTAATGGGGGTATTTTTTTAGGGGGTACAGAAAGTTACCCCTATATATACCCCCTGACTGGGGTACATTGCAATAGATGCCAGTAGACGTTAATGGAGCGTTATTTTGGAGTTTTCGTTGATTTTACAGGGGAAAGTAGACTTTAAGAGATGCTGCTAGAAGTGTAAGTGGCGGAGGAGGAGAGATTCGAACTCTCGGATGGTTTCCCATCGGCGGTTTTCAAGACCGCTGCCTTCAGCCGCTCGGCCACCCCTCCGCGATGTCGAGCACTATAAACATCACGATTCCCAATGTAAAGCATTTATCTGTTCAACTGCCGTTAATTTATTCATGACTCTGTCTGTTGGTCTATTTATTCAGCATTTTTGGTAATCTTTCTTGGGAATAGAGGTGATTTTTGCTAAATTGCAGCCATCGTTATTGGATGGTAAAAAAGTTATGTTGGTATTTGAAGGTCGTGAGATCGAAACCGATGCACAGGGTTATCTAAAAAATTACAGTGATTGGCAAGAAGCCATAGCTCCTATCATTGCTAAGCAGGAAGCGATTACTTTAACCGAACAGCATTGGGAAGTTATACGTTTTGTACGTGAATTCTATGAAGAATTTAATACTTCACCCGCTATTCGTATGTTAGTCAAAGCGATCTCTCAAAAATATGGTGAGGAGAAAGGAAATAGCCGTTACCTCTATCGCCTATTTCCTAAAGGGCCTGCAAAGCAGGCAACAAAAATTGCAGGCCTTCCTAAGCCCGTCAAATGTATTTGATTTATTTCATCCGTCGCTAATGGCGGATGCTAAAATCACTCATCTCTTCTGCTTCACAAAACTGAGATTGGAAATGTTCTATTTTGGCACTCGGTGGCCCTCCCTGCTCCAGCCAAAGTATTAACATTTTGATTTGTGCATCATTGCCGCAAGCAACAATTTTGACGCTTCCATCATTCATATTGCGGACATATCCCACCAGCTGGTTCTTCTTTGCCCAACGGTAAGTATGATAACGGAATCCAACGCCCTGCACCCTTCCGTAAACATAAATAGTAATGCTATATTCAGTCATTGTTGCATTCCTCCCAGTAAATGGTAAGAACTTTGAAATGTTAAACCCACTTTTGGTATTGTATTTTATATACGCAACAGCTAACCTAAAAATATGAGGTGGCGATCACACGCCATCTTAGTTTCAAAAATCATGCAGAAATTCCGGTTGCCGGGTGTGCGCTTGAAATTTACCTTACTGTCCTTATATAAGAGTCATTACAAGGTTTCTTTGGAGGTGACTATGATGATCGCCAGCAAATTCGGGATCGGCCAGCAAGTACGACATAGGTTGCTGGGTTATTTGGGTGTTATTGTAGATATTGATGCTGAATATTCTTCAGAACAGCCGCAGGAAAATGATATTGCATCTAATGCTACTTTACGTTCAGCACCGTGGTACCATGTTGTGATGGAAGGTGACGATGGGCAACCCGTTCAGACCTATTTAGCAGAAGCTCAATTGACTTACGAAACATCAGATGACCATCCAGAACAATCTTCTCTGGACGAGTTGGCTGAAGCGATCCGCAGTCAATTTCAAGCTCCGCGGCGGCGAAATTAAATGCTTTTATTCTAATCATAACCGTGAGGTGGTGAATAAAAAATCGCCGCCTTGTTTACTTTTCCATTCCCAAACGCGGGATTTCAATTTTGGGACAACAATCCATCACAACATCTAGCCCTGCTTTTTCTGCCAGTAATTTGGCTTCTTCATTGATAATGCCTTTTTGTAACCAAAGTACTTTAGCGCCAATGGCAATAGCTTCCTCTGCAACACCATAAGCAGCTTCTACATTGCGAAATACATCAACCATATCAACTGGCTGTTTAATATCAGATAATTGGCCTACAACGGACTGGTTCAATAAAGTTTGCCCTGACAGTTTAGGGCTGACAGGAATAACTTTGTATCCCTGATTCAGTAAGTATTCCATTACCTTATAACTTGGACGATCTGTTTTCTCACTCGCTCCGACTAACGCTATGGTTTTAACCTTTTCCAGTATATCCGCTATATATTGATCACTCATTTAACCTCCTTATATCACCCTGTGCCATTTGTCTTTTAACTTGTGTTTTTCACGGCCTGCACTGCAATCTGCGGTCTATTGGGAATAATCCATTACTCAATAAGAGATTAGGGTGATTCCATCGACAATCATCAAGGAGAAATTAACTCTCCCTATTTTAGCAGGCGTTACGCTTAAGGTTTACGCTGAACCGATACTCCCAATTGCACCAATTGATGAATGAAAATCGATGGTTTTTTCGGCTCCTGCATTAACCAAACCTGCTTTTTCGCTCGCGTCAATGCGACATATAGAAGACGACGTTCTTCCGCATCAGGGAAATCTTCAGGTTGTGGCAACAAAACCTGCTCCATCACGGATTCCCTCTCTGGTGCTGGAAAACCGTCTTTCCCCTGCTGCAACCCCAAAATAATGACATAATCCGCTTGTTGCCCTTTAGATGCATGAATTGTCATAAATTCAATTTTCAAATTCGGCCAGCGCGTAGACGCTTTTTTCAATAATTCTGGTTTGAGATGATGATAGCGTGCCAATAATAAGATGGTTTCCTGTTTGGTAACATAGCCACTCATTTTATTCAGCAATGCTTCCAACTGTTCTTCCGATAAAATCACAACCGATTTTTTATTGCCTTTTGTCAGGCTATTGAGTGGCTTGGTTAATTGATGAGGATTTTGCTGTACAAATCGGTTAGCGATTTCCCCAATACGTTCATTGAAACGATAAGTCGTATCCAACGCACATTCAGCGCCTTTCCCAAAATAGGTTGCAAATGCTGTCGTTAATGTTAATTCAGCGCCACTAAAACAATAAATCGCCTGCCAATCATCTCCCACAGCAAATAAATGGCTTCGCTTATTTTGTATTTTCAATGTTGTTAATAACTTCGCTCTCAATGGTGAAATATCTTGAAATTCATCCACCAAAATATGTTTCCACGGACTGATAAATCGACCTTTCTGTAAAATATTCACTGCCTGATGGATTAAACCAGAAAAATCAATTGCGCCTTCAGACTTCAATGCGGATTTCCAGGCTTTCAACAAAGGTGCCATAAGCCGTAGACGTTTCTGAAATACATCGATATAGATAGCAGGAGCCTGTTCAATCATCTCTTTTTGGCTACCGCCATGCATACGAATTAACTCTAGCCAACGCTCCAAACGAACTGATAAACGAGTCGTCAATGACTTATCATGCCAATATTCACCTTCCGGCAGTTGCCAATCCAATTCTTCATTCAACCATTCCCGCCAACCTTTAGCCTGTGCTTTTTTCTCTCCACACTGTTTTTGCCATTCTTGAATGAGAAAATCCCGGCGTTTTTGAGCATCAGTTTCCAACTCGCTAATTTTCGGTGACTTATTGCTGCCTTGTTGAATAATATGCAATGCCAAAGCATGAAATGTTTTTGCTTTTATTTCTTTTGTTCCCAAACGTGCCTGAATACGTTCATTCATTTCATCAGCAGCCTGACGACCAAAAGCCAGCAGCAAAATTTGCTCAGGAAGGGCTTGTTGACGTAACAATAACCATCCAGCACGAGCAACCAAAACAGAGGTTTTTCCGCTACCCGCACCAGCCAATACCAGAATATTCTGTTCACCATTAATAACCGTCTGACACTGAGAACGATTAAGTGGTGATGTTTCTATTGTCTGGAAAAATTGCCCATATTGCACCAATATGTGATCAATCCATTGCTGGTTCAGCGTTTGAATTGTTTTTTCACCATTATCCAACCAATCCAGACAGGTCTTATAATTGTCACGACAATTTTCAAATTGTGCAATTCGTTGTAATGGTAAAGGTAAAGCCTGAAATGTTTCTTGGATTTGCTGCTGCACAGAAGCTAAATCGGTGGTTTTCAGCCAGCGATTTTGTTGTTTGATTTTAACTATTTCATTCACTTGAGCCGCCAAGGCATCAGCACTGACATCACTCATGTCAAGGCTCCACGTTTGCCATTCCTTTAATAAGTAATGATAAAAACGTTGTGTTTGCTGCCATTCAGTACCATGCAGACGAACCACTTTTCCTTCTGGTAATTCAAATTCCAGTTCCCCCCAGACAATCCCTCGCTTACACTGAATACCAATTAATTGATTAAATGGAATAAGGTACTGGTGTCTGTCACCACTGACTTCAATGCCAGCATTAAGTAGACGTACCCGATTATAAGGGTGCTGAGCGAGGCGTTGGCCGATTTGCGTTGATTTTAGTTCCATTGTCGTGGCACCGTACCTGAAAATTGTTGAACTACTTCATCACGTAAATGTTGTTAGGGGTATTTTGTGCTAACGGTTTTATCCAGCTCCCGCCATTTCCTGTATAACAGTCACACCCTCTATTATATCCGTATATTCATTGCACTAACAGGAACCACACTTATCCCTTGGTTATTAGGGGAAGAACTTAAAATAACAATTCCACTGCTATTAGGTGTCGTTGCCGCAGCATTAACAGATTTAGATGACCGTTTGGTCGGGCGTCTGCGCAATCTCACCATTACCTTAATCTCTTTCTTTATCGCTTCCGCTTCTATTACCCTATTGTTTCCTTATCCATGGCTTTTTATGCTTGGTTTGGCGGTATCTACTTGTGGCTTTATCTTGCTTGGTGCATTGGGACAACGTTACGCTACCATCGCCTTTGGTGCTTTGTTGATTGCTATTTATACCATGCTCGGTTCGTCAATATTTCCTATCTGGTACCAACAGCCTTTATTACTGCTCACCGGGGCAATCTGGTACAACTTGCTGACATTAACAGGCCATTTACTATTTCCTATTCGCCCCTTGCAAGAAAATTTAGCACGCTGTTATCAGCAGCTTTCAGCGTATCTCTATGCCAAAACAAGCCTGTTTGATCCCGACTCTGAGGCCGAGGAATATAAACAATCTGTGTTTGATGTTGCCATGGCAAACAGTGCGTTAGTCGCAACGCTCAATCAGGCCAAGAGTTCTTTACTAAGTCGTTTGAAAGGAGATAGAGGGCAGCGAGGTACTCGCCATACATTGCATTATTATTTTGTCGCTCAAGATATCCATGAACGTGCCAGTTCATCCCATG
This sequence comes from Xenorhabdus anantnagensis, assembly GCF_028598555.1. Classification (GTDB taxonomy): domain Bacteria; phylum Pseudomonadota; class Gammaproteobacteria; order Enterobacterales; family Enterobacteriaceae; genus Xenorhabdus; species Xenorhabdus anantnagensis. The sequence goes on from NZ_JAQRFN010000012.1 coordinate 30,809, forward strand.
TTCGGTATCAAAAACTAAGAGAAGTATTTCGCCACAGTGATATTATGTTCCGCGTTCAGCGGCTGCTTTCCATGCAAGCCAGAGCATGTGAACAGGTTTCACAATCTATTATCCTGCGTAAGCAATATCAACATAACCCACGTTTTGAAAACGCATTCAGCTACCTTGAAAGCTCTATTGAGCGTTTGAAAAATCAGCAAGGCACTGATGCTAAGATTATGGCATTTGACAATTTATTGAAAAATTTACGGGCCATTGATGCCCAATTAGCAGGGCTAGGTTCAGATCAATATCTTCTTCCCCAAAACGCCTCTTCAAAAGATAAACAAGAAGAAACACAGTTATCCGAGGAAGCTTTAACTGGCTGGCGTGATATAGGGTTTAGGATTCGAAGTAACTTGACACCAAAATCTGCCCTCTTCCGCCATGCTATTCGCATGTCTGCCTTGTTATGTACTGGTTATGCCATTATTCAGCTATTTGATTTGCAACGCGGGTATTGGATCTTGCTAACCAGTCTATTTGTCTGCCAGCCAAATTATAGTGCCACACGTCGCCGTCTGGCTTTGCGTGTTATTGGTACACTGGCGGGGATTCTAATTGGCCTGCCAATTCTCTATTTTGTCCCTTCCATTGAAGGTCAATTAGTGTTGATTGTTATTTCTGGCATGCTGTTCTTCGTCTTTCGCAATAGCCAATATGCACATGCAACGCTATTTATCACTTTGCTGGTATTACTGAGTTTTAATTTATTAGGCGAAGGATTTGAAGTGGCGCTACCAAGAATCATTGATACGTTAATAGGCTGTGGTATTGCTTTACTTGCTGTTAGTTTCATCTGGCCTGATTGGAAATTCCGTCAATTACCTCAGGTGATTACCCGAACAATGGGAGCCAATTGCCGCTATCTCAGTGCGATTGTAACGCAATACCATCAGGGCAAGAGCAATAGCCTGAATTATCGGATCGCCCGTCGTCAAGCCCATAATTGTGATGCTGAATTGGCATCAGTAATTTCAAATATGGCATCGGAGCCAAAAAACTATCGCATTTCTCAAGAAGCCGCTTTTCGCTTACTGTGCCTCAATCACACCATGTTAAGCTACATTTCCGCATTGGGTGCCCATCGCGATAAACTCAATGATCCAGCAATATTGGATATTCTTAATGATGCAATCTGTTACGTTGAATCCACCTTAAAACAGTCCACCTTAAAACAAGGCGAAATGAATAGTGATGCACTGCAATTTGCAGTGAACCATTTGGTGGAAAAAATCAATCTGGCACCTTCTGAAAGTAACAGTAAAATTCAACTTGTGTTACAGCAAATAGGATTGCTCATCGAATTACTACCTGAATTTGTTAGTTTAACTAAGCAAATTAGTGAACAAGAACCTCGCTAAAAAGTCATTTCGCAGGGGCAATGATGCCCCTAATGACATGACGAAATCACTTTCCCAATTAATGTAATAAATACTGTTATAAAACCACTACAAAATAAACAACACGAATAAATATTCTCTTATTTTTCAAGATAAAGTGATATTTACAAATATTAACACTACAAGTGTTTATTTTTGATATTGATTACATGCAAAACTCCTGTAGAGTCGCAAATCTAAAAAATAAAAAATCACTACATTAATTTGTTCTATTTTTTATTAATAACAAGACCTATCACATTCAGGTTTATCAATACATGGAAAACAATATGGAAGAAACAATCGCCATTGCGAAATACCCTATCGGTCTTGATCCGGAAAATCTTTTTGTTGCGCCTAAACTTAATTATGCCTTTATACGTATGAATAATATTTGTAATGCAAGTTGCGAATTTTGCGATGTATGGCAAACCGCCCAAGTTGATGCACACAAAAAAATAGATATGATTAAACTTTGGCAAGAATTAGAAACACTTTCACCGCAGGAAGTCAACATTCATGGTGGAGAAGCTTTCTTATCAAAAGATTTTCTGGCAATTTTAGATTGTAATAAAAACACCCCGATTTCCATCACAACAAATGGAACTGCTTTATCAAAAAAGATCTTCAATCGTGTACAAAGCAAGAGCCATCTCGTCAGAAAGTTTTACATTTCAATCGATCATGTGGAGCCTGAAAAAAATGGTGATTCACGTGGTATTCGTTGGTTAACCAATAATCTTTATGATGCAATGCAATATATTAAGCAGGAGATACCAGGTTCTGTTATTGTTGTCAATCATGTCGTTACTTCATTGAATTACGATACCATTGATAAATTTCTACTTAAAATGGCCGAACTGAATGTTGATGGCGTTAATCTTATTCCGATCAAAGATTATCCTCTATTGTTCTTGAATACTGTTCAAATTAATTTATTTATGCAGAAGATTAACTCCCTACTGGAAAGCAAACAAATTCCACGCCATTTATTCATGGATGCCAATTACGAAATTTTCGGTCGTAATGAGGAGGACTATCAGCGCGCGGAAATGGGCCATTATAATGCTTCCAGCAAAAAAGCATGTGCCATTCCGCTGACAACGTTATTTATTGATGCTGTAACGGGCAATGTTTATCCTTGCGATACTACAATGTATCGACCAAACCCCGAACAATATATTATGGGCAATGTTTTGGAAAATTCACTGCACGATATTTGGCATGGCGAAAAATTCTCTCTGTTCCGTAAAAAAATGTATCCTGTAATTACCTGCGATTGTATTAAAGGCTGTGATCCTGCCAATAGATTAAGGTAAAACTATGTCTCTAGAAATACATATCAATAATCAGGTTAGTTTTCATCGCGGGAAGCCGACTATTTTTTGTATGCCGGATATCAAAGACAGTGAACGTTTTATTCGTCTCTGTTATCAACATAATTTAAATATTATTTTGCTGATCAAGAAAAAATGGCTGGATTCAACGGATTGCTCTTTAGCATTGGCATATTTGGTGATTGATGATCCGCTGGCTGACAATGGCTGTAAAAGAATCATATCAGCACTGAAACAGGTCAAAGACACACTGGCAATTATCACAGATCCTATTCAAATTAACTATTTTATGGCGTTTTCTGAGCTTCATGTTGAATTGATGGCGACTATCGCAGCTTATATTAACCAAGATCCTCACATAATTGATGTAGCGCAATCATTTAGAGATAAATGGATAATGCGTAAGGTTGCCAATGAACATGGGCTTGCTTGCCCTCAATTTACTCTGGCTTCAGAAATGCTCACTTCTAGCGAACATTTTCAAACTTTTACCGCATCAGTCGAGCAATCTGCCAGATATAAAGGCAATAAAGTCGGTTTTATTGTAAAACCACGCTCATTCTGGGGTTCTATGGGAGTGACAGAATATTCTGACTGTACCTCTTTGCTCTGCGCATTACAGAAACTTGATACACCTGAAGAGTATCTGGTTGAAGAGAAAATCCAAGGTAAGCTACTGCATGTTGATACGGCTGTATTACAGCATAAAATTATCTATCAAAGTATTGGAGCTTACGCCTGTTCACTACTCTCTTCCAATCAAACAGAACCCGGTCATTTTATGTGGCATACTATGCTGCCAGACTCTCCAGACAGCCATAGACTGTTTGAGTTTAACCAGCAAGTATTACAGGCATTCAACCTTGAATACGGTTTCACTCATACTGAAATTTTTATTGAAGAAAATACCAATAATCTCATACTTTGCGAGACAGCATCACGTCCACCAGGGCTGAGATTATTCGACCTTCATGCACTCGCTTATAATAAACATGCCTTTGATACCTTTATCGATGCCTTGATCTCACCCTCATCTGCTTGTGCATCTTCTATTGGCAAAGAATCTTCTTTTTCCATAGAACACTCAGATGCCAATTGCATTGGCATGATCATTTTTAACCCACCAATTGGCAAAGTAGAATCTCTGACTCCCATAGAAGAAATTATTGATGAACATGTCATTGAATGGGAACAGTATGCAAAAACGGGTAGTTATTTTACCAACACTCATTACACTGAAAAAATGGGATATATTATTTGCTCAGCTAAAAATGAACATGAATGTATGAAGCATTTAAAAAATTACAATACTAAATTTCATTATATAACCATAAAGCAAGATTAAAATGATGATAAGATATTTGTTTCTTATTTCTTTATTTATTAATGGTGTTGGTTCAAGTATTCTTGCGGTTGGATACCCCTATATATTATTATCTGAAAACACACCAATGACATACTATTATGCCAACATGGGTGTCATATTTCTATTTACATCCATTGGTGCTTTGTTGTGGGGATATAAGATAGATTATTCAGCAGACATTTGGAAGTTTCGTATCGTTATATTACTGATTGAAATTTTCAGCACTTTGTCACTGTTGATATTGTTACTGATTAAAATAGAGTTTTCTCCTATTATGCTGCTTTTATTTATTTCATTATTGGAGTTTCTTTTTGCCTATGAGATTCCTTGGTCACGTGTTGCCTGGCATGAACTTAATGACTGGACAGAGCAACAGGGTGGTAAACACTTGAATGTATCTCTCTATATTGTTATTGCCACTTCGCTTATTTCAGCCCTTGGCCCTGGATTTGGTGCTTTACTGGGAATTACTCAAGGGATCGATACGATTGTAACTATCAAATTAATTTCTCTGCTTCCTTATTTTTATGTCTGCTATCTTATGATGAAAATGAAGGTAAAACGTACAGCGGAGCAAAAATCTCAGTTAACTGTTGGGATACGTTCTGTATTTCAGCAGAGCTATTATAAAACATTTGCCATGGCTGTCGTCTTCACTATTTTTTCCAATGCGTTTTTGATGGTTGCACTCCCCGTTATTGTTATGGGAAGTTTGGCAGATAAAAGCTATGGGTTGGTTACTCTGTTCTATTTATTCAGTGCCTTGATACCTATTTTCTGCACAACATTACTCAGTAAAACAAGCGTTGATAATCGTATCCAACGTTATCCCATATCAATATTTATTGGTATGTTTATATTTGGCATTTTGTTTTTTCAACTACAACCTTTTTATGCAAAATCCTTTTTTTATTTGCTCTATAACGTTGCAATAATTTATTTCAATGTATTAATTACTAATATTATTTATCAAAAAGGATTAGAGATGCAACAAGGCCGTCTGTTTTCTTTATTTCAGGTAACAATGAATTTTTCATTCCCAATAGCTGCAATCACGGTATCCATTGCTCCTGATTCCACACAATATTTTTTACCCGTGATTGGTTTCTCGATACTTTTACTCATTGCAATAGCTGTTTTTTTAATAATTCAAATGAATAAAGTGCCTGCTCCGGTACATGATTGGCACAAGTGATTTTAATAAAAAACATTCATTATTAGGATAATAATATGTCATATCTTAGACCTTATCTCGGTAACACCAAGATTGCTGATAATGTAGGGCTTCGCTTGCAAACTGCCCTTGAGAATAAAGCAGTATTCAGATATGCCACAGAGAGCCAATATTGTTGTCAGGCAGAAAAGCTATTACAAAATATCCTGCATACCCGGCATGCTATTCTACTCACAAATGGTACAGTTGCTCTCAAAGCTGCTTTACTTGGACTCAGGCCACAAATAGGGCAATGGGTTCTCATTCCTTCTATCTCATTTATCGCTACTGCCAATGCTGTACTCAGTTGCGGGTTAATTCCTGTTCTCGTTGATGTTGATGACAATGGCATGATGTGCCCAGAAGCATTAAACAAAATTTTAAATCAAATGGATACCAAACCTCTGGCGGTAATTATCGTTCACTTGGAAGGTACTCCGGCTTCAATTACTGAAATCTCCCAGATTTGCCAACAAAATAATATGCATCTGATTGAAGATTGTGCACAAGCTATGGGCGTGAAATATCAAAATCAGCCTGTAGGCACGTTTGGCGAGTATGGCTGTTTCAGTTTTCAGGCCAATAAATTAATCAGCAGTGGTGAGGGAGGCTTGCTTATTGCCAAAAATAGTTCACTGTTCATAAATGCCTGTATGATGACCGACCACGGTGCTGAACGTACAGAAGAGGGCTATCCGGATTGGAGCAACAGTATTGGTTTTGGTGACAACAGTAAATTCAATGAAATACAAGCTGCATTGCTGATTTATCAATTGGAAAATATCGAACAGTTTCGCACTTTATTAATAGAACGTTACCAAGAAATACTGAAACATCTTCCCACTGATTGGGTCACTCCACGCCCAGAAGGTACGATACCGGTATCTGTCTGGTTAAAACGCAACAAATTGCCCAAAGATCGTGTTAACTCAATACTGTTATATGATTGGAAAGCATGGGATTTGGCTAATCATCCGATTATAAAAAATCAGCTTTCTCCCTATTCTGATCGCTTCCCTTGGAGTCTGCAAAAAAATCCATTCCCTGTATCTGAATTGGAGAAACACAATGCAATTGTGAGTGACCGAATTTGTCTGCCAGTGCCGATTGATAATGCGATTTATGGAGATGTTTTACAGTGGGTTATGGAAGGAAATCGGTCATGAGATTAGACAATCCTTTTTTCACCCAATTCAACTATAACAACCTACCTGTCCAATATGTTCTGGGAGGTTCTTGTATCTGTTACGCAAAAGGTGTTCCTGCCCGACTTTCACTACAAGATTTGATTGATTCTGTAATACCAACAATCATCGCTTCACAACACAATGCGCCTGTTTATCTCTATTTTCAGTCCCATGAAGCGATCATGATGGCGGATTTATTGCATTTTGATCCTCAACACGCGAACCACAAGACAATGAGGGAATGGTTGGAAGCCGGCATTATTTATACTTTGGAACAGCTTAACATTCCTTTACCGCCAATTTATTGGGTGGATACATCCGAAGATAAGTTTCGCCAACATATTGATCGGTTGGTTCCCCATTTCAAGGCTGTTTTACCGACATCAATGCTATATGGTCTCTATGCCAAAACACCGGATGCAATTTATCCGCAGGGAACAGATGAAGAATCAATGATATTGGATGTGTATTACCGCAATATTACCCTTTATACCCCTGAATTTCTCAGCGCGGCACTTGAAATTCCGCCAGAACAAGTGCTGTTTGTGGAAAATACTACGCAACAAAAAGCAATCCAGATTTACTATCGTGCGATTGGGCAGAATTGCAATATATTGCTTTACGCTCCAACACCAAATACACAAGGTAAGGAAATGTGTTTGGGCAATAGCAATCATAAAATTGAGTTACGTCATACCGCAAAACAGATCATGCACCGTGCCGCTAAAATTGGTCATGACGATTATTATAAGGCTGTCTTTGCCCTGCATTCTATTGTAGATATCATGCAAGGCTGGCAATCAAGGGTACTGGGTAATGAAGCATAAGACCATTGTTGTTGTTAGAGGAACACCAGCAAGTGGCAAGTCCACAGCGTGTAACCAATTAAAAGATGCCATGCTGGCGCAAGGGTTAACTGTTTCCTATTTACCGTGGGATACCTTTCATCATTTTGTCGAACCAAGATCACATCTTACGCAAAAAATTATCATGGAAGATACTTTGCGATTATTAAAGGTTGCTGATGATTGCCTTGATGCAGGTAGTGATTTGATCATTCTGGATGGCGTATTTATTTATCCTGAAGAAATTGATGCTATCCATTCCCTATTTACACAAAAAAATATCCGAATTTTGCATTATCGGCTCGTCGCGCAGGAGCCAACGCTTATTACTCGTAATCAGGAACGAGCTATAGAAGATCGTTTGCCTGTATCTCGTATCAGAGAAGTCGCTCAAGATAATTTGTGGAATGACAATTTACCCCATGAAACTTTGCTGGATAGCTCGAAATATTCACCAGACAGTATTGCGGCACTGATAAGCCAAGCAATTATGCAACAACCTTTATCCGTGAACTCTTTTGCCAATCCAACCACTTCACATTTATGGCGTCTGGGAACAGTACTACGTTACCCAGAGTTCAAACATTTTGAACATGTTGATCTGGTCTGGCAAAAAAACCACCAACAATGGCAAAGCAATACTTTCTTCGATTTCACTTTTACAGCTAGAGAAGAAAAAGTGCTATTGTCTTTTTTAAAGCAGCAACCTGTTTCCTTTAAGTATCTGAATACTGAATCCCATGCCTATTTCTATCTACATAATTTAGCGCAACAGCACGGTTTACAATGTCATGAAGAAAGTAAATGGCAAGCACCCATTATTAATATGCCTTCCAAGACAAATGTGGTTGATTTTTTGAACCAACATTCCACACGATTAAAACGCAGCCTTAAGAAGGCTCGCACCTACCATACCACCACCCGTTATAGCACTTCAGGTCAAACGGAACAGCTATGGCAAGATGCGCTATATATCGATGCCCAAGGCTGGAAAGTCACTCAACAGAGCGATATGCGTAGCCTGAGCCGTGAAGATCTCCAGTATCTTCCTGGTTTGTTATCCAAAAGTAGCCAATATCATCTGGCGGTCACTTATGACGACAAGGGCACTCCTGGTGCTTGGTCCTTGATGATAAATAATGGTTCAGATCAATGGTATGCTGCTAAATGGGGTTGCAGTAATCAAGGCAGAGAAATGTCAATGGGGATTAATTGCCTGATTAGTCATCTGGAAAGGCTTTATTGCCCTTACACTGGTCTTCAGGTTGATCTATGGGGCAGAGAAAATGAATTCTATGACCAATTAGCCAATGAGTATATTGAGCGACTTCATCTCAGGATCACGCCATGATATCCCATCGCAATATACTGCATTCGGACAATATAATAAGCTATGACTGTTCTGTGCGGTTTTTTTTCCGTGAAGATCTAAAAGCCGTGGCTCCTCAGGGTTACTGCCTGTTGCCAGAATGGATATGCCAAAGTATGGTTGAATCCATTTACGCCGCCAATTGGCAGCCACTTTTCTACCCTGTTCTGCCACCTGCGCAGGCCAGCATGATTTTACAAGCAGATATTCAAGCCATGGTTGAAATGCTAAACCGCCTTCCACAACCATGTGCTGTACTTCTCGCTCATCCTTTAGGTTATATTGACCCAGGATGTATGGAATTTCTGCAAAAAACGCAAAATACCCACAATGTCCATGTATTTTTGGATCTTTCTCAAGGCTATGGAAGGCAGGATTGCTTACCAGAAATCCAGCATGTTCATGCCGCTTATTATTCTTTCAATGGCAACAAACTTATCCGTACAGGTGGGGCATTACGCCTTTGCCTAACTGGTAGGGAGAATATTCCCCTTTCTGTCAGAAATATTTTCACTGATTTTTATGTCACTGCTGAAGAAAAATTTACAGCATTGAGGGACTATCTAAAATCCCATCTCATTGAAGATGAGATACGCGATATTTCACTATATGCTTCCCACCAATCAAGCCCCTATCGCACTGTATTAAATTGGGAAAAATGTTCTTCTTCTCTGCAAACATTACTTAAACGTCAGGGATTAGTGCAACCATTACTCGCTGAACCCAGACAAGAAAAAGGGCGCTCAAGCTCAAGTAGTTATCATCAGTGGTGTGAGAAAGTTATGTTGATGTTCAGTTCACCAAGAGTTGAATGGAGTTTGTAAAATGTTAGAACTCAAACAAGTTACCCCTCAATCCCCCTTGTGGAATTCATTTCTTCATCTTTATGGCGAATATTTTCAACGCCATTGGCCGGAAGTCTTTAGGGATCAATCAGAAGAGGCTATAGCAAAAGAAAATCACGCAGTCCTTGAACAACGTATTCAGCAAGGTGACAGAGGATTGTTTTTGTTGCTGAATGCCGGGCAATTGGCAGGTTTAGCCAATGTATACCTTGAGCGGGAAGAAAAAGTAACCCTGAATATTGCTGAATTTTATATCAGGGATGAATACCAACGACAGAAACTAGGTTATGGATTATGGCATGCCATGCTGCAATGGGGACGTCACCATGGTGCAACACACGTTCATCTGGAGACAGATGTAGGCAAAAATGCTAACTGTTTTTGGCAATTTCATGGACTTTCAAGCCATCAAATAGACGGGCGCATACACTACAATGGCTCCATCCCTCCCCTGAAAATACTTTGGATCAGGCATGGAAAAGTTATCCCACTTGATCACCTAGATTATTGCCCTGAAGATAACCTGATCGCCCTTGATGCCACTGCAATCAAACAGGCTGAAGAAATCGGTACACGAATACTGGGGAATCTTCCGTGGCAAAATATTTATACCTCACCTCAACGCCGGGCACTTGAAACCGCCAAAGCACTCAGTTCGGCACATAAATATTGTTCAATACAAGAAACTGATGCGCTGTGTGAATTCTTTCCAGAAGAGCTTATTGGCATGAAGTTAGAGGATATTCCGCATCGTTATGGTGAAGATTATGCTTATCGGTTACTGCATACCCCCCTTGATTCACCATTTAAAAATTCAGAACAGGTGATGGAAGCGGCCGATAGAATCCATCGTTTTGTCATGCAAATGGGCGACGAACTCTTAATGTCCTCTATGCGGATCATTATCTCCCATCAAAATCTGCACAATATTTTCTTGGCTAATTTGATGACAAACAATCTCAATCTTTCTGGACGATTGCACCTCCATAACCTTCATGGCAGTACTTTTTTATACTGTCCTTATACTAAACAATTCGATATAGAAAATGTAAATATCCCTTTATGAGATAATAATATGTTGAAAAATATTCCATATATTATTTTTGACGCAGATCCATTCTGTTTTGGTCCAATATCCACCACATTAAATGTGGCGGAACAGTTAAAGCGTCGAAATAAGTTAATATCGGGCACTAAGTTTATTTTGTTAGGTACACTCACCTCGTCTCAATTAGGTCAAAAATCCAGTTTATTTGACGCTATTTATGAATGTGATACTACCTCGGTTACCGAGCTTTCACGCTATTCTGAACTTATTTCAGGAGCAAACCTTTACATTAGCAACACGAACCCTAACTCGATCAATTTTGTTGCAGAACTGGGTACACCCATTATCTATATCGATACTCTATTTTGGATGTGGGATAACCTCCATGTTGATCTGCACCAAACCGAAAAAACCTTCATTCAGAACTTTCATGGAATAGAACGAAATATTGAAAAATTCCGTGACAAGCTAGGTGATTATCAAGTTGTACCCCCGATTCTTCCTGACTCTCTGCAACAATGCATGATGGATGAGCATCCACCAGAAGGTGTATTAATCACTCTTGGTGGCATTGATACGGTCTACGCTGATACAACAGACTTTTACTACCATTTCCTTCAGGAATTGTTGTCTATTCCCAATCTGAAAAATGAAACCAACATTACTATTGCAGGTGGCGGCAAAACAATCGTAAATCTGGCAAATATGCTTGCCAAAACACATCCTCATATTCATGTTGGCTGTTTTGCAAGACATGATTTTCTGCAAAAATTACTTCGTGCCCGTAAGGTTCTATCTAATCCGGGACTTACAACATTTTATGAATGTGCCGCACTCAATAAAGATGTTTTTTTCTTACCACCACAAAATTATAGTCAGCAATTACAGCTAGAAGTTTATCTTCAACATTATTATACCTCCGAATACGGTTTTTTATGGCAATCTGAATATGGCTATCCTGAGATTCTCTCATACTTGCCAGAGAAAAAGGGTTTAGAGTTAATTAAAAAATGCAACGAGTTATTCATGAATAATCCTATAGAAAGAAAGCGTGCTATGGAGATGATTAACAAATTCCTCTCAAAAGAGAAAAATAATTCTAATTTTTTCCATGATATTTTTAATCATAATTCAAATGACATTATTGTTAATTATATTGAAAATAGAATATCCAATCAAAAATTGACATAATAAAACAACCATATGAATATAGTTAACTATTAACATAGCTAACTTATGAATATAGATAATTAAAATGATGATCCTATGATATTCGCATAACAAAATACATTATTATCATCTATTAATAAAAATCATATCTTATTTCTATAAGAGGCAATCCTATGTCCATAATATTTTCTGATCTTAAAGTATTTATCGGTGGCCCTATTCAACACGCCTTAAAACTCAAGACATTAGATAATAATTTACAAACTCACCTAAAATCTGCCATTCATCAATTAGAATCACTCGGTGCAGAAGTTTTTTCAGCCCATCGTACAGAGCAATTTGGAGGAACAACACATCTATTTACACCAGAGGAAGTTTCTCAACGAGATCGCCAATGGATGGAACAGTGTGATATTTTCGTTGCTATTTTGCCAGTTTGTCCACAACAGAAAAAACTAATACGAACCGATGGTACTCATATCGAATTGGGCTGGGCTTCCGCCTTAAAACGTCCAATTATACTGGTAACCGAAAAACCTTTTGATGACTCTGCCAGCCATTTACTAAAAGGTCTGTCAGCTATTGCTCAGGTTTATCATATCCCTTTGAATGATTTTGAATACGACCCAGCCATATTAAGCCATACGATCCAATCCATAGTAGTAAAACAAGTTGTTCAAAAATCTTCAGCTGTTGCATAAAATGCGGCAATAGGGGCCCACGCCCCTATTCACCAAACTTCACTCATTATGAATGAGTATCTGAATTTTGGTGAACCAGCTCGCTGTGCCAGCTAATTAATTCGTTACGTATCTTTTCTGGTAATACCGCCACATGACACCCTTCTATTGCACCTGCCAATGCAAGCAACAAACTGACATTTGTTTTTTTCCTATGCTGCTGGAGTTTGAGGTAAGTTGCTTTTGCTCCTAACATTCGTAATTCTTCTACTTTAGAGATACCCACTTTCCATAATTGCCTTTCTAAAGCGATCCCTAAATTAGGAAGATCTTTAAGCCTAAGAGGCATTTTCTGTCTATCAATTATTTCTTTCATTGTGTATTGATAGGCTAAATTTACATATTCAAATAACTGTTTTTGATCCTGCCAAAGTGATTCATTAACACGGTAATACCGCAAAGTCACAGGTATTCCTCTTTTTGAATAAATAAATTTCTCCATTCCCCTAGCCTTAAATAATACTTCAGCGTGACTATTTCCTCGCAAATAAAGTTCCCCATCAGAACTAATGGCGAATAAAATACCATCAATTAACAACCCAATGCCCCCAAATTGAGATTTTTTCTTAAGCTTTCCCAGTGAAGATACACCTTGTTGCAATTGGGCCAAACGAGCTCCGGATAAAAACATTTTTTATCACTCCATGAATCACATTCCAACGTAATGCTTGATTATGTCTGCTATCTATAAAATAGATAACAAGAACAATTAATTAAAACCATACGCAATCTATTTCCAACTGCCAATCGTTAAGTCAGAAAAATTCTAATTTCTGTAAATTTTTGCGAAGCGCTTTGAAAAAAAGAGACTTGCTTTTAATCAAATAGCGTTATACTGTATAAATATACAGCTTATTATGGCGAGGAACATTATGAGCATCCGATCAGCGTGGGAATATCTCACTGAGAAAAAAACAACAGCTGCTGGCACAACAGTAAACGAACATAAAACAGACAAAACAATGGTTGGGATGACCGTGAAAAAGCTGTCTTTTGTGGAACCACCTCAATATATTTCACACACAATAAAAGGTACGATCAGTGAGCTGATCTACAGTGAACACCAACCTGCCATTCATCAGATTCTTCTTCCTTTATTACGTCAGTCTGGAAAAGAAGATCGATGGTTGCTTTGGGTAAACCCCAATAAGAAGTTGAGCCGTCAGTGGCTAATAAATGCAGGGCTTCCTCTAAATAAAATCATTCAATTAAATCAAGTCTGTCCTACAGATTCGATTAGTGCCATGGAAAAAGCTTTGGCAAGTGGAAATTACAGCATTGTATTAGGTTGGTTACCCGAATTATCGGAATATCAATTAAATACGCTACAACTGGCCGCACAAAAAGGAACTACTCTTGGTTTTATTATGCGTCCACAAAATTTATCACATCAATTTATTTCGCAATCTAATGGATTACAAATTCACTCTAATTACTATCATTGATTTAAATTAGGATTAATCTTAATAATTTTTATAAAAAACAAGCTACCAATTGATATTTATTATTGTTTGCAATAAAAATCAATGTATTAATACCGTAAATATTGTAAACATTCGTCAATAATGCTTAGGGTTTGTCTGTCGGTAATTAAATATTTTGTGTCATGAGTCACAGTGTACTTGTAACTTTTTAACTTCGTTGTAGACTTTACACAGTTTAGGGAGTTGTGCTTACTGCTCTTATATTTCAGAACACATCTTCTGATTAAAGCACAATTACCTAACAGAACATTTTAACCAATGGCTAACAATAAGGCTTTTAAGGCCAATTGCCTATTTGGATGATAACGAGGCGTAAAATGAAGAAAACAGCTATCGCAGTAGCAGTGGCAGTGGCAGCTTTCGCAACTGCTGCTCAAGCAGCTCCAAAGGACAACACTTGGTATACCGGTGCTAAGCTGGGTTGGTCTCAATACCATGATGTAAATTTCTATGGAAATGGTTACGATAACCTGATTGGTAACGGCCCTACCCGCAAAAACCAACCTGGCGCAGGTGCCTATGTCGGTTATCAGGCAAACCCATATTTAGGCTTTGAATTGGGTTATGACTGGTTGGGACGCATGGCCTATAAGGGTAGTATTAATAACGGCTCTTTCCGCGCTCAAGGTGTTCAGCTAACGACCAAACTGAGCTACCCGGTTCTGAATAATCTGGATGTTTATACTCGTCTTGGCGGTATGATATGGCGTGCAGACTCGTCTGCAACCCACAATGCCAATACAGCAGATCAGAGCAGACTGAAAAACCACGATACAGGTGTTTCTCCTCTGGCTGCGGTTGGTGTTGAATACGCACTGACCAAAAATCTAGCAACCCGTCTGGATTACCAGTGGGTTAACAACATCGGTGACGCTAACAGTGTTGGTGCCCGTCCAGATAACGGTCTGCTGAGTGTTGGTGTTTCTTACCGTTTTGGTCAAGGTGAAGCTGCACCAATCGTTGTCCCAGTTGCTCCTCCAGTTGTAGCAGCGCCAACCCCTATTGTTGAAAACAAAAGCTTTACTCTGCGCTCTGACGTTCTGTTCAATTTCAACAAATCAACGTTGAAAGCAGAAGGTAAACAGGAACTGGATAACCTGTACAACCAACTGACCAGAATCGACCCAGATCAAGGCAAGGTTCTGGTACTCGGTTATACTGACCGCATCGGCAGCCAAAATTACAACCTGCCACTGTCTCATAAACGTGCTCAATCCGTTGTAGATTACTTGATTGCTAAAGGCATTCCAGCAGATTCAATCCAAGCAGAAGGCCGTGGTAAGGAAAATCCTGTCACTGGCTCTACCTGTGACAAAATTAAAGTCCGCTCTAAGCTTATCAACTGCTTGGCTCCGGATCGCCGTGTAATTATCAACATTCAGGGCGTTACTAAAGTGGTTACTCAGCCACAAGCAGCTAAGTAATATAGCCTCTCTCTATTCATTAAAAACCCCATTTTAAATGGGGTTTTATGTTTTGATACATTTTCCTATTGATTACTGGTTATTACCGGGGTTATTTCCCCAATATTGCTTCCAAATCCTGCTTCAAACTCGATATTTGATGAGTATACTTTTCCCGATATTCAGCATCTTCCAATAATTGAATGATCGTTTCTGACAAAGTATTACCGCGACGTCGGGAAAGCGCTGAAAGCCGCTGCCAAACACGAAAATCCAGATCAATTGATTTCTTACGTGAGTGTTGGTGTTCAGCATTAAAATGACGTTTACGCCGTGCCCGAATCGTTTGCTTCATTCGGTTGGATAAATCCGGATTCATGTGCAGAGAAATCCATTTCAATACTTTGACTGGTTCTCGTTCTAAACTCATTAGTTCATTGACCGCATCCTGTGCAGCGCTTTTTTCAATGTATTTAGTAATCGGCTCACCTTCACGATGCTTTTTTGCCAAATATGCCCATTTCCAGCCACATTCCAGATTTTCCAATTGTTGATATTTCATTTCATCTCTCAGTGACAGCGTAACTTAAATTAAGCATAGCAACTATTTCTTTGAATTGCTCATAACAACACAGAACACTGGCATATTTTACAAGCAACGAAAGCACAGGCTCAAATGTCATTTCTTTCAAAATTCAGGCATGTTGGTTCATTGCTTAATCTTGTATAATAAATGTTTCTTTTTTACTATATGTAGCTAACACTTTGACGAATATAAAATTAGACTGGCAGGCATTACAGCCAAACAATGCGCCTTATCAAGCACTCTTTAATTCTGTCGCTGAATTGCCCCCCATCACAATAGATGAGGTTCAACCCAGGCTGCACAGTGGGTTATCCCTTTTTTGTCAGGCCTCTCTGCGCCAACCTTTTATGCTGCTGAAGGCGGAAGAGAGTAATGCTTATCTGTCTCTTTTATCCGATACTATTTCCTCTTTGTTGCCGGAAAACCGTCCAAGTATCGGCGGCTATTATCAGATAGAGCACCAAACCATTACTTGGCACTCTACAGGGGAAGGCTTTTTTGCACCAACTGAACAAGTGGCTTACCGTGAGTGGATTGAACCAGAGCAATTATTTGGCAATATCTATACACATCAAGGGGTACTACAACTGCAACCCGGCCTTATCCATCAGGTAAACGGTGGTATCTTGATTCTGTCTCTGCGCACCCTGCTTTCTCAACCATTGATGTGGGTTCGTCTCAAGCAGATGATTATTCAACGCCGTTTTGATTGGCTATCACATGATGAAAAGCACCCTCTCCCACTGCCGATACCGTCAATGGAACTGGATCTGCGTCTGCTTTTAGTCGGAGACAGACTCAGCCTTGAAGAGCTACAATCCATCGAGCCTGAGCTGACGAACAATGCATTGTATGGTGAATTTGAACTGGATATGCCCTTTCATGAAGAAGATGATCTGACAGTATGGTGTCGATACGTTAATGGGATCATCCAGCAACAAAACTTGCCTCCATTAAGTGCTGATGCCTGGCCAGAATTGATTAAACTCGCTACTCGTTACACAGAAGATCAATTCCAGTTACCTCTGGATATTCAATGGGTGCAACAAAAACTAGAAACCGCAACTATTTATCATCAGGAAAATCAGATCACCAAAGATTCTCTACAACAAGCGGAAGATAATCGTATTTGGCGTCATGGCTATTTGTCCGAACGCAGTATGGACGAAATTCTGAAAGGTCAGGTATTGATTCGTACACAAGGCTCAGTTATCGGCCAAATCAATGGGCTATCCGTGCTCGAATATCCTGGGCATCCTGATCCAATGGGGGAACCCTCTCGTATCAGTTGTGTTGCACACTTAGGAGATGGCGAATTTATTGATGTGGAACGCAAGGTTGAGTTAGGTGGCAATATTCATGCTAAGGGTATGATGATCATGCAGGCTTATTTAATTTCTGAATTGAAATTAGATCAACCACAGCCTTTCTCTGCTTCTATTGTTTTCGAACAATCCTATGGTGAAGTGGACGGGGATAGCGCTTCACTCGCCGAACTGTGTGCCCTTATCAGCGCTCTGTCACAACAGCCTATTGACCAGCAAATTGCTGTTACTGGTGCCGTGGACCAATTTGGTTATGTACAACCCATTGGTGGAGTTAATGAAAAAATTGAAGGCTTTTTCCGTCTATGTCACTACTGCGGGCTAACCGGCCATCAAGGTGTCATTATTCCAACCACAAATGTTCAACATTTATGCTTGAATCAAGATGTTGTTAATGCGGTAAAAAATGGGCAATTTCATATTTGGGCAGTCGGGCATGTCTCTGAAGCTGCATCATTGTTACTCGGCATTCCCTATTATGACCCACAAAAAGAACATCTGTTAGCTATCATACACGAACGCATAACACAGGCTAATATTCAAGAAAGACCTCGATTTCCTTGGTTTCTCCGCTGGTTGGGTTAATTCCATTATTATCTGATCGGAGTTGTTGAGCGTACAAGTGTACGCTATTCTCTAGCCTTACACGATGATAAGGCAATCTGAGAATATGTTTAAAAAACAAGAGTCCTACACGAAAGAAGAACTTCAAGCCTCTGGACAAGGTAAATTGTTTGGTGAAAATGGACCACCGCTGCCTTCTGGCAATATGCTGATGATGGATCGCATCACGAAAATGACAGAAATCGGTGGTACTTACAATAAAGGGTATGTCGAGGCTGAATTCGACATCAATCCTGAGTTGTGGTTTTTCGATTGCCATTTTGTCAATGATCCTGTTATGCCCGGCTGCCTCGGTCTTGATGCCATGTGGCAGCTCGTCGGTTTCTTCTTAGGCTGGATCGGTGGAGAAGGTAAAGGCCGCGCACTCGGTGTTGGGGAAGTCAAATTTACTGGACAGATATTACCAACGGCAAAAAAAGTGACCTATCGTATTAATTTCAAGCGTGTCATTAATCGCAAATTAATTATGGGACTGGCCGATGGCGAAGTTCTGGTGGATGGCAAACTGATTTATACTGCGGCTGATTTGAAAGTAGGCTTATTCAAAGATACCAGTGCTTTTTGATGAACGAACAAATGAACTGACATTGGCGACTAACAAATTGATTAACCTCTGTCTCCGATGCTGAAAACCTCCGCAAATGGCGGAGGTATTTCTCTTACTTGTTACCATGAAGATGAATAAACGATCGTTTTTTGCCTGATTTTTCCTAGTCATATCCTTGTATAAAATGAATATCAAGCAAAGGTAGACATAAAATAGTTATGATAAACATTTACTCGGTTAAGGTTGCAAAGAAAGTTGTTTGGCAATTGATTTAGCTAACTGATTGTAACCCTTTGATAAAGTAAGCACTAATTCAGCATAGCCATTTTTTTCCTGTTTCAACTTAAAGTTGAAAGGCCGCTTAACCACCTTATCTGAGTTAGACAGTATCCAATAGCCTCCAATCAACACTTGACCATCATATCGCCCGTGAAAAGCAGTTATTGTGACATCCAACGTATCTGCATCTTTTTCTAATTCCTGATCAGAAACCAAACGATTTGGAAATGCTGCGCTCAGTTCAGAACTCAATGCTTGTTGTAATTGCTGCTGCAACGGGCTAGCCCATAAATGGTTTGATGCATTGACATAGCTTACATCTCCTGTTTGATACACTATTCCAGGAGCCGCAAGGTAGTCAGAAAGGTGAACGCTTTTTATCCACAACTGCGGTTCATGTTTCGCCCCCAGTTTGATCTCCTGTGATGCAGACTTTTCCGCTACCACATTAGCCAAAACAGGCAATTGATAATACGTTTTTTGTAGCTGACCACTGCTGCATCCTGAAGTAAATAGACTCCCAACCACAACAACACTAACGGGAATAAAAAATGCCAATCTTGAAATCAACTTTTTCATTATTTAAGTGCCTTTTTAGGTTCTGGATCTTTTGTTGCTTCAGCTTCGAATACTAATGCATTACTTTTATTATTAAGCGTTTTTAAAACAGGTTGTAATTCACGTAATACTTGATCCAACCGCTGCATATTATCCATCAGTTTACGATAAGCGGGTGAGCCTGGTTGAATTCCCTGCATACTGCGGTTCAACTCACGCAATGTATTTTGTATATCTTTAGGAAGTGCCTGCGCTTCTTGACTCGCGAGAATACGATTTAATTCACCTATTGTTTTATGTGCTTCTTTCATCGTCTTCTGGCTTTCTTCGAGTGTCCGTTTTGCCTGATTGAATACTGGTTCAATCGGCATGTTATTGATTTTATCCAATGCCGTTATAATCTTCTGCTGGATTTGCGCCAAACCACCACTGATTGTGGGTAGAGTTTCATAACCTGCAATTTCATATGGATCTTTCCAGACTTTCTCATTAGGGTAAAAATCCAGATCAATAAACAATGCGCCAGTCAGTAAATTTCCCGATTTCAAGGAGGCTCTTAGCCCTCGCGCAATAATCAACTTTAATTCTTTATCTGTATCGAACCCATTTCCCAATTCTTTCTTAAAACGCTCAGGCTCTATATGAATCAATACAGGAATGCGAAAATCATTGTCGAGCCGTTGCTTAACCCCTTCAGGATAAAAAGGTACTGCGGCTACAGTACCCAATCGGATACCCCGGAATTCTACGGGCGCTCCTGTCTGCAATCCACGCACTGAATCAGAGAAAAATAATAAAAAGTCTTTATGCTCGGTATAAAGTGAGCTTTGGATGCTTCTTTCACTATCATAAAGTTTAAAAACTTCTTTTTCTTTAACGGGATTACCCAGAATCCAACCTTTCGGTACATCAAAACTCACTCCACTCGCAAACAAGGTTGATAATGAAGCTACATCAACCCGTAAACCTTGCGATGACATATCGAAAGATACGCCACTGTCTTTCCAAAATCTGACATTGGTTGTCAATAAACCATCGTAAGGATCATTAACGAAAATTTGGTATTGGACTTGTCGAGATTTTGGATCAAAGGAAGCAGTTTCAACCGAGCCTACACGATAACCCCGGAATAATACGGGATCACCAGGTGTTAATCGTCCTGCTTCTTCACTGGTCAGGATAATACGAATGCCTTTTGCATCAGGGGAAGCAAGTGGGGGTGAAGCAAGCAATGAAAAGGTTTGTTCTTCCTCTCCTTGTGTGCCGGGCTGTAATTCAATAAATGCACCTGACAGTAATGTACTCAGGCCGGAAACCCCTTCACGCCCAATCTGAGGTTTTACAACCCAAAATGTGGTATCTTTGCGCAAAAGACGCTCCATACCATAGATCAGGCGAGCTGTGATAATAACCTTGTTCAAGTTATCGCTCAGTGATACGGTTTCGACGACACCAACGTCTACACTGCGGCTTTTGATTTTAGTTTTTCCTGCTTCAATCCCCTCAGCACCCGTTGTTGTCAAAGTCACTTCCGGCCCTTGGTGACTGAAATGATAAAACAATATCCACGCCCCAATAAGCACAGTGATAACTGGTACGATCCATATAGGTGACCAACTCTTCAGTTTACTGATTCGGGCTTGAGTCAGATCTTCTTCTTTATCCGTCACCTTATGATTCCTCATTTTTATGTAACACAAATTTACTGTTGGATTTATCCCAAGTTAAACGCGGATCAAATGTCATTGATGCAAACATTGTCAAGATCACTACCAAAGCAAACAGTACCGCCCCCATAGCCGGATAGATACTCATTAACTGCCCCATCTGAACCAACGACGATAATACAGCAATAACAAACACATCAATCATTGACCAACGGCCAACAAACTCCACGACTTCATAAATAAAATGCATCGTTTCTGAGTCATGTTTGCCTTGGCTTTTCGCATCCCAGCACAACCAACTGATAGCCAGCATTTTCAATAAAGGCACCATAATACTGGCAATAAAAATAACCATCGCAACCGGGTAAGAACCAGAACTCCAAAGTAGAATAATGCCCTCTAGAATAGTCGAGTTAATGTGACTTCCTAATGATTGGGTTATCATTATCGGTAAAATATTCGCCGGAATATAAAGTATGACGGATGTTATCAGTAGTGCCATTGTGTATTGGAGACTATGGCGACGACGAGCATATCCCCTTGTGTGACAACGGGGGCATTGAAACTGATGGGCTGGTAAAATGGCTGCACAACATTGACACAACCTGACTCCTTGCACCAATCCGGGAACTCCTGCTTGTAATTTGTGACAAATTTCAGGGGCTGGTTCTATTTCATTCCAAAACCAATGTCTATCAAGGCACTGAAATGCCCTGATCTGAAATAAGCAAAATAGACAATAAGGCAAGAAACTCAAACCAATGCTGATTTCACCGTATGCCATGAGCTTAACAAAGCTCACCAATACTCCCGCAAGGAAGATTTCTGCCATACACCACATTTTCATCTTAAACAGAATGCGCGCCAACTCTATTTTCAAGCGGCGCGCCATTTTGACGTTTTGACATAAAAAGATGATGGCAACCATACAAAATGCTGGCACAAGCTGAACAAAGATCAGGAAAAACACAGCCATGCTGGAATAGTCTTCACTGAACATCATTTCGGGGATCTGAGTCAACGTTATTTGACTCTCAATCCCCGCAACACTCATGCTAACAAAAGGAAACAGGCAAGCGAGAAACAGCATCATTAATGCGCTTAATGCATAGCCTGTTGGTTGGTTACGCGGCTCTTTCCACTTTGCGGTCAGTAAAGTATTACACCGTGGACAAACCGCCTTTTTCCCTTGTTCCAAATCAGGCACAGCCACCAGCATGTCACATTGGGGACAAAGAACCAGCTTATTGTGCTGGTGGTTATTGGAACACAAAGTGTTTCTCCTTTAGCAAAACCCACAAGTTTCTTTTATGCAGCAGCTATCATCCGTTTTTCATCATTTCCAATTCTTGCCAACGATCAAAAGCTTTTTCCAATTCTTGTTCTTTATTCGCTAATTCATTCAGAACATTTTGTGTAATTTCATGTGATTGATTGAAGAAATCTGGGTCACTGACCTGAGATTGTAATTTATCTATCTCTTCTTCTAGCTTTTCTAATAATGATGGTAGTTGCTCTAATTCACGCAGTAAATGGTAACTTATCTTATTGTTTGTCCGTTTAGGTAATTCTTTCGGTTTTACTACCTTGTTCTCAACATTCACCTTTTTCTCTGAAGCTTGACGCAGAGAAATAGTTTGCATCCGTTGCTGCTGAGCATCGTAATATCCCCCTACATAATTGTTGATTTCACCATTGCCTTCAAAAATCCAGCATTCAGTAACTGAATTATCAACAAATTGACGATCGTGGCTCACCAAGATCACGGTTCCGGTATAACCATCAACCAATTCTTCCAGTAGTTCCAATGTTTCAACGTCAAGGTCATTGGTCGGTTCATCAAGAATAAGCAGGTTGCTTGGTTTCAAGAATAGTCTAGCCAATAACAGACGATTGCGCTCACCACCAGAAAGTGCTCGTACAGGCGTCATCGCTCGTTTGGGATGGAAAAGGAAATCCTGCAAGTAACCCAGTACATGGCGGGAGCGTCCATTGACCATGACTTCTTGTTTACCTTCAGCCAGATTATCCATGACGGTTTTATCCGGGTCCAATGCAGTACGGTGCTGATCAAAGTAGGCCACTTCAAGTTTTGTCCCACAATGAATACGCCCATTGTCTGCTGACAACCCACCCAGCATGAGCTTCAATAACGTCGTTTTACCGCAGCCATTTGGCCCCACCAACGCAATTTTGTCGCCACGCTGGACTTGAGCCGAGAAATTTTTGACTAATGTTTTATCACCAATCTGGTAATTTACATTTTCCATTTCAAATACGATCTTACCGGAACGAGTCGCTTCCTCGACCTGCATTTTCGCCGCTCCCATAACATTGCGACGTTCAGAGCGTTCTACACGCAGGGCTTTCAGTGCCCTTACCCGGCCTTCATTACGGGTACGCCGTGCTTTAATACCCTGACGGATCCAAACTTCTTCCTGAGCCAGCTTTTTATCAAATTCGGCATTTTGTAAATCTTCAACCCGCAGGGCTTCTTCTTTTCCTTCAAGATACTTATCGTAATTTCCCGGCCATGAGGTCAGTTTCCCGCGATCCAAATCAACAATGCGTGTCGCCATGTTGCGAATGAATGAGCGGTCATGGGAAATGAACACAAGACTGCCATTAAAGTTTCTCAGGAAATTCTCCAACCATTCGATGGTATCGATATCAAGGTGGTTGGTCGGTTCATCAAGAAACAACACTCTTGGAGAGCAAACCAGCGCCCTGCCTAAAGCCGCCTTACGCAACCAACCACCAGATAGTGAAGATAGTTTCGCTTCTGCTGGCAAGGAGAGTTGTTTCAGCACGTCGCTAATACGGCTATCCAATGACCAGAGGCCGCGGATATCCAGTATTTCCTGTAATTCTGCCAGATGGTTAAGGTTCTTTTCGCTGGGGTCTGTTTCCACCAAACGCGAAGCATTATGGAACGCTTTAATGCACTCCGCCTGCTCTTTTACCCCTTCTGCAACAAAATCAAACACCGTACCTTCTACATCACGGGGAGGATCTTGCTGTAAACGCGCAACAATCAGGTCTTGCTCATAAATAACTAAGCCATCATCCAGTGGTTGCTCTTTTGCCAATACGCGTAATAATGTGGATTTTCCCGCACCATTTCGCCCAACCAAACACACCCTTTCGTTTTCTTCGATATGCAGCTCGGCATTATCCAACAACGGCGCATCACTGAATGATAACCAAGCACCGGATAAACTAATCAATGACATAATGTTATTTTTCCTCGCCAGCGTGATGCAGCAGCCAGCAGTTATGGATCTGACGGTTACGGGCAAAATCCTGAGATAAAGTTTTTTCTGTTATTTCGTTTGCAACCAGTCCCAACTTATTCAATTCAGCAAAATCCATTTTAAAACCCCGTTTATTATTGGAGAACATTAAGGTTCCACCAGAACGTAGCAGGCATTTTAATTGTTTCATTAATGTAATGTGATCACGCTGAATATCAAAAGTGTCTTCCATTCGTTTGGAGTTAGAGAATGTTGGGGGATCAATAAAGATTACATCGAACTGTTCACGGGTCTGAGCCAACCATCCCAAGCAATCAGCCTGAATCAAACGATGCTGGCGTCCAGTTAAGCCATTCACCTGTAAGTTTTTCTCCGCCCACTCAAGATAAGTGCGAGACATATCTACTGTAGTCGTCGAACGCGCACCACCCAATCCTGCATGGACTGTCGCCGAACCGGTATAAGCAAACAAATTGAGGAAATCTTTGCCTCGGCTCATTTCACCCAATTTTTTACGGGCAATACGGTGATCAAGGAATAATCCGGTATCCAAATAATCGGTCAGGTTAACCCAGAATTTCGCACCATATTCGTTTACCAAAAAGAATTCTTTCTTCTCGGCCATTTTTTCATACTGATTTTTGCCTTTCTGACGTTGGCGAGTTTTCAAGATCAGTTGGCTGGATGATAAGCCAAGTACATTCATTGTTGCACTGATGACATCAAACAGACGTTGGCGAGCTTTATTGGCATCCACTGTTTTCGGTGGTGCATATTCTTGCACAATGATTTTATCAGCATAGCGATCAACAGCAACATTGTATTCTGGTAAATCCGCATCATATAAACGATAGCAATCAATACCTTGCTGTTTGGCCCATTTACTGAGTTTTTTCTCGTTTTTACGCAGACGGTTAGCATAATCCTCAGCGATACCTACATCCAATGACTGAGTTTTATCCGATAGTTGCTCGCTCTTTTGGATAAGGTAATTCTTTTGGATGCAATCCAGGGGGCCATTTTTGGCCTTAAACTCACGCTCTGCTCGTAATTGCAGGCAGCTCAATAGTTCTGGGGAAGCACTGAACAAGGATAAACGCCAGCCAGGGAAGCGAGCTTTAATCACACGACCAAATATGCTATGCAGTGCAATCAATGCGGGTTCACTTTCAAGGCGCTCACCATAAGGCGGGTTACTTAATACCGTACCCACAGGCCCTTCCGGCAATGGGTTTTCCAGTTTGCTTGCATCTTCCTGCTGGAACTGGATTAATTGAGCCACCCCTGCCCTGCGCGCATTTGAACGTGCCATGTCCATAACACGGCGATCAATATCCGTTCCGAAAAAGCGAGAAGTGGTTTCCTGTAATCCCTTACGGAAACGTACCTGTGCTTCTGTAGTAATTTCACGCCAGATTGTTTCATTGAATTTCAACCATGATGTGAATCCCCAATGCTTACGATGCAAGCCGGGTGCGCAATCTGCCGCCATCATGGCCGCTTCTATTAGCAGCGTTCCTGAACCACACATTGGATCAACCATTGGTGTTCCTGGATTCCAACCAGAACGAGAAATAATCGCTGCGGCAAGATTCTCTTTCAGTGGTGCTTGTCCGGCCAGATCACGGTAGCCGCGGATATGCAGGCTATCCCCACTCAAATCGAGTGATACTATTGCTTTCTCTTTATGCAGGAAGACATGAACACGAACATCAGGTTGTTGTTTAGCAACATCAGGACGTTGCTTTATTTTGCGCATAAAACTATCAACAATGGCATCTTTTACTTTCAATGCGCCATATTGCGTATTTCTGATCTCCTCATTCGTACCACTGAAATGCACAGAAAACGTGCTATCAACTGAAAAGATCTCACTCCAGTCAATGGACTGGACACCAAGGTACAGATCCAAATCACTATAAACTTTGAATTCATTGAGCGGCATCATGATACGGGATGCCAGTCTGCTCCACAGCAGACTTTTATACATCACCCGATCGTCGGCCTGAAAGTGAACTCCACCTTGGGCAATCTTACAGGATTGCGCTCCCAGTATTTCTAATTCGTTCTTTAACAGTTCTTCCAGTCCACGTGCCGTGCTGGCAAAAAGAGAATTCATATTATTAATCACCACAAAAAGTTTACCACCAAAAAAATTGCTGCACATTATAGCCAATACCAACAACATGTCATAAAGTTGCTGATACGATCAAAAATAAAAATACTCTGGAAATATTGGATGATAACTCTGTCTCGTCTCTACACCTACCCCGTCAAATCCATGCGCGGATTGCAACTCTCTCACTCCCTCGTCAATGAAAGTGGCCTGATATTTGATCGCAGCTTTATGATAACCACAACAGACGGTACTTTTATTACGGCTCGCCAATACCCACAGATGCTACTGTTTACCCCAACTATGCTCCATAACGGTCTGTATTTACAGGCTCCAAACGGGGAGAGCGCAACTATACTTTACAATGATTTTAAAGAGGAGCGTTTCCCGACTGAAGTTTGGGGAAATCATTTTACTGCTTTGGTCGCCCCTGAGCTGGTGAACAGTTGGCTAAGTGGCTTTTTGGATACCCCTGTACAACTGCGTTGGCTCAGTGAGGAACTCACACGACGGGTCAAAAAATTCCCCGATATTTCTTTATCATTCGCAGATGGTTTCCCCTATTTAATTATCAATGAAGCCTCTTTTCATGCTCTGCAACAACGTTGCCCTGCCAGCATTAAAATGGAGCAGTTCCGTGCCAACATCATTGTCACAGGTGCAGCACCTTTTGAAGAGGATAGCTGGCAGGTCATTCAAATCGGAGATATTGTTTTCGATCTACCAAAACCATGCAGCCGCTGTATTTTGACAACAGTCAGCCCGGAAAAAGGCCGTAAAAATCCAAAGGGTGAGCCGCTGGCTACACTACAGTCTTTCAGAACGGCCAAAGAAAATGGCGCGGTTGATTTTGGGCAGAATGCAATTGCCCGTAATAGTGGCATTATCCGAGTTGGTGATCGTGTCACCATTTTGGAAAAGAAAATACCACGCGAATATGGCTGTGGTGAGAAATCGACTGATTTGACTATAGAAGAAGTTACTCAGCAAGCAATTTCTATTGAATTCAATGGACAGCATTTTGTCGGAAATAATCAGCAAATTATTTTAGAACAGCTCGAAAATCAAGGCATTCAGATCCCCTATTCATGTCGTGCCGGAATTTGTGGCTCCTGTAAGATATCCTTGCTTAAAGGGGAGGTATTGCCATTAAAATCAACTTCCATCAAGAATAATGGAAAAATTCTGGCATGTAGCTGTATACCTAAAAATGATTTAGTCATTGAATTAAGCTAAACATTAATAATATGTGATGATGGCATTTGCATCAGGCAGTGTAAGTAAAACCATCTGTCTGATGTTTATATTCACATTTATCTTCTTAATTTTAATTGGATTTTTATTGTTCGGTTTTTAGGCAGGCAAGATATTATGAAAAAAAGTTATTCCGCTAATTGATCTTATAAAGATATCTAATCGTATATGTTCAAACGCAATCAGGCACTAAATTACCCTATCATATATCGATAATTGAGCTGGCTCGATATAAGGCATCATCCGATCATTCATGACTTTGATGGGATCACAAAAATTCAATACTCGATCATTCAACTCTAAATTTTGCTGTGCCAGCAGGCATAAACTGGCATTATCGCCCACTTCTGCAACCATAAACAACGCTTCAGTGCCACTATCCTGTAATTGAAGCTGAACAATTTCACCGGATTCTGGTTTTTTTATTAAAGAAAAATGGGAAAAATACCAGCTTTTAGGCATTTGTGGTTTCGTAAAGCGTAACGCAACCACCCCATTCAAAGCTAATTCAGCTCTAAGCGCCGGTGCGATATTAATAAGACGTGAATGTTCTTCAAAAGCGTAAAAAAGCGCAGCATCATCAACTGAGAATGACATTTCTTTCATTGTAACGGCATAATCAGTCAACATTTTGGCAGGAAAGCGAGAACGAAAAACCATGCCATTAGCGAGATCTAGCATGACACGGCTATGCTCAGTATCAAAATACCAGCGCCACTGGTCATCAGGTCTAATTTTCATTGATTACCCTTTTATGCTTAAAATAGCTTTTTTGGTTAAAAATAAGCATTATCGCCGAAATAAAAAGTCAAAAATAAATAATGAAATTTAATCTATAAAACAAAATATAGACGAATTGAGGGCAGAAATAAACCACCACCCTCAAATTTCAATAAATATTCAGATATGATTAACAATGTCTTTGATGAGTTTTGGCCCTTTATAGATAAAACCGGAATATATCTGTATTAATGAAGAACCTGCTTCCATTTTTTCTCTGGCCGCAACCAATGAATCAATTCCACCGACACCAATAATTGGTATTTCACCTTTTAATTCTTGGGAAAGGCGACGGATAATTTCTGTGCTGCGCAATTGGACAGGACGTCCACTTAATCCTCCGGCTTGCTGGCAGTGATTCAACCCCTCAATAATCTTTCTATCCAATGTGGTATTTGTTGCGATCACACCATCAATATGATGGCGTATTAAACTATCAGCAATTTTTATTAATTCTTCTTCTGAAAGATCAGGAGAGATTTTAACAGCAACAGGAACATACTTTTGGAACTTTTGCTGAAGTTCATTTTGCTTATTTTTAATCGCGGATAAGAGATCATCCAGTGCATCACCATACTGTAATGTTCTCAAACCAGGCGTATTAGGAGAAGAAATATTGATAGTGATATAGCCTGCATGAGGATAAACTTTATCCATGCAAATTAAATAATCATCTTTTCCATTTTCGACCGGAGTATCTTTATTCTTACCAATATTGATTCCGATAATCCCATCGTATTTTGCCCGTTTAACATTCTCAACCAGATTATCTACCCCAAGGTTATTAAACCCCATCCGGTTGATGATTCCCTCCGCTTCAACCACACGGAATAATCTTGGCTTATCATTTCCATCTTGTGGGCGCGGTGTTACCGTTCCTATTTCAACAAACCCAAAGCCCATCGCACCAAACGCATCAATGCAATCACCGTTTTTATCAAGACCAGCGGCTAAGCCGAGTGGATTTTTAAAAGACAGCCCCATGCAAGTAACGGGTTTAGTGGCAACAGACTGGCGGATGAGAAATTCGAAAGGAGTATCGGCGACACGTTTGAGCTGGCGGAAAGTAATCTCATGTGCCTGTTCAGGATCAAGCTGGAACAATGCCTTCCGTACTAGAGAATAATACATTTAAATTAACCTATTGTTTTTTATAACTTTTTACGTTGGAATTGTCAGTTATACTTTTTAAATTATGCACAATCCCATACATATATAATTGCTGCATTGCGTAACTGGAAGAGAGGGCTAATTTACCATTATATGAGTAAACAAAAAAGCCCTTCCACGAGCAGACAAAAAGAATATCATTCAAGTTCTTTTATCTAAATTGGCTATCCTCGTGATTTATTAACAGTCGGCTCTGGTCGGAGGACAAAAGGATAGTGTTCAACACAATAATATCATTGCTATTAATTTCACTCAGTAGACTGGATTGAATATTCATTCCGTATTCCCAACGCATATATATTTTATTTTTTCCAGCCTAAAGTATATCTGCCGGATATGGCGTGTAAACACTGTCTGAACAAGGAAATGATAGGATTATGAAAAAACAAACTCCATTATTTTAAATGGAGTTTGTCAGTAATCTGATATCCTCCGGCAATAACCAAAGGATGTATTACATATTAACTTTCAAGTGCCTTGGTAATTTTTTCGAACAAATCACCAGACAAGTTTTCCAATCCTTTCAACTGTTCCAATGCAGCACGCATTAAGACCTGACGTTTCTCATCGTAACGTTTCAGACGAATCAAGGGATTAATCAAACTTGATGCGACTTGAGGGTTTCGGCTGTTCAGATCCGTTAGCACTTCCACCAAAAATTGATAACCACTGCCATCTTCAGCATGGAAAGCCACAGCATTGCTGGTAAAGAATGTTCTTAATAGCGAATAAACGCGGTTTGGATTACTCAAGCTGAAAGCGCGATGTTTCAGCAAGCCACGTACTTTACCAAGCGCATCGAA
Source organism: Xenorhabdus anantnagensis (assembly GCF_028598555.1). Classification (GTDB taxonomy): domain Bacteria; phylum Pseudomonadota; class Gammaproteobacteria; order Enterobacterales; family Enterobacteriaceae; genus Xenorhabdus; species Xenorhabdus anantnagensis. The sequence continues at coordinate 61,200 of NZ_JAQRFN010000012.1, forward strand.
GGCCGGATTGGTTGCTTGCAACCTGAACCATTTATCCATGACCAAACCATCCTGGTGCCAGCGCTGATCAAACTCATCCATTAATTGATAACTACAAGGCAATTCAGCAGACACCGCCGCAAATAAAGCAGCGATACTGTCAGTCATGTTATCAGCCTGATAATATTGTGCCGCCACTAATTTATCAGCCAGCGCTTTGTTATCCATAAGGGCCAGATAATAGAGGCAGGTATTACGCAAATCGCGTTTCGCTATATCCTGATGATCCACACGGTATGCACCTGTATGGAGGCTGTGATAAACCGCAGCAAATTCATCAGCCATCTCATTAGCCAGCGCCTTTGCCATTGCACAAATAACATCGTGAATAGCGTTAGGATCTACGACCGTAAACAACTCTGCCATTTCATTTTCAGATGGCAGAGTCAGGATCAATGCAGCCAAGGCCGGATCGATATCTTTATCCAGCAATACAGCACGGAAAGCATCAACAACATGCATTGGCAATTCCAGTGGCTGGGATTTTTGGCTGCGAGCAACATTCAGCTTCACATAATTGGTTAGCAATGTTTGCGCAGCATCCCAACGAGAGAACTCATTGCGAGCATGTTTCATCAAGAATGAAAGTTGCTCATCGCTGTATGGATAATCCAATTTCACTGGTGCAGAAAATTCACGCAATAAAGAAGGAACAGGCCGTGATGAAACATCATCAAATACAAATGATTGTTCTGCATTAATGACATTCAAAACATGGTGTACAGGCTGACCATCACGACGTAGCGGGATTACCTTTCCTTGTTCATCATAAAGCTCAATGTCCAGAGGAATATGTAATGGTTGTTTCTCTTTCTGATCTGCCGTTGGTGGTGTCATTTGACTAACGTGCAAAGTATATTGCTGTTTTTCAGCATCGTATTCGTCACGAACAGTCAGTACAGGCGTCCCAGACTGGCTGTACCAGCGACGGAAGAGTGTCAAATCAACATTTGAAGCATCTTCCATTGCCTGAACAAAATCATCACAAGTTGCAGCGCTACCATCATGGCGGTGGATATAAAGCTGTATACCCGCCTGAAATTGCTCTTCACCCAATAAAGTATAAATCATCCGGATAACTTCCGAGCCTTTTTCATAGACAGTCAATGTATAGAAGTTATTCATTTCCATCACTTGATCGGGACGGATAGGATGAGCCATAGGGCTGGCGTCTTCCGCGAACTGTGCAGCACGCATGACACGCACGTTATTGATGCGGTTAACAGAACGTGAACCTAAATCAGAACTGAACTCTTGATCACGGAATACGGTCAGACCTTCTTTCAGGCTTAATTGGAACCAATCGCGGCAAGTAATGCGATTTCCTGTCCAGTTATGGAAATACTCATGACCAATCACTGCTTCAATAGCGAGATAGTCTTTATCTGTTGCGGTTTCAGTTTTTGCCAATACATATTTGGAATTAAAGACATTCAGCCCCTTGTTCTCCATCGCGCCCATATTGAAGAAATCAACGGCGACGATCATATAGATATCAAGGTCATATTCCAAACCAAAGCGAGTTTCATCCCATTTCATCGAATTTTTCAATGATGTCATGGCCCAATCAGCACGATCCAAGTTGCCTCGGTCAACAAACAGTTCCAGTGCAACCTCACGGCCGCTGCGGGTTACAAACGTATCACGCAGAACATCAAAATCACCCGCAACCAATGCGAATAAGTAAGCAGGTTTCGGGAATGGATCCTGCCATTTCACCCAATGGCGCCCATTTTCCAGCTCTCCTTGCTCAATACGGTTACCATTGGAAAGCAGGAACGGATATTTGGATTTATCCGCAGTAATGCGAGTAGTAAAACAAGCCAGAACATCTGGACGATCCAAATAATAAGTGATGTGACGAAACCCTTCGGCCTCACACTGGGTACACAAGGCATCTCCAGACACATACAGCCCCTCAAGTGCTGTATTTGCTGATGGATTAATTTCATTCACAATTTTCAGGGTGAACTGGGCTGGAAGTTGTTCAATCAGTAGTTTTCCATCCTGTTCCTGATAATACTCCCATGCTTTATCATCTATATAGATACTTTTTAACGTGAGGTTTTCTCCATCCAGAAGCAGTGGAGTAATGTCATTAGCCAGACGTTTTACCTGACTGATTGCCGTCACTGTTGTTTTTTCAGCACCCAGATCAAAATCGAGATCAATATCGGTAATTGTGTAATCTGGTGCTTTATAATCCAGACGGTGTTTAACGAGTCGCTGTTGTGTCATAGGGAACCTTTTCCATTACTTTTAACAGGCATATTTTTAACAGGTATGTTTTAGTAGACATGTTTTTAGCAGACATGCTTTTAGTAGGCATAGTTGTAACATCTATATAACCTTATATATGACCTTAGCTACAAAGCGCCTGACATATTGCGTTTCCATAGAAACAGACCAAGCGCTAACGCTGCCATAGAGAAACCATTCTTTCAATCAATAAGTCTCTTTTTTCATATGTTAATAACTTATTAAATAAAGGTATAAATGATGTGGTCAGCATATTAGTACTTTCGTGCTAATTGTCATCTCATATCTCATTTAACATGATATTATCTATAAATGGATTAACCTTAATCTTTAGATTCGGGAAAATATATGTACCTATATGGCTTCAATAACCGAATAATCACGGTATACTCTCCCGACTTTATCGATTTAGCTGACACGAATACGCTCCGCGAGGATGCCTGACGCGCCATGACTTTAGACGCTACCCCGATTATTAAATCGCTGCTTGATACTGATGCCTATAAGTTTCACATGCAGCAAGCAGTTTACCACCATTACAACAATATTCCTGTTGTTGCAGAATTTCGTTGCCGTGGCGATGAGCTGCTCGGAGAATACGCCGAAACATTACGTCATCAGATTGACATGATGGCAGACTTAGCATTGACAGAACGCGAAATCGATTATCTTTCTCGCCTCCCGTTCTTTAAAGAAGATTACCTGAACTGGTGCAAAACATTCCGCTTTAATCCCAAACAAGTGGAAGTTTCTGTTACCCATAAAGGACAATTAGCCATCCGTATTTCTGGCTTATGGCGCGAAGTGATCTTGTGGGAAGTGCCTCTGCTTGCCCTGATCAGCGAATTGGTTCATCGCCATCGCTCACCTGAAATAACACCAGAAGATGCCGTTATTCAGCTGAAAAAACTGATTGAATTGTTTTATAAAGACGCAGCAGCAGAGAATATCGATCTGTCTGGCTTTAAATTAATGGATTTTGGTACGCGCCGTCGTTTTTCACACGAAGTGCAATATGCCATTATCAATGAGCTGAAAAATAGCTTCCCCTATTTGATCGGAACCAGTAATTATCAACTGGCAGAGCAGCTTGATCTCCCTCCTCTCGGTACACAAGCCCATGAGTGGTTTCAGGCTCATCAACAGATTAGTCCTGAGCTGGCCAACAGTCAGCGAGCCGCTCTACAAACATGGCTGAATGAGTATCCAAACCAGTTAGGCATCGCCCTGACTGATTGCATCACCATGGATGCTTTCCTGCGAGATTTTGACAAATCATTGGCAACCGCTTATCAGGGTCTGCGTCATGATTCTGGCGATCCTATTGAGTGGGGTGAAAAAGCCATAGCACACTATCAATCGCTGGGTATTAATCCAATGACGAAAACATTGGTGTTTTCTGACAGTTTGGATCTGCAAAAAGCACTGGCGTTGTATCGTCATTTCCACAAGAGAATTAACGTTATTTTCGGTATTGGCACACGGCTAACCTGTAATATCCCGGGTATAAAACCACTGAATATCGTTATCAAGCTCGTCGAATGCAATGGCAAACCGGTAGCGAAACTTTCAGATAGTCCCGGAAAAACTATCTGTGAAGATGATGAGTTTGTCGATAGGTTACGTCGAGCGTTTGATATTCCCTATGTAGAGAAAGCGGTATAATCCAACCAATTGTCCTTTGCGTAACCAGCATAAAGTTGGTTACGCAAATAAAAAAACAATTTTTCCCCTGTTTCCTCATTAAGACCCGCAATTTCCTCTTGTTTCCTGAAATATGACAAGTAAGATAGAAGATCTGCTCCCTGATGAGGGGGTATTTATAGTAAATCTATCTAGTTATTAATCCACTGTATAAAAAAGAGAGAAATTTATGAGCGTAGCGCCTGTAGTCGATGTACTGCAAGGCCGTGTTCCGGTTGACAGCGAAGTCACCGTTCGCGGTTGGGTACGTACAAGGAGAGATTCTAAAGCTGGTATCTCATTCCTCGCCGTCTATGACGGTTCCTGCTTTAATCCATTACAGGCCGTCGTTAATAATAATTTACCTAATTATCAGGATGAAGTATTAAATTTAACCACGGGTTGCTCTGTAGAAGTCACGGGGACTGTGGTGGAATCACAGGGTAAAGGCCAGTCTTTTGAACTACAAGCCACTAAAGTCGTTGTCGTTGGTATGGTTGATGATCCTGATACCTACCCAATGGCGGCCAAACGCCACAGTATTGAATACCTGCGTGAAGTGGCCCATCTTCGCCCACGCACCAATTTGATTGGCGCAGTTGCGCGTGTTCGCCATACACTGGCTCAGGCTCTGCATCGTTTCTTCCATGAAAAAGGCTTCTTCTGGGTATCATCACCTCTGATCACCGCATCAGATACAGAAGGCGCTGGCGAAATGTTCCGTGTTTCCACTTTGGATATGCAAAACTTACCGCGCACAGATAAAGGCGAAGTGGATTTCAGCCAAGACTTCTTCGGTCGTGAAGCCTTCCTGACGGTATCTGGTCAGTTGAACGGTGAAGCGTATGCATGTGCATTAAGCAAAGTTTACACCTTCGGGCCAACTTTCCGTGCAGAGAACTCCAATACCAGCCGCCATTTGGCAGAGTTCTGGATGGTTGAACCAGAAGTGGCTTTTGCCGATCTGAATGATATCGCTAAACTCTCCGAAGACATGCTGAAATATGTTTTCAAAGCGGCATTGGAAGAGCGTGCCGATGATTTGGCTTTCTTTGCAGAGCGTGTTGATAGCGAAGTTGTCACTCGTCTGGAAAAATTTGTCGATTCTGATTTCATCCAATTGGATTACACCGATGCGATAGAAATTCTGGAAAATTGCGACCAGAAATTTGAAAACCCAGTTTTCTGGGGTGTTGATTTGGCATCAGAGCATGAGCGCTATCTGGCAGAAAAACATTTCAATGCGCCAGTGATCATGAAGAACTATCCAAAAGACATCAAATCCTTCTATATGCGCATGAACGAAGATGGTAAAACCGTCGCAGCGATGGATGTTCTGGCTCCGGGCATTGGTGAAATCATCGGTGGTTCCCAACGTGAAGAGCGTCTGGATATGCTGGACAAGCGTATGGAAGAAATGGGCCTGAATAAAGAAGATTACTGGTGGTATCGTGATCTGCGTCGTTACGGCACCGTTCCTCATTCCGGTTTCGGTTTAGGCTTCGAACGTTTGGTTGCTTATGTGACCGGCGTATCCAACGTTCGTGACGTTATTCCATTCCCACGGACACCAAGAAATGCAAGTTTCTAATGAATCAGCTCAATAAATGATCTGAAATCAATCCTTCGAAAAGCCAGTGAAAACTGGCTTTTTTCATTTTATGATAAAAAGCACACAAAAAAAGTTCCCTAACATTTACATTTTGAAATATCTATTTTCAATTTGTTACTGATTTTGTGCTTTTGTAGCATTTTGAGGGTAGATAAAATTCATTACCAATGGAACACTGGTCGCCGACTAATAAGACACTCGATACCCACAAATAGTTCCAAAAATTTTTAGTGTTCTATTTCTGGCAGTGGCAGGTGTCTAGATAACACCAATGAGGGTAATAATAATGAAGCGCAATATTCTTGCAGTGGTAATCCCAGCTCTGCTGGCTGCTGGTACAGCAAACGCAGCTGAAATCTTTAACAAAGACGGCAACAAACTGGATCTGTACGGTAAAGTAGACGTTCGTCATCAGATCGCAGACAAAAGAAGCAGCGAAGATGGCGATGCTTCTTACGCTCGTATCGGCATCAAAGGCGAAACTCAGATCTCTGACCAACTGACTGGTTTTGGTCGTTGGGAATACAACATTAAAGCTAGAGGTGCAGAAGCTGAAGGCGCTGATACTGCTACTCGTCTGGCTTTCGCTGGTTTGAAATTCGCTAACTACGGTTCACTGGATTACGGTCGTAACTACGGCGTAAACTACGACGTTAACGCATGGACTGACGTACTGCCAATCTTTGGTGGTGACTCCATGGCTAAAACTGATAACTACATGACTGGTCGTTCTACTGGTCTGTTAACTTACCGTAACACTGACTTCTTCGGTCTGGTTGATGGCCTGAGCTTTGCCCTGCAATACCAAGGTCAAAACAGCGAGCGCACCAAAAATAGTCGTTCTGGAGCTACAGCAAACGGTGATGGCTATGGTTTGTCCACCACTTATATCGTAGGTTACGGTATCACTGTGGGTGGTTCTTACGCTAACTCTACTCGTGCAAACGATGACTGGGATGGTACTGATGCTCACGGTAAGCGTGCTGAAGCATGGAACATCGGTGCTAAATACGACGCGAACAATGTCTACTTGGCAGCTATGTACGGCGAAACCCGTAACATGACTCCAGGTAAAGGTGGTCATGAACACAACCGTGGCTCAGTAGAGAGCTTTGACGGTATCGCTAATAAAACTCAAAACATTGAACTGACTGCACAATATCTTTTCTCTGACTTAGGCCTGAAACCATCTCTGGCTTACGTTCAATCCAAAGGTAAGGATCTGGAACGTAATGACGGTGCCAAAGGTTTCAACGCAGATCTGGTTAAATATGTTTCTGTAGGTACTTACTACTACTTTAACAAAAACCTGTCTACCTATGTTGATTACAAAATCAACCTGTTGGACAAAAACGAAGGCGGCGATACAAACGCTCGCAACGTATTCGGTGTTGGTCTGACTTATCAGTTCTAATCACTGCTGATAAACGGTTTAGCGAAAAGTTAAACACATTTATCTCAGAAAAAGCAGCGCTTCGGCGCTGCTTTTTACGTTTTACCTCCCTGTTTTTTCAGGCTCTTTTTCTTACTCCGTAAACTACTTCACAAGATTTTATTCTTTTTGCTACAAGTGGTTGGCAAATGGATTCCTTAAGGTTACCCTGAGCGGCGTACAACTTATTTTGGGCTTAACTCTCCGAGTCTTGGAATCAAAAAAATGTTTGAGAAAATCACAACAGCGCCTGCCGATCCTATTCTTGGTTTAGCGGATAGCTTTAAAGCCGATCCCCGTGAAAATAAAATCAACTTAGGTATCGGAGTTTACAAAGACGAAACCGGTAAAACCCCAGTCCTGACCACCGTTAAAAAAGCAGAGAAATTTCTGCTGGAAAACGAAACCACCAAAAATTATCTGGCAATTAGCGGATTACCTGAATTTGGCCGTGTCACTCAAGAGCTGCTCTTCGGCGAAACCAATCCTATCGTAACTGATAAACGCGCCCGTACTGTACAAAGCCCAGGTGGAACCGGCGCATTGCGTATTGCCGCTGACTTTATTGCTAAACAAACCAATGCAAAGCGCGTCTGGATCAGCAATCCAACATGGCCAAACCATAAAGGTGTTTTCTCCAGCGCTGGCTTAGAGATCTGCGAATACAACTATTATGATGCAGAAAATCATGCCCTGAATTTCGATGGTATGTTGGCAAGCCTATCTGAAGCACAAGCTGGTGATGTGGTTCTGCTGCACGGTTGCTGCCATAATCCAACCGGTATCGATCCAACCGCTGAACAGTGGCAGAAACTGGCAGATTTATCTGCTGCAAATGGCTGGCTGCCAGTGTTCGACTTTGCTTACCAAGGTTTTGCCAAAGGATTGGATGAAGACGCAGAAGGTCTGCGTATCTTTACCAGAAACCACAATGAACTGATTGTTGCCAGTTCTTATTCCAAAAACTTTGGCCTGTACAATGAACGTGTTGGTGCTTGTACCATCGTTGCAGCAGACAGCGATACCGCAGAAAAAGCATTCAGCCAAGCGAAGTCTATTGTTCGTACCAACTACTCCAATCCGCCAGCACACGGTGCTTCCGTTGTTACGACAATTCTGTCCAACAACGATCTGAAAGCGGAATGGATTCAAGAACTAGCAACAATGCGTGAACGTATTCAACGTATGCGCCAACTGTTTGTGAACACTTTACAAGAAAAAGGTGCGAAACAAGATTTCAGCTTTATTATCGCTCAAAATGGCATGTTCTCATTCAGCGGTTTGACTAAAGAACAAGTTGAGCGTCTGCGTGAAGAGTTTGGTGTTTATGCGGTCAGCTCTGGTCGCATCAACGTAGCGGGCTTAACACTGGAGAACATGGTTCCTCTGTGTGAAGCTATTGTTGCAGTGCTTTAATATCAAGTGCTTTAATATCAAGTACTCTAATCTCATTTGAGTATCTGATATCTTTTCCCAAAAGCCGCTGATCAGGCGGCTTTTACCTTCTTTACATACTATTCTTTGCGCTGCCCTTCACAACAAGAAAAATGTTTCCAATCAATCTTGCAAGAATGGATTGGTTTTTCGTTCGTGTCCCAATGTTGACATGGCTCCATGACCGGGAATGAATTGATATTCATCCCCCAAAGGTAATATTTTTTCCTTAATGGATTGAATCAGCTCATCATAACTCCCGCCAGGAAAATCAGTACGACCAATGCTACCCTTAAACAGCACATCTCCCATTGAGATTAATTTATCGGTGTGATTAGCAAGGACGATATGCCCAGGTGTATGCCCCGGACAATGCAAAACGGATAACTCAATATGACCAATTTGCAATGTATCTCCCTCATCTAACCAACGATCAGGCGTAAAAGAGGGGCATGGTTCAACACCAAACATTTGGCATTGAATTTCCAGACCTTCTATCCAAAAAGCATCTCCCTTATGCGGCCCGTAAACAGGGACATCAAAATGCTTCGCAACGTCAACGGTAGCACCAACATGATCATAGTGACCATGTGTCAGCAAAATTTGGGTTAGTTTCAGCTCACGGCGCTCTATTTCGGCAATAAGTTGTTCGGCGTTACCACCGGGATCTACAATCGCTGCTTCCTGAGTTTCTTCACACCAAATCAATGTACAATTTTGCATTGCCATCGTGACGGGGATAATGTGGTATTTCATTATATTGTTTAACTCCACAGTCAAGACTCACTATTGGTAATAAGATTAGTTGACTAATAAGATTACCACGTCCTGACCGGGCCTGTATCAATATGAATAAAATGACTCTTTGGATAAAAACCTACGCCCCCTGCCTTCATTTTTAGTGCAGCCTTACGAATATGTGTGAGCTGAACACCATCAATATGAAAATCCATCGCTTGCCCACGGGTATGGTAACTGTGTTTTGCCACCCCGCCACTGGCGTGGCGTAACATGTTATTTGTCATCAGTGAACGATAACCTGAAACTAATTGAACAGGCTTATTTATTTCCATCATCATTTGCAATAAATAGATTTGATCAAACAATTTCGGATCAATAGTTTTAACCTTATTTTGACGAAAATCGCGAAATAAGTAATTCAGGCGAGCTAATTCTGATTTATCATACCGATGACCATCAAAGAATTCAGCTTTGAGTGTTTCTCCGGTATGCAGGTTATCAAAACGTAAAATTCTAGGACGTGGCGTTGTCAATGCAGCTAAAGCGGATCGAGGTAATAAACTTAATCCCAATGCAGCCACACTTACGCCGAGCCACTTTCGGCGATCGTGATCAATGTTATTCATGGATAATATGCCCTGCTACTCTCTGATATCTTAATAAATTTAAAAACTCATTAATACGTTAGCTTAACCGACTAATAAGACATCAGCAAATAAAAATTAGTTTAAACTTTTTTGTATATTACTGTAAATTTATCAGTCCATTATTGTGACCAATCTAACATAATGCAAATCATATTAAATATAGATTAAATTTTAGTGATGTTATGTCATTAACCGATATCTTGCATATAAATTAAAAAAGACTATCAAAAGAAAAAATAATTTATTAAGAGATTAATATAGTAAAAAATACTAAAAAAACCAGCAATACACAATAACAGTGAAGAAAATATTATTTTCTTCACTGTTTATAATATAGATATCTATCTCAAATTTACGCCTTTAAACATTGTTGGTAACAGAAAGATTATAAGATATTCTTCGCCACCAAGATCTTAGATAGCAGCTCTGAATGTTGCCTTGCATTTATATCATAATCATAGATATCCGCTCGGTATTGTGGTTTCCCTTCCTCATCAACCCAAGCTGTTTGGTAATAGAGGAATACAGGAATTTTTTTGGGAATATTTACATACTTTGTTGACCATGTTTTCAATGAATTACTAACTTTAGTCTTATCCCAACCCGCATCGCCTAATAACATATTAGCCAATTCAGATGCTTTATTTACACGTACACAACCAGAACTAACAGCTCTCATTTCCCGACTGAAAGAAGCTTGATTAGGTGTATCATGTAAATAAATTGCTTCTGAATTTGGCATATTAAATTTGAAACGCCCCAACGAATTAGTTGGGCCAGGAGCTTGCTTTATACGATAAGGGAAACTGCCCGGTGTTACTACATTCCAGTCAATCAATGCAGGATCGATAACTTTGGCATCATTGCTCCAACTGGAAAAAACCGTATAACCACGCGTACGAAAATAACTTGGATCACGCATCGCTCTTGGTGCAATATCTTTTTGAGTCATGCTAGTCGGCACATTCCAAGGAGGGTTGATTACCACATTATTCAATTTACTATTCATGATGGGTGTTTTTCGGCTGGAGCGTCCAACAACAACTTTAGAACTTAATACTTCTTTACCATCTAAATAATAGAAAAGCGAGTAATCAGGTATATTAACAAAAATGCCGGTAGACATATCTCCGGGGATAATCCGTAGCCGTTGGATATTTAATGCCATAATGCGAGCACGGGTTTGTGGTGACATATTTAACCATGTTTTAGTGGATTTACCGATAACTCCATCGGCTGACAACCCATGTAAGGCTTGGAAGCGTTTTACAGCCGCTATTAATTCTTTACCATAAATCTGACTATCAGATTTAGCAACAGATACATCCAACATATCTGAACGAGCCAATATTTTCCTTAATGCAATAACACTTTCACTGCTTTGCCCTGGTCTTAAAGTTCCTTTAAACGAAAATTCAGTCCATGGATTCTTATCAGCCAGTTGAGCCAGCATTTCCTTATGCATATTTTTATACATAGGATGATTAGGTAATAAGCTTGTAATATAAGATAGGGTATTACTATCATTGATATATTTTTGCCATGTATCGATTAAATAGGAGGGAGGTAATTCAATTTTATAGAGAGATTTACTATATAACCATGAACTTCCCTTCTTATTAACATTATTTATAAAATGGAGATAACCTAACATGGCATCAGATAAAATAATATCACGCCCCATATCACTTAACTCGGGAGAATGGAGTTGTATCAGCCATTTTTCAAATTGAGGCTGAAAACCAGCTAGTGATACTTCAACCAGTTGATCTTCAAACTGTTTTGTGGATTTTTTATCTGACCATAATGGTTTCATCTTATTATCAGCATATAAAGCTGCCAAACGGTCAAGGAATATCGGTTTTACTTGTTGTGGCAACCAAGTTTGCAACTGTTTTCGATTTTCATCAATAGAACTCATTGGAGAAATAGGAATAGTCTTATCTGATGGAACAATAGCATCTTCTTTTTTTTGCTCTATTGGTAATAGTTGCATCCCACTTGATGACAATCCATTTTGTTGATTAGCAAAGGCTCCCTCTGATACGGCCAATGCGCTACAGATAAAAAAAATTTTCAGTAATCTGACTGTATTCTTCGCCATAATAACTCACCTCACCTTATTATGTATGCAGTTATCCAATGACTTATTCTAATTATTAGCAGACCTATTTTATCAGAAAAGAATGGTAGTAATTATATATATAATTGTCCATTAAGATAGAGAACCGCAAAATATACCCATGGTATCGAACAAAAAAAATTTTTCACTATAATGAATTAACTTACTCTTATCTTAAAAAATAAAAAGGCACCTAGAGTGCCCTTATCCAGTGTTAATTCTTTAGATTTTTCAGATTAATACTCAGATTTAATGACTACTTCTTCTCCAAATCGACCCGCTTTAGGTAAAGGCTGGTAAGAAGAATTTGACGCTCTCAAAATACGGATGCCACGAATATTTAGCTCACGTGCCGCAGCAATATCAGCATCTGCATCACCATAGTAGATCTTCAATTTATGATTTTTCATCCAGCTAATTTTATCATTTTTATTGGGTTCATCCCCTGCAAAAATAATATTATGCATTTTATTAGCTGGAATACGTAAACCTTCTTGTACATACTTAGTGACAGTTTCTGTTTTAGTTGCTGTACGCCCTGTAATAAAATAAATATCATCACCCCGTTTCAAATGCATCTGAACTAATTCAATACCGATTTTTTTCGGCATACTGAATTTGTCCCATCCATTATTCATTTTTTCCCAGAATTCAGTTTTCTTCAGATAGCTTTCATCATTGGGTGAATATTCCGATTTTCCCCGATAAAACCCCGGACTGGAAAACATGACGGTATCATCAATATCAAACCCAACAGCCATTGGAGGTTGTCCTTTCAAACTTTTTTCAATCTGCTCCACCGAAACCCAATGAATGGCCTGACGCTGAGCTAAATCTGCTACTGTTACCCCTTGACTAACTTGCTCAGGCATAAACACTTTTGCCTGTGTCACACCGTTTAGGCCAAAAGCGAGCGCAATCGTACTGAATGCCAGAATTACTTTACGCATCGTTATTCCTTTCTCTTATACAGATCATAACTGGACGGGATAATAAACATTATTATCAGATTAAAATGAGATGTACTGCACAATTGCTAAAGGTTATTTTTGGAAAAATGGATATTTATCTTTTTATCATAAGGACAGCTAAGATAGTTAATCATTTCATATTATTAGTTAATATAATGAATTAACTCTAATTCCTTTCTCTTTAAATAATAAATATAACTGGATAATTCAGATGAAAACAATGTATTAGGAATTATTATCAAACCAGTATTCTTTAGATAATTTGAATCCAATATCGCATTGTTAATAACTGAATAACCGATATCAAAGCAAACAAAATCTATAATATGACTAACATCAGGGAATACCAATATTTGAGTGTTAATTCTTTTCTCTTTTCTATATTTCAATAATTCATCAAAAAATGGATGTTTTGTTATTCCAGAATGAAGTATCATTTTCTCATTACAAACCAAATCAACTAATGAATTATTTTTATCCAGTAATTTTTTTGAAACAATAAATACTTCAGATTCACGAACATCTATTTTACAAGAAATCCGTTCCAATTTATCCTCCACTGGAGGATGAGTGGAAATAAAAAGATCGAGTTCTCCTGAAAGCAATTTACTACGATGTTCATCGAAATGGTACATTTCACTAAGAAGATCAACTTGACCATTTTCAATTATTTTACTTATCAATTTGTTAAATGATTTATTGTAACTGTCTGTTCCTACTTTGATCTCTTTTTTTGTTAATGCCGTTGGAAAACTGGATTTAATACTTTCGACATCATCACGTATTGGTAATAAATATTTATATAAACTTATTCCTTCCTCTGTCAGAGTCACTCCAGCATTAGAGCGATTAAATAGTTTAAATCCCAGTGAATCCTCTATATCAGCAATACTTTTACAGAGTGCGGGAGGACTTATGTGAATATTTTTAGATGCATTTTTAAAAGATCCGCATTCCGCAACACTTAAAAAATGATTTATTTTTTTTGATAAAATCATAGCCCCACCAATAAAAAACAAAAATTTAACAAATGAAATATAAGGTTATATAATCCATATTTAGGTGTCAAGAATATGCTTTAATACAAAATCTACATTTTGATAAAATCAGCCCATTTCAATTTACCTAAAACCAATAAAAATTAGTTGTCGGTTTAACTTTTAATTAATCCTGCAAAATAAAATTCGAATTGATTTTAATCATAATAGACCTCATTTTTAATCAAAATAAATTTTTATTTTCACTTGAATGAAAATGTTAACTTACTAAACTATTCGTGTGCATCAGATTAATAATGTTATATTTCTATTTTTATAATAACTATAGCTAATAAATTTCAAGTTAAACGTAGCAGAAAAGTGAATAATACTCAGCCAAATAGATAATAACAAGAAAGATGTAATGACACTCTAAAAAAGCAGAGACTAGAAATATTAAAAGATATATTAAAGGAGAATGTTTTGACTAAAACTATTGATGCCATTAATAACCACAAATCAAACAATATTCCTGTTCATGTAGAATGTCATACAGAATGGGGAAAATTACGGCATGTTATTGTTGGTCGTGCAGATAATGCATGTATTCCCCCTCCCGAACCCGCATTTATGGCCCGTATTCCAGAAAATTCAGATATGCGTGGTCGTTATGGACCAAGAAGTCAGGAATCAATTGATGCGGCAAATGTACAACTAGATGGGTTATCTTCGATACTGACTTCACGTGGAATTCGTGTTGATCGTCCGACTCCATTAAATTTTAACGCTTCTGTACAAACTCCTGATTTCACCCAAGGCACTATGTTCGGTTGTCAACCACCAAGAGATGTACTGATTACTGTTGACCGCGAGATTCTAGAAGCAACAATGAGTTTCAGATCTCGCTTCTTCGAGTATTTATGTTACCGACCTTTGATTTCTGCTTATATGAAAGAAGATACAACTATGCGGCATGAATCAGCCCCTCGCCCTCGGTTATCAGATGCCAGTTACCGACATGGTTATTTATCTGAAGAAATCAGCATGGAAACGCGACAAGAGTGGGTAACGAAAAAAGAGTTTGTCACGACAGAAGAAGAACCGATTTTTGAGGCTGCTGATATTGTTCGATGTGGGAGAGATCTTTTCGTGCAGCATGGTTTTACGACAAACATGAAAGGCATTGACTGGTTACAGCGCCATTTTCCTGATTATCGCATTCGTCCTATCAATTTTCCTGGTGATCCTTTCCCAAGCCATATTGACTGTACACTATTACCTTTACGTCCTGGCTTAGTTTTAAATAATCCTACCAGACCCTTATTGCCTGAATTCAGACAACTATTTATCCGTAATGACTGGCAAATTATTGAAGCGGCATCGCCCGCACATCATCAATCACCGCCATTATGTTATTCAAGTGTATGGCTCTCAATGAATATCCTGTCACTTGATGAAAAAACAGTTTGTGTGGAAGAAAGTGAAATTCATCAAATAGAACAGTTGGATAAATTGGGATTTGAAGTCATTCCTGTGCCTTTCCGGGATGCCTATCCTTTTGGGGGCGGTTTGCACTGTGCTACGACGGATATTTGGCGAGAAGGAAGCCTTGATGATTATTTTCCTAAAGAAAGTTGATCATGATTAACGCGTAACGTTTTTACATACTGCTTTTATATAATCAGCATATATACCCAATGGATTTCAAGATGCATCGCGGCAGCAAAGGAACGAATCCGGGAGCATAGATAACTCTATGTTCATAACAACGGTGACCGGGGTGAGTGAGTGCAGCCAACAAAGAGGCAACTTGAAAGACGAAAGGTATAAAAACAATAAGTCTTATCTAACCATTGAAAAACCATGCCTTAAAAATTGGAAATATTTTAATGAATAATAGCGAACTCGCCACACCTTTTTTAAAATATTCACCCGATACCTTTCCCTACAGGGATACTCAGTATTGTCTCAAAAAAATGCCTACAGATTTTCTCGTTGAGGAAGTTCCTAGATTCTATAAGCCTTCAATAGAAAAACAGATTTGGCATTTTCAATTACGTAAAGAGGGGATGACAACCTCTGAAGCCATTACCAATATTGCCAATATATTGGAAATACCACAAAACCATATTGGGTATGCTGGATTAAAAGATGAAGATGGTGTAACAAGTCAGAGAATATCTATTCAATCTTTATCACAAGAGTTAGATATCAGTGCCATCAATGCCCATTTGGATATGACATCAGGGAAATGGCTCTCATTGCACGAACTTGGCTGTTTTGAAGAAAAAATAAAGATTGGTCAGCTAGTAGGTAATAGTTTTCGCATTGTAATTCGTAATTTAGATAAAGCCATTGCCCATACTTTGGCACAACAGTCATCACATAATCATGCTTTTATTAATTATTATGATACACAAAGGTTCGGCGTACCTGGAGGACCTTCTACAACCCATCTTATTGGGCAGGCTATTTACCATAATGAATGGAAAAAAGCCTTATTATTAATATGCCAATCGGAGTCGCCAGAAGCATTGGCAGCCCAAAAATGGCAAGGAAAACCCATACATTTTTTCCATCAATTAGATCCCAGGAGGCTTTCTTTTTATTATGCCTCTTACGGCTCTTATCAGTGGAACCATCTCGTAGCACAAGAATTCCAGCGACATCATGAAGGATTAAAAGTGGTGCGCTCATCAATACCCTATATTTTACCCAAGACTTATTCTGATGTAATGGAATTTGCCGCAGCAATGCCTTGGCATCCATTTGCTCGCTTCGAAATTACCGATGGAAAAAAAGCAGAAAAACAGAGTTTGCGGCCAACCATTGTACATACCTATATAAAAGTTATTGATCTGAGTGAAGATCACGAATTTCCTGATCGTTCCAGTTTGACAATAGAGTTTTTTCTTCCATCTGGATGCTACGCGACGATGGCAGTCTGTCAATTTATCTATTTATCAAATGCTCATTTCACTACTTAATTCAGGAGATTTGTGCATGCGTATATTATTATTAATTCCTCCCTATATTCCTTCTTATTTTAATGCAGGCCATCACCTGCCTTTATTTCAAGTTGCGACATATATCAGGGAAAGAAATCCATCATGGCAAGTCACTGCACTGGACGGTGGCGCATTAAATCTAACTTGGCATGACTTAGCCAAAGAATTAGCAAAAGGCTATGATTTTGTGGGTTTATTTAACGATTTTGATGCAGTGGATAATTTTAACCGTACTACGCTGTATTGCCGGGAAATATTACCGCAAGTGAAAATGTTTACTTTCGGGCGGCTTTCAAAGCAGATCCCTGATTGGTTTAAACAATTTGATTTTGAAGGTATTGTTTTCAGCGGTGATTACGAAAGCAGTGTTGAATCTTTTCTATTGAATTATCGTTCTGATACGACAAATATTCCTGGTCTCATTGTGAAAACATCCCATGGTTATTTGCAAGGAGATATCGGCCATATGCTAAGTCCAGAGGAGTGGATACTGCCTGATACATTGGAGATTCCTTACGCGGCTTATGACCGAATGTATAAAAATGATTTGAATAAATTTTGTGGTATTCCCGATCGACGTGAACTGGTTATTCCTGTCGCACGTGGATGTCCAGTTGGTTGCGAGTTTTGTGATGTACCACCAATGCAGGGAAAAAGCGAACGGCGACTTTCCGTTGAAAGAGTCATTGAATATATCACAGAGCAACAACGTATCCAGCCATTTGATTATGTCTCTTTTTATGCTCCTACATTTACCCTGAATCGTCGATGGGTAAAAGAATTTTGTCATAAATTCATCGAATTAAAACTCCCCATTCAATGGAAATGCGTGACTACAATTTATCATTTGAATAAGGAATTAATTGAATTGATGGCACAAGCAGGCTGTATCAGAATCAGTCTGGGTGTAGAAACCATTTCTGTCTCTCCAGACCTGAAATTGCCAAAAATAAAGCTAAACACTGAGGCCAAAGTTGAAGAACTACTGGCAATCGCCAAACATAATGAAATAGAGATCAATGCATTTATTATTCTTGGATTGCCAGGAGATACCATGACAGCGTCAATCAAGACGATTGACTGGTTGATTGCTGAAGGAGCCAGAGTCCGGCCAACCGTCTATACCCCTTACAACAAATTGCATGAAAACTCCTCAATAGCAGAAGTTGGCAAATATAATCGCCAGCTTTTTCACGAAACACCTCAATCTCTAGAGGAACGGCAACAAGGTTACTCATTATTATTTGCCAATGAGAAAGATCGCCCAACTGAAGTGATGAAAAAAATCACGCAACAAATGAGACATGAGGAAAAACGCACATCAGGAGACTGCATATGAATATACGATGGCATTCCCCTGATTTCAAAAGAAAAAAAGAACCCTTTGAATGGTTCTGTTCAGATCATTTTCTATCTCCAAACATTTTTAAGCGCTTGCAGGCAGAATTTCCACATACTGGTTACTGCAAATCTCACCGCGAAGAAGGGGATGGAAAATACTACAGTACGTGGGATCTATTAGCTATTGATAATGGCATTCCTGTGCGGGAAACATGGAATAATCTGACCTCAGCTTGGAAAACCATGTTGAAAGTCATTCTAAGTGACGATTATCGCGACTATTTTTCAACCCTGATGGAGCGTGATCTCTCACAAACCCGCTTACATGTGCGTTTTACCATTTACCATGAAAATTGCTGGTTGGCTCCCCACTGCGATCGTCCAGATAAAATCCTGACCCAAACTCTCTATTTTCCAACCGGTGTTATAGAAGGCGGGGAATTACTCATTCTCGGTTCCTCTGATCCTGATGATGTCAAAGAAACGGTTGTGCCTTGCCCAAATCGTTCGGTGCTCCTCCTGCCCTCACCCAATTCTTGGCACAGTGTGCGTGAGGTGGCATCTGGTTCGCAACATGCACGGCGTGCACTTCTCCTGCATTACGTAAGCCCTGATCATGTTTCAGATAATGAGGATAATAAAACTCATGTTTAATTTATTACTGCCCCACGCATTGACAGACATTCCCTATCACTGGGGTAGCGTATCACCCTTTATTCGCGCTGATATTGCCAAAAACCTGATGGAAACATTTCCTACTGACGGTTTTATAGTTGCGGAAAAAACGGTAGAAGAAACCAATGATAAAAAAACCTACAGTTTGGAAACATTGCGAATTGAAAAAGATACTCCCCTCTCTCCTGTATGGCGTGAATTCGTCGAATACTTGAAAAGCGATCAATATCGAAAGAGGATGGAAAAATTGATTGGGCAAGATCTCAGTTCAACTATTTTGAATTTAACATTATGGCGATATCGCTCTGCCCAATGGTTAGGCCCACATACTGATAAAACCGAAAAAATCGTAACTCAAATCTTTAATTTTAACCACAATTGGTCACAAGATTGGGGAGGATGCCTGCGTATTTTACGCTCTGATGATTCTCAAGATGTTTACCGTGAAATTCCGCCAGAACTAAACACCGCTGTGATTCTACAACGCTCAGATCAATCATGGCATATGGTAACGCCAATTACTGATTCTGCACCCGAAGCGACTTATAGACGTGTATTGACTGCTGCTTTTGTTTCGAGATCAGGGCCGGAGAAATAACATGCGAAAAATTGACGTTATAGGTGGCAATGCATTATCAGGCAGCGTAAAAGTCTCAGGGTTTAAACATGCTTTCCCACCTCTGTTTAGCTTGGCATTGTCATCAAGCGGACCTTCCCTGATCAAAAATGTTCCTGATATTGCAGATATCAGAATATTGGGGAAAATAGGCCAATTACTGGGTGCCAATATATTGCATGAACCCGAAAAACGTACCATGTATATTGATCCCCGTGGCTTAAACAACACCAGCATACCGGAGGATTTTAGTACCTTGATTCATGGTGCGTGGTATCTTGCACCTGGCTTACTAGCGCGTTCAGGTCATGTTGTATTAGGTGAAACAGGTGGCTGTAAGATTGGTGTAGGGCAAGGCGGGGAACGACCTATTGAACAATTATGCTCCGTTTTGCAAAAATTCGGTGCCAAAGTAGAAACAACAGGAAATATTATTCAAGCCACTGCGCCAGGTTTTTCCTCTACCAAAATCGACATGGCTCACTTTGCCGACGTTGAAGAAGGAACAGGCAAACTAACTGGCCCACTTTATTCTGGTGCAACAAAAGCCGCCTTATTATGTGCTGCAAGAGCTGAAGGCACCAGTGAAATTATTAATCCTTATTCTAAACCAGATGTTGTGGCATTAGTGGAAGCCATCAAATATCAGCAAGTTGACATAAATTGGGAAAAAGATCGAATCATAGTTGTAGGAAAACCTGACGCCGATGGTTTTCAAACCACTCTTGGACCTGACCTGATCGAAGTTATGACTTACTTGACTCTTTCCGCTTACTGCAACGTTCCAATTTCCATCACGGGTATCTCACGAAATCATATTGAAGCCGGGCTTTCAGCCGAAATCGCTTGCTTGGAGAAATTGGGTTATCAGCTCCAATGGGAAGACAATGATCTCACCATTACCCATTTATTCCCAGCTTCTCGATTAGATATTCAAGTCACCTCTCACGGAATATTTAGTGACAATCAACCCTTTATGGCTCTCTTGCTAATGGCATCTCAATTGGGTGGCAGTATAACAGAGCAAGTTTGGGTCAAACGTTTCCAATATATTGAGGAGTTGGAAAAGATGGGAGCCAAAGTTATACATCGTGCAAGAGCAGTAGAAATTATTCCCCAGGTTCCCAATAAAAATGGAATGGCAGTCAAAGCCACTGATTTACGAGGAGCCGCAGCCTTAATCATTGCTGCATTGAAAATATCGGGAAAAACGCAAATAGACGGTATTGACCACCTTGAACGTGGTTACCCCGACTTATTGGGACAGTTACGTGCATTAGGTGCCCAAATTTAAAATTCTAATCGGAGTATATAAATGGCGGGCGTAACACCAATTAATTATCCACTACCTCTGGCACCAGAATCACCTTCTCGCAAGAGAGAGTTTCTGTCCGATGGCATAAATCTACGCAGTGGTGAGTTACACCACAATGCATTAACAAAAATCATTCAGGATATTGATATTCCCCCACAAAAGCATCAGTTTTATCCTTATCCTCACGTGGAGCATGAACGTGCAGCGAAAACGTTAGGGATTACTTCATCTTCTATTTATTTCACGCCAGGATCAGACATCGCAATTAGTCTGATATTGCGTCTGATTGCCTGTACGACGAAAAGATTAATTATTCCTATACCTAATTATTTTGGCTGGATTGACCACGCCAACCTTAATAAAATCAACATACTACCAATTTATTTTAATGATCAACATTCTGAAAATTTCTGTATTAAAACATTATTGGAAACAATCCAAACAACCCCTCCATCCATTGTCGCAATTTCAAATCCTAATAGCCCAACAGGAATAGAATTTGATGACAATACGTTATTACAAATTTCTAATTTATGTATGGAGAATGGTCATTTACTGGTTATTGATGAATGTTTTATAGCATTTAGTAATATAAATCATTTGGCTCTTTTAGGTCAGCCTGAACATATTATTTACATCCGATCATTTTCTAAAGGCCATGGTTTAGCTGGTGCTCGTATTGCTGCCACAATAGCCTCTCCAAAAATTATCGATATTTTGTCCCAAGAAAGGACGGAATCCGCTATCGCAGGAAGTACATGGACAATACTCCACGGAATTTTAGCCAAAGAGGAGCACATTAATAAAATTTGCCAATCCATTATTCAAACAAGAAAGTATGTTATTAAAACCATCATGGCGTTGCGCCCAAGTTGGCAAATTCTTCCTTCAGGAGCTAATTTCATTAATATCAAAACTAATGGTGATAATCCCATTGAATTAGTAAAAATCGCAGCCTTAGGTGGATTTTATATTCGTGATATGAGCTCACAGGAAAGAATGAATGGATACATCAGAATTGGGATTGGAGAATTAGAATTAATGGTGAAACTCCTTAAACAAATTTTTCCTGCGGAATACGATTACAGTGAACGAATTTATAATGAATAAAATTTATAGTGAACAGTAATGAAAACACAGCTAAATAATATCAGCCAACTGAATATCTGCCCAATACATCATACTGATATCCTGAATGGACGAATGTTGAAAATCAGGCAGGCAACTACAGATATCAAACGGACAACTACAGATAATTGTGGAACACTCATTCGTTGTGGTATGCAACGAGGAAAAGAACAAACGGTGTTCAACATATTGTCAGAAATTTTACCCATAAATAGTTGGGTAGATTTACGCACTCCTGAAGAATATGAACCACAATTTAATGGTTATCATTTTCCTGCATCAACAAAATATTTAAATCGTCCTATACGATTTACACCACCAGAAAATAATCTTACTCATATTGTCACCGAATCTGATTATATCGATCTTTATTTCACCATGAGTCATGCAGCATGGACAATTGCTCAAGAAGTAGCAGAATTATTGCATACAGGAAATGTTGTGCTTCATTGCAGCTTGGGGAAAGATCGCACGGGGCTTGTGACAGCAGCCACTCTTCACCAGTTCCAATTTTCTGATATCAATATCGCCCATGATTTTGGGCTATCTGCCAGATTTCTCCGTCGTCAGTATCAATTGATCCAAGATAAAGCCAAAAGAAATGGTGTTCCCAACCATCTTCAAGCTCGTCGTTATGAACTATCGGAGAAAACAATTATTCCTGTGCTAAATGAATGGACAAACATAATCAAACGCGGCAGGAATAAGCATGATTGATAATATGCACCGTATTTTAGTGATTGGTTCTCCAGGTGCAGGAAAATCAACCTTTGCCAAAAAATTGAGTAAAATTTGCTCGATTCCCTTGTATCATCTTGATCAAGAATATTGGCAAGAAGGATGGACTGCACCTTCGACAGAAGAATGGCAGCAGAAACTATGGTCCTTAACGAATCAATCAGAATGGATTATTGATGGTAACTATGGCTCAAGTTTGTCACAACGTTTGGAAAAGGCAGATACCGTAATTCACCTGTATATGCCAACCTATATTTGTTTATTTCAAGCATTAAAACGCATATTAAAATGGTATAGAAAACAACGACCAGATATGGCCTCTGGTTGCTATGAAAAAATGGATCTAAATTTTTTACGACAAATTATAGAATATCGAAAACATCAATTTAAAAAAGATAAATTATTACTGGATGATTTCAATGGAGTTTATATTAAAATCACCTCACGTAAAGAAATGGAAGCATTATTAGAAAAATTACAAAAATAATTATTGAATCTAAATTTTAAATATTACCACTCATTAATTGAGTGACAGGAAAACAATCATGGCTTTAAACATTAGAGAACGCCTATTTTTACTGGCAATGGCAATTGGCAGTATGGGTGGAGGTATCTGGCGTCCTGTAGCAATTTTTTATTTAGTATTAGTTCAAGGATTAGATATCGTCGACGTTGGGCTATCAATGACGATAGGTGCCATGATTGCGTTACTTATCGCAGGTTTTCCTGCTGGCTTACTGGCTGATAAATTAGGGCCAGCTCATTCGACTTTGCTAGGCAGTCTACTACGATTTATTGCATTTCCTTGGATGTTGGTTGTTTCAACCCCTTGGCAGGTCGCCATCATTGTTATGTTTGTTTCAATCGGTGAGCGTATTTACTGGTGTGCCAATCCCGCCGCAATAAGGACTCTATTTCCTGTTAAAACTAGCCAGTTAAATGTTTTTGCCATTATAAACAGTTGCAGAAATATTGGGCTGGGTTGTGGAGCATTACTGTCCCTATTCTTTATTAATAAAGATGGAATATCCAATGTTATGGCTAACTTGATTGTTTGGGGTAATTCACTCGGTTATTTTATATCAGGAATAATTATTTTCATCATAACTAAAAACACTGCCAAACAATCTGCTAATGTGACGCTAAATCCGGTTCAAACAGATAAGGATAAAACTTCATCTTTCTCTATCCTTACGGATAAAAAATATCTTATTTTTGTTTTTTTGATTGGCATATTATTACTGGCGGGTAAAAGTATCGAACTGGTATTGCCTTACTACTTTCTTATTGAACGCGAATTGCCATCCTGGTTTGCTGCCTTTGTTTTTACAGGTCTCTGTTTTGGCATTCCTTGCTTTCAAAACATTGCGTTAAGATTAGGCAATAAATTTGGATGTCTGAAATCGTTAGCATGGTCTAGCTTTTTACAAACTATGGCTTATGGCATTATTTTCTTTCTTAATGGCGATCTTTTATTGCAATTTATCTTAATTTTTATCGTGACTTTATTGCTTAGTCTTTCTGAAGCTATTCTTGGTTCGCAAATGGGAGTCGCCATTTTAATGTTTTCCCTTTCCGGTTATGAAGGTCGCTATTCTGCTGTTCTTCAATTTGCTTTTGGTGGCTCTACCGTTATTGCCCCTTGGTTGTTTACCCAACTCCTCAGTTTTTCCAGCACCACTTTATGGGGAAGTATCATATTATACGTTACCTTAACTGGTATTGGATTTATTATTCTTAATCGATACCATGACAATAGAAATAATATGTTTTAAAACGATAAAATTGAGCTTGAGCTTGAAGAGAGTCTTCTCTTCAAGCCATACGTATACTCCAGCTTTAATATACCCAATACATTTCATCAATACATTTCATCAATACATTTCAAATTTCAGTTCAGTCCACAAAGCGACAATTTGCAAGATGGAGGAAATAGGTTATTGGTTTATATCACGGCAAACAAAACTCACATAATGGCGGTTAGAGACTTTACTAGCCAGTTCAGCCACAATATTGCCCAGTAATTTTTCCTGATCCAGAGGACGATAAATAAGTGCATCAACACCTTCAGAAGGAACACCTAGAGCAATCATCTGATCATTCGCTTCAATTTCTACTACTTTTTGTTGTTTTTTATCTCGATCTAATACGATGATATTTTGACCTGAATAATTGCGAATCATATCACGCCATATTATTTCAACCTGAGAAGGATCAAGATCCATAATAAGAGGGCAATTTTCCTGAACAGCACGATTAAATAAGTAGCAAGGAAATAGAGGGACAGCACGGTGTAATCCCAATCCAGACGCATGGCGAGGATTAATTTCTGTTGCGAAAAATTCATTGCCTGTCCAGATCCCATCAAGACTGAAAATCCCTCGATAGCCCGCCTCTTCTGCAAGTTTCTCTCCCGCCACTCGAGTGCAATCACGCATATTGTCAGCAAGTTTTCCCGGTTGCCAGCGATTTGATGAACCACAAAACAGAAGCTGATTAGTTGTTTTTTCAAAAACGGTCAATATTTCTATCGGATCAAAAACAGCAACGCCAGTTGGCAAAACCATGGCAAGAATACTACACGGAACTCCTTGTATAAATTCAGCCATACGAAATTTTCTGGTTTGATTACGGAATTTATCCAACACATCAGCAATTTCATCAGGCTCCCTAATCCACACCAAGCCATTTGATCCTGCATTAAATGACTTTGAATTATCAATTGCCAATATCACCCCTTTCCCTTTGTTAAGAAAGTGAAACGCCGCTACTGCATCATTAGGGTCAGGATCAATTATTTTGTAAGGAGGCGTATTAATTCCCCATCGACGAAGGCTATCATCAATATAAATCTTATCTTCAAATTTCGCCCATTCAGGTTTTTGCCAACCATAAGTGATTCTGTCAGCTAATTGAGAAAGTGGTAATCTCACTCCTCCCAAGAAAGTGATATTTTTTTCCGGATCAATTTTGTCCAACCAATGTTTAATACAAATAAACTGGTTTTCCAATATCACTTGTAAGGGTTTTTTATCAATATTAACGATATGCCAGCACAATACCCCTTCAGGGCGCCAAGATTCCTCTGATACGGATATTATCGCCTTTATTTTGGCACCACATATTTGCAATTCAAACATCAAGTTTTTCAACGTATCCAGATTATCTGAATAATCAATTAAAAAACCTATTTCACGATTTTGCCAATATTCTTTCAATCTCTTTGTTATTTCCGTAAACCATTTATCTAGTACCCTTTGTGTAGTCATGTAATCTCCATCCATAAAGCATGTGTTTTCCACCAAGTATTAATTTCAGTAATAACACTGGCTGGATCACAATCAACTGGCAGCAAGGCAAATGCTTTGGCTATGTGATCTGAAATTGAGTGAGGGGCCTGATAATACTGACCAATACGCGCCATAAGTTGATAATCAATAATGCCATAAATAGGACAATTTTCCGGCGCATAGCTAAACATGCCCGCTTTGGGAGGAAACCAAGCAAACCCCGCCATAGCCTGAGGGCAAATACTTTGATAAGTTTCTTGAGAACGCAGCCCTGCCTGACCAAGCAGTGTTTCTTTGTACAAATTCAAACCAAAAGCCATTTCATACACAGGTACATGCCCCGCTCCTCCCGGACGACACGCAATTTCACACAACACAAGACGATGTGTTTTTTCACAAAAGAAGGCTTCGGCATGAAATGCAGTAGTATCAGGTGTAGGAGGAAGGCTCATGATCACTTTTGACATGAGGGCAGATAATTGCATTGTCAGAGGATTATCCGGTAATAACATCCAACTCAGCAGGGCTGAATTTCCACTGACAGCAGAGAAATTAGCGGTTGTATGTGAAGGCCAGCAATGCAACATTTCACCATTTCTCATCAGGCCATCAATAGTAAAGAATTCCCCTTCAATCCACTCTTCAACTATGTAGCCTTGTTTTAATGACGCAAAATTGATGTTCTGTAACTGTGCTGCATCGTGAATGATCTGTACTCCTACTGATCCACCACCATCAACAGGCTTAATGACAATCGGAAACCCCCATTCATTGGCAAATTTCTCCACTGATTGCCTGTCAGTCACTTGCAACATTTTAGCAACTGGAATTCCATTCTTTCGCAGTAAGGATTTCATTACCCATTTGTTGCGATAAGCAAGCGCCGACATTTCATTTTGCCCAACTAAGCCTATCTTTTTTCGCACGTGTGCTGCCCGTAATACATCAATCTCTGTTACCGAAACAATTCGGTCAATATGTTTTTCTTTAACTAATTTAAGAATTAATTTATCAACCAAAGGTGAGTCATAATCATCAACAGCATAAATTTTTTTAAAATATTTCTGCACCCTATGAGGTGAATTTGTCGATGCTGTTAATAATTCTGATAATAATGCTTTAGGTGTTACAAGAAAAACCTCTATTTCAGTTTCAGCAAACCATAATGCAATTTTTTCCACAATAGGGCGACGATTGAGAACCAGTACTCTCATCATATTTTCCTGCCGTAATTTGATGACATGAAAAATGTTATTCCTATGGCTGTTTAGGTAAACAAACCAGACGGATACGGAGAAAAGCAATATCAAAACCAGATACAGCGATAATTCGAATACTATGTAAATCACATCCCTGATTTTCATCCAATTTAAATTCAAACTTTATTACATTGTCATTTTTTAATTCTGTTGTTTTTAGAGCAGAGGCAAAACATTGTCCGGTAGATTTATCATATCCACGAAGTTCCAAATGTACCCTGTGAGTAATAAGATGAACGGAATGAGGGATATATAGCCGTATTTTTGCAGTTACACTTTCCCCCTGCCGAGCAATTAATGTTTCCGTCTGATTTTCCAGGCGGATACCCCCACAACGGTAGGCTGAAAGCGGACCACAAACTCGACACATTCGGGTTTCGCTACATCCCGTGGTTATCCCTGCGTTGCCAAATAAAGAGGTTTCCATCAATGTCCCGCATCGTTGGCATGGTTCAGATGTTTTTAACGTACTAAGCAATTGATCATAATGCAGTAAATCAAAGGCATCAAAACTTGCACGGCTTTCATGCAATAATGACACCATTATTTTTTCCCATTGAGCAATTAGCAGCTGAATAAGCGCATTATCCCGCACAAGTTCTTTGTTATTTTCCAGAGAGTGAGAAGCTTCATATTTTTTTAGCGAAAAAAGAGCCAGCCGCTCAATATCCATAAGCTTTGTACGCAAAGCAGATAATTGCTCAGCCACCGTATCACCTAACCACGCATCAATAGAACGCAACAACCGATGCCCATGAATGCTCTCTTCCAATACCGTCTTAATCCATGCAATGGCCTTGGAAACTGATTCCGATTCGCCATGCTCAGGTTGAACTGTCGGCAAAGATTGTTTTTCATTCTTCAGCGACAATTGCAATGTTGGATCACCAAGCAACGCGAACGTGAAAGGCTGTCCAAGTGCAGTACAAGTGTCATTCAATGCTGCCGCGATTTGCCCAAGAGGCACTTTTTCTTTCGCCATTTTTCTCAATAATGTCAGAAGGTAATCCGGGGCAATCAGTGGGCGGATAGGTGCTAAAACAGCAGCAGGCCACCCTTCCGTCAATGCCAAAGTCATTGATACCGGAGAGGGATAAAGTTCCTCCGCAACATTAAAGCCATTGCAACATATATAATTGATGGCATAAGCACGAATATCCAGCCCATAAAATACGTGAGTCTTCCCATGTGCACGCTTACATCGTCGGGTGATGCTTGAACACCCACATTCAGGCATCAGCGGAAATTCTGTTTCTTCCAACAGCCCGCAAACCGTCAATAAAGGCAATTTAGCATGACTTCCCTCACCATGACTTCTGATCGTTTTCAGCATGGCCGGCTGTGAAAGCAAAACAGCTAATTGCTCTGGATCACTTTCATCACTTGTATATTTATGTTTCGGTGCATCAATCAGAAATTCATTCTGCTCTGAAAGTGAAGGGATTAATAATGATTTAGCGACCAAATAACTGAGGCTGGAAAGAGTTCTTCCACACAAAAAACCGATAGTTTTGCCAGCATGAGCAGCCATTTCCAGCATACTGGCAACAAAGCCTACTTTCAGTTCATGCGCCATTGCTATAATCAGAATGCTTTTTTCTTTCACTTCCTGCATCAACAATTTAATGCTATCAATGTCGTTGATTGGAATAACGCGATAATCCATGACCTTTGCATATAATAAAGCCATTGGCCAAGTATTTTCATCCATGTTGAATATCGCAACATCCTTGTTATAACTTGTACGCAATTTCTCCGTATACATTTCCTCTATTACTTGGCGCCAGCGAATTTCTTGTGTGGAATTTTCTGGCCGAATAATAGGGATTCCTGATCCAGAATCAACCACATCATTATATTCAGCAAGTGTATTCAACCAATTTATCATATGACTATTCCCCGCAGAAAATATGACAGAGACAAATTAGGTTGCAGGTGTATCCCAAAACCATACTTGCAAAACTTTTCTAATTGCCTGCATGTTCTTAGGAATAGGCGTAACCGCATGCCACGCTGAATCAGTTCTACGAATAATCGCTGAAGTATTTTTTTTCGGTGCAATTTCAACTACAACATCCAGTGGATCAGCAGAACGCAGTAATTGCAAACAGCCCCCCATTTCAGATACCCAATCATCAGTCAGATACATTAGGTGTGTCACTATTTTATGGGGTTTATCCACATGGGGCTGAAAGAAAGAACCTGGGCCGAATTCCCAGAAATGTGCCTGGAATTGCAATTTTCTGAC
Organism: Xenorhabdus anantnagensis; assembly: GCF_028598555.1. Classification (GTDB taxonomy): domain Bacteria; phylum Pseudomonadota; class Gammaproteobacteria; order Enterobacterales; family Enterobacteriaceae; genus Xenorhabdus; species Xenorhabdus anantnagensis. The sequence continues at coordinate 90,735 of NZ_JAQRFN010000012.1, forward strand.
ATTATATTCGCTGACATCACTGATACATTCGAGATAATCATCTGATAAGAGATCTCTTGCTACCGCCAACCAAATATCAGCAAGCTCATCATGGGCGTAAGGCTCTTTTTCACCTAACTCCAGAAGAGGGCGAGTTTTGACATTATGTTGATACCATTCTGGTGATCCTGTCTTGCCAAGCGCTTCTGCGAGTTTACGTTGAGAATGATAAGTCCAGTGACTTACCGGAAAAGCATCAGCCGCAATTGTTTCCTTAAACGTATTATCACATGTTGCCCACGGTGAAGGATAATGATCGAGTTTCATACTCCTTAGTGCATCTAAATTCAGGACTTCAGCCATTTTATATATCTCCAATAAATGATGGATTAATTTTTTGGTACATATTCAATCCAGCGCCAAACGTTGTCCAAAAACATAATCAATTGTTTTTTGCTGGAGCAATGACGGATTAAGATCAATCAGGGAAAATAATTGGTTAGGATTATTGATGCCAACCAGAACAGAAACCATCCCTTCACTTGCCAATATTACTTCCAGCGCCAATAGAGACGGAGAACGATTTAATTGTTTTGCAGCATACATCAATCGGTTGATTGCATTTTTTGTACGTATATTGCGATAACCAAGCCCCTTATAGCCTGACAAAGGATGCGCTTGAGGAACGTCTAACACTGAACGGTAACGCCCTCCTAAAAGCCCACGAGCCAGAGGAAGAGCCGCCAGTGCGCCGAGCTGAAATGCCTTGAGGGAAGGTTGTATTTCTTTATAGCTCTGGTAATTCAATATATTTACGGGATTCTGTATGCTGGCGGGTGGCTCTCCTGCCATTGCCTGAGCAATACGACAGTAATGTTCTATTTCTGATGATTTAACGTTGCAGATACCATAACAACGGATTTTTCCTGCTTTTACCCATGATTGCAGAGTAGAGATAGTTTCTTCGGCAGGCGTTAATGGATCAGGTGCATGTAACTGATATAAATCGATATAATCCGTTTTCAAACGTTTAAGGCTGTTGTGCAAACACTGAGTCATTGCTTTTCGGCTCGCACCTTTGGCGGCTTCATCATGACCAAACTTTGTCGCTATCACAACATCATGTCGTCGCCCATATAACGCATCACCTAATGCACTTTCACTCTCACCTTTTCCATAAATATCTGCTGTATCGAAAAAATTAACCCCCATATCCAATGCCGTAGAAACAATGCGCATAACATCCTTTCTATGAACACTTACACCAAAATGGCTTCCTCCAACAGCTAAACGAGATACCCGCAAGCCAATGGTTTTCAAGAAATGGGAACTAGAGTCAATCATTACCAACTAACTCTCATCTGCTGGACATGCCTATCCGCCAATCCTTCATTGATTAAAGCGTCTATATTTCCTTCAGAAAGTGCACGGTATTGTGCCTGAGTCAACTGGTATTCTTGCATCACTTGTTCAGGTTCATTTTCCCAACGAACTTGTACTTCAGGTTTGGAAATTAAATCATCCAGAAGATCATTAACATCTTTCATTTTATTTGTCATAGTTAACTGTCTCTATAAATAAAAAATCGCTTTACATTTCCAATTGTTATTTATCACCTATAGATAATAAATAATCGACATTTATTAATAAGGGAAAAATAAAAAAGGAATAACCCAATATGATATTTATGCTCTTTAATAATTTAAATTAGAAATTTTAAAAATATATTTACATTAACAATGACGTCTAATTCTATAAAAATCAATTAGATTTTTTTGATGGTAATTAACCAAGGGTTTAACAAGATAAACATGATCTTAAAAATAACATTCCTGTTTGTTTTTACAATAAGGAAACAAACAGGATATGAACAGAACAACACAATAATCAAAAGTAACAATAAAAAATAACAATCAAAAACAACAGTCAAATATTATTACAATAATCCCTTACTTTGAAATATGCGTTGATAAATCTCATGTACAATTTGCTCTTTTTTCTTATTGTAATCCATTACTTGATTGACATTATTTTTAGCCGTTATCTTCGCAGCCATATATCGTTCACAATCTTCAGGGTGTTCTTTGAGCCAATCACGAAACCAAATATGCCGAATATATTCAGGACAATCAGGGCCAAAGACATGAAGATTGGTACGAGGCTTCGCCAAACGAAGGCATCGGTGCTGATAAAAGCTTGGTTCGCGAACCGTTAAATCATAACCAAGCCGTTCCAATGCAGGAACATATTTTTCTTCTTGAGCTGGATCTTCCACAATTAGATCAATATCAATAATCGGCTTAGCAGCAAGCCCGGGAACCGCCGTTGACCCAACATGCTCAATATTCAGAACAACGTTTCCAAGCGTTTGTTTGATAGATAAAGAAAGTTGTTGCCATATGGTTATCCATTCAGGATTGTATTCCACAACATCAATTACCTCTTCAACAGGTTTACCATGCACCCAAGGATTTTCATTAGGATCTGATTCAGGGAAGAAGATGATATCTTTGGTATTTATCATTAATTCACTCCTTATTCTTATGCCTATATTTGATAGATTAAATCAGGATAGATGAGGACGTATTAAATAACTACCCAGAAGAATTTATCTCAACTGAGGAAGCCATATTATTATATGGCCTCCTGTAATAATAGAGACATCACCCAACGATGAGTTATTCTTGCAATATTGCTTGTGGCTGTTCAGTAACTGGAATATCTTGCCCAAAGCCACGCAACCCAACAACATGTACATGTTCTTGATTATTGAAAATCTTACGTACCAGTTTATAGGTTGTCCCTTTTTCTGGACTGATATTTTCCGGTGCAGCAATAATTAACTGCATTTGTAGACGTTCACATAACTCAAACAGCGTTGCAATTGACTTCGCATCCAATCGGGCGGCTTCATCAAGGAACAGCAGTCGGCATGGTGAAATATCTTTACCACGCAGACGACATGATTCCTCTTCCCAGCTTTGTACAACCATAACCAAGATGGACATCCCTGTACCAATCGCTTCCCCTGTAGACAAAGCGCCACTTTCCGCTTTTAGCCAGCCATCTGAACCTCGATTGACTTCAACATCCAACTCAAGGTAATTGCGATAATCCAGTAATTCCTCACCAATGGTCTGAGGTAAACGCTGTCCCATATCAATTTGCGGGTTCAAGCGCTGATAAAGCTTCGCCATCGCCTCTGAGAAGGTCAAGCGTTGGCTGTTGAACAGATCCTGATGCTGTTCCTGTTGCTCGGAAAGCACATCCAGCAAGAGAGCATGACTTTCGCGTACATTTACATTCAGACGGACACCGCCAACCTGCCCAAAGGAAACCGCTTGCAAGCCTTGGTTCAGCATACGAATGCGGTTCTGTTCACGTTGAATGGTCTTGCGAATGATATTCGCCACGCTTTTGGAACTAATCGCCAATTTCTGCTCACGAGCGGTTAATTCTTCAGTTAAACGTGCCAGCTCAATTTCCATCTGTTCAATAGCATCAACAGGATCATCCGTACGGATAATATCCTGACGAATACGTTCACGCAGATGTTGGTAAACAGCAACGAAAAATTGGATTTTACGTTCAGGACGTTTCGGATCTTCGGACAAACGCAACGCATCACGCAGGTGCTCATTATCGGATACTGCCAGACGCAATGCCCCCAGCGCTTTATCCGACATTGAACGCAGATCATCACCCTCCATATAGGCCAGTTCGCGACGATGCAAGCGGCGCTCAACGCCGTTGTCTTTCACCATGCGCATAACTGCACACCAACCCGCTTTAGAAGAAACCACCTGCTCACGTTTCTGGTAATAATCACGCTCAGATTTACGCAGTTTCTTCTGGAGGTTTTCCATTTCCGCCTCACAGAATGCGATCTGTTTCTCAAGTTGATTGATGCGGGAACGGTTAGTATTCACTGCCGCGTGGAGCTGATCACGACGTTCACGGGCACGACTTTCTGCGTTAGCATCCGCCTGAACACCAATATCTTTCATCTCCTGCTCAAGCTCTTTCAACATATCTTGCTTAGTGTCATAAGAACTTTTCAGTGATGCCAATACTTGGTTGAACTGTGCATATTGTGCTTGTTGCTGACGCAATTGTTCACGCGCACGACTACGATCGGATTCTGCATGTTCAAGACGCTGACGCAGTTTATCGTTCAGGTCAGCATTTTCACTGAGCATACCGGCAGAGTCGCTGTAACTGAAATGCGCACGGCGTTGCACTACTTCCGTCAAGGCAAAGGCTTGTTGCTTGACCTTATTCTGGCTGTGTTTCGCGGTCTCATAATCTTTCTGCAACTGTTCATGCTGCTGTGGATCACTTTGCAAAACAGAAACCAGTGGCTCAAGTTTGATCAGTGCATTACCGTGTTGTTGCAGGAAACGCGCGGCATCCTGAGCCTCACTCATTTCTTCACGGACTGTGTCCACTCGATCAAGCAGGGTTTCATCCAACAAAATCGTAATTTGTGGAATCAAACGGTTCAATACTGACAGGCTCTCTTTCGCCTGAACAAGTTTCTGCTGATGCTGCTGAGCTTGAGCTTCAAATTGAGATAGCTCACGTTCCAACTCGGTGCGGCGCTGACTCAGGCGGCGAATTTCTGCTTCTGGATCATCATCAAATGCAACAGAAAGGTGTTTACCTACAAAACGGCTGAAAGCCTGATGTGCACGTTGAATTTTCTGAACATCAAACGAAAGTGTCGCATAGCGCTCTGCCAGCGTATCACGCTCAAGACTAAGTGCTTCCAGACGGTTTTCTCTTGCTGCCCGCCCAAATAACGGAACTTCAGGATAACGGGAATAACGCCATTGACGGTCTGATGATTTCACCAGAACCGCGTTTTCCTGCTCTTCAAAATGGAATATGCTGTCATCGAAAGATTGTGGGTCCCCCTCGATCAAATAGAGATCTTCCGGGCAATCTTCTAATGCTTCCAGATGTGGGCGAACCAGTGAGAGATCAGGTACGACGATTGCGTGACGCGCTGGGCCATATAGTGCTGAGAAATAAGGTGCATCATCAATGGTAATGTCATCATAAATTTCAGACAATAAAACACCGCCAAAACGCTCCGCCAATGCAAGCAAACGGCTATCTTCGGCACCGCTTGGCTGACTCAGACGCTCAATCTGTTTTTCCAGTTCACGTTTCTGTGCAGCAATATCATCACGTTCGACAGTAATTTCACGCTCTTGCTCAAGCAATTGCTGCATGTATTCAGTAACATCATGACTGTTTTCGAATGTTTCATTGCACTGCTCACCAAGCTGATTCAAAGCTTCCTGTGCTGCTAACCACACTGGCGCTCGTACTGTCAGCCCCTGAATTTTTTGCTTGAGCTGTTCGAAATCCTGACGTATTTGAATGCGACGTTCGCCACTTTCATTGGCACTCAAGCTCAACGCTTCCAGCTGAGCTTCCAATTCACCCTGCAATGCCTCCAGGTCTTCCGCCTGATATTGCTGATTATGGCGCTTACAGAACTCTTCCAGCAAACGTTCTGCATTTTGCTGGCTGTTCAGACGTTGCTCCAATTCAGCCAACTGGATACGTAAAGGTTGAACTCGCTCAGCCAAATGGCGCTGAGATGACCATTCACGCAATGCTTCACGGGCCACTTGCCATGCTTCACTGCGGCTCACTTCACCAACGATATTTTTTACCAGTTGGTAAGCCTGTTCAAACTGACTATGAGCAGCATCGGCAACACTCAATTTCTGTTCCAGCGCCAACAAATTTTCAGTCGCCTGCTGTGCTTTGGCCTGATAGGTTTCCTGCCACTCGTCAGCATTTTCTATCGATAGATCTGGAAGCTGACAAAGTTCACGGGTACGTTCTAGTGCTTGCAGTGCTTGCTGATACTGAATGGCTCGAGTTTGCTGAACATCCAAAGCTTGTTGATAGTCAGCGAGCTGGCTTTTCAGCTCATCAACTTCTTGCTCTGCTGCTTCAGATATGGCTTCATATTCCACCTGAAGATCTTTCGCTTCTTCTACAACTTCGCTCTGTTCTTCCAGACGGTAAGTCAGTTCTTCAATATCAGATTGATAACGATCAATTTTTTCCTGCTGGCGCATCGCCGTTTGAACCAGATTCAGGTGATCACTGGCCGCTTGGTAATCCATTTCTAAATCAGAAGATGAGCCACTCTGTTCTGCCCGTTCCCTCGACATTTCAACATGACGATATTGTTCAGTAACCAATTGACGACGGCTGCCAAATAACTCACTACGCAAAGCCAATGCCTCATCCAGATGAACGCGACGTTCGTTGGCATGACGCATATAGTCAGCAGAAACATAGGCCGTGGCTTCTGTAATAAGGTGTTTGAAAAGATCACGGTCGGATTGAGTGACACGGATGGCTTCCAGCGTAATGCGGTTTTCACGCAAGGCGGCTTCCATATCCTGAAATGCTTTTCTGACACCGCTGTTTTCCGGCAATAAATAATCACGCAGTGAACGGGTAATCGCACTGGAAATTCCGCCATACAATGATGCTTCTATCAGGCGATAAAATTTGCTGCGGTCACTCGCTGAACGTAAACGTTTTGGGAGCACTCCCAAATCAAACAACAGGGAGTGATAATCCGTAATTGAGTTAAATTGTTTGAACTGAACGCCTTCCATCTCGTCAAGACGTTCCTTTAGTTCATTCAATGGCAGAACCCGCGCCTGACGTTCATTGATATTTTCAGTCAGTAGCTGCGTTGGCTGAATCGATGCAGGAACCCCCTGAATCATAAATGGTTTGATATCAACTTTTCGATCACGTCCAGCCACTTGTTGTAAGCGAACACCAGTGATAATCCGCTGATGGCGGGAGTTAACAACATCCAGCGTGGAATAGCAGACACCTGCCCGCAGCTTACCGTGCAGCCCCTTATCGCGCGAACCACTGGTTGCGCCCGCTTCTGTTGTATTCCGAAAATGAAGCAAGGTTAAATCAGGGATCAATGCGGTCACAAACGCCGCCATTGTGGTTGATTTACCTGCACCGTTACCACCGGATAAGGTCGTCACAAGTTCGTCAAGGTCAAACGTTCTGGCAAAAAAACCGTTCCAATTAACTAACGTCAGTGAGCGAAATTTACCACGTTCAATCATGACTGCTCATCCTCCGCACCTTCTGCTGAATGCCCTGATGCTTCTTCATGTTCATTATCTTCCTGCGATATTTCCCTTTCTACCAGCATGGCTTCACCATCACGGATCATCCGTAATTGTGCCTCGCGTGGGTCATCACCGCTGCGTACATCTGCACCGAAGCGAAATACAGCTTCGGCAATCATAAATTTGTTGCTGTCGTTTTGCAGGAAATAAACCATGCCCAGACGGCGCAGACGGTTTAAAGAAGTGCGGGTTTTTTCCTGCAACTTCTGTTTGTCCAGATCTGAACCTGTTGAACGTTGGTTCACTAATTTCATCAGCTTATTTTCATCTGCCAATGACAGTAATTCTTCGTACAGTTCCTGAAAGGTAAATATTCCCTGATTGGACAGACGCTCTGGGCTAAGGTAGAGGTAACATAAAATTTTACCCACCATCATATCCAATTCAGACAGAACAGATCGTGGGATCAGCGTTGTTGAACGGGGACGCAGGTAGAAAAAACCTTCTGGTGCACGGATTAACTCGACGTTATAACGCGCATAAAACATTTCCAACTCTTCCTGAAAATCCATCAAAAAAGCATGATTATCAAGATCATCCAGACTGATATGACGCCCAGCCCGCAGCTGGCTGTCTAATTCAGGGAAAAGTGTATTGGATAATGCCTGAGCCAGTTTCACTGGCATAAATTGTTCAATATGTGTCGATGACATGTGCCTGCACCTTGGCTCCGTAATCATTAATCGCTAACCATTCCGCTGGCAACCCAGAGAAATCCGCTTCTGCAACCCCTAACCTTACTGCTTGATCCACCAAGATACGCGCTACATCAAAATGACGTTTACGTGGATACTGAGCAAGGTAGTCGCGCAGTACAGCCCCCAAATCCAGTGGAAGTTTTGCCTGTTGGTAAACCGCCAGCGCCTGCTCGACCATTTCAGCCAATTGTTCATTGATTTCACTAAACTCTTCGTATTCCATTTCTGGCGGTAATTCTCCCATTACCACTTCATTACGCAGAGTCAGTTCTTCATCCCGCATATACAGAAAACGTTCTGCATTAGCCACGGTCAGTGCCCATGGACTATCAAAATAGTGTTGGACGGATTGACGAAGACGCTGGGCAAAAATACGGTTTTTATCCATATCAATGGCGGTTCGGATAAATTTGTGAACGTGGCGGTCATAACCTATCCACAAATCAATAGCTTGTTGCCCCCAACTGATAATACGATCCAGCTTGCTTTGTAAGTCAAAGACCAGTTTATCCACCAGCTCAAAGCCCACGCTGTCCATATTAGCAGCTTGAATGCGCAATAAATTGGCCTGTAATTTATCACCCGCCGCCTCCAATGTATCCTGAAGCTCCCGCAGTGTGCCGGAGGTTTCAGACAGCAGCTGTTCACAATTGGCGATGGCGGCCTGCCAATCCTGATTGAGTAGTGCGGCGATATCGGTTTTTACGCTGTTTTGCTGTTCATCCATTAAGCGCTGGGACATATCAATACTGTCAAAAATTTCAGCCACGGAATATTTGAGAGGGGAAAAAACATTGCGATGCCAATGGAGTTCATCACCACCTTCTTCGGCCGCCTCAGCCGCCCGATGTAATTCATTGGCAACGATGGATAACTGCATGGAAAGACGCAATGTGGAGAATTCACGCTGGCGAATATAATAATCACTGATACCAATTCCCAACGGGGTTAAGCGATAAATAGCATTACCATCCGCCAATTCACTGGTAAAACGGTTAAGTAATTTCTGACGAACCATATCGTTAATGGCATTGTTCGCTCTGACAGATATTGCTTCAGAAGTCTGCTCAAAACCTTTACACACTTCACGGAAAGCATCCACAAGCTCTCCTTCACTCATTTCACCGTCGAACCGTTCACTATTCAATACGGCTATTGCCAGTAAAAAAGCCAACCGTTCTGGCGGCAACGAAATTGAAAAGTCATTTTTTCTGGCCCAGGACACAAGCTCAGGAACAGTCTGGGAATATTCACTCATAATTTGCTCTTTAAGGTAGGCTTGCGTGCCATCACATGAATGTAGCGCCCCAGGCTGATATAGGGCTCCTGTCTGCAATAACGTTGTTCAAGTTCAAGCAACGCTGGAAAATCTGCGTTTTGTAATTGACGACTTTGCAGGTAATCGTGAAAAACCCTCACGCCTGTTTTACCTGTTATTTCCATCTGGAGTTCAGTTAGCCATTGATATACCTGTTCTGGCACTAATGGGTTCTGAGGTGATAGAGAACGTTTTCGACGACGCTGAATATTGGGTGTTGCTAAATGAAAATTACCCAAGATGGCGTTACGCATGACCAACCCATTTGCATTATAAAACATTAATGAGAGTGCACCACCGGGCGCTATTATATCTCCCAATGTCTCTATTGCGTCTTTTTGGTCAGTGATCCACTCTAATACAGCATGAAATAGAATCAGATCAACAGGCTGTTCAATATGCCGGTGAATTTCCTGTACCGAGCTTTGGATAAATTGCATTTGATGAAGAACATCCCGCTCTTCGGCGTTATGTTTCGCTCTCTGGACCATCTCTTCTGATAGATCACAAAGTATGACCTGATGCCCCAATTCAGCTAATTGGCAAGCCATATTCCCTTCACCGCCTCCCGCATCCAAAATGCGTAAAGGGCGTTGAGGCAAATGATTCAGCAATTCGTTAATATCCTGCCAGACAACGGCCTGCCTGATTTTACCCTTGGTTGTGCCGTAAATATTACGCGAAAATTTGTCTGCAATATCATCGAAATTGCGATCCAGCATGAAAAACTGCCCCACTTATAAGCTAAGTTGAATTTATCTATTGAGTAGTTATGCTATCTACTGCTATTTTTACTACTGTTATTTTGGCACAGTAATCATTTAATTAACTACTTTTAGCCTTAAATTTGCCCCTGTGCGATTATAATTCAACCAGAACAAGGCCAATCAATGTTATTCCTACTAAAAAAATATATCGGCTCGCTATTAATGCCTTTGCCGTTGATTATTATCGTCTCTTTTGCAGCGCTATTGTTACTGTGGTTTACCCGTTGGCAAAAAACAGGGAAAACCATTTTATCACTCAGTTGGCTTATATTGCTTTTATTTAGTTTACAACCTATCGCAGATAAACTCTTACTTCCTGTCGAAGGGAAATATGTTCAGCGCTATGAGCCAGAGACTACAATTCCTGTATTCATAAATCCCGTAAAATATATTGTAGTTCTTGGGGGTGGTTTTACTTATAACCCCCAGTGGGCTCCCAGCGCCAATCTTATCAGCAATAGCTTACCCAGAGTGGCAGAAGGTATTCGGTTATATCACCTTAACCCTGGCGCTAAAATGATTTTCACCGGTGGTAAAGGCGTTAATGCAATTAGCAGTGCCGAAGTTGCCGCTATGGTAGCACAATCTATGGGAATTCCTGTAGAAGACACGATAGCATTAAAAAAACCTTTAGATACAGAAGAAGAAGCTGCTGAGGTTGAAAAAGTAGTCGGGCAACAACCATTTATTCTTGTTACTTCCGCCAATCATATGGAAAGATCACTCAATTTTTTTGAACAACGGGGTCTATATCCCATTGCAGGCCCAGCCAATCAATTAGCTGTAACAACACCTTTGTATCCGTGGGAAAAATATATTCCTTCCCCCTACTATTTATCACACACGGAACGCGCTTGGTATGAAACCTTAGGACGTATCTGGCAGGCCATTAAGCCTGCAAATAAGGGTATGAAAACCGAAAAATCAGAAGATTCTCAATAAAAAAGTGATGAGAAATAACACCTGATTGAAAAGAAAAAAGCGGAAGAAGAGAGGGGAAAAAGAGAATGCGGTATTACATTACGGCATTCTCTTTTAAATCACACCCGATTGATATTCATATAAAATTGGTATTCATATAAAACAAGAAGATCAACACGCTACAAAAGCGTTTCTGGCAGCTTCCAGATCTTCTGGTGTATCAACACCTGCACCGGGTGCTTGCAGCGCTTTTGCTACATGAATTTTTTCACCGTACCAAAGCACTCTTAATTGTTCGAGCATTTCAATACTTTCCAATGGACTTGGAGCCCACTGAACATAGCGCCGAATAAACCCTGCCCGGTAGGCATAAATTCCTATATGACGCAGGAAATTGTCTCCAATAGTCTCTTTTGATTGCATAAAGAGATCACGTTCCCACGGGATCGTAGCGCGAGAAAAATAGAGCGCATAACCTTTCGAATCCATAACGACCTTGACCGCATTAGGATTGAATGCCTCTTCCGCATCTTGGATCTGTACGGCAAGAGTTGCCATTCCAGCATCACTACCAGCTAAATTATCGGCCACTTGCTTAATGATCTGTTCTGGAATAAGGGGTTCATCACCCTGCACATTCACAATAATTTCATCATCAGCAAATTGGTATTTATCGATAACCTCAGCCAAACGCTCTGTACCTGAATGGTGATTTTCGCTTGTCATGCAAGCCTCACCCCCTGCGGCAGTCACTGCATCAAAAACGTCTCGATTGTCTGTCGCCACAATAACCCGCTCAGCACCAGAACGGACAGCCCGTTCCATCACACGCACAATCATTGGTTTGCCATGAATATCGGCCAATGGTTTTCCAGGTAAACGCGTTGAAGCAAAACGTGCTGGAATGATAACGGTAAACATGGGTTATTTGTTTTCCTCTGTAGGCAAGACACGTGCTTCATTCTCTAGCAACACAGGAATGCCATCACGGAAAGGAAAAGCGAGGCGATCAAGTTTGCAAATCAGTTCAAAGTTTTCTTTATCATAACTGAGCTTGCCATGGCATACCGGACAAGCAATGATTTCGAGTAAACGGTGATCCATATATCCCCCAAGTAACGGGCTTTAAATTCAATGCGGCTCAGAATACCACAAGCCATGTATCACCGTTAACTTTGTTGCTTTGTTTAATTTCCCTTATTTTGTTTAATATGGCGAGAATTGCCCAATATTATTGGCGAGGGTTTAATTCTGGAAGCAAGGCACGAATATCGTTCAATACTTTTTGCCCTTTTTCCTTTGGTAAGTCCGCGTGTACAGGCAAATACCACCAGTTAGATTGCGCAAATTGGAAACATTTAACCGCATCTTTTTCTGTCATCAATAAATTTTGATCACTATTTGCCAAAGCCAATAACTGGGATTTTTCGTAAGACTGATGATCAGCAAAAGCGTGGGTTTTCTGTAAGCTAGCCCCTAATTGCTGCAATGTCGCGAAAAAACGCGGTGGATGACCAATCCCCGCCATCGCGATGCCATTATGAATATCAGTGACTTTTCGCGTTTCCCCAGTCAATAAGTTAACCGCCAAATCTCCCTTTAGAGTCATTGGCAATTCACCTGCCTCCGCTGTTCCACCATTGACAATGATCGTGTTAACGCTATTCAAGCGCCCTGCCAATTCTCGCATGGGCCCGGCAGGCAACCAACAGCCATTGCCAAAACGACGAACGCCATCAATTACCACAATTTCATAATCACGCTGCAAGGCATAATGTTGAAGGCCATCATCTGTAATTACGATATCAACCGGAGAGTGTGCCAATAATGCTTTAATAGCTTCAACCCGTTTTGGTGCCACCGCAACAGGTGCACCAGTACGGCGACGAATTAAAACAGGCTCATCTCCTGCTTGTGCCGTTGTGACTTCCTCTGTAACTAGTAGCGGGTAATGTTCCGATTTTCCACCATAACCACGCGAAACAACGCCAACCCGATAGCCTTTTTGCTGCAACTGCTCAACCAGCCAAATAACAACAGGGGTTTTACCATTCCCCCCTGCCGTCAAATTGCCGACCACAACAACAGGCACGGGTGCTTTCCAAGAACGACTCAATCCTAGCTTATAGCTTAAACGACGTAAGCCAATTACCAGCCCATAAAGGGCTGATAATGGTAATAATACGATGTAAAGCCATGAGCGGCCTGACCATATGCGTTCAATCATTGGCCAAACTGCATCCTATGTAACTGTGCATATGCTCCTTCGTTCCCCAACAGGGCAGCATGATTACCCCTTTCTATGATATTTCCATCTTCAATGACGATAATTTCATCGGCCTTTTCAATAGTAGAAAGACGGTGGGCAATGACCAATGAAGTTCTGTTTTTCTGCAATTCATCTAGAGCGGCCTGAATTGCACGTTCAGACTCTGTATCCAATGCAGAGGTTGCTTCATCCAAAATTAAAATCGGAGAATCACGCAATAAAGCACGGGCAATAGCAATACGCTGACGCTGTCCCCCGGAAAGCAAAACGCCATTCTCACCAACCATGGTATCAAGGCCGTTATCCAGCTTTTTGATAAAATCCATTGCATAAGCCATTTCTGCCGCTCGCTCTATCTCTTCACGGCTAAATTGTCCTTCACTGGCGTAAGCAATGTTATTGGCAACCGTATCATTGAATAGATGCACATTTTGTGACACCAACGCAATTTGGTTACGCAGTGAAGCCAGCGTATATTCTCGCAGGTCATGATCGTCCAATATTATCCCACCTTTATTCACGTCATAAAAACGAGTGAGGAGATTAGCAATTGTCGATTTACCTGATCCTGAGCGTCCAACCAATGCAATAGTTTTTCCCGCTGGGATCGTCATTGAAATATTTTTCAGTGCAGGGTGATCTTTGGTTGGATAACAGAAAGTGACATCACGAAATTCAATATTACCTTTTGCTTTTTTGACTTCCAATTTACCGTCATCTTTTTCCTGCTCCATATCCAAAATAGCAAATAAAGTCTGGCACGCAGCCATACCGCGTTGGAATTGAGCGTTCACGTTAGTCAGAGATTTCAATGGACGCATCAGGGCAATCATGGATGAAAATACGACGGTGATTTTCCCTGCGGTTAAAGCACCCATAATTTCAGGAAAACTGGCCGCATACAGGATAAATGCCAGTGCAAAAGAAGCAATAAGCTGAATAATCGGATCTGAAATGGAATCAGCGGAAACCATCTTCATGCCCTGTTGGCGCATATGGTTGCTGACTTTGTTGAAGCGTTTGGTTTCAACTTTTTGACCACCGAAAATTAAAACTTCTTTATGCCCTTTCAGCATTTGTTCGGCACTGGTTGTCACCATCCCCATGCTATTCTGCATATTCTTACTGATGTTACGAAAGCGCACAGAAACAAGACGAATAACACCCGCAACTATCGGTGCAATTACAATCAAAATGAGGGAAAGTTCCCAACTGTAATAGAACATCAGTATAAACAGGCCAATAATTGATGCCCCTTCCCTAACAACCGTCACTAATGCACTGGAAGAGGAGGAAGCAACCTGTTCTGAATCATATGTAATACGAGAAAGCAAAGTTCCCGTGGATTGCTGGTCGAAAAAGGAAACAGGCATCCCCATCATATGGTTGAACAGACGACGACGCATCTGCATAACTACTTTGCCTGATACCCAAGAGATACAATAACTCGATATAAAACCAGATATGCCACGCAACAACATCAAACCGATAACAACCAGTGGCATCCACTTCAATACGCTAATATCTGCCTTGCCAAAACCTTCATCAAGCAAAGGCTTCAACAAGGAAATCATCAAGGTATCACCGGCAGCATTAATAATTAGCGCAACCGCCGCAACTAACAGGCCGACTTTAAAAGGGGTGATGCTCGGCCACAATCGACGGAAGGTCTGCCAAGTAGAAAGGTCTTTATCATTCATTATTGAGTTACCAAAACCAAAAGAAATAGCGAATCATTCTACTCATGATCGCCACGAATACCAAACCACTGATGATACCACCGTGACATTATTTGTTGTCGATAACCTTTTAATTTAATGTGATCATGATAAAAATAGCCTGTTATCTGACCAGATACTGCTGTACTATGCCATTCAACTCCAACATTTTCATAACGTTGCTTCACTTTCATTGAAGGCAGTCTCCACGGGCTATAGCGTGCTACTGAAGTCAAAGCATATTGAGGCATAACTCTACGTATAAATACCGAAGTTGAAGAGGTGTTACTCCCATGATGAGGTACTTGCAGTATTGTTGCATTCAGATGACTCTTCTCAAGCTCCGATAAGCGATATTCGCCCTGTTTCTCCAAATCCCCCGTTAATAATAGACTATGCTTACCATCATCAATGCGGATTACGCAAGATTGATCATTTCCAACAATAGCTACCTTTTCTGGTGGCCAGAGGACTTTAAAATTCAACCCTTGCCACATCCATTGCTCACCACGAACACAAGGTAAGTGGGCATGATTCAATGAAGGACTTCTAATTTGGATATCAGGGTATTTTTCATTTATGTACGCAGCTCCTCCCGTATGATCCAAATGATCATGACTAAGGATTATCTGTTCTGGCAATAATCGATGCCAACGCAAATAAGGTACAATGATTTTTTCTGCCATACTGCCCGTTTCCCAGCGATTACCTGTATCAAAAACGATCGCCTTTCCTCCTTTATCAATCACCACAGCCAATCCATGCCCTACATCCAGCATTGAAAAACGCCATTGATAATCATTGGAACGCTTTGAATAACAGGCAATAATTCCAATACAAATTCCCAACAACCATTTATAAGATTTCCACCAACCTAAACGCCAAATCACAACTAAAAACCATCCGGCTAACGTAATAATGATTGGATAATTTCCTGTTTCAACCCATGAATACGTTAAAACAGATAGAGGAGTTACAGCGAGTGAAATACTATAATCAACAAGTTGCCATAGAAATGGCTGGATAACTGGAAGAAAAATACAAACTATTCCCAACATAACTAATGGCACAGATAAGAAAGAGATAATCGGAACAGCCCATAGATTAGCTACCAATGATGCAATATTAATACCCTGAAATAATAAAAGCTGTAACGGCAACAGCATTAACATCATGCCCAATTGCATATGCAATCCACGCAGCCATATCCATTGCCAACCATAGCGTATTTGTTCTGGCAAAGGCATCCAATAAAACCAAAATAACAGAGCCATAACTGCAATAAATGAAAGCCAGAAGCTATCAGAAAGTATTGCTAAAGGGTCGAAAAGTAAAATAATCGCAGCACTCCATAAAGCCCATTGCCATGAAAAACAAAGCCTGCTTTTACATCGTAAATAAATCCATAAGGTGAGTCCCAATATTGCCCTAACAGCCGGAATTCCCCAACCAGATAACCATCCATACAGCATTGCGGTTAACCAACCCATAATTAATGGGAAACGAAATCCAATCCATTTTGTAGGAAAAAAGAATTGCATCATTCTCGCCAAACTCCAGCCAAATAAGCTGGCCATAGTGATATGTAGCCCTGAAATCGCCATCAGATGAGCAATACCAGTTTGCTGTAATAGCAAACGAGTCGATTTATCCAGCCACGCCCTTTCACCAAATGCAAGAGCTAAAGCAACACCAGCCTGTTTTAGTGGCTGAATTTCTGGCAACAACTTATTAATGATATCTTGTCGGAGGTTACAATTTTTATTGAGCAGTTTTGCCTGAATAATTTTTCCATTCAACGGCTGATGTATAGAAAGTGAATATCGTTGATTATCATAACTACCATGATTTAATTGAGCATGGACAGCTCTCAGTTTCATGGTCACCTGCCATTTCTGACCAGCGCATAGCAATTCTTGCGAGTTCCACAATACTGATGCATATAAGGCGGGAAAAATATGTTTCCCATTACTTTCGATCAGTCTGATACGATAACGCGCCTTTTTATCATTCTCCTTCGCTTTATTTTCCAAAGATACGCTATCAATCATAACAATTGCGGTGCGGGAAGTTTCGCTGAAATAGGTTATCTGCGCCAATATCTGATGACTATGCCAACATCCGAAAATAAAAACCCATAGCCCCAATGATATTAGTCGTATGATTTTATAAGGAAAAAGCAATAAGGAAAATGCAAGTAGAATCAGGTGATTAATGGTTTTTTGTTGAGGGAGATCGGCAAGGAATAATAAGGGAAAAATTCCCAATACAATGGCTAATGCAGCCAAATTTATATTGAGAATAGGCCTCATTTTTCGCCAAATAATGAATAAATAAGTAAAGGGAAAAAATATTATGGGCTGCATCCATTATGCCTCTATGCTGACATTCCATTCACGCAAGAAAGCCTATTGCATAATAAGCCTGACGACCAGTCAGAGAAATTATATTGTGGAATCACTTCACAAATTAATTTTCAAACAGAAGAATCGATTATCAAGATAATACAGTCATCATCACAAAAATCGGATATGCAAAAGTTGAATATGCAAAAGTTAGGTATACAAAAAAAAACGGCACCCGGAGGCGCCGTTAGTTTAATTAAGTAATAACTGATATCTTAGCTATTGCTATAGATATTTACGCGATCACGTAACTCTTTGCCAGGTTTAAAGTGGGGAACATATTTACCGTCCAATTCCACTTTATCACCCGTTTTTGGGTTACGACCCACACGCGGAGCCCGGTAGTGAAGAGAAAAGCTGCCGAATCCGCGAACTTCAATACGTTCACCTGCGGCTAGTGTTTCTGCCATATGATCAAGCATTTCTTTCACTGCATCTTCAACGACTTTAGCCGACATGTGAGATTGTTGCTCTGTAAGTCTTTCGATTAATTCAGACTTGGTCATGGTACCTCCCTAAACTACCGCATTCGGGTAATATTATCATTATAGAGAATATTACCCGAGTTACGACTTAAATTACTCGCCTTTAGCTGCTTTGAAAGCTTCAGCCATTGCGTTGTTAGCGAAATTTGAGTCTTCTTGTTTGTTCACAGAAGCGATAGCGTCTTTTTCATCAGCTTCGTCTTTTGCACGAACAGACAGGTTGATTACGCGGTTTTTGCGATCAACGCCAACATATTTAGCTTCAACTTCATCGCCAACGTTCAGAACTTGAGTTGCATCTTCAATGCGGTCACGAGAAGCTTCTGATGCACGCATGTAACCTTCAACGCCGGCAGCTAATTCAACTGTAGCACCTTTTGCGTCAACTGCGGTAACTTTACCAGTAACAATAGTACCTTTCTTGTTTACAGACAGGTAATTGTTGAATGGATCTTCTGCCAGTTGTTTTACGCCCAGAGAGATGCGCTCACGTTCTGCATCTACTTGCAGAACTACAGCAGCGATTTCGTCGCCTTTCTTGTATTCACGAACTGCTTCTTCACCTGCAACGTTCCAGGAGATGTCAGACAGGTGAACCAGACCATCGATGCCGCCGTCCAGACCGATGAAGATACCGAAGTCAGTGATAGACTTGATTTTACCTTCAACACGGTCGTTTTTGTTGTGAGTCTCAGCAAATTGCTGCCAAGGGTTAGATTTACACTGCTTCAGACCCAGGGAGATACGACGACGTTCTTCGTCGATATCCAGAACCATAACTTCCACAACATCACCAACGTTGACAACTTTGGATGGGTGGATGTTTTTGTTGGTCCAATCCATTTCTGAAACGTGTACCAGACCTTCAACGCCTTCTTCGATTTCAACGAAGCAACCGTAGTCAGTCAGATTAGTTACGCGACCAGTCAGTTTAGTACTTTCTGGATAACGCTTAGCGATTGCTACCCATGGATCTTCACCCAGTTGTTTCAGGCCCAGAGATACGCGGGTACGCTCACGGTCGAATTTCAGTACTTTAACTGTGATTTCATCGCCCACATTGACGATTTCGCTTGGATGTTTAACACGTTTCCAAGCCATATCAGTAATGTGCAGCAGGCCATCAACGCCGCCCAGATCAACGAATGCACCGTAGTCAGTCAGGTTCTTAACGATACCTTTAACTTCCATACCTTCTTGCAGGTTTTCCAGCAGCTGATCGCGCTCTGCGCTGTTTTCAGATTCGATAACAGCACGACGGGAAACAACTACGTTGTTGCGCTTCTGATCCAGCTTGATGACTTTGAACTCAAGCTCTTTGCCTTCAAGGTGAGCAGTATCACGAACTGGACGAACGTCAACCAATGAACCAGGCAGGAACGCACGGATACCGTTCAGTTCTACAGTGAAGCCGCCTTTTACTTTGCCATTGATAACGCCAGTGACAGTTTCAGCTTCTTCGTATGCTTTTTCCAGCATCAGCCATGCTTCGTGACGTTTCGCTTTCTCACGGGACAGGATAGTTTCACCGAAACCATCTTCTACCGCATCCAGAGCTACGTCGATTTCATCGCCAACTTGGATTTCCAGCTCGCCTTGAGCATTTTTGAATTGTTCTACAGGAATTGCAGATTCTGATTTCAGACCTGCGTCAACCAATACAACGTCTTTATCGATAGCAACTACGACACCACGAACGATGGCACCTGGACGAGTTTCGATAACCTGTAGGGATTCTTCAAAGAGTTGAGCAAAAGATTCTGTCATGTTAATGATCTTCAAGGTTTTTAATTAACGTCCATTTAGCATCCAGCCGAATGGGGTTGTTTTACATACCTCACAACTTTTCCTTGTTATAAGGTGTTTTGGTGTACCAGCATATTTCACTACCAATACACCAGAATTCTATATACATCTTCTTGATACGCTACTGCAATAGCGTATTTGCGAAAATTAACGATTATGCAGGTATTTCCAGCGCGTTTTTCGCATAAGCCAGTGCTTTATTAATCACTTCTTCGATAGACATGCTGGTCGAATCCAAGATCAATGCATCTTGTGCAGGCACTAAAGGCGCAACTGCCCGATTGCGGTCTCGAAAGTCCCGCTCCTGTATTTCGGACAAAAGGCGGTCAAAGTTAACACTAAAACCATTCTCCTGCAACTGTAACATGCGTCTGTGGGCACGTTCTTCCGCACTTGCATCAAGAAATATTTTTACTGGCGCATCAGGAAATACAACAGTTCCCATATCACGACCGTCCGCTATCAGCCCTGGAGCAACGCGGAAAGCTCTCTGCCGACGCAAAAGCGCTTCACGGACGCGTGGGAATGTCGCTGTCTGTGAAGCCGTGTTTCCAACGGTTTCGGTACGAATTTCATTGCTGACATCTTCGCCTTCCAGAATGACCCGAAGTTTACCATTTGCAGGCACAAAACGAACATCCAGGTTTGCAGCCAGAGGAACCAGAGCGTCTTCAGACTGGATATCCACCTGATGGTGAATGGCAGCCAGTGCCAATACTCGATAAATGGCACCTGAATCAAGTAATTGCCAATTTAACGCTTCAGCCAATGCCTGACATAATGTTCCTTTGCCAGCACCACTTGGCCCATCAACGGTTATTACTGGAGCTATCGCCGCCATCATTATCCTCCTCTTCGCGTGACATTCGTATAACAGACAGGTCATTTACCGAATGCAGAAAATTGCTTAATTAGCAAGCAATAAAAAACCTGTCTTATTATACGCGCTCAGCAGATGAGAAAAACAGGCTTAGCACAATTATCCCCAAATTTCATATTCCAAAATTTCATAGCAAATCATTTTTCACCACGAATTTCTCTTTAAAAGCCATTTAGTTATATCTATTTTGTATATTGACTAAGCATTTCAAGCTGATTGAAATAATCTGGGAATGTTTTTGCTGTACAACCCGGATCAAGGATGGTGACTGGTGTATCAGACAAAGCCACCAATGAGAAACACATTGCAATCCGGTGATCATTATAGGTTTCAATTTCAGCATGATTGAGCTTTTCTGGTGGATAAACTCGAATATAATCATGCCCTTCTTCCACTTCCGCACCTATTTTTCGTAATTCAGTTGCCATTGCATTGAGCCGGTCTGTTTCTTTTACCCGCCAATTGTAAATATTGCGGATAACTGTTTCTCCCTGCGCAAACAGCGCCGTTGTCGCAATAGTCATTGCAGCATCAGGAATCTCATTCATATCCATATCAACGCCTGTCAATGTACCACGTTCACACTCGACAAAATCATCCCCCCAGCGAACAGTCGCCCCCATTTGTTCCAGCACATTGGCAAATTTGGTATCCCCTTGCAGGCTATTTCTGCCAATGCCGGTGACACGAACTGTTCCACCTTTAATTGCTGCGGCAGCCAGAAAATAAGATGCCGATGAAGCATCACCTTCCACCAGATACTGCCCCGGAGACAAATATTGCTGCTGCCCTTTAATGTGAAAAACCTGATATTGTTCATTGTCTATCGTTACACCAAAACTTTTCATCAGTGCCAATGTAATATCAATATAAGGTTTAGAAACCAAATCACCTTGTATGTGAATTTCCGTGTCGTTTGCTGCCAATGGCGCAGCCATCAATAAAGCTGTCAGGAATTGGCTGGAAACACTGCCGTCAACGGTAACTTTTCCGCCTGAAAATCCCCCCTTGATACGTAAAGGCGGATAATTTTCCTGTTCAAGATAATCAATTTCGGCTCCCCCTTGACGCAGTGCATCGACCAAATGACCAATTGGACGCTCTTTCATACGAGGTTCACCGGTCAACACCAGACTCATACTGCTATCTCCCAAGCATAGCGCCGCTGCCAATGGGCGCATTGCTGTACCTGCATTGCCCAAGAACAGTTCAATTCCACTTTTTCCGGTAATGTGGCCTCCAATACCATTTACTTCACAAATAGTACGATCAGCGGATAAACGATAGGAAATGCCCAATGCAGTCAGCGCATTAAGCATGTGACGAATATCATCACTGTCCAATAAATTGGTTAGCCGGGTTGTCCCTTTAGCAAAAGCCGCAAGTAATAAAGCGCGGTTGGAAACGCTTTTAGAGCCGGGCAAATTAATCGTTCCATTAATACGGGAAATAGGTTGTAACGTCAGGGATTGCATAAAGAGAGAAATCTCCGGTTTTTTAATATGTTATACCCTTGTCTTTCAAACCGTTATTTTTCAAACTACCATTTGAAATCTATTGGGATATATTTTTAGGGTAAATTGAGGGGTTTTAGATCGGGAAGTGTCATCCCTCCCGACGATAAAAAATTAAGCGTTGCGGTGTTCAAAATCCGCCATAAATTCAACCAATGTTTTTACTCCCTCATAAGGCATGGCGTTATAAATGGAAGCACGGGCGCCTCCTGCCACTTTATGCCCTTTCAACGCATGCAGCCCGTGTGTATAGGCTTCTTCCAAGAACTGACCATCTAATATTGGGTTAGCCAGTTGGAATGGCACATTCATGATAGAACGATTTTGAGGAGCAACACGGTTGATATATAACTTGCTGTTATCAATGGCACGATAAAGATGTTCGGCTTTTGCAAGATTGCGTTTGCTGATTTCTTGTAACCCTCCCTGCTCTTTCAACCACTTGAATACCATGCCAGATAGATACCATGCAAATGTCGGTGGCGTGTTGTACATAGAGTCGTATTGAACCTGCACAGTATAATCCAGGATCGACGGCGTATGCTGGTGTGCTTTACCCAGAAGATCATCACGAATAATAACGACGGTAATCCCTGCTGGCCCAATATTTTTTTGTGCTCCAGCATAAATAACACCATAACGACTAACATCAATAGGTGCGGAGAGAATAGTTGAAGAGTAATCGGCAATCACAATCTTATCATCACCAAAATCAGGCTCTTCAAAAATAGCAATACCTTCAATAGTTTCATTAGGACAATAATGGACATAAGCAGCATCACTGCTCAAACCCCATTCACTCATCGGTTTCACACTAGTGATACCCTCTGTTTCTACTCTGATATCAATGATGTTTGGTGTGCAATATTTTTTGGCTTCTTTCGCTGCACATTCAGACCAGTAACCACTAACGATATAATCTGCTGTTGATTTATCACCCAATAAGTTCTGTGGCAATGCCGAGAATTGTGCACGAGCCCCACCATGACAAAACAGCACCTTATAATTCTCAGGTATTGATAATAAATCTCGGAGATCTTTTTCTGCTTCTGCCGCAACAGCCACGAATTCTTTGCTACGGTGGCTGATTTCCATCACCGATGTCCCCAAGCCATGCCAGTTGCAAAGTTCCTGCTCTGCACGTCGTAATACTTCTGCTGGCAACATGGCTGGACCAGCGCTGAAATTATATACCTGACTCATTAACCTCAACCTCACCCTATCAATGGATACAATAAAATCGGATGCATTGGTTTTATCACTCCCGCCCTGCCGCTGCAATGGTTATTAAAATATTGTTGCAAACTATTGCTACAACCTATTGTTACAACCTATTACATCACTGGCAGATAGAATTATATTATCGGGAACTTAATTATCAAAAATACCTATAAGAAAGTTAGGGTGATATTTTTAGCTTATACAGAAGATTTAAAATACATCTCAAAAATAATCTACATCCATAAATATAAACATATGGATATTTCGCTCCAATAAGAGCATGGGGAAAACAACATTCTAAAAAAATGTATGTTAATGAATATAAAAAATGGTCATGTATTTAAAATTTTGATCAAAAAATAGGAAGGCACTTTATGCACCTTCCTATTTTTCTATATCAGGAATTAAATCAGAAATTAATACTTACTGAACATTTCCTGAATTTTTGCCACATCAGAAGTCTGCGTCAGAGCCAGTTGCAGAAGAACGCGAGCTTTCTGTGGGTTCAGGCGCTCTGATGCCACAAATCCATATTTGCTGTCGTTAACTTCAGCATTCTGAGTTGTATAGCCGAAAGGAATGCGGCTGGAGCGAACAACAACAACGCCATCTTTAGCTGCTTGAACCAGAGTATCAAAAATGGACGTATAGATGTTACCGTTACCTACACCTGCGCTAATAATGCCTTTATAATCATTTTCAACAAACGCTTTTGCTGGCAGATCAGATGCGTTGGAGTAGTTATAAACGATGCCAACTTTTGGCAATTTATCCAATTTGCTAACATCAAAAGCGGCTTTGTTGGCTTTTACTGGTGCTGCAGAATAGTAATTCACTTTGCCGTTGTGAACGAAGCCCTGTGTACCAGCATTCACAGCCTGAAATGCCTGAACTTCAGTTGTGCTCAGCTTACCAATATCACGACCATGAATAACGGTATCATTCATTGCAAGCAGAACACCACGGTTTGCAGAATTTTTATCAGCAGCAACAACAACCGCGTTGTATAGGTTCAGTGGGCCATCAGCACCCAGCGCAGTAGATGGACGCATTGCGCCAACCATTACGATAGGTTTTTGGCACTGAGTGGTCAGATCGAGGAAATAAGCAGTTTCTTCCATGGTATCAGTACCGTGGGTGATAACGAAACCGTCGGTTTTGTCACAATCTGCATTGATTTTTTTCGCCAGAGTCAGCCACACCTGATCGTTCATGTCCTGAGAACCGATGCTGACAACCTGCTCGCCTTTTAAATCAGCAATATTCTTAATTGCTGGTACAGCATTCAGCAGTGCATCAATTCCCACTTTGCCAGCGGTATAATTAGACTGAGTTGCAGATTCACCACCACCAGCAATTGTGCCACCAGTTGCCAAAACAGTAACATTTGGCAGAGCGAAAGCAGAGCCACTGACTAAAGCCAGAAAACCGGCTATTGCTGTTATTTTAGTCTTTTTCATTATTCAACCTCTTGTAAAAAAAGCTATTTTATTATGTAAACTCAGAATAAAGAAACTCTAATTAACAATAATTTTTGGGAACTAATAGAGCGGATGAAAAAAACACCGTATGATATGCGGCCTTTAACATAAATTGAAGTGAATCACGATGACGCAAACCTATATTCCAGGCAAAGACGCCGCGTTGGAAGACTCCATTAATCGTTTTCAGCATAAGCTGGAGTCTCTTGGTTTTAATATTGAAGAAGCCTCATGGCTGAATCCTGTCCCGAATGTTTGGTCAGTACATATCCGCGATCGCGACTGTCCTCTGTGCTTTACCAATGGCAAGGGGGCCAGCAAAAAAGCTGCGTTGGCATCTGCATTGGGAGAATATTTTGAGCGTCTATCAACAAACTATTTCTTTGCTGACTTTTACCTCGGTGATGCCGTTGCCAATGGCGAGTTTGTTCATTACCCAAATGAAAAATGGTTCCCGTTACCAGAAGATGATTCTCTGCCAGAAGGTATTTTAGACGAACGTCTGCATCGTTTTTACAACCCAGATAACGCACTCTGTGCTAGCCAGTTAGTTGACCTGCAATCTGGTAATGAAGAACGGGGAATCTGCGCCCTGCCATTCACTCGCCAGTCAGATAACCAATCTATTTATATTCCAATGAATATTGTCGGAAACTTGTATGTTTCAAACGGCATGTCAGCTGGCAATACCATGAACGAAGCACGCGTTCAGGGATTATCTGAAGTGTTTGAGCGGTATGTGAAAAATCGCATTATCGCAGAATGCATCAGCTTGCCTGAAATTCCACAAGATATTATGAACCGCTACCCAAGTGTGGTTGAATCAGTTAATAAATTGCAGGAAGAGGGCTTCCCACTCTATTGTTACGATGCTTCACTTGGTGGACAGTTCCCGGTTATTTGTGTCGTCCTGTTCAACCCTAATAATGGCACCTGTTTTGCGTCTTTTGGCGCTCATCCTGACTTTGGTGTTGCGCTGGAGCGTACAGTCACAGAATTGCTACAAGGCCGTAGTCTGAAAGATCTGGATGTCTTTACTCCACCAAGTTTCGATGACGAGGAAGTTTCTGAACATACTAATCTGGAAACTCACTTTATTGATTCAAGCGGTGCAATCAGTTGGGATCTGTTTAAGCAAGATGCTGACTATAAGTTTGCTGACTGGAATTTCAGCGGAACAACAGAAGAAGAATTCGCCACCTTGATGGGGGCCTTCAATAAACTGGATGCTGAAGTTTACATTGCTGATTATGAGCATCTTGGTGTTTATGCCTGCCGCATTCTGGTTCCCGGTATGTCAGATATTTATCCGGTCGAAGACCTGCATATTGCTAATAACACTATGGGAACCCATCTACGGGACACTATTCTGACATTGCCGGAAAGTCAATGGCAACCAGAAGAATATCTGGCTTTCCTCGAACAGTTGGATGATGAAGGTTTGGACGACTTCACTCGTGTTCGTGAATTATTGGGGATTGCTGCGGGTAAAGATAACGGTTTGAGCAACCTGCGTATCGGTGAATTGAAATCCATGCTGGCACTGGCTGGTGGCGACTTGGAACAAGCACTGATTTGGGTTGAATGGACACAGGATTTCAATGCCTCTGTTTTCACCGCTGAACGAGCTAACTATTATCGCTGTCTGCAAACGCTGTTGCTGTTGACCCAAGAAGAAGATCGCAAACCAGAGCAATATTATCAGGCATTTGTAAAAATGTACGGCCAAGACACTGTCGATGCTGCTTCAGCAGCCATTGTCGGAGAAAACTGCTTCTATGGACTATGGTCTATTGATTCGGAATTAAAAACATTGCCAGCCCATCAAGCATTACTAAATGCTTATGAGAAATTGCAAAAAGCCAAGCGTGAATTTTGGGCCAATAAATAAACCATTAAATTAAAGTTTATTAATCATTAAAAGTAAAATTCAGGTTAAATATAATTTATTTTGAAACAACAAATAAATGACAATTTAACCTGTTATTTTACTTTTAGCACCCTAAATACCAAAATCATCTCTGAAAGACCAAAACCTGCTATATAAAATATTTCTATAAATTTTAAAAATAATTTTTTATTTATAAATCATATCGTTAAAGTAAAATTACCACATTCAAGCAGCCATATTTCATCAGACTTTCAGTCTAACATGATCCATATCAAATTCAGGCCAATGTCCGTTTGTTACTATCAGTGCGTGCTATAATTAATTAAGAATAAAGAGAGTGTTAGGATGAACACTGACAACCCTTTTAATTTATTTCCACCTGCTGTAATGGCACAAATCGCTGATGATAATGGTGTATATAAAGTCAATAAACACCCCGCAGTGACTTACTTATCGGCAATCATGGCAGGCATGTTTATTTCCATTGCTTTTGTTTTTTATATTACGGCAACAACAGGCGCTTCTTCCATTCCTTATGGATTGGCTAAATTAACTGGCGGGATCTGTTTTTCCCTTGGTTTGATGTTAGTGGTGATATGTGGTGTTGATCTCTTCACTTCCACGGTATTGACAATCATTTCAAAAGCAACGGGGCGTATTACTTGGTCTCAAATGGTCAAAAACTGGATTAACGTTTATATCGGTAATCTGATTGGCGCACTATTTTTCGTGGCCTTGATTTGGTATTCCGGCCAATATGCCGTTGCCAATGGTGCTTGGGGTCTAAATGTA
The DNA here is from genome assembly GCF_028598555.1 of Xenorhabdus anantnagensis. Taxonomy (GTDB): domain Bacteria; phylum Pseudomonadota; class Gammaproteobacteria; order Enterobacterales; family Enterobacteriaceae; genus Xenorhabdus; species Xenorhabdus anantnagensis. The sequence goes on from NZ_JAQRFN010000012.1 coordinate 118,076, forward strand.
TTACAGGCAGCAAACCATAAAATGCACCATTCTTTTATTGAAGCGGTATGCCTGGGTATTTTAGCGAACCTGATGGTATGCCTTGCGGTCTGGTTGAGCTATGCCGGACGCAGTCTGATCGATAAATTATTCGCATTGATACTGCCAATTGGTATGTTTGTCGCCAGTGGCTTTGAACATAGTATCGCTAACATGTTTTTAATTCCGTTCGGGATTGTTATCAAAAATTTTGCACCAAATGAGTTTTGGGTGAAAGCAGGAGCAACCGCTGAGCAATTTCCTCAACTCAACATTTCAAACTTTATTACCGATAACCTAATTCCGGTAACGATAGGTAATATTATTGGTGGGGCGGTATTGGTTGGGTTGACTTATTGGTTGATTTATTTACGTGGTGGTAAAAAACACTAATTCCCCTCCACGCCAGATTTCTTAAAAGTTCCACTGTTAAAAGGTAGAAGTATCATGTCCGAGTTAAACAAAAAATTTTCTGTAGCATGGCAAGGTTTTAACGAGGGTAGTTGGCAGAATGAAGTCAACGTTCGTGATTTCATCCAGAAAAACTATATCCCGTATGAAGGTGATGAATCATTCCTTGCAGGCGCCACAAAAGAGACTGATGTTTTGTGGGAAAAAGTCATGGAAGGTATCAAAATCGAAAACCACACTCATGCGCCGGTGGATTTTGATACTGACGTTGCATCTACAATTACTTCTCATGATGCTGGTTATATTGAAAAAGATCTGGAACAAATCGTTGGTCTGCAAACCGAAGCGCCATTGAAACGTGCCATTATTCCGTTTGGTGGTATTAAAATGGTTGAAGGTTCTTGTAAAGCCTACAATCGTGAGTTGGACCCAAAACTCAAACAAATCTTCACTGAATATCGTAAGACTCATAATCAGGGAGTGTTCGATGTTTATACACCTGATATCCTGAAATGCCGCAAATCTGGTGTATTGACGGGTCTGCCTGATGCCTACGGTCGTGGCCGAATCATCGGTGATTATCGTCGCGTAGCATTGTACGGTATCGACTTCCTGCGTGATGAAAAATTTGCCCAATTCACTTCTTTACAAGAAAAATTGGAAAACGGCGAAGATTTAGAATCTACTATCCGCTTACGTGAAGAACTTGCTGAACAGCACAGTGCTCTTGGTCAAATCAAAGAGATGGCCGCTAAATATGGCTATGATATTTCCAATCCTGCCACCAATGCTAAAGAAGCAGTGCAATGGACTTATTTCGCTTATCTGGCAGCCGTTAAATCTCAAAACGGTGCTGCGATGTCCTTCGGTCGTGTTTCCAGCTTCTTGGATATCTATATCGAACGCGATATTCAAGCAGGTAAATTGACCGAACAACAAGCTCAAGAGCTGATTGACCATTTAGTCATGAAATTGCGCATGGTGCGTTTCCTGCGTACTCCTGAGTATGATGAACTGTTCTCAGGCGACCCGATTTGGGCAACTGAATCACTGGCCGGTATGGGCTTGGATGGCCGTACTCTTGTGACCAAAAACAGTTTCCGTTTCCTGAATACGCTATACACCATGGGGCCATCCCCAGAACCTAACATGACTATCCTGTGGTCTGAAAAGCTACCAATTAGTTTTAAAAAATTCGCAGCAAAAGTATCGATTGATACCTCATCCCTGCAATATGAAAATGATGACTTGATGCGTCCTGACTTCAACAGCGATGATTACGCTATCGCATGTTGTGTCAGCCCAATGATTATTGGTAAACAAATGCAGTTCTTCGGTGCTCGCGCAAACTTGGCAAAAACCATGCTGTATGCCATCAATGGCGGCGTGGATGAAAAAATGAAAATGCAGGTTGGCCCGAAAGAAGAACCAATGAGAGACACCGTGCTGGATTATGACAAAATCATGGAGCGCATGGATCACTTCATGGATTGGCTGGCAAAACAATATGTCACTGCTCTGAACATCATCCACTACATGCATGACAAATACAGCTATGAAGCTTCATTAATGGCACTGCATGATCGTGATGTGTTCCGTACCATGGCATGTGGTATCGCAGGCCTGTCCGTTGCTGCTGACTCATTATCTGCCATTAAATATGCGAAAGTTTCCCCAATCCGTGATGAAGATGGTTTGGCAATTGATTTCAACATTGAAGGTGAATACCCACAATTCGGTAACAACGATCCACGTGTCGATGATATCGCTTGTGATCTGGTTGAACGCTTTATGAAGAAAATCCAGAAATTACAAACATATCGCAATGCGGTTCCAACACAATCTGTACTGACCATTACCTCAAACGTGGTTTATGGTAAGAAAACGGGCAATACCCCTGATGGACGTCGTGCTGGTGCACCATTTGGACCGGGAGCTAACCCAATGCACGGACGTGACCAAAAAGGTGCAGTTGCTTCATTGACTTCGGTTGCTAAACTGCCATTTGCCTATGCTAAAGATGGTATTTCATACACTTTCTCTATCGTGCCTAGCGCATTGGGTAAAGACGACGAAATACGTAAAGCAAATCTGGCGGGCCTGATGGATGGTTATTTCCATCACGAAGTCGATATCGAGGGTGGTCAGCACCTGAACGTTAACGTGATGAACCGCGAAATGCTGCTGGATGCAATGGAAAATCCTGAGAAATACCCACAGTTAACTATTCGCGTATCAGGTTATGCAGTGCGGTTTAACTCGTTGACTAAAGAACAGCAACGAGACGTTATCACCCGTACATTTACTCAAACTATGTAATAGTAAAATACCAAAAATAATTACTTGAAATAGCGTTACCTCAAAGTGTCATTATGTTCTATTGAAATAAAATGACATACACTAAAGGCTCCTTAACACTCGGAGCCTTTATTAGCTTGTCAGTTTTGGAGAAGTCCTTTCATGTCCGTACTTGGTCGTATCCACTCATTTGAATCCTGCGGAACCGTAGATGGCCCCGGTATCCGCTTTATCGCGTTTTTCCAAGGTTGCCTCATGCGCTGCCTCTATTGCCATAACCGCGATACTTGGGATACCCATGGCGGAAAAGCGGTAACTGTTGAAGAATTAATAAAAGAAGCAACAACCTATCGTCATTTTATGAATGCTTCGGGTGGCGGAGTCACTGCTTCCGGTGGTGAAGCAATTCTTCAGGCAGAATTTGTTCGTGACTGGTTCAGGGCTTGCCATGAAGAAGGCATTCATACCTGTCTGGATACCAATGGCTTTGTTCGCCGTTATGATCCGGTGATCGATGAACTATTGGATACGACTGATCTGGTTATGCTGGATTTAAAACAGCTTAATGATGATATTCACCAAAAATTAGTCGGCGTATCCAATCATCGGACTCTTGAATTTGCTCGTTATCTGGCAAAACGCAATCAAAAAACCTGGGTTCGTTATGTGGTTGTTCCTGGTTGGTCAGATGACGATCAATCAGTTCATTTACTGGGTGAGTTCACCAAGGACATGAAAAATATTGAAAAAATAGAATTATTACCTTACCACGAACTTGGTAAACACAAATGGATTACCATGGGTGAAGAATATAAGCTGGAAGGTGTTAAACCTCCATCAAAAGAAACAATGGAAAGAGTAAAAGAAATTTTAAGTAGTTATGGGCATCATGTAATTTATTAGATGCATTCCCCTATCTCTAATTCTTAAGATAAACTGACTCTCTCAATCACTTGAGGTCAGTTTCCTTTGAAGGGATTTAAATCCAATCTGCTACTTGCAATCATTGCATTGAATAAATTTTTAAGTTCCTTTAAATTCCGTTCCATAACTAATAGTATGAAATACCGTTAGATACAATGTATTGTAGATATCCTAAATATTATTGCTCGTCTTCACCCATTTTTAAATAAAATTAATAAGCCATAAGCAATTAATATCTAATGCTTTTTATTACTCTATCGATCTGAAAGAAGCTATCCTTCTATATTTAGAGGAAAAAATAAATCAGAATAATCCACTAACAATAGCGTTAAATATTTTATTATAAAAAAGACAATGCCTGATAACTAAAATAAAATCATTTATTTTAAGTAAGGATGATTTAGAAAATTAATCCAAACTGATATCAGCACAAGCAATAACAACCTAAAATCATTCATTATTACCTATAAAAATGCACCTTTCTCTGCTGATAAAAATCAAAATTAATACTTGTTGATTAATAATTTTTATATGATAATTCTGACGTTTTCTCTAACAATTTGTGTTTACGGAATGGAAATAGAGAAAAATCAATTAGGAAATTACCATTCAATAATGATAAATCGGAACAAAAATGAATAATCAAGAGATTAATTTGAATTCAGGAGAGAACAACGTTTCCCTGAATAAAGAAAAAGATACATTTATTCCAGGTGGCCGTGCTGTAGGAGCAGGAGCAGCAACAGAGTGGATTGGTAATGCTTGGGAAATGTTCAAAGCACAACCAATGAAATGGATACTGCTGACCTTAATCTATTTGGTTATCACATTCATTTTGCAGTTAATTCCTATTGTCGGCCTTGTTATGATGCTGTTTAGCTCAGTATTTATTGCAGGATTTATCGCTGCCAGTGAAAAACAAAGAACAACGGGTGATTTTGAAATAGAATTACTTTTCCATGGATTTAAGAATAAATTCGGCTCATTAGTGGCTGTTGGTGGACTTTCCATCGGCATATCTATACTTGGTGGCATTGCTGCTGTCATACTTGGTGGAACAAGTTTACTGCAAATGCTTTTTGTCGGGCAAGATCCAGACGCAATGCTATTAATGGGAAGTCTTTCTACTTTAATGCTGGCAGTATTAGTTCTGTTACTCTTTAGCATCGTTGCCCTTGCATTTTGTTGGTTTGCTCCTGCTCTGATTATTATTAATGATCTAAAATTTGGTGAAGCAATCTCAATGAGCTTGAGTGCAGTAAAGAAAAATTTATTTGGTGGTTTTCTCTTCTTCTTACTGGCGGGCATTATGATAGCTATTTCCGCAATCCCATTGGGGTTAGGTTTATTTGTTACTATCCCGATATATATGGCAACCTATTATACAACCTATCGCAGCATTTTTTATGCTCCAGAAACTCAAGAGACAAAATCTAGCTTAATCAGCTAAATGTATTGGAAAACATTTATACGTAAAAAGCGCTAAAAATAGCGCTTTTTTAATATTCAATGTATGTGTATTGAGATGAAAAAAATAATTAATAACCAAAATATTCATCCAGATTTGAAAAAATCACCCAATAATTCAGACAATGAAAACAGTATATTCATTCCCAACGGCCAATCAATCGGAGCAAGTGCAGCTATTGCCTGGATAGGCGATGCATGGGATTTTATAACACCTAAACTTGGTATGTGGATATTGATGGGAATTATCTATGGTGCTATCTCTTTAGGCATCGAATTCATCCCTTATTTCGGCTTTATCCTTTCTAATTTACTGGAACCTTTATTTTTTGCTGGAATTATTGCCATTTGTGAAACACAAAGAATAACAGGTAAGTTTGAGTTAGGAAAACTATTCTATGGTATCTATAATAAATGTGGTGCTCTGCTGGCAGTTGGTATCATTATTTGTGGAATAAAGATATTAGGAAGTCTTATTTCTGCTCTACTAGATGGTAAAGATCTCTATCAATCTATTTTAGATGATCTCTTTTTATATAGTAATTATGATTCAATGATCATTGGTTCTGATTCAGAAATATCATTTTTATCTTTTTTCACTCTCCTGATTTCCTTGTTTTTATCTAGCGCGTGCTCTTGGTTTACATCTGCATTGATTATACTGAACAACTTTAACGTAAAAAAAGCTCTATTAACCAGTCTAAAAGCTATATGGAAAAACCTCTCAGAGGTATTACTATTCCTTCTCTTTATGTACCTTTTGATCTTTATTTCTGCAATCCCTCTATTCTTGGGACTTTTTTTTACAGGACCATTGAATCTGGCAACATCTTATACCTCTTATCGTAGTATTTTTTATAAACAAGAATCAAAGAAAGATGAAATAGCGATGATAAGTTAATTCATGATAGTTACTCATAAAAAAGCGCCATTATTTGGCGCTTTTTTATTAAGAATGAATGGTGTTAACCAATGTATTCCAATCCCTTCATATAAGGACGCAATACTTCTGGGATTTCAATGCGACCATCAGCCAACTGATAGTTTTCCATTATTGCAACCAGAGTACGCCCTACCGCAAGACCAGAACCATTCAGTGTATGCACCAATTGAGTTTTCTTGTCATCTTTACCGCGGAAACGCGCTTGCATGCGACGAGCCTGAAAATCCCACATATTGGAGCAAGAGGAAATTTCGCGATAGGTATTTTGCGCAGGTAACCAAACTTCCAAATCGTAAGTTTTTCTTGCACTCGCTCCCATATCACCCACACACAGCAGCATTTTGCGGTAAGGAAGATTCAATAATTGCAATACCTTTTCTGCATGACCTGTCAGTTCTTCCAGTGCATCCATGGATTTCTCAGGATGAACAATCTGAACCAGTTCAACTTTGTCAAATTGGTGCATACGGATCAGACCACGGGTATCACGACCATAAGAACCCGCTTCGGAACGGAAGCAAGGAGTATGTGCCGTCATTTTCAGTGGTAATGTGCTTTCATCCAGAATTTCATCACGAACTAAGTTGGTCACTGGTACTTCAGCAGTTGGAATCAACGCGTAATGACTGCCAGATTCTTCTTCCAGTGGCCTAGTATGGAACAGATCTTCACCAAACTTAGGTAACTGGCCTGTACCATATAAGGAATCATGGTTAACCAGATAAGGGACATAAGTTTCCAGATAACCATGCTGCTCTGTATGCAAATCCAGCATGAACTGCGAGATGGCACGGTGCAGACGAGCAATCTGACCCTTCATTACCACGAAACGTGAGCCAGTCAATTTAACCGCAGCAGCAAAATCAAGACCGCCAGCCAATTCACCCAGAGATACATGATCTTTGACTTCGAAGTCATATTGGCGTGGTTCACCCCAACGACTAATTTCCAGATTATCACTGTCATCTTTTCCGTCCGGAGAAGAATCATCTGGGATATTCGGCATACTTAATGCGATGCTACGGATCTCAGCCTGCAAGGTTTCCAGTTCAGCTTTTGCTGAATCCAGTTTTTCTCCCAACTGATTCACTTCCTGACGCAGTGGTTCAATATCTTCACCACGGGCTTTAGCTGCACCAATAGCCTTCGATCGGGAATTACGTTCTGCCTGCAGGGTTTCAGTTTCAACTTGTAAAACTTTGCGGCGCTCTTCTTGTTTGCGCAGCGTCTCCACATCAAGGGTATAACCCCTGCGAGCCAGTTTTTCGGCGACTGCGTCTAGCTCATTACGCAGTATATTTGGATCGAGCATGCTAGTCCTGTGCTTGTTGTTATTGAAAAAACTACAGCTCTTAGCTGCAGTTTGAAATTGTTAGATATAAACCTTACCGTATCAAGAAAATTAACGATAGCGTTTTATCGGGCTATTTTGATCCTGTTCCATTAGCCAGTTTAACTTCTCACCAATCTTACCTTCCAGCCCTCTGGCTGCCGGATAATAATAACGTGTTTGTTGCATTTCTGGTGGAAAATAGACTTCGCCGGCAGCATACGCATTCGCTTCATCATGGGCATAACGGTAAGCTTCGCCAAACCCAATCTCTTTCATCAGTTTAGTCGGAGCATTACGCAAATGAGCAGGAACATCATAATCTGGCTTGTTTTGCGCGTCCGCCATAGCTGCTTTGAATGCTGTATAAACCGCATTGCTTTTCGGTGCACATGCAAGATAGACAATCGCTTGTGCAATTGCCCTTTCTCCTTCAGCCGCGCCTACGCGCGTAAAACAATCCCATGCAGCAATAGCTATCTGCATTCCACGTGGATCAGCATTCCCCACATCTTCAGAAGCAATTGCCAATAACCGACGGGCAACATAAAGCGGATCACCGCCTGCGGTAATAATTCGGGCATACCAGTAAAGTGCTGCATCAGGTGCTGAACCGCGGATTGATTTATGCAGGGCAGAAATTAAATCGTAATATCGATCGCCTTTATTATCAAACCTCGCACTCCTTTCCCCACTCACTTCTTTCAACAACTCCGGCGTCAAAATCCGTTGCCCTTGCTCATTGGTTTCCGCCATATCTGACATCATTTCTAGCAAATTCAGTGAACGACGTGCATCTCCCGCAACAAGCTCTGCTATCATCTGGCGAGTATTGTCCGGTAAGACGATATTTTGCCCTCCAATGCCACGCTCTGTATCGTTCATGGCTTGAATCAACACCTGTTCAATTTCTGCCGTCGAAAGTGATTTCAATAAATAGACGCGAGCCCGTGACAACAATGCTGAATTTAATTCGAAAGAAGGGTTTTCGGTTGTTGCACCAATAAATGTGATCGTACCGTCTTCAATATGTGGTAAAAACGCATCCTGCTGGCTTTTATTAAACCGATGAACCTCATCGACAAATAAGATAGTTCTGCGCCCTGCATTACGGTTTTGTTGTGCTTTTTCTATGGATTCGCGGATTTCTTTAATGCCAGAAGTGACTGCCGAAATACGTTCAATATCAGCTTGCGCGTAATAACCAATGATTTCAGCCAACGTTGTTTTTCCTGTTCCGGGCGGCCCCCATAAAATCATGGAATGGAGGTGACCGGCTCGGATTGCTCTTGGCAAAGGCTTTTCTTTCGCCAATAAGTGTTGCTGACCGATATAATGATCCAATGTGACTGGCCGCATTCTTGCGGCCAGTGGCTGGAATTCATTTTGTGAAAAATCGAGAGAAAGATTATTCACTTAAACCTCACTGGCGTTGATCATCCAGCGTGACACCTTCCGGTACGGTAAATTTGAATTTTGCCGCATCCACGTTTACGTTTTGCTGCCCTTTCAATTGATAAGCACTTTTTTGCCCATCCTGTTCAACGGCAGTAAATTTTTGGATCGTTCCCTCTGGGGTCACGCTAATTGAAAAATGTTTTAAATTGCCATTGGTATTATGAGGAGTCAGCTCAAAGTTATTGCCGTTCTGCACAACTTTGTACTGTTTCCAGTCAGCCGGATCATTACGCGCTATTAGCATAAATGGCGTATTTCCCGTTGCTTCTTTTAACCAATTTGCTGTTACTTGTTCAACGAAGGGGTTATAAAACCACAAAGTTTTACCATCAGAAACTAAAACGCTCTCATCAGGTGATGTCATATGCCAGTTAAACAAATTAGGGCGTTTGATCCAAAGTTCCCCTTCTCCTTTTTGGATCGTTAAATCGTCATTACTAGTGACTATTTGGGTGAAACCAGCATGAAAGCTATTCACCTTTCCCAAACGCCCTTGTAGATCCTGCGTTGCATCAGCCCACGCAGAACTTATGCTCACACCCATCATTAGGCAACCAATTAACATCAGTTTTTTCATGTGCGAGATACCTTCAATTCATTTTATTATCAGCCATCAATTGCCGATACTGTATTGCATTTCACAGCGGTAATTAATGTTCATGCGGCGGAGGTGCCAAAACTTCACGATTACCATTATGCCCTGGTGTACTGACTATTTGTTGCGCTTCCATTTGTTCGACAATCCGGGCTGCTCGGTTATATCCAATACGGAATTGACGTTGTACACCCGAAATAGAAACACGACGTTTTTCAACTACAAATTCAACTGCTTGATCAAACAAGGGATCCAGTTCTTCTTCGCTATCAAATCCCATACCGCCTTCACCATCTTCTCCCCCTTTGATAATACTATCTATGTATTGAGGGCGACCGCGGGCTTTCCAATCATTCACGACTTCATGAACTTCTTGATCACGTACAAATGCGCCATGAACACGTACAGGAATGGAAGAGTTTGGTGCCAAATAAAGCATATCCCCCATACCAAGCAATGATTCTGCACCACCTTGATCAAGAATGGTACGGGAATCTATTTTACTGGATACCGTAAATGCAATACGCGTTGGAATATTTGCCTTAATCAACCCTGTGATAATATCAACAGAAGGGCGCTGTGTTGCCAGTACCAAATGAATACCTGCTGCTCGTGCTTTCTGGGCCAAGCGCGCGATTAATTCTTCCACTTTTTTCCCGACCGTCATTATTAAGTCGGCAAACTCATCAACCATTACCACAATATAAGGCTCTTTTTTCAGCATAGGATGCGTTGCATCCATACTGTCACCCGGCTTCCAGAACGGATCAGGAATCGGGCGCCCCATATTTTCCGCCTGTTTGATCTTGTCATTATAGCCCGCAAGATTGCGCACCCCTAGAGCTGACATCAGCTTATAACGTCGCTCCATTTCGTTTACACACCAACGCAATGCATTGGCTGCATCTTTCATATCGGTAACAACTTCAGTCAATAAGTGCGGAATACCTTCATACACCGATAATTCAAGCATTTTGGGATCAATCATGATAAAGCGAACATCTTCTGGTTTCGCTTTATACAAAATGCTGAGGATCATTGCATTGACCCCTACCGATTTCCCCGAACCAGTCGTCCCTGCTACCAGTAAGTGAGGCATTTTACCCAAGTCAGCCACAACCGGCTGCCCTGCAATATCCTTTCCTAAAACGATAGTTAACGGGGAAGGATTATCACGGAATTTCTCACAATCCAGAACTTCCCGTAAATAAACTGTTTGGCGTTTTTTATTGGGTAATTCCAAACCAACATAAGGTTTCCCCGGAATAACTTCTACAATACGGACGGCTACCGCTGAAAGCGAGCGAGCGAGGTCACGTGATAAGTTAGAAATACGGGAAGCTTTCACTCCCGGAGCCAGATCCAATTCAAATCGTGTGATTACAGGCCCTGGAGAGAACCCAACAACATCCGCTTTAACACGATAGTCATTCAAACGGGCTTCAATTAAACGAGAGATTTGCTCAAGCGCAAACATATCAACCGGTTCTTCTTCCGCTGGAGGTTCCGCCAAAAGATCCAGAGAAGGCATCGGTGTCGTTGGTTTTGGCAATGGCTGATCATTTCGCATCAAAAATGGATGGAACAAGCTAT
>NZ_JAQRFN010000013.1 GCF_028598555.1 Xenorhabdus anantnagensis
ATTGCGGTACATTTGCGCACCTTTGAAAGCAGATATCTCCAGTATGAACAATCCTAATTGTTCGGCGATGAAGGTTTCATAAACTAAAAAATACCTCAGAAGGGTGTTTTATATTGCTATTTAAGTACATTGAATCATGCAATTATTTTTCATCTTAGCATCAGACCCTATCTCCATTTGTCTTTTACCTACTACGTTTTGCTCTCATTTCACGTTATACGCACAGGGTGGCGACAGTCAAAAACCTGCCACGACCGCATTTAAAAAAACAGACACCGGAAGATGTCTGTTTTTTGTCTAAAATCAACCAATTAACTCCAATTTCACTCCAATATTTCCTTATCAGATACTTACATCCTGCTCATCATCAGAATTGCCATTTAAAACCGACATTCATACTATTGTCCTGATGGCTGCTGGACAGCAATCCGCTATAACCAAGAGTGAATGAGATGTTGTTACTTGTGCTCATCTCTGCATTAGCTTTCAACACTACACCATCACGGGAAACCGGAACACTGCGGGTCACAAACGTCGTGTTACTGCCACGGAATGACAAGCCTGTTGCTCGTTCAGACTCACCGTATTGATGCTGCCATCCTAGCTCTCCATTCAGAGCAATCGAAGAACCCCATGAAGTTTGCCAGTTATGATTGGCGCGCAATCCCAATGTGGAGAGCGTCGCTTCGGTATGTTGACTGCCACCATGAAATGCGGCGGCGGCACCGTTTTCGTTAATCCCTTCATTGCGGAAGTTAACGTAAGCCAAATTAATGAATGGTTCCAAATTCACAGCGCCTGCCGGTAGATGATAAGCAAGCTCCGCAGACAACTGCGATGTACGCCCACTGTATTTTGCATTCTCACTATCACGCTGGCTGCCATAGATGATAGAGCGGGCAGTATCAATACGGTGCCATGTGAATCCGCCATTGGTGCGTAAAGCAAAATCACCAAACTGACGGTCACCATAAAGAGCGAGGTGATAGTTATTACTGTCAGCAGTAGCGCTGTTACCGCCATCAAGAGAAGTACGGGTGTAACCAGTAGCAATCCCAAGACGACTGTATTCGTCAACAAGGGCATCTACACCAAGGAATACACCGTAGTTGGAAGCCTGATAACCGCTCGCATTCTCTGTACCAGAAGCGTGGTTCCATGCACTAAGCAATCGAACCCATGCACCGTTATCATCTCCATGAATATCAGGCGATAATGAACGGCCTTCGGCCTGACTCAAACGAGAGTTTAAAGTATCGCGTAAATAACGGCTGTCATTCACCAACAGGGAAGCAACATCGGCGTGGATCTGCCCATTGAGCTGACGAAACGCATATCGGGCTTGCCCTTCAGAGGCGCTGGCCAAGATACTTTCATAGACAGGATTGCCCGCACCGAGGGTATCAGCGGCAACCGCTACAGCACGTTCATTTTGTGTCTTGGCAACATTCGCAAAAGCAGTATCATTGCGTCCGATATGGAGGGAGACTTTGCTAGGCTGATAGGACAATTTAGTACCAAGGAAGAGATAATTCGGGACGACAGTATCAAAGCGGCCGTTGATATTTTGCTTCGCATTAAGAATATTGTATTGCTGGCCAGCTAGGCTTTGTACTTCTTTAAAGGAAAGCAAATTCCCCGTATTTTCAAGGGAAACGCTAACTTTTCCGCCATTGAGCTGGGCACTTTTTTCAACCTGAATGCTGTCACTGCGTCCATCGGCTGCGATTTCAACAGCGTAATGAGAACCCGGTTCAAAAGTAATTTTGTCAGTGACTTTCAGTGTACCAATGGAGTTACCCGGTGCAACAGTACCACCACGCTGCACACTGAGTGTACCAACCGTGCCATTTCCACCAAGAACACCACTTTCCATTACCGAAACAGTGGAAGAAACGCCGCCACTGACATTCAGCAATCCCTGTTTGACCAGCGTTGGGCCAGAATAAGTATTTTGACCACTGAGGATCAGCGCACCTCTGCCTTGTTTAATCAGCCCGCCATGACCGCTGATATCATTGCTCCATAAATCCAGAGCACACTGAGCAGTCTCACAGACATGTTCAGTCGGTTTGCCCTTATCGATCACAGCACCGACACCCGGAATATCAGCAATAAACTGACCGTTGCCGTAGACCACACCATCAGGATCTGGGATGCGGAATTTTTCAGGAATATCCTCTGCGGCATAGAACATACCGGGGCCATTTATCGCTTTGCCGAGGTTGATTAATCCCCAGCCGTAAATCTCATCAATCCCCTTTTCGCCCATATCAGTCGCTGTAGTTAACAGCACAGAAGACGCTTGAGCTCCGGTCATATATGGGAAACGCTCCATCAATACCGCAATACTACCACTAACATGTGGTGCAGCCATCGAAGTACCATTGTAATGAGCATATCCAGTAGTCACGTTATCCACTTTTCCGCCAATGACTGAGCTATAAATCCGACTACCGGGCGCACTGACACAAAAACTGGCAGTATAGCCACAGCGTGAGGAAAAATTGCTGATGGAATAAGGAACACTATTGGTACTATTCGGATCTTTTTCCACACTGGCGACTGTCAGCCAGTTTGGTGCAATATCTGGCACAAACCAAGCCAGACCAGCGATGGCATCCGGATTACTGTAGTTCTGACTGTTACCCGCGGCAAAAATCGTCACAATACCACTGCGGGCAGCATCAATTGCCCCCTGATATGCACCACCGGGTTTTGTACCCAAAAGTGGCTTGATTTCATCAAACTGCTTTTGAGCCTCTGCTAAGGTAAAGTGAGCTGCGTTCGGATCGCCTCCGCCATTCTCAAGCTTCTTATCAATACCAATCCCCCAGCTGTTGTTTATGATGCGAGCGCCATTGTTTATCAGTGCATGCCAACCAGCTTGGTAAACGCCACCATCATTGCCTAAGATGATGCCATCTTCGGGGCCGGGATCACCGTTATCTGCACTGAGTATTTGCGCGTTATAGGCCACCCCATGCATTTTTTTGCCATCTCGGCTACCCGCAGCAATACCCGCAACATGGACACCATGCGCTCCTAATTCGTTGTATCCATCTACGGACGGTGCACCACCATAATTGAATGAATCGCCTTTTTTCACCTTAATATAGGGGTCGGTATATTCACGTATCCCAGAGGTAACTAAGTTGATGACCTTATCTTTTCCTACAAACTCAGGATGCTTGGCATAAACGACCTGATCGAATATCCCTAGCTTGATCCCTTTACCGGTATAGCCTCTGGCATAGGCTTCATCAGCGTGAATGGCACCAAGCCCCCATTCAGCCAAAAACTCACTGGAACGCCAGCTGGCAGGATCACCGAGCTGCCCTTTCTCGATATAATTTTCCGCATAAGCGCCAAAGCTTGCTGCTGCCAGACAGCAAGCTATGGCGTGGTAAAGCACGCGTGGCTGGGTTTTGACCGATAAACGCGCGGCAGTCAGAGTGCTCCGGGGTATTCTGTATCGCTTATTCATCTTAGTTATCATCCGTTATTGATTTGCAAAAATACCAGTTCTTAAGTTTTTTATTGTGTAGGCGGGTTGAAACCATCACCTGCATCACCTAAATACACCATAAAATGACACATTTTATTAATATTTTCCTAATAATTTTTTAACAAAAAATAACAAAAAATGTTATTTTGAAAAATTGGAATGGTATTTTTTATGTTGCGGTGTGATGGCATGATGGCATGATGGCGTGATATTGATACCACGCCGTGATTTGTTTAACTGTGGGATATTCTTGCTAATGATCATAGGCGGACTTTATTCCCATTAGCTATCGCTTTGCTTAGGTTCTCTTTCTAAAGGTTTTTTTTCTGCTAATGGCATGCTGCCACGCAATGTAGAATGGCGTAAAGGTTTTACTACTGCTGCAAGCAATAGGCAGGTAAGTGCAGCAAAAGCCCCGAACGAAAAGACGGTCATTACGGGAGACAACAAGCGTCCCATAAAACCCAAACCCAACGCTCCCAAAGAATCACCCGTAACATCTTGTGCAGTAACAAAACTGTTCACTCGCCCCAATAAATGATCCGGCGTATGGCTCTGCACAAGGGTAAATTGCAGTAAGGATGCAAACGCATTCAAATATCCATAACAAACCAGAACAAGTAATGCCAGAACGATATTTGTGACGACTCCCAGTAGGGATAATGTGATAAAGGAGCACAGTGCACATACAACAAGCAGAACTCCGGATCGTGAGCTTCGCCCGATCCATCCGCTGGTGAAGGCACCTAACATGGCTCCCAAAGGAACGGCAGAATACATCAGCCCAGTCGCTGACGGCCCTTGGTGATATACTTCCTGAGACAATGCAGGAAACAGAATGCGAACCGCTCCTGCGACACTGAGCAGCATCCCCACCAGTATGACACTGCCCACAATTTTATGCTGACAAACAAATTTCACCCCGCTTACCAACGCACTGATCGGGTGCTCTTTTTTGCTTGACTGAGGTTTCATTTCAGGAAGCCTCATCAGGGGTAATAATGTGGCTAATGTACCGATTGCCGCAACGGTAAAGTTCCATCCTGGCCCACCTGCAACAATAATAATACCTGCCAATGCCGGTGAAATAATGGCACCTATGCGAACGGTAATCATGCTCAAGGCACCTGCCGCGGCCAGATTTTCCCGCCCTACTAAATTGGGGATTGCCGCCATTAACGCCGTCATCCCCAACGCACCAAAAAAGCCATCCCAGATAGAAAGAAAATAGAGCATATACAGTGATGGCGAATCTAAAAATGCGTTAAAGCTCAGTGCCACAAAACCGATGCCACAAGTGCCACGGGCAAACAAAATAAGTTTACGCCGATCATAACGGTCTGCCAGTATTCCCCCCAGAATGAGGCCGATAAACATACCGACGCCATCCAGTGCGACCACAATTCCTACCTGTAAGGTAGATCCCGTCAGAAACTGCATCTGGACAGGGACGCCAACCGTCAGCATTCCCAATGCAAAGACAGATAACATACGGGCAATAAAGATAGCTCGGAAATGCGCATTATTTCTGAGCAAACTAAAATCCAAAAAGAGTGATGAACTGGCCATAATGCTCCATACAATGCGATGGCGTTAAACGCGATAAAGTTAACTGCGGTCTTGTTTCAACAGGTTATTCTTATCAACAGGCTATTCAGCAGTGGTCCCCACTGTTTCAATGAAACGGGAGAAAGGATATCTACATGTTCACAATCTTGCCGATAGACCTTTAAATGGCGAATCCAGGGAGCCCATGTCCCTTCAACATCCAAATCAGGAGGCAATGTCCGCTCAGCCACAAATAACGCTGCTTCGCCATCATATTTCTGATTAATGGCAGATAATAAACTGCGTACAGCATCTTGATAGTTAGCGACAATATCCTCGAACATTGCCTGTTTTTCCTGACGCAGTTGCGGATCACGCTCATCTTCTGTCGTCGCCATAAACTCCGCCTGTTCACGGGCAATTTCCTGTTTGGCTTCCTCTTCGCTTAACCCTCCCCAATCCTGCCCCTCCGGAGGATAGGCATCCAATAATCCCAAGAAAGCGACTTCCTCTCCTTCTTGCTGTAAACGAATGGCCATTCCCTGAGCCAACATTCCACCCAGAGAATAGCCCAGCAAGTAATAAGGCCCATGAGGTTGGATATTTCGCAAAGTTGCTAAATGACGTATGCACATTGCGTCGAGGCTATGACATTCAGCAATCACGCCACGAGGACGAGGGGACTGTAACCCGATAATCGGCCAATCTCCCTCCAGATAACGCAACAGCCCACTGTATTGCCAAGCAAAACCTGATGCGGGATGCACACAAAACAGCGCTGGCCCAGAGCCTTCCCTTAATGGTAGAACCTCTCCCATCCCGCTGTTTTCAGCTAAATTTTGCTTTTGTTCATCCGCGAGTTCATCAACTGCTCGTTCACCAAGTATTCGTTTATCAAGCATTCGTTTATCAAGCGTTTGCTTATGAACCAATAGCGCGCTCAATTTTTCTACACTTCGTGCGACTATGATATTGCCAACTGAAACAGGGTAATTAAAGCGTCGGTGTATTTCGGCTGCCAGACGCATTGCCAGCAACGAATGCCCTCCCAGAGCAAAGAAATCATCATCAGCCCAAACCATTTCACACTCTAAAATTTCAGCGAATAATTTAGCCAGCTGACTTTCTAAACCTGCTTGCGGTAACCGGCCTGTAGTTAGCTTCTCTGGCAGCGGGAGTGCCTTACGGTTTAATTTTCCATTTGCACTCAGCGGGAAATTTTCCTGTATCGCATAGCTGACAGGCAGCATATAAGCTGGCAATCGTTTCATCATCGCTTGTTGCAGTGCGGCAATATCCAATGTCACACCTGATTGAGGAATCAACCAAGCAATTAACTGGCGCGCATCGACATTTCCCATTACCTGACCTGATTTGCCCAGCTCACGTGCAGCAACCGCCGCCTGCGCCACTCCGGGTTGTTCCAGTAAAACTTGTTCAATTTCACCCAGTTCAATACGTTGACCACGTATTTTTAATTGCTCATCACTGCGCCCCAGATATTCGACCTCACCATTTTCTGACCAACAGGCAATATCTCCCGTTCGGTACATCCGTTCGCCAGATGCAAATGGATCAGCCACAAAGCGGCTGGCTGTCAGATCGGGTCGGTTCAGGTAGTTTGTCGCCAGTTGAATACCGCAGAGGTAGAGATCACCAGCGACTCCAATCGGAACAGGGCGCAACCAAGGATCTAAAATACGCAATTGGGTATTCCATACCGGACGGCCGATAGGAACACCAGAGCTACTGCAACGCGCCAATGCCTCGCCAAACGCCGGTTGCCATGTCACATCCACCGCCGCTTCCGTTGGCCCATAAAGGTTATGCAAAGGTGCCGACATCAATGTCTGATAGCGATGCGCCAGTTCACATGACAAGGCTTCACCACTACAGAAAACACGTCTCAGGCTGTGGCAGAACGGCGCTTCTTGTTCTCGTAACGCTAGTGAATCAATTAACGTTGCCAACATTGATGGCACAAAATGCAATGTCGTGACACGGTAATCATCAATAAGTTGGAAAAGCGCAGCGGGATCGCGATGTGCCTCAGGTGGTGCCATCACTAATTGGGCGCCTGTCATTAAAGGCCAGAAAAACTCCCAGACAGAGACATCAAAACTACATGGTGTTTTCTGCAATACCACATCATTCCCTGTCAATTGGTAGGCTTCTTGCATCCACAATAAACGGTTAACAATAGCTTGGTGGCTCACCATAACCCCTTTGGGTTTTCCTGTAGAGCCAGAGGTATAGATAATGTACGCCGTATGTTCAGGAGTCACATTGGCGGCAGGATGGACAGGCTGCTGTGTTTCATTCGGCGGCTGATCTAGCAACAATCCATTTAGTAACAACAAAGGGGCCTGATTGGCAAAACGTGCCTGATGTTCACTTTCCGTAATCACTAATCGAGGTTGGGCATCTTCCAACATGATGGTCAAGCGTTCATCAGGGTAGCCAGTATCAAGAGGCAACCATGCAGCACCCGCTTCCAGAATCGCCTGTAACGCCAAGCTCAGCCGAACCGAACGTGATAATGCCACCCCAACAATGTCCCCTGTTTGTACCCCCGCTTCAATTAGACGATCAACTAACAAGCGAGTTTGGAGGCGCATTTGCTGGTAAGTCAGACGATGATGGCAATCCAACAATGCCAAATTGTCGGGCGTTTTTCTTGCCTGTTCAATGACCGCCTGATGGAGTGTTACAGAAGGGAGGTCATGATAAGTGTTATTGATTTCTTCAATAAACGCGACTTCATCAACCGATTGCAAAACCCACTCGCGCAGTGCAATCTCAGGCTGTTCAATTAATTGCCGGATCAAGAGCCGTATGCGTTGTGCCAAACGCTCAGGCTGTTTAACGCTTTCACGATATTCCATCAATAAACGCAGACGCTTACCCGGCAGCACCAGCAACGTCAAAGGATAATGGGTATAACCCCGGTTATTGATGCTCTGGCAGGTAATGTTTTGGATCTCTTCTTGGTTCTGCTTCACTTCAGGGTAATTTTCGACCACCAGCAAAGTATCAAAAAGCGTGCCAGTACCGGCAATTTGTTGGATTTCACCCAGACCAATATTGTCATGTTCAATCAATTGGATCTGCTGGGCCTGTAGTTTTTCTAGTTGTGGCAATAGAGGTTGTGCCATATCCAGAATAACCCGAACTGGTAAGGTGTTACTAAACAGCCCAATATGCTGGTCTAGCCCGTCAGTCTGCCCAAATCGCCCTGAGACCGGGGAGCCAAAAACAACATCAGGTGAGCCGCTGTGGATACTCAATAGCAAAGACCAAATGCCTTGCATCAACGTGTTCAGGGTTAAACCTCGTTGCTGACATAAGCCGATTAACTGCTGTTCCATCGCTGGTTCGAGTAATATTTCAAGCTCCTTAACCTCACCAGTATGGTGTTGTTCACCGAACAAACATGTTGGTTGAACATCTTTCAATACCTGTTGCCAACATTGGCGGGCTGGCTCTGTCTCACGCGCCAATAATTGCCGGACTACGTTTTGATAACGTATTTCAGGTTTATGCAAGGCGTACTCGCTTTGATTCAGCAATGTCAAAAGGTCTTGCACCAGAATAGGTGTTGACCAACCATCAACGATCAGGTGATGGGCATTCAGCAATATCGTATGGCGTGAACTGTTACCGTGACGAACCAGCAATGCATGTAACATCGCCACTGGCTGCTGAAAGAGATCTCGCGCCAGTTCTGTTTTCTCCAGTTCCTGCAACGCCATCTCTTCCTCTTCCGCTGTTAATTCAGGCAGTTGATGAAAATCGAGTGTCCAATAATCTTTATCATCAGAGATGATCGGTATCAATTGCAGTGGAGAAGTGTATTGCTCAGTATCAAATTTCGCAGCAAGCTGAGGGTGATGCCGGACTAAAACTGACAACGCCCGACGTAATTCAGCAACAGTCAATGACCCGAACAGGGAAAGGCGTGTCAATGAATTATAACTACCATGCTCGGTGGCTGTTTGTGCGTGGAATAATAATCCTTGTTGCAGTGGTAACAACGGCAATACCGCAGATAATGGGCCATAACGCTCGGTCAACTGAGTGAGGTCGTTCTCCTCAAGCTCTGCCAGCCCGGTTTCTGCGGCGACTAACGTTGCCATCGCCTGTAAAGGCTGCTGTCTGGCGAACTGAATTAAGCGATCAGCCGCCCATGCCATACCGTGATGTAATTCTGCGATATCTTGATGACTAAAAATACCATCAACCCATTGCCAGTTAATGACCAACTGTGGAGTGTGTCCCTGCTCATCAACAAATAGGTTGATTTCCAAACTATGGTTCAGGGACATTTCGGGATCTTGATAAACAGCAAACGCATCCCGGAAAAGATTTTTAGTCCGTTGAGGCCCCCATAAATTATCTGCCTCAATAAAACGCCCCAGATAATTAAATAAGATCTCCGGCGTTTCTTGCGTTGCCAGTATTTCCTGTCCCGTTTGATCGAGATAGCGCAACAAACCATAACCTATCCCACGATCGGGCACCGCACGCAAAACACTTTTCACTGCCCTGACCATCTCTGCTGGATCTGCGGGCGGGTATTCTCCTGTTTGTGGCAGACCTACCACTATCGGGTATTCAGCGGTCAACCAACCAACAGTCCGGGCCAAATCGCCCTTTTCGTCTAATTCAATGCGGCCATGAGATTCTAGCTGGAAGCGTAATTGACTGACGTTAAAATGGCGATAGCAAGCCATTGCCAATATGGTTAATAAAACTTCTTCAATATTCGCGTGATATTGTTTGGGCAATATTCCCAATAATGCGGCTGTTTGCTCACCGCTCAATAATGTTCGTTCCGTACAGGCGTTTATTTGGCGATCCCGCTGTACATCCAACGGACGCTGCCCTAAGAGAGACGTTTTTGTATTCAACATTTGTTGCCAAAAAGGCAATTCGGCTGCACGTTGTGGCAGATTTTGGCATAGATAATCGTTCCAATCGTGCAAAGAATACTCTTCCGCTGGCAAAGTCATAGCTTTGTCATTTATATTTTTGCCATTTATAGCTTTGCCATTTATTACAGCTTCAACTCCCTGACGTAATTCATCCAATAATATTCGCCACGAAACGCCATCTGTTGCCAAATGATGAATAACAAACACTAATCCCTTAGATACACCGTCATTGCCATCGCCTCCCTGTTGTAATAAACAGGTGTGGAATAGCTGACCATTTGCGGGTTCTAGACACATAACCGCATCGTGGAAGGCTTGCTCTGCACAGGTTTCAATATCTTCGCAATTTTGCCGTATGCTGCAATACGTTGCCTCAAATACAGAAATCGGCTCATGGGTAAACTCACCGACTATAAGCTGATCATCACGGGTGAACGCGTGCAGTACAGGATGCGCTTGCCCTAAGGCAATCAATGCCTGCGTTAAATGTTGTGGCTGTAATTCTGTGGGGACTCGGATAAATACACCATGAGCGAAACGGGTATTAATCCCATGAGATTCGGCAAACCAACGCAAAATAGGCAAGCTATCGATCGCCCCTTTCTGAATGCGTTTCAAAGCCTGTTTTGCAATGGTAACCGGCGTCATTTTCAACGCCATGCGCGCAGGTGTACGCTCACTGAAAATATCCCGCGGACGTAACTGCCAACCAAGACGGCGTAATTGCGTTCCCAGCGCCATTGCAGAAATACTGTCGCCTCCCAGCACGAAAAAATCATCATCTGCACTGACTTCTGGCACAGCTAATAGGCTGGAGAATGCTTTACAAATCGATTTCTCCTGCTCATTTTCTGCTTTTCTGCCTACTGGTAACTGAAGTTGCTGTGGCTTGGGCAACGAGCTGCGGTCGATTTTGCCATTGATTGAGATAGGTAAGGTTTCCAACACCATTAAGAGGGAAGGAACCATATAATCAGGCAGTTTCTTTGCCAGTTCAGCTAACAGTAAAGCCGAGATATTCGGTAAAACGCGCCGTTGCCCATCTGGGACAGCACAATATCCCACCAGCCGATACGTTGCGCCGATTGGCTCAGCAATCACTACCGCAGAACTGACCTCCGGCAAATCAACCAGCGCATTTTCTACTTCACCTAATTCAACACGGAAACCACGCACTTTAACCTGATGATCCACCCGACCAATAAATGCAAGCAGCCCATCAGGCCGCCAGCGCATAAGATCACCAGTGCGATACATCACTTCACCATGACGGAACGGATTAGCAACAAAGCGTGTTGCCGTCATCCCCGGACGATGTAAATAACCTCGGGCGATACCCGCTCCAGAGAGATACAGTTCTCCCACGGCACCAATTGGCACCGGTTGTAAATAACTATCTAAAAGCCAGATATCGGTATTGGCAACCGGACGCCCGATCACAGGCTGATCGGCCATTTGAATACTGGCACCTAATGTATCAATGGTATATTCGGAAGGGCCATAATAGTTGTGGATATCCATTTGCGGCTGCTGTTTAAGTAATTCCCATAACCGAGGTGTGGCAGCTTCGCCCCCGATCATAATACACGCTGGCTGGTGATTACCTTTTTCCAACAATCCACTATCGATAAGTTGGGTCAAGAAAGAAGGCGTAATATCCATGATATCAATCGGCAGCAGATTCATTTGCTGTACCACGCCCCACGCATCCCGTCTCAGTTCCTCATCAAAAATATAGAGTTCACTGCCTAAGATCATACAAAACAGAGGTTCCCAAGAGGAATCAAAGGAGAAAGAAGCAGTGTGTCCTGCACGTGCCCTTCGGCCATGTCGCTGATAAAAATTCTCGATGACAGGCCCAAACAGATACGTTGCGTGGGAGGTTAACAAATTCAGTAACCCGCCATATGTGCTCATAACACCTTTTGGCTTACCTGTAGATCCCGATGTGTAGATTACATAAGCCAAATGCTCACCGCACAGTTTTTCGCGTCGTTCTTCGTCTGTGACAGGTAACGAAGATAAACCGGAACACTTTGCCACTATCTGCTGATCATCCAGACAAATAACCTTGGGTGCTTTTGGCATTTGTGCCAACGTATTCAGATGCGTGATCAACAAGGCGGGCTGAACATCGTCACACATTAACTGCAAACGTTCCGGCGGATAATCGAGATCAAGGGGAATGTAAGCAGCACCACTCGCCAATACTCCCAGAATCGCAATAATTGAATCCACTGAACGAGGAATGCCAATGGCAACCACATCCTCAGCCCCGATTCCCTGCGACAACAAGAAGCGTGCAAGCTGCATCACTTTTGTCATCAATTGGTGGTAACTAAGCTGTTCATTGCGACAACGTATAGCGATGGCATCAGGCTGACGCTCGACTTGCAGCAAAAAGAGATCCAGCACAGAAACACCCGTTACAGGCGCTTGGATTCTCGGCCCACGAGACCATTCATCAAGCCGTTGTTGTTCCTTTGGTGAGATGAGAGGGGCGAACGCAATAAGTTGCTGCGGCTGCATCAGCAATTGATTCAACAAATAACTGATCCGTTCGCCATGCCACTGTAAAGTTTGCTCACTATACTTTTTCCGATTCGCGATCAGCACGAGCTGGAGCTGATCATCGTAACAACACAATTCAAACTCTAAATCATCCACGGGTCCCATAGCGAGCGTATGTGTCTTAATGGGTTTACCATCTAGTTTCAACGTCTCGTTATAAATTTTGTAATTGAAAACAGGGCCATAAAGCGCATTTTTACTGCCTGATAACCCCAGATCGCAACGCAGCTGCTCGGCTTCATACCGCTGGTAACGACGAACTTGCTTCATTTCATCCACAAATGCTTTCGCTACCCCTGCAAGGGTCATACTCTCGTTCAGGTTTATTTGCAGCGGCAAGAGATTGACCACTGGTCCCATTGCACAAAGCGCCTGAGATCCCAGACGCCGCATAAAAGGAAAGCCAATCGACAAATGTTTTTCTCCGCTCATGCGATAGAAATAGATGCAGAGTGCAGCCATCACAATTTCAGCCGGCGGGAATTGCCGCAGTAAATTATCTTCCCTTGATGGGGCAAATTGAGAAAGTGGGAAATAGCAATGGTGATGTAAAGGTAGGGAAGTTCCTGTATTCACCATCTCTTCAGTGGAAAGTGAAACGGAAGCACCGCGCTCACGAGTATGCTGTTGCCAGAATTCGGCTGCCTTTGCTTTTGCCGGAGACTGTTCCCACTCCTGATACTCTTTAACGACCAAATCGAATGAACAGAAAGGATTTTCAGCGGGCTGCCTGCCTGTGTTTAACGCGTTATAGATATCAATAATACGCCGTGTCAGTGCCTCAAAACTGAAACCATCAAGCATAAGATGGTGAAAACGCTGATACCAGAACCAACGTTCAGGCTGAGCACCGATTTTCATGATTACTTGTCGGTAAAGCGGGCGTTCCCCATCTGCGGGCAATTCAGCGGCCAGATCCGCCTGCATTAATGCTTGTGACCTGTTTTCTCCCTGCTCAAGAGTAAAATCGAGCCACTCCGGTGCAATAACCTGTTGTACATGACAGAAAGCAGGAATTTGCTGTACAGTGTCTCCCTGTTCATTCATAAAATAACGCGCATGAACGGTATCGGCTTCAGCCAAACCTTGGCGGATAGCCACATCAAATAAGGAACGATCCAGTTTTCCCTTGATTTCAATATAATGCGCAATGGTAAACACATTGCGATGACTGGCAAGTTGGTCAGCCATCCAGATTCCGGGCTGAGCAGCCACAAGTGGCAACGTCAGATTGACTGATTTAATTTCAGAAAGTTGCAATACATTCGGCACGTTTGATTTCCTTGCTTATCTACTCTACAGACTAAACCATCGGCATTATCAATTTGATTTATCTATGTTTTATGCGGATGTGTTTTATGCAGACTGGCCGGGCGCATATCCACCCAATGCGCTTCTATGTATGCGATACAAGCTGTTCGTGAATCCGGGCCAATAATCTGCTTCCAACCAGCAGGATGGTCAGCAAAAGCTGGCCAAAGGCTATATTGCTGTTGATCGTTTATCAGTACATAAAAAGTGGCTTCATCATCATCAAAAGGGTTCTTTTGTTGCAAATTCATCGTTGGTTCTCATCATATTTGGGACTTCAATAATCGGTTTACCGCATCATTTTTCAGCCAGTAACCAACTAAGGCCATCAATTAACCCACCACGCCAGCACAGCACATCATGCCCACCATTAAACACGCGATAATTTACGTTGTGCCCTGCCTCCTGTAATGCGGCATGCATTTGCTCATTCACAAAATGGATATCTGCTTCGCGGGAACCCGCCTCCTGAAAGATTTTCAATGACGAAGGCATAACTTTTTGCTCAAGCAGTTGCTGGGTCAGCCAGCCGGGCTTATGTTCTGCGGATGATATAAACTGCCGCACAATTTTGCTGTCAGGCCACCAAAAAGAACCCGATTGCGTGAGAACACAACCAAAGCGTTGCGGCCAATGCAGTGCGGCATACAGTGCCGCCAACCCACCGTAACTCTGCCCTGCGATAACAGTTTGTTCAGGATCATCACTGAAAGCGGCATGCTGTGCGACAAGTGGCAAGAGTTCATCCTGAATTGCTTGCCAAAAATCAGGATTGCAGGGAAGCTCCCGCTCCCGATGAGGCATATCAATAACATCAATCAAAAGCCAAACAGCCTCCGGTATCTGCCGTTTTTCAGTCGCTGCATCAATCACCGGAAAAATCGGCATTCTCTCCGCCCAATTCAATCCATCCAAGAGAATGATAAGAGGACGAGGAGACGTAGTTGCTTTTCCGGTTTCTTCCTCGCTTTCTTCTCCGGTGGAATAAAGCCAGACACGCCTTTGGTTGTTGAGCCGATTACTATTCCAATGCAAAAGCAAAGGCTCTCGTTTATCTGCCTGCCCAATATGATTTGGGTTTATCCCATCAATCAGTACCCATACAGTCTGTTCTGGTGCTTTAGGCATATGAATTGCCGATAAAGGCAAACTAAGCCCGTTACGGTGATGACTCTGTAAATTCAAAGGATCTGGAATGGATAATGGGAAGAGTGAAATCCACCATTCACGTTGCTGTTGATTGCGCTGTTTACTTTCATCGGAAAATTCGGGGGGGAGATATGCGTCAGTGACAGGTATAAATCGATAACTTCCTCTCCAATCATCTTCAAGGTTCACTGACCAATACCAGATATCTGTTTCAGGCAATCGTTGTAAACTTTGCGGATCGGGACGATGGTGATTAGTAATGCCATTGATATCGATATAGATTTTTCGAAAATCTGAGTTTTGTTCATCCCCGTAAGGGTCTCGCCAGAAGAAGGTTGTCTGAACTTGCTGGTTCCTCGTAACTTCGATGATCGGAGTTCCCAAACTAGCAATATGTTCCCACCATGATTCACTACCAACATTAGGGGCAGATAATAAATTATCTGCTGTACCTGATGGCTGAAATACTAACTTCATTCCCTTCTCCCCTGCAAAAACACCCGCTCATAAGTGACATATGAATTTGATACACCGCGCCTGATATGTCGCGCCCGTAACGCCCGCAAAAGAAATGATTATCATTATCTAATGATATTGATAATGATTTTCGTTTGCAATATCATTCAATTTATTTTATTAATCTTAATCACTGGCTAACAGAGTTAATGGAGCATTATCAGGAAACGTGGCAGGAGGCCTTCACTATTCAGCTTAGCCAGAATGGTGTCGCCTTAGTTATCTAACTGATTTTTAAATTTTTATTTTGAAAATGTCTATATTGAGAGATGAAATCCATGGTACTGCCTATCAAGAACAATGCATCGAAAGCCGCAAAAAGAATGACGATAAACTATAACTATAATAAATTATTCTTAACCTTTACTTCTGCCCTGCTACTATCCCCATATGCCTCAGCAAACAATGGGACTGACAATAACAACGAATACACCGTAACTGTCACAAGTGAAATTAAAGGGAATTCTGAAAAAAACTTTGTAGAATCAGACAGTGCCGCAGGCACCAAAAGTCTCACTCCTCTTATCAAAACTCCCCAGTCAATCAGCGTCATTAATCGCACACAAATGGAAGCACAAGGTGTAGCAACTGTTGCTGACTCCTTGAATTATTCAAGTGGTGTGGTGACTAATTATCGCGGCTCTTCCAACCGCAATGACGAAGTGATTACCCGTGGTTTTCGTTATGCGCCTAAGTTCCTTGATGGCTTGAGTTATGGTAATCAGATCGATCCTTGGTTATTGGAACGGGTGGAGTTGGTGCACGGGCCAGCATCTGTGCTATATGGTCAGGTCAGCCCCGGCGGCTTGATTAATATGACCAGCAAAAAGCCAACTGCCCAGCCCATCCACAAAGTACAGATGAAAGCGGGCAATCAGAGCCTGGGTGAATTGGCTTTTGATTTCGGTGGGGCACTGGGTGATGATATTCCCGTTCTCTATCGTCTAAATGGCATACTCAGCACCCAAAAGCAGTTCGTCAAAGACTATAAAAAAGAGCGGATTGCCATCGCTCCTGCGCTGACATGGATCCCCAACAATAATACGACCTTTACGTTACTGACCAGCTATCAGTACGATCCCAAAGCAGGATACCGCAACTTCTACCCTAAAATCGGCACGGTAACATCTGCCCCCAATGTGGGTTATATTCCCTACGATATGAATCTCAGTGATCCTTCTTTTAATCAGGCCAGACGGGAGCAGGGATCCATCGGCTACCTTCTTGATCATGACATTAATGATGTCTTTTCTTTCCAGCAAAACCTGCGTTATTCAAGCTCAAACGAGCGTTATAAACTTTTCGTTTATGTATCGGATATAAAAGACCAACCAACTAGTATCCAGCGCCGCCCACAAAAGGAATACAGTGAAGCACAGACATTCAGCATGGATAATCATCTGAAAGCACAATTCTCAACCAGTAACATTGATCATAACGTCACCAGTGGAATCGATTACAAGTGGGTGGACAGCCACAATAAAAGGTGGCAAAAGAATGGTGATCAATACAAATTCGATTGGTCAAATCCAACCAGAAGTGTTCCCGTTGATGAAAAAGAGTTATCCCTGGCTTTAAATGATAAAAAGAAACTCCACCAATTAGGCGTTTATGTACAAGACCAACTCAGTTGGGAGAACTGGAATTTAGTCCTGTCGGGGCGTTATGACTGGACCGAAACCAAGCAACAAGACATCCTTAAAAGCAAATCAACAACCCAGAAAGATCGCGCTTTTACAGGGCGTGCGGGATTACTGTATGCCTTTGATAACGGTATTTCGCCTTATATCAGTTACAGTACCTCCTTTGAACCTAATCTCTCTCAAGGCGCGCCGGGAACCCCTGCCTTCAAACCAACAACGGGTGAACAAACTGAGATAGGCATCAAATTCCAGCCAAAAGACCACAATACCCTGTTAACCCTTTCTCTGTTCGATATCACCCAGAAAAATGTGACCAGCCGTAATCCGGTCACCCGCTTTAGCGAACAAATTGGCAAAATTGGCTCAAAAGGGGCTGAAGCCGAAATTCATTCCCAAATCACGCCAGAGATCAATCTGATAGCCAGTTACACCTATACAGATACCAAAACCAAAAGCGATAGCAATGCCTCACGGATCGGCAAAAGATCACCTTCAATTCCTGAACATGCGGCTTCTGCATGGGGGAGTTACAGCTTTACACAAACGGCCCTGAAAGGATTTACATTAGGTGCAGGCGTACGTTATACCGGTTCCACTTCCGGTGATTATGCAGAAACATTCCACGTAAAATCCTACACCCTTTATGACCTGATGGCGAAATATGATCTTGGTGAGGCTTCTCCTAGGTTAAAAGGTGCCAATATACAACTGAATGTGAATAATCTGACCAACAAACATTATGTTGCTTCATGTTCAAATACAGAAGCTTGTTTCTATGGTAGCGGACGCAGCATTGTTGCCATGATGGAATATAGTTGGTAAAAAAATTTATTGGCCTCAGTGGCATAGAGCAAAACTTTCTGCCACTGTGGATTGCTTCCATCAAGGCACATATATACTTATTGGAATCATAAAACTGAATCATAACCAATCTATTATTTAAAAATAATAGGGAAACATCGTGCTTAATTTAACAACTGAATATCACACATCCGAATTACTGGGCTTTAGTTGTGATGATTTTGTGTTCCTGTCCTCAAATAAAAGCCTGCATGCACAAGGATGTTTTACCAAAATAACAACGCCTGCCAATCATCATGATGATATTGGCAATTTATTAAGTAGTAATTCATTAAGTGGTAACTCATTAAGCGACAATCTGTCTCAATTATTTCATCAGGCTGAACTGGCGGGAATTAAAAACCCTATTGCAGTAGGGGCAATTCCTTTTGATAAACAACAACCGTCTGCTCTCTATATACCTTATGAACATCGTTGGTTAGAACGGGAAACCTTACATTTTTCCACTTTGTTCCCCATGTCACGGTTGCAATTGCAGCAGAGCCATTTATGGCCGGAAAAAGAAGAGTTTTGCCAGATGGTCTTTCAGGCAGTTGATGCCATACATCATGGCCTGCTTGATAAGGTCGTCCTTTCGCGCCTGCTGGATATTGAATTTGATCGGAAGCCTGACACTATCCGGCTTTTTATGCAGCTTAATGCCCAAAACCCTTATAGCTACAACTTTCATCTTCCGCTAGAGAACAGCACGTTAATCGGTGCCAGCCCGGAGCTTCTACTACGTAAACAGGGCAATACCATTATTTCTCAACCACTGGCGGGTTCGTCACGCAGAAGCCGCAATATCGCAGAAGATAATGCCCTGCGCCAATCGTTGCTGCATTCAGCCAAAGATCAGCATGAACATCAATTAGTGATTAATGCGATCCGAACCGCACTCACTGAACATTGTACTGAACTGATGATCCCTGATTCGCCTTCAATATTCAGTACCCCTTTACTCTGGCACCTCGCCACAGAAATACGCAGCGAATTACGCAACAAACATGCAGATTCCCTTTCAATTGCCAATTTACTCCATCCAACGCCAGCGCTTTGTGGAGCACCAAGAGAGCGAGCACACGAACTTATCGCTCAACTCGAACCTTTCAAACGCAACTATTTTGGCGGCATTGTCGGTTGGTGTGATGCCAAGGGCAATGGCGAATGGGTTGTTACTATTCGCTGTGGAGAAGTATTTGAAAACCATATTCGACTTTTTGCAGGAGCGGGCATCGTTGCTGACTCCCAACCCAATGCTGAATGGCAAGAAACCGGGGTGAAACTTGGCACCATGCTACAAGCACTAGGATTATCGGAGAGTAAGGAGCATGTATTATGAGTATTGAGTTTAATCGCTGGCCGGAAGCATTATCACAGCGTTATCGTCAACGCGGTTACTGGCTGGATCTTCCCCTTTGCGACATACTCAGCCGTCAGGCTGACAACGAAAATATCGCGCTGGTTTGCTCAAATCAGCAAGCTGTTAATCATCAATACAGCTATTACCAATACAGCTATCGCCAGCTCAATCAACTGGCGGATAATCTGGCTGCTTCCCTCAAGCGCCGGGGTGTCCGGCATGGTCAAACCGCATTGGTGCAGTTAGGCAATATCGCGGAATTTTATATCACCTTTTTTGCTTTACTGCGTTTGGGCGTGGTTCCCGCCAATGCGCTGTTCAGCCACCAGCGTAGTGAGCTATTGGCTTATGCCGAGCAAATTAAACCCTCACTCTTGATTGCAGACCGTAGCCATTCACTATTTTCTGATAATGTTTTTATTCACGAACTGTATACCCGCTACTCTTCACTGACAAATATATTTCTGCGGGGAGATAACCTCAGCCCGATAGATTTAACCGTATTGACCGATGAAAAAACAGACAACTTTATCGCTACACCCACACCAGCGAACGAAGTGGCTTTTTTCCAGCTATCAGGTGGCAGTACGGGTATCCCGAAACTGATCCCCCGAACTCACAATGATTACTACTACAGTATTCGTGCCAGCGTTGATATCTGCCATTTCAATGAGCAAACACGCTATTTGTGCGCCCTTCCTGCCGCACATAATTACCCGATGAGTTCACCGGGAGCATTAGGGGTTTTTTATGCAGGGGGACAGGTGATTATGGCTAATGATCCCAGTCCATCAAGTTGCTTCCCTTTGATTGAACAGCATCAGGTTAATGTTACTGCTTTAGTACCTCCTGCGGTAAGTCTGTGGCTGGAAGCCATTACACTGACAGGGGATAAATCACCCATTGAAAGTCTGGCGTTATTGCAGGTAGGCGGTGCCCGCCTGAGTGAATCGCTGGCACGGAGGATACCTACAGAGCTGGGTTGCCAATTACAACAGATATTTGGCATGGCCGAAGGGTTGGTTAACTACACACGTTTAGATGATGACGAACAAACTATTTTCACTACGCAGGGCCGTCCGATTAGTGATGATGATGAAGTGTGGGTCTCCGATTCTCTGGGTAACCCACTACCACATGACACTCCTGGTTTGCTGATGACTCGTGGGCCTTATACTTTCCGTGGATATTATCAAAGTCATCAATATAACAGCCAAGTGTTTGATGAAAATGGTTTTTACTGTTCGGGTGATTTAGTTGTTCAAACAGAGAAAGGTTATCTGAAAGTTGTAGGCAGGGAAAAAGATCAAATTAATCGTGGGGGCGAAAAAATTGCGGCGGAGGAAATAGAGAATTTACTGTTACGCCATCCACTCGTGCTGCATGTCGCATTGATCGCTATTCCTGATTCACTAATGGGAGAAAAAAGTTGCGCCTATGTCGTTACCCGCGAAGAGGTAAAGTCAGCCATATTGCGGCGCTTTTTACGTGAGCAAGGTATCGCTGATTACAAACTTCCCGACCGCTTTGAAAACGTTCCGTCCCTTCCTATGACGCCTGTCGGAAAAATTGATAAACAGAAATTACGCCAAATCGCACGCAGCACATTTATTCATGCCGTCCCCTAACGTATCACAGAGGTATAAAATGAGTATTCCAACACTTAATGATTATCTTCTCCCCACCACTCAAGAATTACCAACCAATAAAGTGAATTGGTCACTTGATGGCAAGCGTGCCGTGCTGCTCATTCATGACATGCAAAATTATTTCCTCAATTTTTGGCAGGCTGACAGCCCGCTGGTAAAGCAGGTTATCAATAATATTGCGCGTCTAAAAATCATGTGCAAAAAGCAGGGAATACCGGTTTTTTACACAGCCCAGCCCAATCATCAGAGCAATGCAGATCGAGGATTGCTGAATGATATGTGGGGGGCGGGATTAAATCAGTATCCTGAACAGCAAAGCATCACTGAAGCATTGACGCCTGAAAGTGATGACATTGTATTAACCAAATGGCGTTACAGTGCCTTTCAACGCTCAGATTTGGAGCAACAACTGAAAGTTATGGGGCGTGATCAATTAATCATCTGCGGTATTTATGCTCATATTGGTTGCATGACAACAGCCACAGATGCCTTTATGCGTGATATCCAGCCTTTTTTTATCGCTGATGCACTGGCAGATTTCAGCCACGATGAGCACATTATGGCATTACGTTATATTGCCAGTCGCTGTGGTCGTGTACTGACAACAGAAACATTGCTCAATGAATTATTTCCGCAACCTGCTCCACCTGAATGGACGCGTGAACGTCTCCGAACTGAAATTTTACCTCTATTGGATGATGATTGCGGTGATATTGATGATCATGAAAATATGCTGGATTATGGTCTCGACTCAGTGAATATCATGTCACTGGCGGCTCGCTGGCGCTATGAGAGTCATCACCAAATTGATTTTATCTCACTAATGAAAACCCCAACATTAGCAAACTGGCTCACTCTGCTGACTGGTAAACCAGAGTCCAAACAATGAACATAACTTTTGATTTCAGTGGTAAACATGTTTGGGTCACAGGGGCAGGACGTGGCATCGGCTATCACATTGCCAGTCGATTCAGTCAGGCCGGAGCGAACGTCATCGGATTGGATTTGGCATTTCCCGATCCTGATTTGCCTTTTACTGCCTATAAGTTAGATGTCAGTGACCATATCGCCGTGAGCCGGCTCTGTCGGGAATTACTCACCGCAGAACCTCATTTAGATGTACTGGTCAATGGTGCTGGCATCCTGCGCACAGGACGTACAGAGGCCCTGAGCTGGGAAGATTGGCAACAATGTTTCAACGTCAATGCCGGCGGGGCGTTTAACCTATTTCAAGCCGTGATCCCGCAATTTCAACGACAACGCAGTGGGAATATTGTTTCTATCTGCTCGAACTCCGCCCATGTTCCAAGAATTGAAATGTCTGCTTATGGTGCTTCCAAAGCTGCGATGCGCAGCTTGTGCCAAAGTGTCGGGCTTGAATTGGCTCCCTATGGTGTACGCTGTAATCTGGTTTCTCCCGGTTCAACGGATACGCCAATGTTACATGCCATGTGGAGAAATGATATGCGGCAAAGCGAGGCATCCAGACAAAACATGATTGATGGCTTTCCTGATAAGTTTAAGGTAGGTATTCCTTTGAAAAAAATTGCCTTGCCGGAGGAAATTGCAGATGCGGTTCTTTTCCTTGCTTCTGATCTCGCCAGCCATATCACCATGCAGGATATTGTCGTTGATGGTGGTGCAACTTTGGGTAGCTGAGTTGAAAGATCACCACTAAATATTACCCAAACAAAAATATATCACCAAGTTATTAATTAACCTAAATTCAGGTTATACTGCTGCTCTTTTTTATCCTTTTTGTAACTTATAGAACACACAATGGAACGCTTTTTCGAAAATCTGATGTACTCCTCTCGCTGGCTACTTGCGCCGGTTTATTTCGGTTTATCATTGGCATTACTTGCTCTTGCCGGAAAATTCTTCCATGAAATCTATGCCATCAGCATAGAATTTCATAAGATGGATGAAGCTAAGCTAATCCTGAAACTTCTTACTCTAATCGATATGGCTATGGTTGGTGGACTGGTGGTCATGGTGATGTTTTCTGGCTACGAAAATTTTGTCTCACGTCTGGATATCGACGCACACAAAGAGAAACTGAGTTGGTTGGGGACAATGGATGCCTCTTCACTCAAGAGTAAAGTTGCAGCCTCAATTGTCGCTATTTCTTCCATTCACTTGCTGCGTATCTTTATGGAAGCCAAGGAAGTACCAGACAATAAACTTATGTGGTATGTCATTATCCACCTCACCTTCGTTTTATCTGCATTTATAATGGGATACCTTGATAAACTTACCCGCAGTCATCACTAAGTGATCAATCAAATTAACAAGCATCTCCTGACGCCAATTGAATTCAATCGACTGGCGTCAGGGGATTTGCCGCTTTGATACGCTCCCATTCATATTCTCTTTTAACAACTTTTCAATAAACTGATCCACCACCATTTCAACCACTTCACTTCTGGTTGTCTCCAGACGATTAGCCAGGCCATCAATTTTTCTGAGCACAGACATTCTCAGAGAAAGAGAAATAGGCTTTTTCTTCTCTTTATCAAGGAAAACATGACTGATGGCTTCTTCAGCTTTGAGGCTGAGATGCTGAACAAGCAATTCTTCAATCCTTTTCACATCCTTTTTGGTCAGCATCCCTTTATCAACTAACTGATAGGTATTCCCCATTTTGCTAAACCGGATATCAGCACAGTAAAGATCTCTCAATTCCCGTAATGCACGCGTTAACGTTGGCTCCGAACAATTGAGTTCCCTAATGATCTTAACTTTACTAACCGGTTTGCCATGTGAAAGTAATAAAGTTAACTTGAAATTTCTGAATTGTTTGGGATTGAGCAGCATTTTTTATTACCAAGTTAGGGGTCAAAATCCCTAAGCTTCTTACTATTAACTAAAAAATAATTTTCAGAATAACCACTATCACAGGTAAATCAATATCAAAACAAATTAAAATCATTAATAATCTTTAACCTGTTTCGGGTTCTATGCTGCTCCAAGTTCTAGCTGTTCCAAGTTCTATACTGTTCCAAGTTCTATGCTGCTTCAGGTTCTATGCCATAATGTTCCGCTCTCTCAAGAATATTCACCGCCCAACGTTGATGGGTGGCAGGTTCACACATCACTCCCTGTGATTTGAAAACAGCCTTACTGGAATTGAGCACATTCAGCGCTTCAGCGTGATCATGGGCGCTGACCCTCAATGCTTGTTGGATGCATGTAATCTGCCTTGGATGTATGGCGGTTTTTCCCACCAAACCGTGGGCAATATCTAACTCCAGCTCTTTCTCAAGTAATTTCAAGTCGTCAATATGTTCACAAACTGGTGCAGTCAGAACAAAACCCCGTGCAACAAAAACGGCAACCAGCATTTTAATGATATATCCCATCGGGCCATCATAAAGGGTGAAATCCCGGGAACGCCGCAGAGACATGACATTCATCAGATCATTACCGCCAATACGTAGGGTAATAATACGATCCTTGCAAGGGTGAGTTTTGAGAATGTCAGCAAGCTGATTCATTTTCTGAACATCAAACACCTCTTCACTTTCCAATGTTGGCATGATGCACAGATGAGTTGGGCCAATGATATCCCACCAACCGGATAATGAAGCGTAGGTAAATTTGGGTAAAACCAGTCCATCAATGGCACTGAGATTCACATTGGCAACCAGATATTTCGCCATTATTTCATTACGCGGACGGATAAAAATCAGGGGACGATGGCTTTCGACATTAGATGAAAAATTATCAACTTCCGTCAATGCTTGCATAATCTCCCTGAGATTTTCGATGGCAGCAGGAATCTCCTGCTCACTGACCGCATCTTCCAGACAAATAACCAGAGAACGCAGATCAGGGATCTTATTCTGCAATACAATTTCTGCAATGTTTCGGCGGGTAGCTGGCATATACAAAGTAGCGCCAAGTTGATATGGAGAAGGAATCGGTTTCATCAGACGACCTTTTTGATGATAGTTACAGCACGATATTGACCTATTAAAGCACCGACTTCCGTGATTACTACATTTTTCTGACGTGCCAAATGAACCAATAGGGCAACATCAGGATCATCCTGGGAACGCACCAGCACATGTTCTGGTACACGCCGTAATACTGCGCGGGTTGCTTCTGCAATACCGGGTTTAATTCGGTTAATACTGTTAATCTGGTATTTTTCAGCAAGATCGGAAATCACTGTTTTGCTCAACTGCTGCAAAGGCGCTTTTTCCTGCGGCAACCAAACAGCTTCGGGTATAGCGGCCACATCCAATCGATCATACCAATCAGCGACAGTATCCACCAACAAGCGGCTGCATTCAAACTTGATCAGGTGATCACATTGCATACAACCGTGCAAACCTTCTTCACGCCAGATAGAACGCGATATCAGCCCCGATACTGGTGCCCCCATAATGCCAAAAGGAATTAACCAATCATCATCGCTGGCTGCCAGCCATGAACAGCCACAAGGATCAGCCAATACCACCAGACGAGGGATCCCTGAATAACCTTCTCTTCCCGCCAAAGATCGTGACAGCTCTGTGGTAATCGCGCCTTTGCCTGTCCAGCCATCAACAAATACCACCCCATCCGTGCCATGTTCCTGCTCGATATACGATAAAGCGGTATTATCAATGCCACGATCCCGAATAATGCTAATGCCATAATGATAAGAACGCTTGCCCATTTTTCTGAGAGCCTGATGCAACATAACCCCCAAAGGAACACCAGCCCTGACCAAACTGACCAGCACAATCGGCGTATCACCAAAGCGAGCTATCAGTGCCTTGGCAAGCATAACAACTTCCGTCGCCAGTCGAACAGCCCCTTGCTCAAGCGCTTTATCAAACAGTTCAAGGTGATAAGGCGTTGGCTCTGGCTCCTGACTTAACATATCTGAATAATGACGAGTGCCAGACTGGATCAACTGCTCCTTAACATCGACAGGCGTTATCTCAATTTGAACGGGTTCCAGCAGGAATTGAACATCATCAGAAGCATAACTCCCAGAGAAAGGGGGAAAGCTATTCATTATTTACAGCTCCAAATAAAGCATTCATTAATATGTCAGAAAACTGGCTTTGCTGGGGCATACCAAACCAATCGCAAAGTTGCATAAAACGGTGATCGCTCAGACTATCTCCCAAACCAATAACCGGAAAAACGCCTCTTTCGGCGCGAAGCCTTTGCAAAAGGTGATGAGTGGCTAACCCCTTGTCAACACACTTTGGCAGCACAGTAAGATTGTTATTGTTTTGATGAAAGTAGAAATTATCATTAAAATCAAGGCATTGATGGAAATTATTCTCTTGAGCCAAGGCTTCAGCCAGTATATTAAGTTCATTCAACCTATCGTGATTACGATGCTTAATAATCAGGAAAACCGGCACATCACCATACTCATAGTCAATGCGTGCCCATGCATCTATGCCATAAGACGCGATCAAACGATGGCTCAAATGTTCCAACTCACACAATTTATCCCGATACAGCATTAGTTCCGATAGTACGTGCGATTGCCAAGACTCATCAACAGAACCTTCTGGCGTAAGGATCACCGCACCATGCGAGGCAATGCGCCAAGAACTGAAAGGAATCTGTACACGGCTGAGCTGTTCTGTATTTCTGGCGGTGACCGGAATAACCTCCGAGTAAGCCAGCAGCCAATCAACCAACATAGACTGCTGTTCGGTCATATAACTGTGGGGAGAATTTTTCCGATCCAACGCTCCCACCCGAAAAGTCGATGTATCCGATATTTCTTTCAGCTTTCGACGAGATTGAAATAACGTGTCATCAAGATCGGTCAAAAATACGGGCTTAATCATATCCAACGATCTCTACAACCGGAGAAACTTGGGCAAGCTGTGCCATCAACGCCGGATCAACGGACATTTTTGGTGTTTCAAGGCAGAGCAGTATACGGTCAAACTTCTGGTGCGCGACATTGTAGAGAAAATTCGGAATGCTAAGCCCGTAATTATCTGTAAAAGCCATTACTGATTGAATGGCATGACCGCAAGAGATAGGGGAACGGGTTGTCGAACCAAACACCACCGATGCTCCCTCCTGCTCAAGCCGCTCAGCAAGCAGGAACGGCTGCCAGACAAATTCACTGGAACCCAATACCAACACATTTTCACCTGCTTCGGCCCTGATTGTTGTACCAATATCACACTGAATTTCATCCAGACCCAAACGTCCCCAATTCTGTTGGCCGATAATGCTGACTTCTCCCCGAGCCGTAACATTAACTGGAGGCATCACCGGAACAGGAGCAGATAGATCAGCATCCCACTGCCAGTTTCCTTCAATCAGAGATACCACAGAGACCGGCAATGGACTGCGTTTCTCTATTGATTTTCCACTCCAGTCCGTCAATGTCACGGTGACAATATGTTCAATATGCTCAAGCCCTGCATTACGCAGCGCATCCAGCAAATTCAGGAATGTGTTACCCGTAGTGGCTTCATCATCAATCAGAACCAGAGTTCTGGCATTGATCACCCTTTGGCGCAAGCGGCTTTCTGCTGGCCAATAAATCAGATGATCCGTAGCATGACTGTGATTTTCCTTAAACTCACACAATAAGTCTCCATCAACGGGATGGCGCGTCGAAGTCAAGAAAACAGACTCATCAACTTTGTGTTTCGTTTCCTGAAACACGCCTGCTGCGAGCCCGACCGCCGTTTCTGCCATACCAATATACAGGGCTGGGCCGGGAAGATTAGCAGGGAACTGCCCTGACAATTGCTGGTAAATCGAACGCATGATCGATGGCTTGGCCGGAATATGTCGTCCCAAAACCTTACTGACAAATAAAAAGGCTCTTTTGGGATTACGGCGTTCAGCAATATCAAACAATGTTTCCAAAGAAGCTGTGCCACGAGAAGACATCACCGTCAACGTCCCACTGTTTAATTTTTTTTGATAAATCTGTTTTTTATAATTTTGTTTTTTATAAACATGGGTGTCACCCAACACAGTCATGATGTTGCCTTTTAAAAAATTTCAGCGCATTTCGGATGATTGATGAAAACAGTGACTCCTTTTTCATCAATCAAATTCTGCTATTCAGTTATAAACAATATTGAAATGGGCAGATTACCAAGCCACAAAATTGTTAAACTGTTAAATATCCACAATTCAATGCCGTAACTGTCAGAATTTACTCTTAATTTGGTATGATAAAAATGGCAGTCTAGAATTGGTAATAAACTTATGTCAATCATATTATGATTTTTTAGTGTAAAATTTGTTTGACTTTTTTTTATGAAAAAGAAATCATAAACTACGAACTCAGATCGTTTCCTATCATACGATTAACAGCCAGACATACTGTTTATGGGAATCATAATATGACAGATTTCAGCTATCTATTTGTCATATTATGATTTTTTAATACGTGAAATTGCCGTGATTCACCGACAAACAGGATAGAGGTGTCATTAATGGTTTCGTTAAACAAAAATCAGTCAGTTTCGCTCGCCAAACAGAGCGCATCACTGGCTAAAGTAGATTTTGGTCTGGGATGGGATCCTGTCGTCAAAAAGAAAGGCTTTCTGGCGAGTTTATTCGGCAGTGGCAGTGATGAGATTGATCTGGATGCAAGCTGCATGATGCTTGATAAATCTGGCAATGCCATTGATACAGTGTGGTTCGGCCAACTGAAATCAAAATGTGGTTCTATACAACATACTGGCGACAACCTGACGGGAGAAGGCGATGGCGATGATGAAGTTATTCGCGTCGATCTGCTCAAACTCCCCGCGAATGTCGAATACCTTGTATTTACCGTCAATAGTTTCCGTGGTCAAACCTTCAATGATGTTGAAAATTCCTTCTGTCGCGTCGTTGATCAAAGCGGTAAAGAGCTGGCTCGCTATCAGTTGAATGAACAAGGGACCCACACAGGCATTATCATCTCCTCCCTACGCCGCAATGGTGGTCAGTGGGATTTTACGGCACATGGCGTTCCTTGTCTTGAACGTACCATTGATGCAATGTATCCACAGATCGTTAAGACGGTGGTGGTGTGGTAATGAATTTAACTCCTGGGGGCAATGCCCCCGTTTCTAATCAGCCCCTTACCGTACGGGTGCTGTCTGGTTCAGCCGTTGATGTTTCTGCTTTTCGTCTATATGCAAATGGTAAAGTCAAGGGCGATCCAGACATGGTGTTCTACGGTCAGCCAGTCAATAACGACAATACCATTCGTCTGACTGGCGGCAACATCAATACCTCATTCAGCGTCAACTTACCCGCATTGGGTCAGGATGTTGAGAAAGTCGCGTTCACAGTAACCTGCGACGGCAACCAAACGATTTCCAATCTGCGCAATCTAACTATTCGGGTTGAACTGAACAGCAGCGTGATTTTGCAGGGAGATGTTGAAGTACAAGGACGCCCAGAAGCCGCCTTAATCCTCGGCGAACTGTATCGCCGTAATGGCGAGTGGAAATTCCGCTTTATAGCCCAAGGTTTTAATGGTGGCCTCAAGCCATTGGCTGAGTATTTTGGTATGGATATCATTGATGATGGTGCGCCAACACCAGCTCCGGCTCCCGCAATATCAAGTAATGTTAATTTAAGCAAAGTTTCTCTGACCAAAGAAAAGCCGGCTATCAGTCTGAGTAAACGCGACAACTACGGTAAAATCCGCATCAATCTGAACTGGAATCAAACCACCTCCTCAAAGAGCGTATTGCAGGGTATGTTTGGTTCAAATAAAAATGTGGATTT
This sequence comes from Xenorhabdus anantnagensis, assembly GCF_028598555.1. Taxonomy (GTDB): domain Bacteria; phylum Pseudomonadota; class Gammaproteobacteria; order Enterobacterales; family Enterobacteriaceae; genus Xenorhabdus; species Xenorhabdus anantnagensis. Next base: position 29,754 of record NZ_JAQRFN010000013.1, read on the forward strand.
GGATCTTGGTGCATTCATCCGACTGCAAGATGGAAGCCTGGACGTTGTGCAGGCATTAGGGAATAGCTTTGGCGATTACCGTTATGGGCCATATGTAGAATTACAGGGCGATGATCGCACTGGTAGTGTAAGTGACGGTGAATGGCTCCATATCAATGGTCTTGAATGGAAAAACATCAGTGAAGTTTTGATCTACGCCTTTATCTATGAAGGTGCACCTAGCTGGAACAAAACCGACGGTGTAGCCACAATCTATGTCCCTGACCAGCCACCCATTGAAACACGCATGACGGAAGGCCACAACAACAAAGGCATGTGTGCCATTGCACGCCTTGTAAATGAAAACGGAGCCATCAAAGTAGAACGTATAAATCAATACTTCAAAGGGCATAAAGAAATGGACAGAGCATTTGGATGGGGCTTTAGTTGGACATCCGGTAGTAAATAATACTCTTTTGTACAAGACATTTTTACACAAATGGAGGGGCTTATGTCCTTTTTAAACAAAATTAAATCAGCATTTAACTCAGGACGTGAAGAACTGACTAATCAAGTTAGTCGCTTCAAAAACAAAAAGTTCATGGAAGGTACTGTAGCAGTATGTGCGCACGTTGCCATGGCGAGCGATGGGGTCAGCTCAGAAGAGAAGCAGAAAATGATAGGGTTCATCAAAAACTCCCCTGAACTAAATGTCTTCGATACGACAGAGATTATCGGATTCTTTAACAAACTGGTCAGCAGCTATGAATTTGATGCTGACATTGGCAAAGGTGAAGCAATGAAATTCATCATGGCCCTGAAACAACAGCCGGAAGCGGCACAGCTTGCTTTGCGCGTAGGGATCGCAGTTGCTAAAAGTGATGATGACTTTGATGACAACGAGAAAAAGGCGGTTCGCGAAATTTGCTTAGCCCTTGGCTTTGTACCGGCTGACTTCGGACTATAATCGCAGATAATTTAAGAGACTTACTCTATGTCATCCACGCACATTGGTTTTCCGATGGAAACCGTTGCTGTATTCATTATTCTGTCGGTTGGCGCGCTCTTTATCGACCTATTTATGCATCGTCATAATAAGCCGATTTCGCTGCGTAGTGCCGCTCTTTGGTCTATTTTCTGGATCGCAATTGCTTTTGTTTTCGCGGGATTTCTGTATGTTCATCATGGTGCAGAAACAGCAAGTCTGTTTGTAACGGGCTATGCACTGGAAAAAGTGCTTTCCGTCGATAATTTATTTGTCATCATGGCGATTTTCTCTTGGTTCGCTGTTCCTGACCGCTATCGCCACCGAGTCCTGTATTGGGGAATTATCGGTGCTATCGTCTTCCGCGGCATTTTCGTCGCCATCGGGACAAGCCTTCTGGCACTTGGACCGTGGGTTGAAATATTGTTTGCGGTTATTGTTGGCTGGACAGCCGTCATGATGCTGAAAAGTGGTGGTGATGACGATGAGATCGAAGACTATTCACAGCATCTTGCCTATCGTTTGGTAAAGCGCTTTTTCCCAATTTGGCCGAAACTGCGCGGTCATGCTTTTATGCTGAACCAAAAAGAAGTAGATGAAGAGCTGGCTAAACCAGAAAACGCCGATGTGCAAGTGGGTCGAGTAGGCAAATTCATGCTTTATGCTACGCCACTGATGCTGTGTCTGGCAGTGGTTGAACTATCTGATGTTATGTTTGCCTTTGACTCTGTACCTGCCGTTATTGCTGTCAGCCGGGAACCTTTAATTGTGTATAGCGCCATGATGTTTGCTATCTTGGGCCTGCGTACGCTCTATTTTGTACTTGAAGCATTGAGAAAATATCTGGCGCATCTGGAAAAGGCAGTAATTGTTTTGCTGTTCTTCATCGCTATTAAACTGGGTCTGAACGCTTCTGAGCACATATTCCATCATGGCTATTCGATTTCAGCGACAAGCAGCTTGTTTGTGGTGATTGGGGTTCTGGCAGCCGGTATTATTGCCAGCCTGCTGTTCCCACAAAAAGAAAACGCAAGCTAAATCCGATATCAAGAATAATCAATTAACACGATGTAACAAAATGAGGAAATAACAATGGGTGTATCTCTCTCTAAAGGTGGTAACGTTTCTCTAAGCAAAGAAGCGCCAAGCATGAAAAGCGTTCTGATCGGTCTCGGTTGGGATGCTCGTTCGACTGACGGACAAGATTTTGACCTTGACGCATCAGCTTTCCTGCTGGCGGCAAACGGAAAAGTACGCGGTGACGCCGATTTCATTTTCTATAACAATCTGAAATCGTCTGACGGTTCCATCATGCACACTGGCGACAACCGTACCGGTGAAGGCGATGGCGATGACGAATCATTGAAAATCAAACTGGATCAAGTTCCTGCTGACGTAGACAAAGTGGTGTTTGTTGTCACTATCCATGATGCACAAGCTCGTAGTCAAAGCTTCGGTCAAGTTTCCGGTGCATTTATTCGTCTGGTTAACGATGATACTCAAGTTGAAGTCGCTCGCTATGATCTGACAGAAGATGCTTCTACTGAAACCGCTATGCTGTTCGGTGAACTGTATCGCCACAACTCAGAATGGAAATTCCGTGCAGTAGGTCAAGGTTACGCTGGTGGTCTGGCTTCTGTTTGTGCACAGTATGGTATCAATGCTGCTTAATTTAAATATTATTCAATATAAACATTTCAGTGTGAAGATGTAAGTTAATATATTGAAGTTAAAAGCCCTGCTGAATAATATAAGCAGGGCTTTTTTATTAGCTTATTAATTAAATGAATCTATTAACTAATAAATACCATCATCCAAATAACTCAAAGAAAATAACCCCAAATCTATCTAGTTGCTAATGTATCTTCCCGACTTAAAAGTTAACATTTAGTACCAAACTGTTAACACAAGATGATTGAACTCATTTTTAACATCATGTTGGTTTATTATCCCAACATAATGGATGGCGTTAAATTATACCGCTTTCGATGTCGAGCAATTTAAATTTTTGTTCAACATGATGAAAAAAGAGAAAAATGATGATGAGGAAAAAGTGAAAGGAGATTTTTAAATGGGTAACTATTTTTTAGGGTTAAATCAAAGAGTTGCTTTTATTTTTGTAGTTTGGACGTAGATAAGTGGAGTTGAAAAAGTGAGATAATTTATTGGTTAACAGTTTGGTACTAAATGTAACCCTTTTTCGCTTCCCTCTTGCCCGCCAAATTCCATCAAAACGCCCCGCATTACTCGCGGTATACCTGACTGTATGACGAATATTACGATGACCTAAATAGTCTTGAATCAATCGAGTATCGACACCATTATCCGCTAACGCGTAACCACAAGAGTGACGCAACATGTGCGGATTCGCGCAAATCGCAATTTCTGCCTTGATGCTTGTGTTCCTAATGATCTTATAAAACTGTTGCCGTGATAAAGGTTCTCCAGTTCTGGAAATAAACAACCATTCACTCTTGCCGAACCTCTCAATTTTTTTACGCACACTTAACCACTTACGCAATAATTGAATTTCCCGGAAAACCATGGGATGGATAGTGGAAAAACCGTTTTTCAAACGATTAACGCTCAAGCTCCGGTCACGTAGATCCACATCAGACATACGCAGCCCTAACAATTCAGAAACGCGAAAGCCGTGAATAAAGCCCATAAAAAGCATACAGATATTACGCTCTGCATTAGCACCTTTTTCTAATTCAGCCAATAGTTGTTCAATTTCAGATTGAGTTAAATATTTACGTTTTAGCATAGTGTATGACTCTCTGTAGTAGTTAGTTATCTTCTCTTATAATTAAAATCATTTTCATAAAAATTATCTTAATCTTCCAATGACACAAAAACACAATAAAATTATAAAAACCGAACAAATTATACAGAAAATTTATATTTTTACTGCCTGCAATAAAGCAAGGATATTTAAATTCATTAAATGATTCGATAAATAAAACAAGCAAGTAATTGCTTTTAGCCATCCAAAATAACAATGGAGGAAAGTCATATTAATATATCTTACTACACTGATAATGAGTGAAATAGGATATTAGTGAAGAGGCAAATGGCAATGACATGACCAATTTATGTCATAAATATGACAGTATGATTACAGTCAGATTAATTAATATAAATAGAAAAATAACCATCTGAAATTTATGGATTATAAAAATAACAACATCATTTAATTATTAAGTAATCCATATATTTGATAATCCAGAAAATCACATCAATATTTACCAAGTTATTACTTATTCGAATTTTAGATAGGTATTTCAAAATGGATAAATATACAGTTATTTTTTGCGAGTTGCTTCGCAAAGAGTAACATTACCGATGGCATATTAGCCAACTAACCGCTAGGGTAGACATCGATTCTTAACCAATGAATGCGATACAGATGAAAAACACGTATGAATTCGCGGTGCAGTACGGGCGAAGTGCTGATAGAGTATCGCTGTATATCCCAATAACACAAGGAACGTACAAATGAGCCTTCATGTTTCATTTCGCCAGACTGACATTGGTATCCCAGAATTAATACTGAATGGTAGTACGCTCAGTGATGCTGGATTTACCGCGAATGAATTATTTCATATCTCACAGTTTTCCAATGGTGTTATTATCTCCCTCGTTGATCCCAACGCAGACTTAGTTAGTTTGATCAATGAAGTAGAAGATAACCCATACGAAGGAATCGATAGTATTCGTGAAAATGGTGAACTTTATATTGCAGGAGATTGGCTAACCATCAGCAACTTAGAGGAACAGCCTATTAACATTGAAATGGAACTTGGCAAGATTATTCTTAAGCCTAAATTGATGGAAATGCTGGCTTAAAAGCATTGTCATTAAAAAATAACCTTCCATCAATTAGCCGGAAAATATTAAGCAGAATTCCGGCTTTTAATGTTTCCTAATATTAAATCTGCGTTATTAGAAACGGCACTTAAAACCCTATAACCTATTTCCCACCCGCTAAATCAATGAAATTGCCGGTAACATACGATGATTCATCAGATAATAACCATGCAATGGCCTGAGCAACTTCTTCCGGTTGCCCTCCCCGTTTCATTGGTAAGGAATCTTTAATTCGCTCAACTCGCCCAGACTCTCCACCATCGGCATGCATTTCAGTATAAATGAATCAATTGTAACTTTTTGCATTATTGTCACAATGCCACTCCCCCATTCGCTGTATTATTTTTTCACATCAAAAAAGAAATACAAATATGTTCTCTATAAAAATAGCAGCACTCCCTATGTTAAATTTGCAATCATAACATTCAAAACTATACTCCAAACTGCAAGAGTAGATTTCGGGTTTCAGTACTCTAATCAGAGGAAATATATGATGAAAAGCTTGAAGTTATCAGTTGCAGCATTACTGGTGTTGTTTTCAAGTGCAACGCTTGCAGCGCCAGCAGTATCAACCTCAGCCGAAGCCGCACCAAAAATAGCAACGGCAATAAAATATGATATTAAGACAGCAAAAAACAAAACTAACTCGTTAGAAAAAAAAGTAAGCAAAAAGGCAAAAAAACAAAAATCGTCAAAGAAGAAAAATAAATCAGTAAAAAAAGGAGCCAATACGGCTCTTTGTAAAGATGGGACTTATAGCAAGAGTAAATCCCGTAAGGGAGCCTGCTCGCGCCACGGCGGTGTTTCTAAGTGGCTGTGATATTTTAGTTAATTTTCCATTATGCATAATTAGGGGGTTTAAACTCCCTAATTATTTTCTGATAGTTATCGCATTTTTTTCTGAATATTATATTATGGGATGTAAATTTATTACAACTATAAAACTATTTTATTTTCACATTAAATATCAATCCTCTGATATAAAATAACGCTGTGTTAAATGTGACTTGAAAGATGGATTGTTCTTCCGCATTGAGTCACATAAATAAAAAATATTATTAATAGTATAATCACACCACCTTACGACACTGAAACTCAGATAATTAATGAAAAATTAACCACAAAAATAGATAAAATAATATAAACAATAAAGTTATTGATGATAGCTGTAATAAAGAAAAAACTCGCAATCTAATAAGAGTCAAGCGAGGAAGATAAATTTCAATTAAATAACATTAAGTTATTCTGCAATCAGCGATAGAACAAACTGTTTGAAAAAGCAGTATGACGCTATAAATCATCATATATACAACATTGTTCACCAGATAAAATCATAATAATTATTACACTAATTTACCATGCGAAGTGAAAAATATAGGTATTTGTCAGTAGGGTGCTAACATTCGTTATAGAAACGAAACTTATGAATGACGAATAACAGTAGCTATATATCGTCTGCTCTGCTAATATTCGTTTGTTTTTTATCCAGAGTAATAAAACGAGGAGAAGCAAATGCCCTCTCTAATAATGAGGACAAGTGCGGTCTTCGCTTTCTTTATCTCAATAATCTTTACCGGTTTGAGCCATGCCTCGACCAGTACCTCGAAAATGCAAGAGTATTCTCACAATGGCATGCCAGTAAATTTGCCTGATTTGCGAAAATACCCTTCAGGTACACCTCGGAAGAAAGCGTTTTTAAATATTATTGTCCCTGTGATTGATCAACATAATCAGAAGATTATGCAAGACCGCAAATGGCTCCTGACACACCAAAAAAATCATCATTGGTCTGTACAGGATAGTAATCGATTAAAAAAGATCTGCATGGATTACAAAATAACCTGCAATTCACCAAAACAGGTTAATTGGAAGAAATTGCTAAGTCGGGTTGATATTATTCCTACCCATTTCGTAGCCACACAAGCAGCCGCTGAATCGGGTTGGGGAACGTCAGAACTTGCCAAAAAGAATAATAATCTGTTTGGGATGCGTTGTAGCTCTTGCGGCAGAACTAAAGGAAAAGTCAAAGGTTATTCAGCTTATTTGACTATTAATGCTTCTGTCATTGCTTATATGAAGAATCTGAATACGCACCGTGCTTATGAGTCATTGCGTTCTTCACGTGCAAAACAGAGGACAACGCAGGAACCACTGAATACCAGTAAGCTGATCGATAATCTCAATGGTTATTCTGAACTGGGTGCTGATTATAATCGCTATTTACATCGAGTATTTAATGTCAATAGGAAACTGATCTCACAGGCTCAGGAAATGGCTATTCAATAACACTCTCCCGATAATCCACTTTGTATTAATTACAAGGTGGATTCTTTTTTTATAACCTACCTTTTATATACCCAATGGATTTCAAGATGCATCGCGGCGGCCAGGGAGCTAATCCCCGGGAGCATAGATAACTATGTGACCGGAATGAGTGAGTGCAGCCAACAAAGAGGCAACTTGAAAGACGAAGGGTATATTGCCTACTGTAAACATAGGCAAATTCCATACTATAATGCACGTCAGAATTACATTCTTTCTCCCAACGATAAATGATTAGCCAGAGCCTGATATGAATTTCTTCTCTTTTGAGTTTCTTGGATCGTTTGTTATTCTGCTGGTTGTTTATTGGCTTTTACAAAAAGCTCCCAGGCTACAGAATGGCGTGTTAATTTTAGTTAGTTATTTATTTGTATTCTCTTTTACAGCAAAGTTTGCCTACATTTTATTCGCCTATACCCTATTTATTTACTTTTTGGCGAATATTCTCAACCGTTATTTATCTAACAAAGTTATATTCACTCTACTGACATTCGGGATTCTCGGCTGTTTCACGGCTTTCAAATATTACTCTTTCTTTCAAGAGGCAATTCAACAAGCATTGGCCAATGTTGGGATCAGCGTGGAACTGCCTGTACTTGAATTATTGATGCCGCTGGGTCTGTCATTCTATGCGTTCCATTCGGTCAGCTATGTTGTATCAGTGTGCAAGAAAGAGCTACCCGCCGCACCATTGCCTGATGTCATTTTGTATCTTTGCTTTTTCCCCAGCATTGTCGCCGGGCCAATTAATCGGGCCAAAGATTTCATGCCACAGATTCAGGCAGCATCCCGAATTATGCTGGAACCATTGAAGGCGCTGTTATTAATTGCGCTCGCCATCGCAAAACTCTTTTTGCTCAGCTCTACGCTCTCTGAATATTTTGTGAATCCCGTCTTTGAAGATCCGACCAGCCACCATGCAGGACAAGTTCTTGTAGCAATTTATGCTTATGCCTGGAATATCTACTTTAACTTTTCCGGCTATACCGACCTTGTCACTGGCATCGCCCTGCTGTTAGGTTTCAAAGTGCCGCGCAATTTCGATGCCCCTTATCTTGCTGAAAACTTACAAGTATTTTGGCGACGCTGGCATATCAGCCTGTCAACTTTCATCCGCGACTATGTCTACATTCCATTGGGCGGGAACAAAAAAGGCATATACCGCAAAAACCTGAATATGTTCACAGCCATGGTGATTTCTGGTTTATGGCACGGTGCCGGCCTTAGTTTTATTATTTGGGGTGCTATTCATGGTTTGGGTTTAATTCTGCAAAATATTAAAAATGCCCTGTTTTCTGCTGCCAATAAACACAATAAGTCACAAACCAAGAATCCTATTTTATTATTCTTATCCCGTGCGGTGACATTCCATTTTGTCTGTTTTGCATGGATATTTTTCCGTAGTCCGACATTTAATGATGCTCTGGCGGTATTAAATCAACTGTTCTCTGGCGAAATATTTGTATCCTTGTTATCCAGTGGTTATCTATTAATGGTTTTCTGGGGATTCTTTATTATCTATCCGTGGTTGGTGAATCTCAGAAACCAAATTGAAAAAAATCATGGCCTGATCTCCTGGGTTTATTATCCAATTCCCTTAGCCCTGATCCTTACTTTGGTATTTATTTTGTCACCTTCAGGAATGCCAGGATTTATCTATGCCAACTTTTGAATTTACACCTAATTTAAAAAAAGTCGGACAAGTGATTTGTATCGTGACCTTGACCAGTTTGATGCTAATCTGGCTGAATCAGAATTCCCTGAATAACTTCTGGCAACAGAAATATCATCGCAATAGTCCTTGGGCATCTCTTAAGGGAGAACCATTGTGGGATTTGGGAAATAATATGCAACAAGGCGCTATTGCTGCCAGTGAGACTTTTATGGCATATGTGAAGGGTAAATATCAGGATACTCCATCATCAGTCATTAATGACGATAACAGCCGGACAGTATTTCCCCCTGAATTTCAGGTGGGTCTGCACTTTCTGAAAGGTTACTTGTATCCTATCGAAAATCTCTCTTTTACCTTTCCTGAACTGCTGAACAAAGACATTAAACTCGTTCAGCCTTTCTTGCTGCCAACTAACCCAACTGACAACCCTGTTACTGAAATTGTCCAGAAAACCCATGTCAATCTGAGCGTAAAAGATAAAGTGCTATTTGCCGGTGATTCGATGATGCAGGGAGTAGCCCCACATTTAAAACGTCGGTTATCTCAGGAATATGACATTTCCAGCATTAACTTAAGTAAGCAGAGTACCGGATTGTCTTACCCTGGTTTCTTTGATTGGCCAAGAACCATCAGTGATGCCTTGAGAACCAACTCTGATATTAAGTTAGTGGTAGTGTTTTTAGGCCCAAATGATCCATGGGATATGCCGTCAAGACGCGGAGGCCCTTATTTAAAATACGCCAGTGAAAATTGGGAGAATCTTTATCGCCAAAGAATTGAAGCTATCTTAAATGATGCGCGCCAACATAAGGTCGATGTCATTTGGGTTGGCCCGCCAAACATGCGCCAGAAAAAACTCTCCAGCAGTATGATTTACCTCAATAAATTATATCAAACAGAAGTGGGTAAAATGGGGGAGATCTATGTTGCGGTTAATGATATGTTTAAATATCAATCAGGTCATTATTCGGACTATATTGGCGATGGCAGTAGTACAATAAAACTCCGCAGTGGAGACGGTATTCATTTCAGTTTGAAAGGGCAACAAACCATCGCGGATTATCTATTTTCATTAATCACATTTATTCAGGAGCCAGTAAAAGAAGATGCAACCATTTAGCATGTTCCGTGGATTTTATCGGATAATGGGTGCAGGTCTGGTTATCGTGCTCTCCGTGAGCCTATTATCGTGCCAAGAAAAAAAATCCAAGCCTTCATCGGAACTCCGAACAATACAAATACAGCGTCAGCAACAATTGACGGATTTTGGTGATCCCAATCTCGCATTATTGGCGGATAAATTGCGCCACAGCGATACTCGCCAGCTCCATTTTGTGCAACTGGGGGATTCACATACAGCTGCCGATTTCTTTACCGGTAAGTTGCGTAGTTTATTGCAGAATCGTTATGGTGATGCAGGGCCGGGATTTATTCCCCCAATGAGCATTCCCGGCCAGCGTAACGCCTCAGTGCAATTCGCTGAGGATAAAACCGGCTGGTGGCTTTCAAGCAGCCGCAAAGACAATCGGGCGGATTACCCTCTGGGGGGATTTATTGCTATCCCGGAAAGCGCCAATAGCACAATACAACTCGATTCCTCCTCTGCCCACGGTAAATACTGGTTAAGTGCGCTCTATCAATCCCATGACGCGGCTCAAATCAAAACACCATTTACCACAATGAACTTATCTGCGACACAAAGTGAATGGCGTTTCTCACCAGAACAGGCGGTCAGTTTCCCAATCAGTCTCCATCCACAGGACACGCAATTGAAAATTGGCGGCTGGCTGATAAAACGCCAAAGCCCCGGCGTTATGTTATCCGCATTGGGCATTAACGGCGCTACCATTAATATGCTGGATAAATGGCAACCACAATGGATTGAGATGTTGGCTCATATGAAACCAGATATGGTGATCCTCGCCTATGGCACCAATGAAGCCTTTAACGATTCGCTGGATCTGGACGCTTATCAAAAAGACCTGACATCCAAAGTGCAAGGCATTCGCAAGGCAATACCGCAAGCCGTTATTCTGCTGATTGGGCCGAATGATTCCTTGAAGAACAAAACCGCGACAAGTTGTAGTGAACAACAACCTGCCCTGCTTGATAACGTGATTCATATTCAGCAAGCCGTTGCCAAAAAACAGCGCACTCTACTCTGGGATTGGCGGGAATATATGGGCGGACCATGTTCAGTCAGAGGATGGCAACAGCAAAACCTCGCACGTCCTGATTATGTTCATCTCTCCGCAGCCGGTTATGAACGCAGTGCCGAAGCGCTTTATGAGCAGTTTATGGGTTTGGTTGAACAATAAAGATACGAACTCAATGATAATGTTATTATTTTATTCGTGATTGCCGTCGGTAAACGAGCAGGGAATGAGATTTATTTAGCAGCAAGTGAACGTGGATAGCACAGGAATAACATAAAACGGCACCTTATGATGGATAAGGTGCCGTTAAAAATGACTTAAAAAGGCTTTAATGCATTACAGCATTGCAAAATAGATCATGCCAACAATCGCGCCGGTTGTACCGAGAATAGTTTCCATCATCGTCCACGTTTTCAGGGTCTGTGCTTCTGTCGCGCCGGTAAATTTACCAAACAGCCAGAAACCGGAATCGTTCACATGGCTAAGCACCAAAGAGCCGCCGGCAATACACACTGACAACGCCGCCATTTGCGCACCGGAATAGCCCAGTTCACCAATCACAGGCAGAACCAGCCCCACCGTGGTCAAACACGCCACAGTGGCTGAACCCTGAATCACACGCACCGCCCCCGACAGAATAAAACACGCCAGTGCGATTGGCAGGCCAGCACCGATCAAGGCATTACCCAACGCAGGGCCAACACCAGAATCCACCAGCACTTGTTTGAATACACCACCAGCACCCGTTACCAGCAGGATAATCCCTGCCGGTTGAATTGCCGCAGAGCAGACATCCATCACTTTTTCTTTGCTCATGCCGCGACGGATAGCCAAACCGTAAATCGCCACCAGACAAGCGATCAAAATCGCCGTGAAAGGATGACCAATAAATTCCAGCCAATGGTATAGCGTAGATTGTGGATCAACAAAACGCGCTCCAATGGTTTTCAAACCAACCAACGCTAATGGGAACAGCACCAATGCCAGGCTGAATCCAAAGGAAGGCATCTGGCTCTTGCCAATGCTTGGTGTACTCAGATCTTTCGGTAAATCCAGCGTCACATATTTGCTGATAAAGTTACCGTATAGCGGGCCAGCCAATAACATGCCGGGAACTGCGGCACTCAGGCCGATCAGGATCATCCAGCCAAAATCTGCTCCCATCTGGGAAGCCAGCATCATCGGAGTTGGCCCCGGAACCAAAAACGCAGCGGCGGCCGCAACACCTGCAAACAATGGGAGCGCCAGTTTAACGACATTGCCGCCGGTGCGACGCGCAACGGCAAATACCACGCCAATCAACAATACGACTGCCACGTCAAAAAACAGTGGCAATGCACAGATAAGCCCAGCCATACCCAATGCATAGTTAGCCCGTTTTTCGCCAAAGCCCCCCAGCAGTTTCACGGCAATCTGGTCTAAGGCCCCTGTTTCATGCAAGATCTTGCCAAACATCGCACCAAGCGCCACAACAACGGCAAGGAAGCCCAAAGTGCCAGCCATGCCGTTTTGCATTGTCTGAGTGATTTTCTCCAGTGGCATCCCAGAAAAAATTCCCGCTCCCATGGAAACCAACATCAAGGCAATAAAAGCATGCATTCTGGCTTTCATCACCAGAAACAATAATAGGAGAACAGAACCAACAGATGTCAGAACCAGAGTTAAAGTACTCATGAATGCCCCTCGCTGATACGATCAACGGTTTCTACATGATCAATAGCTTCTATATGATCAATAGCTTCTAAATGATCAAGAGCTTCTGCATGATTGATGGATTGAATATGTTCAATGGCTTTAATCGCATTTTTGATGACATCATCAAGATCAGATTTTATATCAATATGATGGACATCTTTTTCATCACAGGTCGGCTCTTCCAGTGTCTCAAATTGTGAGATCAGCATTTGCGGCTTGAAGAAGTGTCCTTTGCGTGCTTTCAGACGGCTTTCGATTAAAGAAAAATCCCCTTTCATATAGAGAAATGACAGATTTTTATTGCCATCACGCAGCGTATCCCGATAACTTTTTTTCAAGGCAGAACACACAAGCAGAGAGACAGGATTGGTACGCTGCATGGCAAAAATGGCATCATTGAGTGCCTTCAACCACGGCTGACGATCATCATCATCCAAAGCGTGGCCCTGTGCCATTTTGGTAATATTGGCGCGGGGATGAAGGAAGTCTCCATCCAGAAACGCAGCCCCCAACTCACGGGCAACACCACTGGCAACCGCGGATTTACCGCTGCCGGATACCCCCATCAATACAAAAACAGGGTTTGGTTGTTGGGTATCACTCATAACAAACTCCTTTATGCAGATCTTACTGCTTAGTGATCTCTGTGGCTTACCTGCAAACTTTTGGCTATAAAATATTACCCACAAAAATGTTACCGGTAACTTATTACCGGTAACATTAACAGCAGCGCAGGATGGTGAGCAATCAATCAAGATTGACAAAAAAAGAAAATGTGAGGCTTATCGCAATTGAAGATGGGAAAGCATCATTTTGGGCTACAAAAATTAAACACTTTCATCTACTAAACGCTTTTATTAAATGCTTTCGCCCAATGAAAGGGTAAATCCAACATCGATCAGAGTTTGTTCCAGCTTTTCCCCCTTCAAACGAGCAAGCAAGGATTCTGCGGCCTTGTGTCCCATTAGTTCACGAGGAGTCAACACGCTGGCAAGTTTTGGCGTCATTACCTGACCGATGTCATGACCATGGAATCCGGCTACCGCAATCTCTTCCGGCACTTTGATCCCCTGTCGCTGACACTCAAAAATAGCCCCGATGGCGATATCATCATTCGTACAAAACAGGCCATCAACCTCAGGATATTTCTGACAGGCTTCTTGTAAAAGCTGCGTTCCCAATGAATAGGATGAACTGGCTGGCGTCATCATTTTTTTCGGTTGAAGCCCGGCGCTGCGCATTGCCATTTCAAACCCCTGCAAACGGATCAGCGTCCGCTCGTCCTGCCTTGCTCCGAGATAAATCACGTTCTTGCGGCCACGTTCGATCATCGCCATCGTCATCTGACGTGCTGCTTCAAAATTATCGATCCCAACAGCAATATCAAGGCAAGGCGATACACTGTCCATCAGCTCGACCACAGGAATGCCGACTGTCTGCAACACTTTCAACGTCTTGGGTGTATGCGTGCGCTCCGCCAGAATCAGACCATCAATATTGTAAGAAAGCAGAGAAAGCAAACGCTCTTCTTCTTTCTGGGCAGAATAACCATAGTGGGCGAGCATGGTTTGATATCCATTGCAATCAGTCACTTGCTCGATGCCACGAATAACTTCAGCAAAAACCTGATTCGTCAATGAAGGAAGTAAAACACCTATTGCACGACTGGTGGAATTGGAAAGAATATCTGGCACACGATTGGGGATGTAACCAAGTTGTTCCACAGCTTCCGCGATTCGTTTTCCCAATGCTTCAGAAACCTGATCTGGATTGCGTAAAAAACGGCTGACCGTCATTTTGGTGACCCCAACGAGGTCTGCAACATCTTGTAAAGCTGGGCGTTTTTTCTTCATTTTGAATGTAATGCAATCAATTATTGATAAATACAGATGAATATCATTCGGTTTTAACATATTTATACAGCATAACAACATGCTTTTTAGTGAAAAATGCCAACACACTCTCATCCCATTTATCAACAATTCTTGAAATTGTGATGACTTACACGTGCTTGAGTGAATTTCAATAAATAATTTGAGGTATAAATGTGGGATGAATAAATGCCGCACGTTCACCACTGCCATAACAGATAATGGAAATATCTTCGGGAACATTCAAACCCTGTTCAGTGATTGCCAGCAGTGCACCGAGGGCCATTTCTTCACGACAGAAAAACAGGGCAACAGGCTGTAATCCCACATCTTTTTCTGTGTCTATTTTATTGAAACGCCGGCAGATACATACGATTGATTTCCAGCACTTCGTTCAATAGTGACGAATCCAGAGCGGCATCGGCAATCAAGGGATGTGTCACCAATGCCAGCAGGGCAGCCTTGCGATCACCATGCACTGCGGCCTCAATCGTCAAACGCTCGAAGGCTTTTACTTGCTGCGTCAAAGCAAACATGCTGTCCGGCAAGCGACCAAACGCAAGAGGGTGTGCTCCTTGAGCATCCACAATACAGTTGGTTTCAACCACTGCATCATCCGGCAGTCCATGAATGGCCCCACGATTTACCGTATTGACAACCAGCTTTGTGCCGAGATTGTTGTGGATTGCTGAGATCAATTCCAGCGCGACCTCAGAATAGAAAGATCCACCCCGAAAACGCAATTGCTCAGGTTTATGATCCAACGTTGGATCAGCATACAGTTCAAACAATTCCCGCTCCACTTGCATCACCTGCTCCGCCCGTGTTCCTTTGTTCGTCGCACTCTCTTTTTCTTCCTGCAACATTTTGTTGGTCTGGTAGAAATAACGATGATAAGGACAAGGGATCGCGTCCAATGCCCGCAAAAACTCCGGTGGCCAAGGTTCCTCCCTGATATTGTTCATCGTTAATTCAGCGCCGTTGCACAGCAGTTCCAGCGCTTTTCCCGTTTCATCCTTGCCATTCACCAATACCTGATGCACCCAAACCATATGGTTGAGACCAGCAAAACGCAATTGAACATTCTGATAAGGATACTGCAACATATTGGCGATCATATGGTGCATCGTGATCGGCACATTACACAGTCCGATGATCTTGGCCTTGCTATAACGAGAAACGGCTTCTGTCACAATCCCTGCCGGATTGGTGAAATTGATGATCCACGCATCCGGTGCGAGATGTTCGACTTTACGCGCAATTTCCAACAAAACCGGGATCGTGCGCAACGCCTTGGCAAATCCACCCACCCCGGTTGTTTCTTGCCCAAGCAAACCATATTTCAACCCCAAACGTTCATCAGCAGCACGGGCAGGAAGCTGACCAACACGCAGTTGCGTAAGAACAAAGCTGGCTCCTTTGATCGCCTCATCCAGCGAATAGTGGACACGAACCGCAACATGCTGCAAACCATGATGATCCAGCATACGGCGCGTCAGGCCAGCGATGATCTCCACCTTCTTCCGCCCGGCTTCCACATCCACCAACGCCAATTCAGAAAGAGGGATCGTTTGACTACGTTGAATAATTCCTTCGACTAATTCAGGTGTATAACTGCTGCCACCACCAATCACTGCAATTTTGATCGGTTTCATATACGCCACCCTTTTTTATTCTGTTTGACGATCAGGTGCTGGCAAGCGCAGATAAAGATCAATAATGTTGCCGGCAAGATCTTGAATGACCATCGCGTTCATCAAGTGATCCTGAGCATGAACCGAGATCAAATTAATAGGTAATTTTCCGCTTCCTTCATCCAACCCAATCAGTTTTGTCTGGATAACATGAGCGGCGCGGGTTTCCTGTCGAGACTCCTCCATCAGCACTTCTGCCTGCTGAAAATTTCCCTCTTTCGCCTGTTGCAAGGCCATTAAGGCATTGCTGCGCGCACTGCCGGCATGTACCAGTAACTCAATAATGTACTGTTCAAAATCCTGCTGTTTTAAATCCTGCTGTTTTAAATCAATAGACACGCTTCCATCCCCCTGAAATTATTGCTTCACCGAAACCTGTGCCGGCTGCTCTTCAGCCAAAAGCTGTTTTTCATACACTTTGAAGAAGGGATACCAAATCAGTAAATCAATCACCATCAATAACCCGACCAGCACAAGCGCCCGATAATCCCAGGCAGCAGAAATCAACGCGCCAATCGGGGCTGGTGCAGTCCACGGTGCGATGGCAATCATCTTTTGCACTAAATCCAAATGCAGGGCGCCATAAGCCAGTACCGCATTCACCAGAGGTACAAGCAACAACGGGATCAATAACGTGGGATTCATTACGACCGGAGAACCAAACAGCAACGGTTCATTGATATTGAACATGGCCGGCACAACGCTCAGTTTGCCAATAGTTTTCAAGTGAATTGAGCGGCTGCGCAGATAAAGGAACGCCAATACCAATGTCGAACCTGAGCCGCCGATACAAACGTAAAAAGACCAATAAGGTGCGGTCAGAATTTGCGTGGTCGCCATTCCCTGAGTCATCAACGCGGCATTGGCAGCAATATTGGTCATAAAGATCGGATTAAGCAGCCCGGTGACGATATTGTCGCCGTGAATACCGGCAAACCACAGCAAATTAGCGATCAACACCAGCAACATAACGGCAGGCAATGTATCTCCGACAGCAATCAGCGGCTGAAATACCTGCATTACGGCAGCGGGGAGCAATAGGTTGAACTCACTTTGCAGCAACAAACTCATGGGGTAAACCGTCAGCAAAATACCAATAACGGGATACAGCAATTCAAAAGATCGGGCAATGGCAGGCGGAACCTGAGAAGGCATACGGATGGCGATATTGTGTTTTTTAAGTAATCGAATCAACTCTACCGACCAAATTGCGCAGATCAACGCAGTAAATACCCCGGCGCCTCCCAGAAAATCGAGCGGCATTTTATTTTCAACCTGTGGCGCTGCCGCCAGCAAAAACGCCATCAAAGACAGCAACGCAGAAGTCAATCCATCCAATCCATAAGACTTTGCCAGACTATAGGCCGTCCCGATGGAGACAAAGACACTCATCAATCCCATCGTCATAAAAAAAGGCATCGTAATAGTTTTCCAATGGGTTTTGGCAAACGTTAGCCAAGCCTGACCAAAGGAAGATGAAGTTTGAGCATCAAAAGGCGGGTTAGCCACAATCAGCATAATACTGCCGATAATCAGAAAGGGCATGGCGGAGATAAAACCATCACGTATCGCGATAATATGCCGATGGCCACCAATCTTGCCTGCAATAGGAGCGATATGGCTTTCTACAATACGTGTCATGGAAGCATAAATACTCATAGATCCACTCCGTTTGGTAGAAGTTTATTCCAGCAGGTTCAAGGCATGATCCAACACTTTATCACCGCGAAGTGCGCCATAATCCAACATATCAATCAAGCTGATGGGCTTACCCAACGGTTCTGCCAGCGCGGTAAAACGGGCAAGTTCATACCGAATTTGCGGCCCAAGTAAAATCACATCGGCTTCATGAATACACGCTTCCAACTCCATCGCTGGCACGGCCTTGATAGCTAACTCCAGCTCCCGTTTTTCAGCTTCCGACTGCATACGTTGCACCAACATGCTGGTGGACATCCCTGCTGCACAACACAATAGAATAGTTTTCATGGTTTTGTTCTCTTTGTTGTTATCTCGTTATTATTTCTCTTAAATCAATTATGAGAGCGCTCTCATTTGAGTTAAGGCTAACAGGTTATTTTGCGATTGCTACGATGGGCGTCTCATAATTTTTATAAGCCATGATGGAGTCAATAGATGAAATGTTCGGTAATACAAATAATAAATAAAGAAAAATAAAAGGAAGAATTTGACTGATTTATAAGCGAAAAAAATGGTAGAATTTTCCCGCTCTAAAAAATGGTTATAAAACAGTTGGATAAAATTAGTGTTCCCCGTGAGTACGGGGATAAACCGATGGAGCTATGTCTCTGGAGGATAAACAATGAGTGTTCCCCGTGAGTACGGGGATAAACCGATATTACTCCCCTCTACCGCCACCCAAACAAAGTGTTCCCCGTGAGTACGGGGATAAACCGGCCATGTTCAAGAGCGGCATGATCGATAAATAGTGTTCCCCGTGAGTACGGGGATAATCCATAAAAAGCTGGCCGCCACACTAATTGTTGCGAAACCAGCTTGCTTAAGATTAAAACTATCAGGATTCAGATTCAGATGAGATTGCTGATGCAGACGCAGACACTGATGCTGAGTACAAGTGAGCAGCCCATTCACTATACTGACAAACAAATATAGCAGCAGCTTTTGATGATAATGGATCTGCTAATCTCTTAACTTTATCTCTTATCTGTGCCGCAGTATTTAATGAAGTTCCTACATAAGTTCCTGTAGGTAGAGCCATTATTTGACCATCGGAAAATCTGATGTTTCTATTAAAATCAATTAGCCTCATTGATTCATGAAGTAACTCATATTCTCTTAAGCCTGCCCCAAAAATTTCAACACGAACCATGTAAATAGCCATCTTTTAGCCCTCTCAATATTATTTAAGAAAAAACCAAACTATCTACTTTCTTGATCACAATAAGTTATAGCCACATCCCATATTTCTGAGGGTATTGTGGTTCGTTGGTGAATGTAACAGTCATTAATGCCGCCACGCCATATCAATAAATCACAGTTATTTGAGGAACCACTTTCCCTATTATTCGCGGTTGAATTCCTCGTAAGTTCGGAAATAACCGGATTAGGTATCAACTAGGAATACATTGAGTGTTTTGTAGCCACGAAGTTTATCAGTTTTGATTATTTGGAAAGGAAATTTTCCAGAAATACCATCCTGTTAATAACTGTTTAAACATATCAAAAGTTTTGAAAAATCTGACACAGGAAATTCTAAGGAATAGAAAACGTCCCATAATTGTTTGCAGACGTTTTTGTGGAAGCAACTGACTATTTCTGACAATCAACTTCGCTATTTAAATACATGGAAATTATTAGTAACGATTTTAAATCTGCTTAGTCAAATGCAGGTTTATCCCCGTACTCACGGGGAACACAGAAACAGGCAAGGATGAAAAATGGTTATCTGCGGTTTATCCCCGTACTCACGGGGAACACTATTACGCCATCTTCATTCATTTTTTAAATTCCGGTTTATCCCCGTACTCACGGGGAACACGACATAGTCAGCAAGTTCGTCCAGTGTATAGACGGTTTATCCCCGTACTCACGGGGAACACAAGATGTGGGATCTCTAGTATCAACACAAGAGCGGTTTATCCCCGTACTCACGGGGAACACTTTTCAATGTAATTCTGCTCATTATTATTTTCCGGTTTATCCCCGTACTCACGGGGAACACCTGCATAATTTTGAATAGTATTCATGATATAACGGTTTATCCCCGTACTCACGGGGAACATGTTATAGTAATAATACCTAATTCTTTATTTTCTGGTTTATCCCCGTACTCACGGGGAACACTAATTTTATCCGTCTGTCTTATAAGCACTTTTTAGAGAGAAAAAATTCTACCATTTTTTCAGCTTATAAAGCAGTCAAATTCGTTCTTCTATTTTTTCTTACTACCTTCTATAAATTAGATTGAAGTTCATCCATTTTTAACACTACAGAGTTCCCCATAAGTACAATACTAAACTTTATGAAATGATGACTTTCGTTAACTCAGTGACTCTATCGATAATATCTTAAAATGTTTTCTCGATAAATTTGACCTGATGGATATTAAACATCTTGCGAGAGATCACAAACGCAGGACTACGTTTTATGGTTATCATCGATCCACTCTCTATCCTCGTCTGTTACCGTAAAGCATTCTTTAGGACTTCCGGCTAACAGTGATTCCAGCGTCAGCTCTTCTTCAATGGGAGTAAGCACAATTTTGTTATCTTCAATCGATAGGTCTAACTTCAAACCTGTATGCAAGTTAAGCGTTTTCATAATGACTTTTGGAATGCTGATAATGTTAGCTCTGCCAGTTTGACTAATAACAACAGCAGTCATTTCTATCTTTCTTTCTGTTTAAATAAAAATAAAACCTTTCTCTGATTTCTACTACACTATGGGACTAGGCCATAAACACCATAAAGACGTATTTATGGTGATTTGCTAAAATTCGATCTCACTGATTCTGGCAAACATGGCAAGGTGTTCCCCGTAAATACGGGGATAAACCGTTATTATTTTCACTTGTATGGATTATCTATTTATGCTCCCCGTAGTTACGGGGATAAATACCATTTGAATAACAAATTTATACACTATAGCAATTTGGATGATACTACTCTTACTTTTACAAGTTATTTTTCTTTTTTATTATTCATTGAAGTTATTTTTTTCTTTCTTGTTGCTTATAAAAGTTATTCTTTTCTTTTGTCTGTAAATTGATGTCATAAGTTGACATCCAGTGAACACCGTCTACCATTATTACAATAATCGAACAGAAAATTTTTTATGAGAGGTCAGTTATGCCACGCTATCCAGCCGAATTTAAACGTGCTATCCAAGAAAAAATCATATCACCTCGTAGCGTTAGTATTTCTCTCCTAGCTAAAACGCTGGGAATTTCTAAAAATACTTTATATAGATGGCTCAGAGAGGCTATGGAAATGACAAATAAATGCCCAGGAGAAAAAATTAAACTTCTAGAACAAACAATGTCACCAAAATCCACTCAGAAATTATTACAAGTCACTATAACGACAGTAATTAAAATTTAAATCGTAACGCTATAGGACTTTCGTGCTTCTTCACATAACTTTAAATGTGATCAATATTCCATATAAGGAAAATACTAATGAGAGCACAATATAAAATAGGGTAATTTATCCAAATCTGTTGTTAACGTGAAATATTTAACTGCCATTTTAATTAGAGAGCTATTTTTTCAATCAGGAAAACACTTTGATCACCAACACTACAACAGAAACAACTTACTGGAATCGCATGGTGCCGGAGCTCACTGTGACTGATTTCCCTGCTTCACTCGATTTCTATCAGCGAATATTGGGTTTCAAAATATTAATTCAGCGAAAATATCCTGATTTTGTTTACTTGGGCTTAGGTGAAGCACAATTAATGCTGGAGGCATTTCATAACAGTGGCTGGAATACCGGAGAACTCAGTAAGCCTTTAGGCCGTGGAATTAATTTTCAAATTGAAGTGGATGATGTCACCCCAATTCTGGAAAATCTGAAAATTAACAAAATCGAGCTTTATCGCCCACTGAAAGATAATTATTACAAAATAGGTGATACCCAAGCCTGCCAGAGAGAATTCCTTGTTCAAGACCCAGATGGTTATTTACTCAGGTTCAGTCAATATATCGAACACAAACAAGATTAATGGTATTTCTTTAATGAGGCTCGACTGAAATCTTATTTCACCGTGAAAAAACATGCCTGAGTTAATAAATAATTTTGCTTACCTCACTCAATATTGGGGAAAAGCCAAAAAGAATCCATATTCTGGTGAAAATTATCACCTGCTGGCCTATCACTGTCTGGATGTTGCCGCTGTAGGCCAATTATTATTGGCTCCACACAAAAAAATCACTCAAGATCTCGCGGACTTTTTAGATCTATCACCAGAATCATTACAAAACCTGTTTTCATTCTTTTTGGTTCTGCATGATATCGGCAAATTTGCCTCCGCATTTCAGCAATTATATTCACCAGAAGATACCATTCTGATTAAACCTAATCAGCTTAAACCCTACGATTCCAGAAATTTCAGGCATGATCAGCTAGGATTATTTTTCTGGAAGAAAATTCAGGGCGATGTACTGTTTGCATTAGTGGGAAACGATAATCTGCAATTCAGGGAAAAAGACCGTGCTCAGGATACTTTGATGGTATTAATGCAATGTATGCTCGGTCATCACGGTAAACCCATTGATGATGGTAGCTGGAAAGCGATTGTTGATTTTACCGAACCCCAAAATATTGATGATGCAACAGCATTTACCCATGAGCTACTTAAACTTTTTCAACCTCATCTGCCACTGGAAAAATTACTGTCAAAAGAGTGGCACCACCGCCTGAAACAAGTGAGCTGGCAGCTTGCTGGTATTGTGGTGCTGGCAGATTGGATAGGCTCTGACAGTTATCACTTCCGTTATCAGACCAAAGCTTTTGCACTGGCAGAATATTGGCAGCTTACCCAAAAACAAGCTCAAATTGCCCTGAATGACATTGATATCCACAACACGCCGATAATATCGCCATACACCTCTATCCAAGAGTATTACCATTTCGCTCCCACCCCATTGCAGAAATGGGCTGAGGAAGTCCCGATTGATGATTCCCCACAACTTTTTATTCTGGAAGATGTCACTGGTGCGGGCAAAACAGAAGCCGCCCTTGCCCTGACTCATCGCTTAATGCAGGCCGGCGCTGCGGACGGCTTCTATTTTGGCCTGCCGACAATGGCAACATCCAACGCCATGTTTGGCCGGATCGCCAAACACTACCTTCAAATGTTCGATACAAAAAACGGCAAACCACCCAGTCTCGTTCTCGCTCATGGCGCACGTGAGATGAATGATAATTTCCAAGACATCATCCTGACCTCAGAACACAACGACAGTGATTACACCAGAGACGATACCACCGCAACAGCGCAGTGCCATCAATGGCTGGCTGACTCTAACAAAAAGGCTTTATTGGCATCAGTTGGCGTAGGCACTATCGATCAGGCATTGCTTGCGGTTTTGCCGAGAAAATACCAGTCACTCCGGTTGATCGGGTTAAATCGCAAGGTATTGATCTTTGATGAGGTACACGCCGCAGATGACTACATGTTTGCGTTGCTGGAAAGTCTGCTGAGCCTGCACCTGCATCAAGGGGGTTCCGTGGTATTACTGACCGCCACACTCTCTTTAAAACAGCGCCAACGGCTAGTGGATATCTGGTTATCCGCCAGAGGAATACCTCCACAGAAATTGCAGGAAACGGCCTTTCCATTGGCAACTCAGGTCACATTAAATCCAGAAAACCCGCTGATTGAAACGCCCTTGCGCAGTCGCGCGGATGTCAGCCGTTCCGTCACAGTGAAAACAGTGAACCATCTGGATGAATGTGTGCAAATCGCCCTGAACGCGGCTCAAAATGGGCAATGTGTGGTTTGGGTTCGCAACTCTGTGGATGATGCACTGCAAGCCTTCCGGCTTATTCAGTCACAAATGGAGCAGCCGGAAAAATGCCTGCTATTCCACAGCCGCTTTATTTTGCATGACCGCAAAACGATCGAAAACCGTGTACTGGATATATTTGGCAAAAAAAGTACACAAGAGAAACGACAAGGAACGATCCTGATTACAACGCAAGTTTTTCAGGAAAGCCTTGATGCAGATACCGATGTGATGATCTCCGATATTTGCCCAATCGATGATTTGATCCAGCGGGTTGGTCGTCTACACCGCCATACCCGCGATGCAAATGGAAAATATCAGAAAAGCATTGCCGACAATCGCACTGCTCCTGAGTTATATCTCCATGCGCCAGAATGGGACGATCAACCTAAAACTGATTGGCTGAGCAAAGATTTCCGCAATACCCAATATGTTTACTGTTCAGGTGGGCGTTTATGGCTTGGCCTGCGCGAACTGCGACGCTTGGGAGCCATTCGTATGCCAGCCGAGGCCCGAACTTTGATTGAAGCGGTTTACGGTGAAGATGCGGATGAACAAATCCCCGATACACTCAGAGCCAAAGATAATGAAGCGATAGCTGAAGGGCGTAGCAAAGACGCCATCGCACGATCGCAGGCCCTGCAATGGCAGCGCTATGAATATAGTAAACGCAGTGCTGGCGGCTGGTATGACGATGACAGAGATATCAATACCCGACTTAGCGACATTGAAACGGTAAGCGTACTGCTGGTCAAACTGACCGAAAACGGTGAGCTGATACCGTGGATAAATGATGAAAAATTCCCCGTTCAACTCAGTACCGTCAAAATCTCAAAAAACAAATTTGCCGATAAGTTGCAACCTGTACCGGAATCTCTTTCTCAGGCAGTGGAACGGTTACAGGAAAAATTCAAAGCCGTCAAATACCTGCAAATCTGGCTGCCTGAGCTTGACCCCAATTTTACTTACGATCCCAACATGGGTTTTTATGAACCCCCTAAGCAGGAGGCGTGATGAATCTCGTTAAAGACGCATGGCTGACTTTTAGAATGAAAAATGGCAGTGAGGAAAAACTGCCGCTGGCGGCAATCTGCGATCCCGCCGTGATGGATTTTTCCCTGCCACGGGCAGATTTTCAGGGGGCGGCTTACCAACTGGCAATTGGCTTGCTGCAAACAGTTTTTGCTCCCGAAGATAAATACGAGTGGCATGAATTTTATGAACAAGCTCCCACACAAGCAGATTTGCAGACCGCCTTTAATCGTGTGGAACATGCTTTTAATCTGACAGGAGATGGCCCACTGTTTATGCAGGATTTTGATTCACTGGATGGAGCAAAATCAACGGAGATCTCAGGATTACTGATCGAAGCACCGGGAGCAAATACACTTAAACTAAATACTGACCACTTCATCAAACGCGGTCAATGTGAAGTGATTTCTCCTGAAATGGCCGCCATTGCCTTATTCACATTACAGATTAATGCCCCTGCCGGTGGTGTCGGGCATCGTGTCGGGTTACGGGGCGGCGGCCCACTGACAACATTAATTCAGCCACAAGAATTGGGCGCTTCGCTATGGCAAAAACTTTGGCTTAATGTCATTAATCGAGAACGTTGGTCTTACTCAGACCCTGATCTCAGTAGTTCAGATATTTTTCCGTGGCTGGGTAAAACCCATACCAGCCAAAAAGCAGGTACAGAAATCTACGCCCATAATGTCCATGAATTGCATATGTATTGGGCAATGCCACGGCGAATTCGTCTGGAAATGGACAATAAGCCAACCATTTGCCAATTAACGGGGCAGGCAACCAGTCAGTCGGTTTCTGGTTATCGCACTCAAAACTATGGCAACAATTACTCTGGCACGTGGAAACATCCCTTAACGCCTTATCGATGGAATCCAAAAAAACCAAATGAAGAACACCTTTCGGTCAAAGGACAGCCCGGTGGTATTACCTACAAGATCTGGGATAGCCTGACTTTTTCCGATAACGAATATGGTCAAGATGCCGCCCAAGTTGTCGAACATTTTAACCTGCTCAGTGATTATTTTGCGGATGAGCAGAGCGCCACTCCACGGTTATGGGTTTTTGGCTACGATATGGACAATATGAAAGCCCGTGGTTGGTATTCCACCACCTTGCCTCTGTTCTCCATGCCGATTGACAAAAAAGATGCCATTTTCCGGCGGGTCAAAACATTACAAAACCTTTCTGCCTACGCATTAACTCAGTGCCGTACCCAAATCAAAAGCGCATGGTTCAATCGTCCGAATGATGTCAAAGGCGACATGTCGTTTATTGACGCTGCTTTCTATCAACGTACCCAAGCCGCTTTCTTTAAGGCAGTACAGCAAATTGTCAGCAGTCAACCCAAGGCTTCTTCTTTATCCACGAAGGAAGCCGAAACTTGGCTCCATCAACTCAAAAACACCTGCTTTGATCTCTTTGATGAGTTCGTGCTGTCGGAAGAGACCGATCCCAAACATCTGCCTAAAAAAATTGAGGCACGGCAAATTCTGACCAAATGGCTGATGGTTTCCAAAGATATCAAATCATTTATGACAGAACACAAGATAGCAACCAAATCATCTAAGAAACAGAAAAAGGAGGTTATTAATGAATAACCTGAGCGAAAGTCGCTTAATGCGCTGGTGGGAGAGCATGTTTTTATCCCCTTCGGCGTTGAAAGAAAAAAAAATCACCCCTGCACCAACGCTCTATAAAGCCGAATTAAAGCGTTGTCAGGATATTGACTCGGTGACGTTGGCCGAAGGTTTTCGGGCACTATGGTTCAATTTACCCAAAGACGTTACCGGCATTACCGGAGAAAGCATTACTGAAGAAAGCATTACTGAAGAAAGCATTACTGAAAAAAGCATTACTGAAAAAAGCATTACTGAAAAAAGCACTACTGAAAAAAGCACGGCTGAAACAGAGATTACCGAAGAGACCAGACAGAAAAACATAATTCTGTGGGCGATGATTGCCGTAACTCTGGTGTATGTAAAAACCAACACTACCACCAATCTGGCAACCGCTGCGGGCACTAAAACCGAAAATGACAAACCTATTGTCAGTACACACCGCTTTACGCAGTTGCAAGCCGCCAGAACGCCTGAAGAATTCATCATTCGTTTGCGACGTATTTTGCAACAACTAAAAGGTCAGGTTTCCGTTCTATCCCTCGCCAGAGATATTGAACAGTGGATGAAGGAACACCACCAACCCAGACCGCGTCGGGCCAATAAACGCCTCAGCGTGCAATGGGCGATGGATTACTACAAAGCCGCTAGATAATCATAATTTGCATAGCGTCTTATCTTGAATCGCTTTTTAACTCGAATGACTTTTTATTAACTCGAATAGCTTGTTATTAACTCGAATAGTTTTTTGTCCACAAGTTTTTTGTCCACAAGGAATTCCAAATGAGCCAATTTATTCAGCTACATCTGTTAACGTCTTACCCGCCTGCCAACCTGAACCGTGATGATCTGGGACGTCCTAAGACCGCCAAAATGGGCGGGTTTGAGAGATTAAGGATCAGTTCCCAGAGTTTGAAACGCCACTGGCGAATCTCTGATCTGTTTCAGGAAGCTCTTGCTGACCATCTTGGTTTTCGTACCAAACGTTTTGGCTTTCAGGTTTACCAACGCTTGCTAAATGGGGGAGTAAAAGAGAAGCAAGCGACTGAATGGGCTGTCGCTATTGCAGAAGTCTTTGGCAAAAATAAAAAAGATGAACCGCTGGAAATTGAACAACTGGCACATATCAGCCCAACAGAAAAAGAGGCAACCTTTGCACTGGCTGACAAACTTATTGCGGAAAATCGCGCACCCAAAAAAGAAGAGTTACAGCTACTGAGCACAGCAAAAACGGCCGTGGATATTGCACTGTTCGGTCGTATGCTGGCTTCCAGCCCAGCTTACAGTATTGAAGCAGCCTGTCAGGTTGCCCATGCCATCAGCGTCCACAGTGTTACCGTGGAAGATGATTACTTTACCGCAGTGGACGACCTCAATAACGGTAAAAGTGATTCAGGTTCAGCCCATATTGGCGAAACCGGCTTTGCGGCTGCCCTGTTTTACAGCTATATCTGCATCAATAAATCTTTATTGATAGAAACGCTGGCAGGCAATGAAGCACTGGCAAATAAAGCCATTGCCGCCCTGACAGAAGCCGCCGTTAAAATCTCCCCATCCGGCAAACAAAATAGCTTCGGTTCCCGCGCTTATGCCAGTTATGTGATGGCAGAAAAAGGCGAATATCAGCCCCGTTCACTGTCTGTCGCGTTTTTAAAGCCCGTTGACGGAGAAGATCAGGCAACCGACGCCATCACAGCATTGGAAAAACAGGTGAAAAACTTCGATAACGTTTATGGCACTTGCGCTGATACACGCTATAGCATCAATGCCGTCACTGGCGAAGGTAGTTTTGTCGAGTTGGTTCAGTTCGTGACTGAGTAAAAAGGAGCCGATATGAAGACTTACTTGGTCTTTCGCTTATACGGCGCGTTAGCCAGTTGGGGTGTTGACGCGGTCGGGGAAAACCGGCCAACAAGCATTTATCCCACCCGTTCAGCTATCTTGGGGCTATTGGGCGCTGCGCTGGGTATCCGGCGTGATGATGAGACACAGCTTGCTGCGTTGCAGCAGAGTGTTAAAGTCGCCATCAAACAGAGCGTTGCTGGCTCATTGATGCGGGATTACCATACTTCTCAGGTTCCCTCTCAAGAGAAAAAACGGACTCACCTGACGCGCAAAAGTGAGTTAAGTGATAAATCTAAATTAAACACCATACTGTCTTCGCGGGATTACCGTGCTGATGGCTTGTGGATTATCGCCATTTCATTAACAGAACAAGCCAGTTTCACGCTTTCCGCCTTGCACGACGCGCTGGTAAAACCGGTCTTTACGCTGAGCCTTGGACGAAAATCCTGTCCTTTGGCACTTCCGATGATGCCGCAACTGGCAGAATATCCGTCACTAAAAACAGCCCTTGATACGCCTTTTCCGCCCTTAACCCAATCAGAGAAAGCTGATCGCTATCGGTTAAGCAGTTATGGCTATGATGTAGTGAGCTACTTTTGGGAGGGAGATAAAGGCGAGATTGATATTCCTGATACCGCAGTATTGACCAGCCAGCTCTGGGATGAACCATTATCACGCCGCCGCTGGCAGTTTACACAACGCACGATGCACCAGATATCGATAACGGAGGGAACACATGTATCTGTCTAAAGTCACTTTGCGACCTTCTGTTTATCATATACAAGCACCGTCACGACAGACGAAAAACGATGTCTATTCTTCCCACCAGCTCTTGTGGCAACTGTTTACAGAACAACAAGAGCGCAATTTCCTTTTCAGGGAAGAGAGAAATTTAAATGGCAGACCTGAATTTTTTGTGTTGTCCACCACCACACCGATCATCAATTCCCCACGGTTTCAGATCCAGACCAAGCCTTTTGCCCCTCAATTACATAACGGGCAAAAACTGGCATTCAAACTCCGCATAAATCCCACTATTTGCCTGACGGATAAAGATTCACGCAAACAACAACGCCATGATGTTTTGATGCATGCCAAGCGTCAGGCGCAGGATTCTGGTATCGGTGCTGATGAGATTGAAACATTGATGATACAAGCTGCTCAAACTTGGATACAAGATGAGAAACGGCGGGCTAATTGGGGTATCCGCTTCGATTTCACCCCAGATATTGAACGCTACACCCAACATCGCAGCTTCAAAGCTTCTGGTCAGAAAGTGGCATTTTCCAGCGTAGATTATCAGGGCGTGCTTACCCTGTCAGATAGTGAGCTTTTTCTTGAGCAATACCGCAAAGGATTTGGCCGGGCAAAATCCTTTGGTTGTGGGTTAATGCTGATAAGGGCACTGTAATGGCATTTATTCCATTAAAACCCATTCCCATCAAAGACAGAAATTCGATGATCTTTATTGGCATGGGGCGTATTGATGTCAAAGATAATGCGTTCGTTGTGATTGATGAAGTCAACGGTGAACGTATGCATATTCCCGTCGGCTCCATCGCCTGTATTATGTTGGAGCCGGGCACTCGTATCAGCCATGCCGCAGTGAAACTGGCCTCAACAACCGGGACATTACTCATTTGGGTCGGAGAAGCGGGTGTCAGGCTCTATTCCGTAGGGCAGCCGGGAGGTGCTCGTTCAGACCGATTGCTTTATCAGGCCAAACTGGCGCTGGATGAGGATTTGAGACTCAAAGTTGTCCGCAAAATGTTTGAATTGCGCTTTGGTGAACCGGCTCCCCAAAAACGCAATGTTGAGCAACTTAGGGGAATAGAGGGCGCTCGTGTCAGGAAAATCTATCAAATATTGGCAAAACAATATGGGGTAAAGTGGCATGGACGCAACTACGATCATACAGATTGGGACAAAGGGGATCTCATCAATCGCTGCATCAGTGCCGCAACCTCCTGTCTGTATGGCGTGACGGAAGCCGCGATTCTGGCGGCTGGTTATGCGCCTGCCATTGGTTTTCTGCATACAGGCAAGCCCTTGTCATTTGTCTATGATATTGCGGATATCCTGAAGTTTGATACCGTCGTTCCCATAGCGTTTAAAATTGCTGCCACCAATAGCATTGGACCTGATAGGCAAGTCAGGCTTGCCTGCCGCGAAAAATTCAGAACAGAAAAAATTCTGAAACGCCTTATTCCCTTAATTGAAGAAGTCCTTGCCGCCGGCGAAATTTCCCCACCGCCCCCACCTGCTGATGCACAGCCCCCCGCCATTCCTGAACCGATATCCATCGGCGATATTGGGCACAGGAGCCAATAAATATGAGCATGACAGTTGTCGTAACAGAAGCCGTTCCCCCTCGGTTACGGGGACGTTTGGCCATTTGGTTACTGGAGATACGGGCAGGCGTTTATGTCGGGGATATCTCCCATAAAATCAGAGAGATGATTTGGGAACAAATCACGACGCTTACCGAAGATGGAAATGCCGTTATGGCATGGCAAACCAATACCGAATCTGGATTTGATTTTCAGACCTTCGGTGAAAACAGAAGGGAACCGATAGATTTTGATGGCCTGCGTTTAGTGAAGTTTAAACCACTTCCTGAAGGTTAGTTTGGCGGAGTTAAAAGGCGATTAAAATGGTAGAATTTTTCCTGTTAATAAAGTTATTTTAAAACAGATGGTTATACTTAGCGTGTTCCCCGTAGGTACGGGGATAAACCGCCTTGCGGCCAGAAATCACGGCTATCAATGGAGTGTTCCCCGTAGGTACGGGGATAAACCGTGCCGGACAACGATGCTGATATTGAGTTTGTTGTGTTCCCCGTAGGTACGGGGATAAACCTGGTTTTGCTCAATCGATGCCACGTCAACATGGGTGTTCCCCGTAGGTACGGGGATAAACCTTCAACGTCACCATCTTTTAACCGGCGATGCCGTGTTCCCCGTAGGTACGGGGATAAACCGAATAATTTCTGGTGTCGGGTAGAACTGGTGACGTGTTCCCCGTAGGTACGGGGATAAACCGGCGAAAACAGGCACACGGGTATATTTATTTCAGTGTTCCCCGTAGGTACGGGGATAAACCGTTGAATCATTTAAAAAACTTTATCAGGATTTAGTGTTCCCCGTAGGTACGGGGATAAACCGTGAGTGATTCATGAATCACGCTGCGGGCTTTTGTGTTCCCCGTAGGTACGGGGATAAACCGGATTAAAACCATGTCAGATAAAGAATCACCATGTGTTCCCCGTAGGTACGGGGATAAACCGGCGAAACCTCGAAGGGTGCGACCAACGAGGCTGTGTTCCCCGTAGGTACGGGGATAAACCGCCTTAGATTTCCTGCTGATTTCATGGGGACGGGTGTTCCCCGTAGGTACGGGGATAAACCGGCCGCCTGTGTGTCACGAATTGTTTTTTCTGTCGTGTTCCCCGTAGGTACGGGGATAAACCGGTTGAATGGGATACTGTCTGTACGCAAAAAAAGTGTTCCCCGTAGGTACGGGGATAAACCGCTGTCAGAAATCGGCGCGCATGGAAGCGCCGAAGTGTTCCCCGTAGGTACGGGGATAAACCGTTATTGGTACGGCTGGCTCAGGTAAAACTATGGTGTTCCCCGTAGGTACGGGGATAAACCGTTGACCGCATCCAGATACAGTTCTGGCACTTGGTGTTCCCCGTAGGTACGGGGATAAACCGGATTCCAGCCAGTCGGCTCACCACTTTTAACCGTGTTCCCCGTAGGTACGGGGATAAACCGCCAAATATAAATATGCCTCGCTGGATGATATTGTGTTCCCCGTAGGTACGGGGATAAACCGGAGGCCGCATGAGACATTTTGATTACAACCGCGTGTTCCCCGTAGGTACGGGGATAAACCGGAGGCCGCATGAGACATTTTGATTACAACCGCGTGTTCCCCGTAGGTACGGGGATAAACCGTACGATTACAGAACCGTAAATACACATCTAACGTGTTCCCCGTAGGTACGGGGATAAACCGAGTCGGGCATGAGTGAAGTTCAAGCAGAGAAAGTGTTCCCCGTAGGCACGGGGATAAACCGCTGCACGGTCTTCTGCCTAAAGGAGTTTATGCATGTTCCCCATAGGTACGGGGATAAACCGATGGCCGTATCGATTATGAGATAAGACACTGGGTCATTCAAAGTCATCAGCACTGTCATCGAAAGAGAATATTATATTTAAAGCCAATCAACACTTTGAATACATCATCGGATAAACCAGCCCTGAGTAAGCGGGGTTGGTTTCATGATGGGGGCTTCCGCAATTACAAGAGCAACCTCAAACTTTTATGCATAAAAACACATAAAAATAACTACTGATTAAATAAAATCATCATGTGCCAAAGAGAATTTATCAATAATATCTTTATGGTGATTTATCTTGGTTTAATGAATATATAAATAATAATAAAAAATTTTATTTCAATCGTCTTACTTTAAGTAAGAAAAATATATAGCAACAAAAAATCAACCAAAAAATAATAACTCTATAAAATTAATTGTTTTATCAAAATATTAAGGAGATAAAATCAACTTTATTTGATGATAAATCGAACGAATATTCCAAATTGTGCGATATTCTATCTACAAGCATAATTCGTTAATGATTGTCAAAAATACCTATGATAATCTACGCCGCTTTCCATCCTGCATTGTTCATTTGATAGACAATTAACTGTCAAAAATAGGAAGCGAATTTATTTATGAACTTAACTAACACCAGTAAATTGTTAGCCGCTACTCTGTGTCTTGCAACCTCGTATAGCTACGCAGATAGTGAGCGTCCACTTTTTTCATTGACCATGTCAGAATCCGGCGTTCAGAAAACGAATAATGATGGTAGCTTATCCCGCTCTACCAAATCTGAATCGCGTATTCTGCCAATTTGGGGTGATGAAGCTCGCGCGAAAGGTTACGACCTGCCTGAGCCGTTTGGTGTTAGTTATGGTTATATGAATCTGCGACAAGATGTTGTCGTAGATAGCATTAAATTTCAATTCACCAATCCCCTTGTAGATAATGCCTTCAGAAATATTATTGCCGTCAATGCTGGAGATACTCGGGGAAAAAATGAATCTCATATGCTTAAACTGGATACTTGGGTATTACCTTTTCTAAATGTATATAGTGTATATGGGAAAACCAAAGGTACATCAAGAACTAATCTTGATAGCATTTACTTTATGAACATGGAAGAGCCTTGGCAAAAGGATATTCCTTTTGAATTGAATTTTAAAGGAAAGACCTATGGTGGTGGAGTTACTTTTGCTGGCGGTTATAATCAGTTTTTTGCCACATTAGATGCCAATTATACACGTACTAATCTTGATATTTTAGATGGTGATATCAGCGCTTTTGTCCTCACTCCTCGTGTTGGTTATGAATTTGTGTTTGAGCCACTCTTTTCCGGACAGGGAAATAGTAAGGTTCAAGTATGGGTAGGTGCTATGTACCAAGATATCACCCAACGTTTTAAAGGTGATGTCAGCAAGCTCACTTTACCACCTGACCTAGCTGGCTTGTTTGAACCAATTAAAAATAATCCAGCTGATAACGGCAAATTTCAATCAGACATTAAATTCGATGTCGAACAACACCTTGCCCACAAATGGAATAATACTGTTGGTGCACGGGTCGAAATTACCCGTAATTTCAATATCCTGTCAGAAGTCGGTTTCGGCAACCGTAACAGCTTCTTTATTTCCGGTGAGTTCCGTTTTTAATGTTTGATCGCGCAATATTCAAAAGGCTGGTGATTTCCAGCCTGCTTATTTTTACCATTTCATCTGCACACGCTGATATCTTGCCTGATCGGCAAAAAATTGATGGTTGGTTAAACGAATTAGGCGGCAGCAACCATTTTGATGACCGCAAGAAAATTGACTGGGGCGTATTACCCGGCCCTTTTTACACCCCTGAAATGGGTGTGGGGATTGGTGTTGCCGTAGTTGGTTTATACCGCCCTGACAGTTCTGATCACATTAGCCAGACATCTTCATTGGGACTCAGTGGTTTTGGATCATCAACCGGTGCATTTGGCTTGAATTTCACCAATTATAATTTTCTTGCCAACGATCAATGGCGGTTATTTGTTTCCGGCACACTGAATAACACTCCAACTTATTATTGGGGCAAAGGCTATAACGCCGGTAAAAATAATAGCAATAAAG
Organism: Xenorhabdus anantnagensis; assembly: GCF_028598555.1. Taxonomy (GTDB): domain Bacteria; phylum Pseudomonadota; class Gammaproteobacteria; order Enterobacterales; family Enterobacteriaceae; genus Xenorhabdus; species Xenorhabdus anantnagensis. The sequence continues at coordinate 64,196 of NZ_JAQRFN010000013.1, forward strand.
AGAAATATCATTCGCAGGAATTTGATATTCGTCCCCGCTTTCTTTATCGCGTCACCAATGCCACTTATATGGGATTAGGCTGGAATTTTTCATCCATCAACGCCAGTAATCCAGATACCGGCGCTAAACGCTATTTTGATCAATCTGTTGGCGGTCGCTCCATAGTAAGTTCCGGTGTAAGTGCCTACTTTAGTTATGACACACGGGATTTCTTGCCCAATGCTCAGCAGGGGCAGGCATTTGAGATCGTTTATACTTATTTTTCCCCTGAGTTGGGTAGCGATCACCGTTTCCATACCACGCAATTGCAGTTCTCAACCTATCACCAGTTATCTGAAAAAACGGTTCTGGCCTTTGATAACTATGCCCGTTTCAGTTCAGGCGATGTGCCGTGGAATCAGCTATCATTGCTCGGTAATGGTCAGAGGATGCGCGGCTACTATGAAGGGCGTTATCGCGACAACAACATTTTCACATCACAGCTAGAATTAAGGCATAAACTTGACTGGCGCCACGGTGTGGTCGGTTGGATAGGCACCGGCACATTGGGAAACTCCCCTTCACAATTGGGAACAAAACATTGGCTTCCTTCTGTTGGTGTTGGCTATCGTTTCGAGTTTAAACCTCGCATGAATATCAGATTAGATTTTGGTATCGGTAAAGACAGTACTGGGTTCTACTTTCAGGTCGGGGAAGCGTTTTGAGATTATTAGTTACCCTGTGCCTCTGTTTTTTATTGATGGCATGTGAAAATAAGCTTCACCCTGTTAATTCGGTAGAGCCAGCCCTCGTCAGTGATACTCACGAACAGTCGCAGGAAAATTGGGACGCATTACCTCCTATTGCTCCACCTGAGGGTTTGAGAGCCTGTTGTGCTTTCGGTTATAACCTTAAGGCCCAACTATGGAGTATTCCTATCCCCTTCTACAATATTGACAATATTGTAGAAGCCAAGACATTGGGTGAGCATCACTACAATGACAGTATTATCGGTGCCAGTGCTGCATTGTTGGGGGTAAGCAATGAAAAAGTTGGCTTGCTCTATACCCATAAAGGTGGGTTTATTGATATTTCTCATGTGAGAGATACCGCCGACTATACACTCTATCTGTTCAGTCAAATTAATGCCCATCTTGGTCAAGAATGGAAATTAACCCTGAATAATGAGCTTGCTGCACGCAAAATTCACTTTTTGGCTTTTACGCCGCCGGAAGATCCTGCTGAACACTATACACTGAGTGCTTATTTGGCTGCCAAACTCGCTTTTCAACTCGCAGCCTGGCATGAAATCGCACAATGGTACGGCTATCAATCCGTGCCGGGATTTTCAGAAGGCATTTCGGCTTTTTCTCCGGAAGATCTCTATTCGAATCTGCTGGGCGCACGACTGGCATTGACGTTGATCTTGGAAGGCCACGCATCTTCTGTGGCGCAGTTCTCGGCCTCCATGGCTAAGATTTTGCCGACTGCTTTGCATGAGCTTGGGGATTACCCCCAGTCAGGTACAAAAGAGATGTTTGATAGCATAGATGGCTTATGGTGGAACAGTTATCAACGCATTCCCGAAAAGTTTCTGGTACTGCAACGAAATTACGATATCCACGATAATCGCTATCCATTAATGCCTTCAGGTAAAGAGAGCGTTGCCTTGCGACTGTCTCTGCCTGAACACTATCAGCATTTTTCATTGGGTAAACTGGCTGAATTCCAGTTATGGCCAACCAGTGAGATGAAAAATCTACCTGTTCCAAAACAATATTGGACAGTGAAAGATTTTAAAATGTTGGCGGAAAATGCCCAACGTGAAGACAAGCAACAACTGCTGATCAAATAGGCAATTATAAAACCGATCTTTCAATAACATGTAGAGGAATATACCTAATTGATAGGTGTATTCCTCTATCCGGATTACTTACTCAATCCCCCCAAAACTCTACGTATTGGGGTATGTTGTTTAATCAGTTCCTGCAAAACCTCTTTCAATAACTGACTTTTTCCATTGCCCAGTGGCTCCAGCACGCTTTTTTCATGAGATTCTGCCTCGGTCAGCAACCCTTCTACCACTTTTTGCCCCGTTTCAGTCAAACGTACCAACGTAACACGGCGATCACCGCCACCATTGGAAAAACGAGCTACATACCCCTGTAATTCTAAACGTTGTAAAACACGAGTAATGGTCGGCTGTTTGCTCACCGTTTTCTGTGCCAGAAAGCTAATGCCAATCGGTCCACTTCCCGCTAACGTCGATAATACCCGCCACTCCAGTACTGACAGTCCTTGCGATTCAACAATATCATGGAACTCAGAAGAAACTAGCATCCATGCCTGCCCAAGCAGGGCAGGCAAGTAATTGTCAACAAACACTTTTGAATCTGGCATAAGTTGAACAACCCTTTTTATCTCAGGAAGTTTTTTGTTTTCCGATTTTAAAAGGTTCCCCTGTGAAAAACACGCCCACGACAGTCATTCAGCCAATATTTTCCTGATAACAGTGAGCCAAATCTCGGAACGTATGTATTCAGTCCAAGTTGTTTCAATATCATGTAGATTGTCGCCACAGATGAAGAAATAACAAACAATCCCGCCGATCTTCGATTAAAGCTACACAGAACATTTATTCTCACGACCGATCTCAAGAATAATCGCCCCTTTTTCCACCTATCTAAAAAGCCTATCAAATGAAATAACGGGATAATTTTGCTTATAAATGCGCTATTTTTCCGCAGTGATTCCCTCTACAATTCTGACAAAAAAATCCTGACAAAAAATAACGGCCGTTTAAGGCAAAGATTATATGTGGTAAGGCTCCCGTCAGGGACATTAGCTACGCACTTAAAAGGACATCAAGCATGAATCTTCAAGCAGGACAGAATATCGTTCTATCTACGACTTCTCTTCGATTGACGCTCTCTTACCCAACATCTCCTTCTTTTCGCAGTGAAGTAGATGCTTCCGCTTTTCTGTTGAATGCCAGTGGTAAAGTCAGGGGAGATAGTGACTTCTACTTTTACAATAATCCCACCGCCGCAGATAACAGCTTGGTTTTGGAGACATCTCACCAAAGCAGCATCATCACTCTGGATCTGACAAAAATAGATGCCGATGTGAGCAAAATTGCTATCACGCTGGTGATAGACGGCCCGGATTCAGTTGCCAATCTTCAACAACTGAAATTTGAAGCCCCAAATATTGCTAGCTTCACTGTTTCAACCGCGGGTAGAACTGAAAAGGCCATGATTGTTGCGGAAATTTATCGGCACTCCGGCAACTGGAAACTTCGGGCTCTTGGGCAAGGATTCAATGGTGGGCTGGGGCCTCTGGCTGTGAATTTTGGTGTCGATGTGGAGCAACCTGTGCCTTCAGATAATCCACCTCCTAGCCCAACTATCAGCCTTGAGAAAAAATTACAGGACAAAGCACCACGCCTTGTAAGCCTTGCCAAAAATGCAACTATCAGCCTGAATAAACACAAACTGCAATCAATAAAAGCACGAGTTGCATTTGTTCTTGATGCATCAGGATCGATGCACAATCAATTCAAAAAAGACTATGTGCAGGCTGTGCTGGATCGTATTGCGGTACTGGCTGTGCAATTTGACGATGACGGTTCAATGGATCTCTGGGGATTTGCCTCAAAACACAAAAAATATCAGGACGTAACCCTTGATAATCTTGATGGCTATATTCATACAATACAGACCGCTATAAAACGCTCTATGTGGGAAATTCTTCCTGGTCTCGGCGGTGTAAATAATGAACCACCAGTTATGGAAGAGGTTATCGACTTTTTTAAAGACAGTGATCTACCTGTCTATATTGTGTTTATTACCGACGGTGGTATTAGTAAAACTCGTCAGATCAAAGATGCTATTCGACGTTCAGCAAATTATCCTATTTTTTGGAAGTTTGTTGGTCTGGGTGGTTCGAATTACGGAATACTGGAAGATCTCGATAACTTTACCGATCGTCGTCTTGATAACACCCATTTCTTTGCGATCGACAATTTTGCTACCGTAAAAGAAGATCAGCTGTACGATCTGTTATTGAAAGAGTTTAAAGACTGGCACGATGCCGCCGCCGCTGAACGAATTCTGTAATTATGCAGTATGTAATTTATAACGATGAGCGCCCCGAATTAGGGGCGCCAGATTTATTCTAAAATTTCATAGAGTCTCTTAATTTCCTTTCTCCATATCTCCTGATTTTTCAGCTTCTGATGTTTCGGTTTCCGAGCCAAATCCTCCGCCAGATTTTTTTCCAATACCACAATACGTTGAAGAACTGTCTCTTCATCCGCTAAATCCGCTAATATTTCTGATTCATCAAGTGTGCTTCCCCGATCTCTAACTACTTCTTTTTGAGAAGAGATCACCTTTTTTTGAGAAGAAATCACTTTTTCATTCAGGAATAGATAATATCCATCGCTGGATGTCACTTCTTCCAACTCGCCATTTTTAATCAGCAAAAAACGATTGGCGACGTTATCAATAAACGCCTTGTCATGCGAAGTAATTAATATTGTCATTCCGTTATTAATCAATTCACTTTCCAATTCCATTTTGCCAAAAATATCCAAATGGTTAGTCGGCTCATCGAGAATCAAGAAATTATGTTTATTTAATTTCAAGATTAAAAACATTAGCCTGGAGCGTTCACCACCACTTAATCTTCCCACCAATTTATTAAAATCCGCATATTCAAACCCTGCTGCAATCAATTGTTGCTTACAGGTGATATCGTCGATATTCGGCGTGTTATTTCTAACCACATCAAAAATCGATTCATTCAGCGGGATTTTCTCTAATTCCTGATCGAGATAGCCCATATTACACTGCGGGGAAAAAATGATATTTTCGATATCGTAAGCCGAATTTTCCAACTGCGTATCTTGCTTACTTCTTGCCTTATTGTAAGCCTCAACAAGGGTATGAATCAGGGTGGATTTCCCCACGCCATTGTCCCCCAACAAAGCAATTCTATCTCCCGGCCGGATATACAATCCATTGGTAGAAAATAAAGAATTAAACTGCCCATTCAGTTGATAACCAATCCATTTTTCCTCAATCTGCAACATCTGTTTGGATTTGATCGTGTCAGCATCCAACGATAAACGATAAGTTTCACCTTCGGTGGTTCTGGTCTTACTCTGTTCGAGTTTTTCGACACGCTTTTCCATCGATTTGGCTTTTCTGGCGAACTTTTCGTTATCGTAAAGTTTTGCCCACAGTGCCAAGCGTTTTGCGCTTTCCTGTATGCGTCGAATATTTTTCTCCTCTGCTTTCAATCGCAGAGCATCAGACTCATCTTTTTCTTGTAACGCTTCAAATGCCTGACTGAATGGCAGGGAAAACGACATCAGTTGTTGGTCACGCAAGAAAACTGTCTGATTGGTAACGTTATCCAGAAAGTTTCTGTCATGGGAGACAATGATAAAAGCACTCTTTAGATTATTATTAAAAAAATCCTCGAAGAATTTCAGGGTATTGGCATCCAAGTGGTTACTGGGTTCATCGAATAAAATAATATCGGGTTCCACGACCGCACTCATGGCAAACATCAACTTTGTCTTCTGTCCACCGCTGAGATCAGCGACTTTAGTATTAAAATCAGTATCCTGAAAGCCAAAATTATAAAGCATAGATGCAGCTTTATAGTCACCATATTCATCAACTTGTTTCACTTTTTGGGAAATAGACTCAAGTAAGGTCATTTCAAGCAATGCGCCGTCAATAAACTGAGAAACCATTTCCAATCTCAGACCATTAGCATACTCAATAAGCCCTTCATCCGGTTTTTCAATGCCAGCCAATAGCTTAAGTAAGTGAGTTTTTCCTGTGCCGTTATAACCGACCAATGCAATTCTGTCGTTTTCTTTCATAGTTATGGAAAGATTGCTAAATAATGGCTTTGAATTAATACCAAAGTTAACCTTATTACAATGAATCAGCGTTGACATTGTTATGTCCCCATCATAAAAAAGCTTCGTTAATCTCAGACTGATGATTATTTTTCAAACAAAACTTATATATTCAAAGAAAAATCAGGTCAAGCCATTGTCATAATAAATGAATACATAACTACTAAATTTTATGTAACTTAATGTTATTATTTAATCCCTTTATGAGTAAATTCCGTCAATTATGATAGGAATGATAATTATGTGAATCCATAATTAACGCAATAATTACAAAAAGGTACTTTCCAATATAGAAAAGCACCTTTTGTTATAAGAATCCGATCTTGATTTAATCCCAATAGATATTGAGAGCTGCATCAAAGAGAAATAAACATCCCCCCGAACACATCAAGAAATATACGCCTTAAATTTGTTGTTTAGAAACGATATCCCACACCGATATTAAATCCATTAATGTTAAACCGATCTTCATGACCTTTTAATGATGAACCTTCATAGCCAGCATAAAGGCTGAGATTTGGCATGGGATTGATTTCCACTCCTGCGCCATAGGCTAAACTGGTTGATTTATTATCCGCTTTTACAGAATAATAAATTATTTCCCCATTTCTTCCACGCTCAGTTTCACCCTCGGAAAGATCGACTTTTGAATGGGCAAAACCCAACAATCCATAAACACTCATATAATCATTAATTCGGTAAGCTGGGCCAGCCATCAACGAATAATATTTTAGATCAGCATTGGCTTTCCTAGGCCCGTAATCATTATAGCCGCTATGACTTTCATTACCTTTCATATACGCAAATGAGCCAATAATACTCACAGGAGAATCCCATTCATAACGGTAGTGAAGATTCACACCGCGAAGATTTTTAATATCTTGGATTTTACTTTGAGCGTAACCCACTGCGACAGTCTGTGAATCAGCATAAGCGACTGAGCCACACATAAAACCGGATACGACTAAAGTTGCAAGAAGCGCCTTTCTCATCTCCATTAACGATTACCTTTTATGTTTACTAAACGTTTTAACCGTTTAAAGTATAGATAGTTTCGGTCAGGCTATCGGGTAAAATGCAACAAATGTGAGGAAGATTGAATTATTAACATTATGGTATCAATTTAATTTATAGAGATGCTTCATCAAAAAACCAAATACCTCCCTTTTAACCCAGTATCAAATTGATATCTATTGATATTTATTTTTGATGTTGATCCAACACAATATCACTTTGTAAATTGGCTATAATTTTTTCTTTAATTTTATTAGTCAACAATAAGACATAGAATGATAATTGTACTTATATTCCAGTATGAAATAATCTCTTATAAGATATATCTGTAAGCTAATACAGGAACCGCAATCAACATCCAACAAAAAAACGCGCCACTATTCTTGATTATCAGTCTCAAACACCCGTTACACTTTACTTAACTAAAGGAAATGAGAATGAAATTAGAAACACTATCTATCCATGCCGGTTACTCATCAGATCCAGCAACCAAAGCTGTTGCTGTCCCCATTTATCAGACGACTTCCTATTCTTTCGATGACTCCCAACATGGCGCAGATCTTTTTGACTTAAAAGTCGAAGGCAACATTTACTCCCGCATAATGAATCCAACAAACGATGTATTGGAAAAGCGGGTCGCCGCTTTAGAAGGGGGTATTGGTGCGCTTGCAGTGGCTTCTGGGATGGCGGCGATCACCTACGCTATTCAAACCATTGCAAGGGTTGGGGATAACATTATTTCGGTGGCGAAACTCTATGGTGGTACTTATAACTTAATGGCACACACTTTCCCAAGCATTGGGATTGAGACCCGTTTCGTGGCTCATGACGATATTGCTGCCATTGAAGAGATGATTGATAAGAAAACCAAAGCAATATTCTGTGAATCCATAACCAATCCAAGCGGGAATATCATTGATATCCAAGCACTGGCAGATATTGCCCACTGGCACGGAATTCCCCTGATTGTCGATAATACCGTCGCCACTCCTTATCTATGCCGTCCGTTCGAGCATGGTGCAGACATTATTATCCACTCCCTGACCAAATATATCGGAGGCCACGGTACTTCGATTGGTGGAATCATTGTTGATTCAGGAAAATTCCCATGGGAAAAACATCAAGATCGCTTTGCCATCCTAAGCACACCGGATGCCTCGTATCACGGGATAACTTATACCGAACATTTTGGTGCCGCAGCCTTTATCGCCCGCTGCCGTGTTGGGCCACTGCGCAGCACTGGGGCGGCACTTTCACCATTTAATGCTTTTCTCATCCTACAAGGTCTTGAAACTTTGGCACTTCGTATGGAGCGTCATACTGAAAATGCCCTAAAAATCGCCCAATATCTGGAAAAACACCCTCAAGTGTCATGGGTTAAATATGCGGGATTGCCTGCACACCCAGAGCATGATTTGGCTGTCCGTTATATGGGGGGAAAACCGGCTTCAATTCTTTCTTTCGGCATTAAAGGGGGAGAAGATGCGGGCATCCGTTTTATTGATGCCCTGCAACTGATTGTACGTCTGGTAAATATTGGCGATGCCAAATCATTGGCTTGTCACCCTGCATCAACAACTCACCGTCAGCTAAATGATGAAGAACTGGTAAAAGCAGGTGTATCACGGGATCTGATTCGCCTATCTATTGGAATCGAACACAGCGACGACATTATTGCAGATCTTTCACAAGCGTTGGATGCGGCAAAATAATTATTAATATTGTTTTACCGATAAAGATATTCAACAAGAATATGAATCAGGGCTGGCTAAAACCAGCTCTTCACCATCAGGCTTTAAATGTTATCCATGGTCTCACTCTTGCCACTGACTGAATTAACCCCGCCTGCTCTTGAATTTCGATCACTGGCATAATCGGTTTTTGACATCCTCTGAAGGCCGAGGTTTTACGGCGCACTGGATAAAATCAGGGGTCATATTTTCGCCATCAAACCAGCTATCCCATCCTTCTCCTACCGGCGTTATTTAAGTTCATTGAAAAGCGTAGCTCTTTCATGAGATATGTTAATGGGATATACATTACTTGATTTGCCTTAACTTCACGTAAAAACGAGCAGTATTAAACCACCCGTTCTACAAATTATTCCTTTAAACTATCCCTTTTTCCTGATAATCCGACGACGTTTATTAAACAGATCCGGCAATATCGTTTGTGATACGCACCGCCACTCAAGTTTATCGATATCAACACCCTGTTTGGCAAAATAGTCTGACAGCGCTGATTGGCATTGCTGGAGAATCTCAATGGCACAATCGCCTTCTAATTTCAGCAACAACTCCGTTTGCGTAAGTCGATAATCACTCGTCAGCGGCAGGGTATTGGCAATGATCCGTGAACAAGGATCGGCGAAAATACTCACTATGCCCCCGTCAAGCGCAGGTAAAATTAACTGATCATCACTACGCCCTTCAACGCGCTCTATCGCCAATGCTGGATTGCCACAAGTACACGGGGTTTTCTTCACCACCAAAATATCATCAAGCTGATAACGCACAATTGGCTGAGATTCCCGTGTAAAATCAGTAATGATCGGGTTAAAACGGGATTCATCAATCCATTTTGGCTCTATATGAAGAAATTCTTCATTAAGATGCAGGGTTCCATGCGAGCAAGTACACGCCAGAAAACCTTCCGTTGCCTGATAAATTTCTCCCACCTCCCTGAATACGTTCTCCAACAATTGACGATCCTGCGGCTCCAGCACTTCTGCCACTGAGATCACTTTCGCTGGTGACAAGGACACTTCACCTTGTTGAATTTTCAAGGCGAGCGCCCGCAGTACTTGAGCAGGAGCCACGATAATCGTTGGTTTATACTCTGCCAACGCTTGCACCTGCTGATTAAAATCAGCGAACAAATCAAAAAAACGGAAGGATATCCAGCGATTCTGAACGCTGTCGTAGAGATTGTTTCCTGCCCGCAAAAACAGCGCGACCCGCTCACCATGAAATAAACCGTTCGGTAGCATTTTGGCGAGCATAGTTCCAGCCCAAATATCCCGCTCTTTAGGGCTGATAACGAAAATCCCCCGCTGCCCTGATGTGCCCGATGACATTCCAACGCTGAATTTACCGACCGTCGGTTTGAAATCGCGTGACTGTTCGCTCAATCGCGCACACTCCAAGAGCGCATCACGCTTGAGACCTGCCGTATTCATCCGGTCAAAATTTTCCATCATGATGGCTTTATTCATGAGCGGATATTCCACCAACGGTAAATCACCATATGAGGCAAAATAAGGGCTTTTCGCCAGTACCCTGAGCCTGAATTTCGCTAGCTCTCTCGATTGATGTTGTTCAAGCTGCTGTCGGTTGGAAAATTTCCACTGTTTTTTAGCTCGCCAATAGTACCAAAGCGTTTTAAGTATCATTCCAAATCTCCCTCGTGACATAGCTGGATAGGAATCTGCTTTTGGTCAATTTGGTGCAATTTATTCAATGTTTCGTAATAGGCGCGGCTGTCATCCATAATGATATTCGCCAACTTTGCAGGCCCACGCAGTTCACGGTAGTTACTTGGTGACCAAGCCGCATCGCCCGCCAACAATACCCACCCCTGTTCAGTCAATATACAAAGGCCGAGATGCCCCGCCGCATGACCGGGCAGTGGAATAATAAACATCTGTTTCTGGCTTTCTGGCACAGCATAACCTTCACCCAATACCGCCAATTCTTCTGGCAGCGGACTGGTTTCAAACCCTTCATAAAAACAGGCTCTGGATTCAAAATCTTCTGGGATTAATCCCCGTACAAATGCTTTTTTCAGCGCAGCAATACCGCGTAAGTTGCGAGTTTTCCGCCAACCTTCCCCCGAACAGATAAATTTGGCCTGTGGGAAATCCCGCAATCCAGCAATATGATCACCATGAAAGTGAGAAATGATAATGCCATCAATATCACGCGCTTGAATGCCCTCTTCTTTCAGTTGCATCACCAATGCATCTTTGGTGTCAAAGTAGACTGGCGTGACTGTGCGATATAACCGAATAACCCCACTGCGGGTATGATCGTAAAAATGACTGGCATATCCAGTATCGAGTAGCCAACGTTTGTCATTGCACTCCAGCAACCATGCGCGGGCCGGAAATTTACATATGCGCAGACTGGCACCTTTCAGTGCCATGCAGCCGGGATGAGTGCAGTATCCCACTTCAAAAACACGCATCTTAACCATGTAATCCCGCCTGCTGATCTATCTGTTTTAACCAATTGGCCGTTAAATGAATGCCTTCTTCCATGGTATAAATCGGCGAGTACCCCAGTTCTTCCCGTGCCTTTGAGTTATCCAGTGTCATGGAATAATAAGCCGCCCCAATACCGTAACGAGTCAGTAACGGCTCTTTTCGGGTGAGCATAGCCATTCCTTCCAATACTGCCGCAGCACCATACAGAAATGGATAAGGCAATGATTTGATTCGATAGCCAAACTGCATCTCATCAAATAACTGTCCTAAGGTTTTCGCCAATGGTTGTGGCTGCTGATTGGTAATGTTATATATCGCCCCGCTTTGTAAGCCTTCGCGTTGGGTCGCCAATGACATGGCATGGACAACATTCATTACATAAGTGAGATCCAAGGCATTTTTCCCACCCGCAGGCAAGGCCATAACGCCTTTACTGGATTTAACCTGGACCAGCAGGCGCGGCAATAACACTCGGTCATGTGGGCCAAATAACCCACGGGGGCGCAAAATAATATAAGTTGTGTCTGGATAGCGGCGAATCAGTTTGAGTATGCACTCTTCCGCCAGAAACTTCGTTCGGGCGTAATCATTGGCGAAATGCTGACTACGCTGATTTTCAGTAATATGCTGTTGGTGTGAAAAATTAAAATATACGGCTGGCGTAGAAATATGGACAAATCGCTGGATACCGCATATTCCTGCCGCCTGCGCCAATATATATGTCGCAGTCAAATTGATACGTTCAAACTCATCAGGATCACCCCAGGGAGAAGATTTGGCGGCACAATGCCAGACTGCATCACAATCTGACATCAGCTCGATTGCTTCATCCACCGTTAGCGTCCCCAGTTCAGCACGGCGAAATTTAGCTCCCAATTGAGTTAACAACTCTCCCGCCTGCGGATCACGCCCGGTTGCCACCACCGCCTCCCCGCGCGATAACAGGTAATCAACGGCATTACGACCTAAGCCGCTTGTTGCTCCAGTTACAAGGATTTTCATGGTCTTAAAATCATCTCACTTAATGAAAGCCCAGCCGCTGTGCCAAGCAACATCACATAATCACGGCCATAATAGCGATCGGTAATCATGGCTTCATGCAGAGCACTAGGAATCGATGCTGCGACCTGATTTCCGCGATAACGATAAATATTCATAAATCTCTCATCCCTGATATTCAATCGATTACGAATATGTTTCAGCCCCAAATGGCTTGCCTGATGGGGAACCACGGTATCAATATCGGACATTTCAAGATTTGCGCTCGCCAGTACACGCTCTGTAAAGCCTTCAATTAATGAAGCAGTCAGTTTAAACAGTGGCTTACCTTGCATCTGGAACAGAAAATCACTATCTTCCATGCCCGCACGAAGATTCTTGCGAGTTCCGCCAGCCCGGATCTCACATAATTCGAGACCTTCTGGATAAGTCTCATGTTTGTAGGTCACAATCCCGCTTTGCCCATCCCCTCTTTCGACGATCATACAAGCCGCTCCATCACCAAAAATCAATGAAGATTCCTGATGTGACCAGTCAATGCCACGGGAAGCCATCTCTGCGGAGACAATCGCAATACGCCGATACTGTCTGGTCGCCAACAATCCGCTGGCAACACTCAGAGCAGAGATAAAACTCACACAGCTTGAATTAATATCAAAACAGGCAGTTCCTGCCTTTAATCGGCTCATTTTTAAAATATGTGCCGCAGAATAAGGTAAAGCTTGAATCGGGATTGCAGAAGCTGAAATTAACAGATCAATTGAATCCGGCTGGATTTGATGTGTTTTTAAAGTATCATGTAATGCATCTACGGCTAATTTAGCTTGAGATGCCTGATAATCAGAATGATAACGATATTCTATTCCGGAATGCTTTTCTACAAAACCACTCGGTTTATTTAATTTCAAATCTAAATCGGATGAATACACTTTATTTTCTGGCAAAGCAGTGCCAGACGCAATGATCTTTAATGGGATCAATTCATTTGAATTTTTCATTTTATTATTACTTCCAAGTGTTAATTTTTTGTTTAAATTTATTATCAGAATATAAAGTTAGTTCTGAGTATAGGGTTAGATTAAATAAGTATTTATCAGATAGTCGGTCAAACAGGAAGTAGATATTTATGATACATCATATTACTAAATTGAAATATTCAACACAGATGCATGAAAAATAAAAATTTTTCCCGGCTCACTATTTCGATGCTATAAAATTTTTTTAATGAAATTAAAGTTCCATGAGATTTAATCATGGAACTTGTTGTATTTATGTGAAATAAAGATAAATGTTAATTTACAAATAAACCAACTGAACTTAGTCATAAGAAATAGTTTTATTGGTTTTTTATTTCAATGAAAAACCATTTAAGTCCAGTTCTTCAAAAGAAACAGCAATTAAATATTAATCCAATATTTTTGGTTATTTGCACCCTAAAATGAAATAAATCGCCTAGCTCATAAAGTATATATTTAAAAACAAAAATGATGAAAAAATTACTCTGAATAATATATTGCTGTTCAGAAAAATGATTTCAATAAATCAAGTGCTATTTGATTCCTATTCCATCTTATTTTTCTGCCGCTCATGCACTACTCCGTTTGCTGGTTGGCTTGCGATCAGAACGATCCGCAACCGCCTGTAAAATTAACTGACACAAGATGCCAATAACAATTGCTGTTAATAACCCTGCCATAAGATCGATAAATAAATGCCGCCGCAATTGAATAATGGAAAAACATATCGATACTCCCCACGTTAACCACAACAGCCGCCAGGATTTTTGTTTTCCTTGCCAAAGCGCATACACAGATAATGCGGTCAACGAAGCATGTAATGAAGGCAAACAATTTTGTGATGAATCTATCGCGACCACATGATTAAGTAGCTGATCCACAAACTTATCACCTGTAATCTGTGGATAATCGAGCGTTGTAGGATAGAGCAAGTAGATCAGGCCAGAAAATAGGGCACAACCCTGCATTGCCAACATTAACCAACGTACACGGGATAATGGACTGAACAGATAAGCCAACGGTATCAATAGGAAGAAAGAGAGATAGAACCAGATGCCATTGGAGGAAAATACGATCCATTCATCAATGGCAGAAAGTCGCAATATCGTCACTTGCTCGTTTAAGTAATAGTTAGCCGTAAAATAGTAAACAATAAAAACCGTTCCCCATCCTAATAAACAACATAATAGCCGGTATCCTAACCGTTCGGTTCTCCAGTTCATTCTGGCCTCTTTATCATTTGACAGTCTGTATTATTCATCATCTACTCCGCCTCATTTCTCACGCCATAATCCATTTATTGCATCAGCCACAAGCATGTTCATCGCCTGGATTTATTTAACTTAAGGTCTAAATCAGAGGATATAATTTCTGTTCCGGCAAAAAGTCACCAGAGGAAATAATCTTTAATAAGAGCAATTCCTTTATATTATTAATTTTCACAAAACATTTCCGTTTGTTATTTTTATTTTAAATTCTCGCTTCAGAAATAATGTTTTCTGAGCACAGGATTAGAATAAACTATTATTTATCAGACAATCGAGGGAACAGAAAGAGGATGTTTATTAAATAGAAGAGAACTAAAGTTAAATTCACATCCAATCAATTGACAATAATATGAATTTACTGGTTTCAGAAAGTATTAATGGCGGCCAGATAGTTAAACAACTTTTTTGGAATTTTGCAAAACAGCCAATATTACGCCCCCAGAACAAAAACTATTATCCGTTGGAAAGTTTCATCGCTTGGCATCGTAACCAAGTCTTTAAGGAATAATCCTCAGATATTAAAAGGGGAAGCAACGCTTCCCCAATAACTTAATTGAATTTCAGATCACTGACCTGCTTTCAATTTTTGGAAATACTCTTCGTATAAGATATTGGCATTGCCAACATCATTCTGCCATTCTCCTTTTTGGATCACGGCTTCATCTGGATAGAGAGACTTATCTTCTGTCATTACCTTAGGCAGTAATTTCTTCGCTTCCAGATTCGGGGTTGGGTAACCAATTTTTTTGGCTACTTGTGCTGCAATCTCTGGACGCAACAAGAAATTGATCAACTTCATCGCACCATCGACATTCTTGGCATTCGCTGGAATAGCCAAGCTATCCATCCAGAAAATCCCGCCTTCTTTCGGCCAAATAATCTCAACAGGTGTGCCAGCCTGACGTGCAACATAAGCAGAGCCAGTCCACATCATACCGATATCAACCTCACCTTCCATAAATGGGTTAGCAGGGTTGTCAGAGTTAAATGCCAGTACATTTGGCATCAGTTTTCTCAGTTCCTGATAAGCGGCTTCAATCTCTTTCGGATCGGTGGTATTGCCGGAATAACCCAATTTCAGTAACGCCATCTGGAAAACTTCACGGGCATCGTCAGTCAGCACTAAGCTGCTTTTGTACTTCGGTTGCCAAAAATCAGCCCAAGAAGAGAGGGTTTTTGGATCAATAGTATCGCGATTAACGCCAATTGCCGTTGCTCCCCAAATATAAGGGATAGAGTAATCGTTATTCGGATCAAAAGACTTATGCAGCAAATTCGGATCAAGATTATGGAAGTTGCTCAGTTTGCTGATATCGATTTTTTGCAACATCCCTTCTTTACTCATCTTGGAGATAAAGTAAGTGGATGGAACCACTAAATCATAAGCGCCGTCTTTATAGGTTTTCAGCTTGGTATACATGCTCTCATTGGATTCATAGGTGGAATAAATCACCTTAATCCCAGTTTCTTTAGTGAACTGGTTGAGCAAACCAGGCGGAACGTATTCAGTCCAATTGTAGAAATACAGCGTCTTGCCATCATTAGCAGCCGCATTTACCGAGCCAATGCTTAATGCCATCATCCCTGCGGCTAACAGATAAAACCACTTTTTCATGTCATGTTTCCACACAGTTAGTGCGTCAGTATCGTATATAGGCTCTGCATGAACCTACCCCCCAAAAAACGGCTATTATAAAAGCGACGTTTCATGGGGTAAAGTGACTTGTTTCTTGCTGAATAGACGGTTACGAAAGAAATTTTGGTTAATCGGGGAAAAATTCTATTTTTAATAGAGCAAAAGCGTGGTCAACCTACAACCACGCTTAAAAGAAGATTAAGACTTACCCATGCGATCACGCATTACAAATTGGCTAATCATCACCAAAACCAACGACATAAGTAACAAAATCGTTGCCAATGCGTTCACTTCCGGCGAAATTCCTACTTTTACCATTGAATAGATCTTAAGTGGCAGGATTTCATAGCTCGGCCCCGTCACAAATGAGGAAACAACCACATCATCCATCGACAGGGTAAAACTCAGTAACCAACTCGCCATGACTGCTGGCATCGCCAACGGCAGAATGATTTTTCGCAGGATGGTCAGTTCACTTGCTCCCAAATCACGTGCTGCTTCCAGCATTTTGACATCGAAGTCTTTCAGGCGGGAGTAAACCGTGACAACCACAAACGGCAGGCAGAAGGTGATATGCGAAAACAGCAGTGACCAGAACCCCAGTGAGATGCCGAGCAGCATAAACAGCACCAGCAAGGAAATCGCCATCACGATATCCGGCGACATCATCACCACAAACAGCATACCGCCAACGAATTTTTTGCCACGGAACGAGTAACGATACAACGCCACCGCAGTTAAAGAGCCAATCAAGGTCGCAAACGTGGCGGAGGCTACCGCCATCGTCAGAGAGTGACCTGCCGCTTGAAGCAGGCTGTCGTTGGAAAACAGTAAACTGTACCATTCAGTGGTAAAACCCTGCCATTTAATACCAAAACGTGATTGGTTAAACGAACTTACCAGCAGAATGATAATCGGAATATACAGGTAAGCATAAACGATGGTCATGAAGCCACCGCGCAACAGGCGTCTGATCATTCCAGTTCCACCTTCTTGTTCAATAGCTTAGCCGCACGATAGTAAACCAGCAACATCAGCCCCATTACCAGCGTCAGACAGATGCTGGTCGCCGCCCCAAACGGCCAGTCACGGATGCTGAGGAATTGGCTCTTAATCACATTACCGATCAGCAGGTTCTTTGCTCCGCCCATCAAGTCAGCCACGTAGAACAGCCCCATCGCTGGCAGCAATACCAGCAAACAACCGGCGATAATGCCCGGCATGGTGAGTGGCACAATGATGCGGATAAACGTCTGCAATTTCCCTGCCCCTAAATCGCGCGCCGCTTCCAGACAGGGTTTATCCAGTTTCTCAATGCTGGAATAGAGCGGCATCACCATAAACGGCAGCAGGATATAAACCAGCCCCAATACAACCGCTTCGGGGGTATACATAATGCGCAACGGTTTATCAACAATCCCCACCCACAGCAGAAAATCATTCAAATATCCGCGGGTACTGAGGAACATCTTCAAGCCATAAATACGGATTAACGAGTTCGTCCAGAACGGTACGATCAGCAGGAATAGCATGAGTGGGCGCAGTTTCTGCGGCATACGTGCCAGGAAAAAAGCGAATGGATAGCCAATCAACAGACAACACAGCGTCGCCACAATCGCCATATTCAGCGAATGCAGCAACACCTCGGCGTACAGTGGATCGAACAATCGGGTATAGTTATCCAGCGAGAATACCATCTTCACTAAATTGGCATCATCACGGGTCAGGAAGCTGGTTCCGATAATCATCAGATTCGGCAAAAAGACGAACAGCATCAGCCAAGCGACGATGCCCGTAATGACGATATTCTGGAATAGCTTACGCGTCTTCTTCATCGACCAGCACAACCTCCCAGCTTTCTACCCAAGTCACGGCAATTTTCTGGTTCAGGGAATGGTCAACATCAGGATCATCTTCGTTAAAGAACTCACTCACCATGACCATCTTGCCATTTTCCATTTCGACCACTGAATCCAGCGTCATGCCCTTGTAGTTACGCTCACGGACATAACCAATCAGGCCCGATACTTGCTCACCGTTGTTGATCTCTTCGACGCGCAGGTCTTCCGGGCGCAGCAATACTTTCAGCGTTTGCCCGACCGTCACGGGCAACGAAGTGAAAATATCACATTCATGGCCTTCGACATTGGCGCGTATCCGCTGCTCATCAATACGCTGCAATACTTCAGCATCAAAGATATTGATTTCGCCGATAAAGCGGGCAACAAACAGGTTTTTCGGCTCTTCGTAAATCTCACGCGGAGAACCATCCTGTTCAATGCGTCCGTCGCGCATAACCACGATGCGGTCTGACATTACCAGAGCCTCTTCCTGATCATGGGTAACGAAGATAAAGGTGATGCCGAGCTTACGCTGGAGCGCCTTCAGCTCATTTTGCATCTGCTTGCGCAATTTGTAATCGAGCGCGGACAGTGATTCATCCAGCAGCAGGACTTTGGGTTTATTGATTACCGCACGGGCAATCGCCACACGTTGCTGCTGGCCGCCGGAAAGCTGAGCAGGTTTACGCTGGGCAAACTCTTCAAGCTGAACCATGCGCAATGCTTCTTCAACACGCGGAGCAATCTCTTTTTCCGGTGTCTTCTGCATTCGAAGTCCAAAAGCGACGTTTTCAAATACGGTCATGTGGGGGAACAGGGCATAACTCTGGAAAACCGTATTGACGTGACGGTGCTCGGCGGGAATATCGGTAATATCCTGCCCTTCCAGTAAAATTTTGCCACAATCAGCATCTTCTAGCCCGGCAATCAAACGGAGTACTGTGGTTTTGCCACAACCGGATGGCCCCAGAATGGTCAGGAACTCGCCATCATTGATTGTCAGATCAAGCTGTGAAATAACTTGTTTGCCGTCGAAGCCCTTATTCAAGGCTTTCAATTCAACAAGTGGTGTCAGAGAGGTATTCTCAGTCATTTATGCTATCATCTATCCCTTGGAATAATGCAGATAGAACCGCCACGGGAAAAGACTGTGTCAGCTAGCAGGAAGCATCATTTCTCCGCTAAAGCTCAAAGCCAGTGGCGCCGGTTGAAATTACGAAGCGCGCATGATAAACGCAGTAAGCCCAAATTGAAAGCTGAAACAATAACAATATGTCATTTTTTATTATCATTTCACAAATGGTAACATTGCACACTATCTTGAACCCAATTTAATCGCTTGAAAATAATTTACTACCGGATGCTTTCAATCATTTTTAATTTATTTTATTTTCACTTAAAAACTTAATATATGACCAGTGGCTGGCAGAAAAGACATTAACCGGGAAATGTCATGTGACCAGCCAAGCGTTACACTCAACGTATCAGAGAGATATAAACTCAGGTAAAAATCATAAAGAAATTATCACCTCAGCAGGCATTCACTAACTCAGCCGCCTCTCGTGCCAATTTACCTATCTTTTTCCACTCTTTATCTTGGATCAACTGTGCGCTAACCATCCATGATCCACCACATGCCACAATTTGTGGGATAGCAAGATAATCGCGAATGTTCTTCACACTGATCCCACCTGTCGGCATGACTTGTAACTGTGGGTACGGTGCCAGTAGCGCTTTAATCATCACCGTGCCACCCGATGGTTCAGCAGGGAAGAATTTGACAAAATCGATGCCTAATTCCAGCGCTTGTTCAATTGTGCTGGCGTTATTCACACCGGGAATGATCGGGATACCGGTTTGCCGGCATGCCTGTACAGTATTTGGGTTAAGCCCCGGAGAGACGACAAACTCTGCCCCTGCCGCTTTTGCCTGACGAACCTGTTCACTGTGAAGCACGGTTCCTGCACCGATCAGCATATCTGGCCGTTCAGCCTTCAGCAGGTTAATCGCTTCGGCGGCACGCTCGGTACGAAACGTGATTTCAGCAATAGGCAGGCCGTTATCTGCTAATGCGTGACCAAGGGGAATGATATCTCTGGCCTCTTCAATGGCTATCACAGGCACGATTTTAATCTGACGCAAACGTATCATCATCTCTTGCATTTTCATTCTCTCCGATTTCGTTCGACTTTAAAAAACGCGCGATAACCCCTTGGGTCGCTGCCTGCGGAATAATTGCCCCTTTATGCTGTATCACCCTCCCGGCGAGCTGATGCCCCATTAATGCGGCATCATGAATGGATTTCCCATTTAACCGCCCCGCGATAAAACCCGCATTAAAAGCATCGCCTGCCGAAGTGGTATCAATGACAGGTGTCACAGGTTGGGTCTTAATAGGTTGTGTGGCCTTGCAACCGCTTAAGTCACGATAAAAACAGCCCCGTTCACCCGCTTTGATAATGGCTTGTTTAACCCCCATTCTTTTCAGGCGATGAAAACTTTCCTCAGTTGAAGTATCTCCCCAGAGGCTCGTTTCATCATCGTCAGTGACTAACGCAATATCAGTGATGGCATACATTTGCTGATAACACGCACGAGCTTGCGTTTCATTTTCCCATAAGGCCGGACGATAATTACTGTCAAAGAAAATCACTTTCCCGTCAGAAGATAACTGTTTCAAATCAATGAGCAGCCGTTGGCGATCATTTTCCGGCAAAATCGCCAGACTGATCCCGCTGAGATAGAGCACATCCATGTTCTGCAATCGCTGGCGCAATAGGGGGTAATCAGCATGCTGCAAGAGATAACGCGCTGCTGAGTTATTGCGCCAGTAAAGAAATGTACGTTCACCTTTTTCATCAAGTTGGATCAGGTATAAACCGGGCTGACGCGCGTTATCACGTAACACTAACGAAGTATTAATGCCTTCTTGCTGCCAGCGTGAGATCATGCCTTCACTCAAAGAGTCCGTTCCCATCACCGTGACGAAATGGACATCAAACATATCGCCTCCAGCGCGAGCCAGATAGACCGCGCTGTTCAGCACATCACCGCCATAGTTTTGTGTCATGGCACCAAATGGGATGCCATTCAGCTCAATCATACATTCGCCAATCAGAGCAATTTTCTGAACCTGCATCCTTTAACCCTCCATAGCCTGAAAATAACGTTCAGCATTATTGAAGCAGATATCCTGAACTATCTGCCCCAGCATTTTTTCATCATGGGGGATTTCGCCATTTTCGACTCCGTTCCCCAGCATATTGCAGAGAATGCGCCGAAAATATTCATGACGGGTATAGGATAAGAAACTGCGTGAATCTGTCAGCATACCGACAAACTGGCTTAATAACCCTAATTGGGAGAGTTGCTCTAATTGACGCTGCATACCGTCTTTTTGATCGTTAAACCACCAGCCCGATCCAAATTGGATTTTGCCCCCGGTAGTTCCGCCCTGAAAGTTGCCAATCATAGTCGCGATCACTTCATTATCACGGGGGTTTAAGCAATAAAGAATAGTCTTCGGTAACTCATCGGTTTTATCCATCTCATCCAGCAAGCGCGATAATGGGTAAGCGATATGATTATCCCCAATGGAATCAAAACCGCTGTCTGGCCCTAACAGATTAAACATCCGCGTGTTGTTATTGCGCAAAGCACCAATATGCATTTGCATGACCCAGCCACGTTTTGAGTACTGCTTTCCTAACCAAACCAGCACCGCAGTTGTGAATTGTGCTATTTCTAATTCACTGAGTAATTGCCCTTGTCTGCGCTTTTGCAAAATGATATCTAACACGTTTTCACTGGGGATCGGTGCATAACGTACATGTTCAATACCATGATCCGATGCCACACAACCGTGATCCTGAAAGTGTTCGAGACGCTGCTCTAATGCCTTCAATAAATCCGTAAAACACCCGATAACGACATCTGCGGCTTCCCCTAATCGTTCGAGATAGTCACAAAAACCCGACAACTCAATTTTGAAGATTTTGTCCGGACGCCAGCTTGGTAATACTTGGATAGTAAAGTCTTTATCTTTTGCTATCTGTTGATGATATTCGAGAGAATCAATGGGATCATCCGTTGTTCCTGCCATTCGTACCTGCATTTGCTGCATAATGCCACGGGCAGAAAATTCAGGCTGAGAGAGTTTCTCGTTCGCCTCATGCCAGATAGCCTCTGCGGTGTCAGGCCCAAATAATTTGCCTCTCATACCAAATGGGCGTCGCAATTCCAGATGTGACCAATGATACAGTGGATTACCGATCGTCAGAGGAACCGTTTTCGCCCAAGCGAGGTACTTTTCGTAATCACTGCTTTCAGCATCGGTAATAAGTGCCTCTTCAATCCCTGCCGCACGCATCGCCCGCCATTTATAATGATCACCCTCCAACCAGATTTGACCAAGATTGTGGAAACTACGATTTTGCGCAATCTCTTTTGGATTGAGATGACAATGATAGTCATAGATAGGCATCAATGCGGCGTAATCATGATAAAGGCAGCGGGAAACATCATTATTTAACAGGAAATCTTCACACATAAAGGTTTTCATTATTGTATTTCCTCTATGGCTAAAGAGCCGCAATCGCTTGGCGGGCGCCAACTTTCAATAATTTTTGGTAGGCTTTGGTAACGTTATCAACAAATTCACGGTTTTTTGCCAATTTTTTACCAAAGATCGATTCAATTGCCAGTAACGCTTTCACCACCTCTTCCACCACAGCAACAGAATGACCATATTTGGCATAATCATATTTGGCAAAAATCGCCGCAAAGGTCGCTTTTAATGGGTCACGCACATCAATGGGTCGGCCTTGTTCATCCACACCACTGATATAACGCATCCAACCCGCTACACCAAGCGCTAAGTGGCGGTAATCTCTACCATAGTCACTACTCTGCACGAGATGCCATTCAATAGAATCAACCATGCGCTGTGGCAATTTCTGGCTGCCATCCATCGCAATTTGCCATGTCTGATGTTTTAACGCCGGGTTAGCGAACCGTTCGATCAGGTTATCCACATAGGCCACTAAGTCGGTATCTTCAGGCATCGACAGAGTCGGGGCTTGTTCATTCAGCATCAGTGCATACACTGCCCGACGATAATCGGCATTTGTCATCGTATCGGAGATATGCGCATAGCCGCCCAAATAGCCCAAGTAAGCCAGAAATGAATGAGCGCCATTTAACATGCGCAATTTCATCATTTCAAATGGCGCCACATCGTCCACAAATTGCGCACCGGCAAGATCCCAATCTGGACGCCCATTCACAAAGTTATCTTCAATCACCCATTGGCGGAAAGGTTCGCAGGCAATAGCACACGGATCTTCAACGCCCAGCCGTTGGGCAATTTCGGTTAACGTTTCTGGGGTGGCTGCCGGCACAATACGATCCACCATCGTGCAGGGAAATGTCACTTGGTTTTCTATCCACTGTGCCAGGTTTTCGTCCTGCAAACGCGCCAGACTCAATACGGCCTCGCGGGCAACATGTCCATTTTCCCGAACGTTATCGCACGACAAAATCGTCACCGCGGGTAGGCTTCGTTCAAAACGCAATTTTAAGGCCGCGGTGATATACCCTATGGCTGATCTTGGCACGGCGGGATTGGCAAGATCTTTAATAATCAAAACATTATTTGGATCTAAACGCCCTGTCGCGGCATCGGTACAATAGCCTTTTTCGGTGATGGTCAAAGAGATGATGGCGACATCAGGATGCGCCATTTTTTCGATAATCGCCTGAACGCCATCGATTAAGGGGTGCATCCCTTCTTTCATCGAGCCAATAATTTTTAATGTGATCCCCTCCTGCCCTTTCTCTGCGACGGTATAGCGCATGGATTGTTTTTTCAGATTTTCAATCAGTGAAGCATCATTTAGCATCAGATTAACTTCACAGAATCCCCAATCACTGTCTGTTTGTTCTAATACATGATGCGTATAAAGCGCCTGATGCGCCCGATGAAATGCACCACAGCCTAAATGCACCATACGGGAAGTCAGGCGTTCGGTTGTCCAGCGAGGGCATGGGACAGAAGTGACCACATTGACAAGATTTTTTTCCATGACGGACTCACAAATAAGCGGTAGTGAGTGACATTCATCCACTACCATGCAGGGTTCAAGGGCTGATAGCGCAGAAATTATTTTTGGTAAAATGCACGATGAATGCCCAACTCAAGACCACGAATTTCAGCCAATCCTTTCAGGCGGCCGATTGCCGAATAGCCGGGGTTTGTTTTCTTTTTCAAATCATCAAGTATTTGGTGACCATGATCAGGCCGCATTGGAATAAGGTGATTTTCACCCGCAGCCAACCGGCGATGTTCTTCTTCTGCAACCGCTTTGATCACTTCATACATATCCACATCACCGGCAAGATGTGCTGCTTCGTGGAACGTGGAGGGGTTTTCTTCCCGTAGGGTTGAGCGCAAGTGGAGGAAATAGAGACGGGAACCAAATGATTTGATCATCTTCACCAAATCATTATCCGCGCGCACGCCATAAGATCCGGTACACATCGTATAGCCATTGGCATTGCTGTCTACCGTTTCCGCCATCCAACGCATATCCTCTATCGTAGAAACAATGCGTGGCAGACCTAAGATCTCACGCGGGGGATCATCAGGATGAACGGCCATTTTGATACCGGTTTCTTCCGCAACCGGAATGATCTTTTTCAGGAAATAAGCAAAGTGCTCACGCAATTTGGCCTTATCAATGCCTGTATAACGTTTTAGGTGTTGGCGAAGTTGTTCTAAGGTATAGCCTTCCTCTGCACCAGGAAGACCAGCAATAATCGTGTTTGTCAGTTTTTGTTTTTCTTCTTCTGTCATTGAAGCGAAGCGTGATTGTGCTTGCACAATTTCATCATCGGGATACTCTTCTTCTGCGTCAGGGCGTTGCAAAATGTGAATATCAAAAACGGCAAATTCTATTTGATCAAAACGCAACGCTTTTGAGCCATCAGGTAATTCATATTCGAGATCAGTACGTGTCCAATCCAGGACAGGCATAAAGTTGTAGCATATTGTTTTGATCCCGCAGGCAGCGAGGTTACGCAAGGTTTGTTGATAGTTTGCGATCCATTGCTCGTAATCTCCTGTCTGCGTTTTGATATCTTCATGAATGGGAACACTCTCTACGACTGTCCACTCAAGTTGATTAGTTTCAATCAGTGCCTTACGTTGTTCTATCTCATCGATAGGCCAGATTTCGCCATTGGGAATATGGTGTAATGCCGTTACAATCCCTGCGGCTCCTGCCTGACGGATATCCGCTAATGAAATAGGATCTTCAGGCCCATACCAACGCCAAGTTTGTTTCATAACTCCCCCTATAAACCAGAACGTATTTCCGTGACTTCTACAGTCATCACCTAAGATTTAATAAAACCCCCAAGAAACGATTATCATCAATTCCTCTTTGGTCAACCAATTAAAGAGCGCGCTTTAAGAGGGGGTATAATTCAAGACTAATTCAGGTAACCATAAACTCAATTGCGGCAGATAAGTCACAAGCGCTAGCGCTGAGATCAGCGCAACATACATTGGGAGCAACGGTTTCAGTACCTTATCAATACTCACCTCCCCCACAGAGCAACCCACGAATAAAGCACTGCCTACGGGAGGTGTACAAATTCCAATGGCTAAATTAAACGTCATGATGATGCCAAAATGAACAGGGTCGATCCCCATGCTCATCGCAACGGGTAAGAAAATCGGCGTGAAGATCAAAATGGCAGGTGTCATATCCATAAAGATCCCCACAATCAGCAGGATAATATTAATGACAAGCAGGATGGTCAGTGGATTATCAGAAACCGCCATCAACGCATCCGAAATCAGATACGGCAGATCAGCATTGGCCATCGCCCAGGACATCCCCATTGATACGCCAATCAGCAGTAAAACAATCGATGTGGTAACGGCTGAATCAAGAATAATTTTAGGCAGTTGCTTGAAACTGACTTCACGATAAATAACCACTGCGAGGATAAAACTGTAGAGCACCGCAATGGCTGATGCTTCTGTCGCCGTGAAGATCCCCGCAATAATCCCCCCCATAATCACCACAATCAGCATTAATGACGGGATGGCTTTCCACGCTGTACCCAAAAACTCGCTCCATGTTGGCCGGGGTGCAACAGGATAGCCCTTCCTCTTGGCAATAATGGCAGACACAATCATGAGTGAAACTCCCATAATAATGCCGGGGATATAACCCGCCAAGAACAAGGCAGCAATGGATGTCCCTCCCGAAACCAACGAGTACACAATCAAGGTATTGCTGGGTGGGATCAGCAAACCAGAAGGGCAAGACGCGATATTTACAGCCGCAGACAACTCCGGATCATATCCTTCTTTTCTCTGCATCGGCGCCATTGTTCCCCCTACCGCAGCAGCGGATGCCACTGCCGAGCCTGAGATTGCCCCGAAAAGCATGTTCGCCATAATATTGACGTGCATTAATGATCCCGGCAAACGGCCGCCAATCACCTTAGCCAGATTGATCAAACGCGCCGCAATCCCACCTTGGTTCATCATATTCCCGGCAAGAATAAAGAACGGGATCGCTAATAATGAGAAGTTATCGACTCCCGCAGCCATACGTTGCGCAACGACCGTGATCGCAGATTCCAGCGGCAATGTCATCGTAATGGCGACTAACGAAGATAAGCCGATTGCAAAAGAAACGGGGACACTCAATGCCAGTAATATTGCAAATGTGCCAAAGAGTGCGGTAATGACAGACCAATCCATACTCTAACCTCTTATCTACCCTTCATCTTTCAAGCTGCCTCTTTGTTGGCTGCGCTCACTTGGCAAATCTCAGTCACACAGTTATCTATGTTTCTGGGATTCGTTCCCTTGCCGCTGCGATGCAACTTGAAATCTATTGGGTATCCACAAATTAATGACTCTCAGACACCACTGGCGGTTGACCAGAAAAATGCTGAACTATCGAGATCACATCAACCATCGCATAGAAAATCATCAATATTCCGCTAATAGGCAAACATAAATAGATGTATCCCATCTTCCAACCTAATGCAGGTGTGATTTGACCATTTTCCAGTGTCGATGAAACAAGAAGGCTGCCACCATAAAGCAGCACAATAGAAGAGAACGAAATTATTGCTGCCTGAATAATCAGACCGATAATGCTTTTCTTTACTCCGGTTAATTTCATGACCAGCAGATCGATAGCAAGATGACGATGCTGTCCCGTTGTATATACAGCGCCAATCATTGCGACCCACATAAACAGATAACGTGCTAATTCATCTGTCTCAGTGCTCGGTGCACCCAGGACATAACGAGAAATAACCTGCCATGACACACATAAAACCAAAAAGGCCAGCAGGCAGATGATAAAAAATGCCAAACTTTTATTGGTAATCGCTACAAGGTTTTTCATTTATTTTATCCCTGTCATTTTGGTTTACCAATTAAAGTCTACACAGACAGCAGAGTCTATACTGATCGCACTAAAAACAGAGAAATAACTCCCTGAAAGAGGGTGAGAGAGATCACAAATCTGAAAGGTTAACCAATAATGCCATTTTTTTGTGATTGAGGTAGACCAATTGAATTTTGCCTTTTGCCCAATCAGTAAGATCTGATTATGGTTGTCCACAGAAAATAACAAAAACCGACACTTACCTCTGGAGAATCAAACATGCAGAATCGCAAACGAATTTTAAACATTGTGACGGGCATAGCGACTGGCATCATATTTATGCTGGGGACATCTCAGGCTTTCGCCGTAACAACACTGAAACTTAGCCATAACCAGAACCGAGACCATGCTGTTCATAAGGCCATGACCCGGTTCGCGAACGAAGTGAAAGAAAAAACTAACGGGGAAGTCCGTATTCGCATCTATTCTGATTCTCAATTGGGCAACCAACGTGAATCCATTGAATTGATGCAAAACGGCGCCTTGGATATTGCTAAGTCCAATGCAGCAGAATTAGAAGCCTTCTCTCCCGCTTATGCCATTTTCAACTTGCCCTATTTATTCCGCGATAAAACGCACTATCAACAAATAATCAATAGCGATATCGGTAAAGAAATCCTCGATTCAAGTCAAACCATGGGGTTTATTGGTCTCACTTACTATGAGGCAGGCGCACGCGGTTTTTATGCGAAAAAGCCGATTAAAACGCCTGAAGATCTAAAAGGTTTAAAAATTCGCGTACAACCCAGTCCAACCGCCATTGCGATGGTGAAAGGATTGGGAGGCAATCCAACGCCATTAGCTTATGGTGAACTCTATACCGCATTACAACAAGGGGTTGTGGATGCCGCGGAGAACAACATTATTTCTTTTACGCTAAGCCGCCATAATGAAGTAGCAAAATTCTTTTCGCTGGATGAGCATACGATGATCCCTGATGTGCTGTTAATATCGAACAAGTCATTGAATAAATTAACGCCTGAACAGCAAGAGATTGTAAAAAAAGCAGCACTGAACTCTTCAGAATACATGATTCAACTTTGGGAAAAATCAGAACAGGAAGAGCGTGCAAAAGCAGAAAAACAAGGTGTTGAGTTTATTGTCGTGGATAAAGCCCTCTTTCAAGACGCAGTTAAACCCCTGTATGACAATATTGCTAAAACACACCCGGAATTATTCGAAATGGTAAATAGAATGCGTAAAGTAGAATAATTTTCTCTCAAAACCACCTATTGTAACAAGAATAGGTGGTTATATTTCTGGCATTGATGTCTTAGAATACCATCATTTTTAGTCGTTCCATTTAAGTCTATTACCTTACGGCGGCATTAATGATGAACTTTGCAGAATCCAAGCGCCCCTATCATGAAGTAGCCCAATCACTACGCCAGATGATTATCGATATGGATTATTCTCCCGGTGATCGTCTGCCTACAGAGCGTGAAATTGCAGAAAAATTCGGCGTTTCTCGCACCCTTATTCGTGAAGCATTAATTGTATTGGAATTGGAAAACCTCATTGAAGTACGCAAAAGCTCAGGTATTTATATCATTCGCCTGCCATGCGCTTATTCAAGCGATACAACCATCAATGCCGCAGGGCCTTTTGAGTTATTACAAGCACGCCAATTATTGGAAAGTAATATCGCTGAGTTTGCAGCGCTCCAAGTGACGCCAGTCGATATTGCCAACATGCGCAACGCATTAGAAAAAGAGAGAAATGATCTGATTTCGGGAGAAAGTGAATCCGGTGATAGGGAATTTCATTTAGCCATCGCGCAGGCAACGCATAACAGTATGTTAGTTGAATTACTTAAACAGTCTTGGACGTGGCGTGAGAATAATCCTATGTGGATAAAACTGCACAGCCGAATTGCCAATACTGACTATCGTAAAGCGTGGTTGAATGATCATCAGGCAATTTTGGCGGCTATGATCAAAAAAGATCCCGCAGCAGCGAAGCAAACGATGTGGCAACATTTAGAAAATGTGAAACAGAGTTTGCTTGAATTATCAGATGTCGATGATCCTAATTTCGATGGGTATTTGTTTGAGTCTTATCCGGTTGGTATTGGGAAGTGAGTTTGTAATGATGAAGAGAAAGGATGTTGGGGTAGTTGGTTGAGGTTTTTGTTTGAGAGGAGTTGCAGTTATTTGCAGCTCCAGAAAACTCACCAATCATTAGTCCGATATAGCCCTTCATAACATACTAATTTTGAGTTAAATATAGATCTATACTTAGCCTTATATTTTTCATGCCATACATTTTTTCCGATCGGAGGTTTTCTATGTTACAGAAAGCCCTGTGCGGCTACACTACAACCATCAGTAAATTTAAATCCAATCCCAGTGCAGCATTAGCAGAGGCCAAAGGAGATGCTATTGCCGTTTCATCCAATAATCAGATCCAATTCTATGCTGTTCCTGCTGCGCTTTTTGAGGAGATGAGTGCGTTTTGTGAATATGCACAAAGAGGAAAAACCGAGCTGAAAAGCATCCCTGCTAATTTCACAACAGAAGGACTGAATATGAATAAAATTACCACTAAAATGGCTGAAAGAATTAGAAAAGGTAAGACCGAAGACTATGAAGAGTGGTCAATGAGGAAGTAGTAAAGAAAGTTATATTGTTACCAAATAATAAAAAGGATATTTAACGGTGGTAAGCATATTCATACACCGTGGTTTGAAAGAAACTTTAGGTGAACAGAAAACGAAGGCTCTGGTTGATGACTTTCGTGCCTATAAGAGAAGGAAATGGCTTACCCATTACCTTTGGCGCAGAGGTATTTCGAGAGAAATACTAAATAGTTTATATAGACACCGATTCAATTCAAGTTGGTGTCTATATGGTTCATTCAGTATATTCAATGATTATTTAGGGTTTTATCAATCCACAACAAAGTACAAACTAAATTAATATTATAAATATTAATCTACAAGCCATAATTTAATTAATTGCTTCTTCAGATAGTTATGCCTTCTACATAGGGTTTCAATATTCCAATCATTAACTCTACAAACATCACGAGTTAAATCAAAAGAACTTTTGCTATTTTGTTTCTCATATATTGATTTTTTCTTATCAAAATCAGAATTTTGAGCTTCTGAATTTTTTACTCCACTAATTAGTGTTAAATTCCCAATTTTATGCAGCCATGAAGCATGCTCATTAACATCAAATCTCTCAATCCAATATTGGTTAACTCGAGTCTGAGGCATTATATGTTCAATAGTTATACGTCCGGTATATGTTTTAATAACACTCTCATCCTGCTGCTCCATATCTAGACGTAATAAAATAGCTTTAATCAAATTAACCTGATTAGGCCTAGGCTCATATAAATCCGCATCCAAAGATGCAATAAACCCTTTATTATCGGCGTGTTGATTAATATGATTCATTATTTCTTGAAATGATAAATCATTATTTATAGCGACCAAAGAAGAATAACAAACCATTTCCCGCTTGCTTTTTATTTGTTTTTTTAACCAACCATGCATATATACTTTTTCAAATGCTGAGATGAACTGTGAAAATTCATTCCAACCAAAATCTTCAGTTCGCATCATTCTATTTAAAAAAGCCATTATAGGAGGGATCCATTCATCAGTAGCTAGATTAGTAAGAGATACAATCCTACGCTTAACTTGTGGA
This sequence comes from Xenorhabdus anantnagensis, assembly GCF_028598555.1. Taxonomy (GTDB): domain Bacteria; phylum Pseudomonadota; class Gammaproteobacteria; order Enterobacterales; family Enterobacteriaceae; genus Xenorhabdus; species Xenorhabdus anantnagensis. The sequence continues at coordinate 95,226 of NZ_JAQRFN010000013.1, forward strand.
TGTTCAAAATCATTCTCTAATATTCTCGTGTAGTTTTTTGCTGAGTTAACCAGCATTAAAGACATATTAATAGCATTTCCATGAAATTGCTTCTCTAGGTTATCAATAAATGCTTCAAATCCTTTTTGTAAAACCCTGTCACGATCCTTTTTCTCAGATAGCTTATGAAAAGCAAGGAATTTATCTAGTCTTTTGACACCCACCATATCTTCAATCTGGGACCATGCTGATTCGATCTGACCAGCATTCTTTTTATATAAAGATGCTGACTCAAAAAGAGCATTTTTTAGTAAATCAGCGTTAGTCAATGGTAAACCACGACTATTAAGAACATTAAAAAGGCGAAATGATGAAGCAAAGTCATCAGCTTGAACAAAAACTATATATACATTTTGTAAAATATATTTAGCCAATAGTTTTAAGTTATCAATTGAAATACACTCCAAATACTTCCTTATTGCTTCTGAATTATCTATAAACACAAGATCCGTATCAGATGGTTTCTCAGGTCTATAATCTTTTAAATCTTGTAATATATAATATTTATATAAATCATACTCTTTTTTTCTAACAATAAGTCTAGGTTCATCTGTTTCATCTGAATAAACATCTATTGGTAATATACGCTTCTGGAGATCATCTTTAATTCCTTGTACAGGTATTAGTTTTTTGAGTTCCGAAACAATTATACTTAAAGTAGTAAGTCGTTGTTGCCCATCAACAACCTCATATTGGTTATTACCTTTATTTATACAAATCATACTCCCAATAAAATATTCATTCTCTGACGAGAGAGTACTTTGATAAATATCATCTATTAGTTGCTCTGCATTATCTATAGTCCAACTATACGGACGTTGATAAGATGGTATTATATATTTTTTATTTTCTGTTAAAATGTCTTGTATTTTACACTCTTTGGCTTCCATTTTTCCATCCGCACTATATTAACAGTAAAATCTAAATTAGGTTGCTAACTTATTTCATAAGGCATTGATATTTAAATTATAATTCTTTTTATAAAAAACTCAACTTTTAATTTAAATGATTTATTGACATTAGTCACATTGTAAATAACAAAATAAAAAATCCATTATAGAAAAACACACTTAAATTAAATCAGATCCCTTAATCAGGGAATAAATAATCAAAATAAATCATCTGACTATAGAGTTTATCACTATCATTTAATTCTGTTATTCGTAATTTGAGTTTGTTGGAAATAAAAAGCAGCAACATGGGTTATGGTATGCTTGGGAGCCTCGCCTCAAGAGTATCATTGCGCATACTTTCGGAAGACGAAGTAAGAAAACGCTCAAGAAGTTATTAAAAAAACCATCCCGATTCAACGGGACTTTCTGGTATATAGACAATTTCAAAACTTACAAGATGTTACCGAAAAATAAGCCTCTTATCGGAAAAAATTTTACACAACGTATCGAGCGTGAAAATCTCACCCTACAAAACCGAATTAAGCGATTGAATCGTAAAACATTAAGTTATGCAAAATCCCCGGAAATACATGACCATTTTTTCTTTAATTATTGGACATATTTCAAATCTTTGATCAGAATCTGATTTTTATTACTAAATTATAATATAGACAATAAATTTCATTTAAATAAGATACAATTAACTTTTTAGCGTTATGTGTGAAATATTGATGTCTTGTATGAGTTTAATCGCCGAAAATGAGTAATTAAATTTTTCTTTTGGAGATTTAATAATAAATAAGTCACCAATAATTTTATCTTTATTACCTTTAAGGCTATAAATCTCACTATTTTCATTCTCTCTGTCAATGCGTAATCCACTAATATTACGAAAATATATGCCTGAAACAACTTTCTCAAAAGGGCCAAACTCTATTAGAGGAAGTTTAATACTAAAGTTGTCATCAGATATTAAAAGAGAAGGATGCGAATTAATTAATAAGAAATTTCCGGATATTGATATCCTTATTAATAATGCTGGAATTTTTTCTCCTAAGCCAATTTTTGAAATTAGTGATGATGAATGGCTTAACTATTTTAATATCAATGTCCTAGTTGTAGGAGATAGCCCCAAAGTCCGGGCAGCAGCGGTAAAACTACCTGTGTCGATGATTCTGATAAATACACTTAAGTCTTCAAGGTTACGCAGTACCATTGATGACACCTTATCATAAGTTTTTATCCATTATGGATATTTATTGCACTAAATGGAAGCATGATACTGATTACTCATCTCGAATTCAGATTGATGCATTTTTAGCGTATAAGGAGAGTCTTCAATGCCATTCGTGATATATATATTTTCGCTTTGTGCATTTGCGATAGGGTTTACAGAGTTCATCACTATTGGACTGATATCTGTGATGTCAGTAGATCTTGGTGTAGATGTAACCAGTATTGGGTTAACAGTGACGGCTTATGCATTAGGCGTTGTGATTGGGGCACCCATTTTGACAGCACTGGCATCTAATTGGTCGAGAAAACGCTTACTTCTTACTGCAATGTTGGCATTTACTCTTGGGAATCTAATAGCCGCCGCATCAGCAAATTTGGTTATTCTTTTAGTGGCACGTTTATTATCTGGTCTGGCACATGGCGTTTTTTTTGCTGTGGCTTCTGGTGTTGCGACTCGGTTGGTTCCGTCTGAACGTGCTGGAACTGCCCTCGCTTGGGTATTCGGTGGTGTCACTATTGCCATGTCTTTAGGCGTTCCTATAGGAACTTGGCTAGGTAGTATACTCAATTGGCATGTCATATTTTTAATTATCGCTGTTTGTGGATTGATTGGAACGATTGGTATTGGATTCAAAATGCCAAAAGATGCCGGAGAGCAGGCTATGAAGGTATCTGCTAGCTGGCGTCATCTTATTATCCTTTTTGATCGACGTTTACTGGCAGGTGCAAGCGTCCCGATGTTTTCCTATACCGCTTCTTTTGCCCTGTACACATTTATTACCCCTATATTATTGACGATTACAGGAGTAAGTGTTGAAACAGCCAGTGGAGTATTGCTTGCGTACGGTATTGGAGCCGCTGTTGGTACGGTTTGGGGTGGTCGATTGACAGATCGACAGGGAATGGATCTTGCCTCACTTATTCTTCTTGTCGGTATTGCAGTTGTGCTTGCAGCTATGAGTTTCAGTCTTACCAATTCTGTACTGATGATTGGTTTGACGGCTTTACTTGGGTTGGCAACTTATGGGGCAATTCCACCGTTGCAGTCAAGGATACTTATGTTAGCGGAGAGGCACACACCATATGCAATGGATATAGCTTCTGGCATGAATATTGCCGCTTTTAATGCTGGGGTTGTTCTGGGTTCGGTGATTGGTGGTACTACAGTACGAGGGTGGGGATTAGAAACACTAACATGGGTAGGTGCAGGAATTGGTGTTCTGGCTATTGTATCCCTTGTATGGCAAATGGTTATTCCATCCATGCGTGAGCAGCGTACAATACTAAACTTTATGAAATGATGACTTTCGGTTATTCCATCCATGCGTGAGCAGCGTTCAATCTCTAACTCACCATAATTATTCTGTCGATCGCTGTACTACAGGAGCGGTGTCCATTGAGATGCAGAAAAAACGCCTACTTTATTAAATTATAAGATTTTCTGTTACAGGAAAAAGCTGACGCTTTGGAAGAAACGATAACTTCCAAAGCGTCAGCTTGCGTGGTTTGGCTGCCTTAGAAAACATGCCTGAAGGTTTTCATCACAATGGCTATGGATAAGCCCCGCAAAAATAGCTTTTGACGATGTTTGCCCTGTAGACGTTTTGTGATAAGGGATTTATTATCGATTCTTGATATATACCCTTCGTCTTTCAAGTTGCCTCTTTGTTGGCTGCGCTCACTCACCCCGGTCACATAGTGATCTATGCTCCCGGGGATTCGTTCCCTTGCCACCACGACGCATCTTGAAATCCATTGGGTATATGATCGGGAAATACAGCAGGATAGGGCCTGCATTACTGCGCTTTCCATTAAAAGCAACTTCTTTTATTTTACAGCGCCAGGTACAGGAGCAGTTTCTTGGTTGGCAATTTCGAGAGGCATTCAACGATTTCATCCTTATTGCTGCCCGTAAGGAAGATCCTGATACATTGTTTTTTCAGCGTCGTTTGCGAGTTGAAGGAAATACAGAATTGGGACTACATGTGAAAAATCTTATGGATTCTATCGAACTGGAATCTATACCACCCATTCTTCGCTTTGGTTTATTGCGTCTGGCTGAATTTATCAAAGCGGGACAGAAAGAGGGCGCAGATCAGAACGATCGCGCGTTATCGTCATGTTAATCAGGGTCGAAATTCCTGTCGATGCTATGGGGATTGATCGTTTGCTACGCCAATCTTTTGAAACATCGGCAGAAGCTGAGTTAATTCATCAACTAAGAGAAGATGGTTTGTTGACACTGGGTATTGTTGCGACCGACGATGAAGGCCATGTGATTGGCTATGCCGGTTTCGCTCCTGTTGATATCAATGGTGAAGATCATCAGTGGGTTGGCCTGGCACCATTGGCGGTAGCAGAACAGTATCGTAGTCATGGGCTTGGTGAAAAATTGATTTATGAAGGGCTGGATAGCCTGAACGAGTTTGGTTATGGAGCAGTCGTGGTGCTGGGGGATTATGAATACTACCACCGTTTGGGTTTTAAACTTGCCAACGAATATCAATTGTATTGTCAATGGCCTGATTGTGAAGATTACTTCCTGATCTACACTCTGGCTGATATTTCACAGGGGGATTGTCATGGACGGGTTACTTATCCTGCCCATTTTGATTGCCTGTGGTCATTGTCTGAGTGATTGCTTCTTTTGCTGAACTCTCTGATTGAGTGAAAAGCTTCTCAGATAAACCGATTTTTATTAAATAAGTCGTTATGCAGAGAGGCTGGTCAATAACCAGCCTCTCTTTCTGCTGTTTACTCAGTTTCTTCACGCGATATTCTACTTTCAATGCCATTCCCTTATCTCTGACCGGACTTTGATAAACCAATGTCAAGGGAGCTTTTCCTCTCAGAAATTTTGCGCCTTTTCCAGCCACATGTTGCATAAATCGACGGGATATATTTGTGGTAACTCCAGTATATAGTAACCCGTCCCGTGTTCTGATCAGGTAGATATACCAGTTAGATACTTTAATATTCATTATCTGTTTTTAATAATCTCAACAATTTGGTTTCTATAAGAAATTAATTCATGTTTCAGTTATAAACATAATTATCAGTGTGATCCTAAGCTGGTTTTTTGATGTTTTGTTAATATAACTAAATGAATTTGTTTGGATTATATGTCATTTATTAACTAGTAACAGTGTTTTTCATTCAAATAAATTGAAATATTATAGCAATAATTGCTAATTATCATATCCTGAACAGGCGTATAACATGCTCACACATACGAGGTATTCATTCGGTTTTTAAAATTAGCAGAGAAGCAAAATATGAAAAATGTAAAAAATATCGTCGCAGCTTTAGCATTATGTGTGGTTTCATTCGGTTCTTTTGCGGCTACTGAAGTTCAAGTTGCTAAGGGAGATAAAATTGGTGTTGTTTCAGTTAATGGTGCAGCTACACTAGATAGCCTGACCGCAGAGTTATCCAAAAAAGCTGAAAAAGCTGGCGCAACATATTTCCGCGTTATTTCTGCAACGGGTCAGAACCAACTCAACGGAGTTGCCGAAATTTATAAATAATTTATAGTGTTTCTATACAAATCTCTTGGTTTATTTAGTCAAATACAGAACATGTAACTGGATAGAAAACCAGTCGTGTTCTGTGAGTACTTGAATAAAATAACGATATGGAAATATATGAATTTAAATAAAGAAATTTTAATAATTTGTCAATATCTCGCCAAGCAACATGTATTCACTCTTTGTACTTTTTCAGCTCAAGATCTATGGTGCGCTAGCTGCTTTTATGTCTTTGATGTTGATAGCATGGCATTTTGGTTTATGACCGAATCCAATACCCGCCACGGTCAGATGATGCAAAACAATCCTATTGTTGCAGGTACTGTTGCAGGTCAAACACGTAATATCGCGCAAATCAAAGGTGTTCAGTTTCGTGGTGAAGTCATTCCGTTGACAGGTGAAGCCGAAACTATCGCCAGAACGCGTTATTGCCGCCGTTTTCCCATCGCCCTCACAGCCAAATCCCCAATCTGGCAGCTCGATATAAATGAAATCAAAATGGTGAATAATGCCCTCGGTTTTGGCAAAAAATTGCATTGGCAGCGTTAATGCCGCTGCTTGATCACTAAGGGCATTTTTTATCTTAAATCATTCTCTATCTTAAATAATGAATGATCTGATTATGACTGCCTCGCCAGATTAACGAAGGATCATACAGCGCTTGTTCAAACTTCCCATCCACCACAACATGGATATAACTGATCACTTCTTGTTGAGCTTCATTTAATTCATTGAGGATATAGCCTGTCCATAGCCAGATATCCTTATCTGGACATTCTTCTCGTACACGTTTAACCAGCCGCAACACGCTGGGAATATTATGGGGATGCAGAGGATCGCCGCCAGATAATGACAAACCTTGTCGTTTAATACGGTTATCTTTCAGATCAGCGATGATCTGATCTTCAATGACCTGCGTAAAAGGCCGGCCCGAATCGACCCGCCACGTGCTTTGGTTGTAACAGCCACGGCATTGGTGCAAGCAACCTGATACGAACAGCGTACAACGAGTTCCTGGGCCATTCACCACATCAACCGGATAGTATTGATGATAATTCATGGCATTAACCGACTTGCCCATTGCCGAGATGTTTCACGCGGCGTTTTACTTCTTCCTGCTTACCTGCGTTGAATGGGCGGGCATCTGGGCTGCCGAGGTAACCACAAACACGGCGAATAACTGAAACATGAGCTGAATCATGATTGCCGCATTGGGGGCAGGTGAACCCTTTACTGGTACAGGCGAACTCTCCGGTAAAACCGCATCGGTAGCACTCATCAATTGGGGTATTGGTGCCATAGTAAGGCACACGTGAATAGCTGTAATCCCAGACATCTTCCAAGGCTTTTAAATTATGTTGCAGATTGGGATACTCGCCGTAGCAAATAAATCCGCCGTTTGCCAATAGTGGATAGGGGGATTCAAAGTCCAGTTTATCGTAGGGATTGACCTTCTTTTCCACATCCAGATGGAAACTGTTGGTGTAATAGCCCTTATCGGTAACACCTTGGATCATCCCAAATTCAGCGGCATCTAAACGGCAGAAGCGGTCGCATAAATTTTCGCTTGGTGTGCTGTACAAACTAAACCCATAGCCCGTTTCCAGCTTCCATTGATCGACTGCCTTACGTAAGTGTTTAACAATGGAAATGGCTTTTTGTTGGCGCTGTTCATCATCAAAGAGATGAATGTGATGACCATATAACGCGTTTATCGTTTCATGGAGACCGATATAGCCCAACGAGATAGAAGCCCGACCTTGCTTAAAAATATCGGCAATACTGTCATCGGCTTTCAGACGTACACCGCAAGCACCTTCCATATAGAGAATCGGGGCAACGCGAGCCTTAGTATTTTCTAGGCGAGAAATTCGGGTCATCAGCGCTTTTTTTGCAAGCAACAAACGCTGTTCCAAAAGTTGCCAAAAATCAGCTTCATCACCTCTGGCTTCGAGTGCAATACGGGGAAGATTCAAGCTGATAACGCCCAAATTATTGCGCCCTTCGTGAACTTGCTGACCGTTTTCCTCATAAACGCCGAGAAAACTGCGGCAGCCCATTGGCGTTTTAAACGACCCTGTTACCTTGATCACCTGATCATAATTGAGAATATCGGGATACATGCGTTTGCTGGCGCACTCCAGTGCCAATAATTTAATGTCATAGTGAGGATCACCAAACCGATGATTCAACCCATCGCGAATGGTAAAAACCAGTTTAGGGAAAACGGCAGTCTTGCGATTTTTTCCCAAACCAGCAATGCGGTTGCGCAGAATCGAGGTTTGAATCAGGCGGGATTCTTTCGTTGTTCCCAACCCGAAACCGAAAGTAACAAACGGAGTTTGTCCATTGGCGGTATGCAGCGTATTGACTTCATATTCCAGAGACTGGAAGGCGTCATAACACTCTTTTTCTGTGCGAGCTTCTGCGTAGGCTGCCTGATCTGCAATATTCCACTCTTTGGCAATGACTAGATGCTTGTCATAACTGGCTTTTACAAAAGGAGCGAGGACTTCATCAATGCAATTAATGGTCGTGCCACCATAAATGTGGCTGGCAACTTGCGCGATGATCTGCGCGGTAACCGCAGTGGCGGTGGAAATGGATTTAGGCGGCTCAATTTCTGCATTACCCATTTTAAAACCGTTGGTCAGCATGCCCTGTAAATCGATCAGCATACAATTGAACATAGGGAAAAACGGGGCGTAATCCAGATCATGATAGTGAATTTCGCCTTTATCATGTGCCCGCACTACATCATGCGGCAGTATATACTGCTTGGCATATTGTCGAGCGACAATCCCCGCCAATAAATCACGCTGGGTTGGAATGACTTTACTGTCTTTATTGGCGTTTTCATTGAGCAGAGAGAAATTGTTTTGCTCGATCAGGCCACGAATTTCTTGATCCAGCCGATCATGCCATTCATGGGAAGCCTGTCCACAGGTATTGCTTCTACTAACGTCAGCTTGACGGTCATCCTGTTGCGTCACAACCATTTTCACAATATGGCTCCTCAATATGTTATCCACAGGCGAAAATGACAGGAATATTCGTTTTTTGTTTGGATGTGGATAATCTTGTGTATGCTAACTACTAGATACTAAAATCTATATGTAGTGATTTTGTTTTATTTAAACACAATATATAGATCATTTAAGCTAATATACAACCTCAAAAGTTGATCTGAGACAAAGAAAGAGAAGGTTATCAAGAAAGGAAAAGAGAGACACAAGGCGGGGCTAACAACCCTGATACCGGAGTTATCAGGGCTGAGAGAACGACAAACTAGCGACGAACGGCGATCGCTTCGATTTCGATTTTCACATCTTTTGGCAGACGAGCAACTTCAACACATGAGCGAGCAGGGAACGGCGCATTATGTTCAGCGAAGAACGCTTCGTAAGTTACGTTCACGGCAGCAAAGTCATTCAGGTCTTTGACAAATACCGTAGTTTTTACGATATCAGCCACTTTCAGGCCAGATTTTTCGATGATAGCTTTAACGTTTTCCAAAGACTGACGGGCTTGGGCAGTCACCTCTTCAGGGATAGCACCGGTTTTTGGATCAACAGGGATCTGACCGGAAGTGATAACCATGCTGCCCAGATCAACACCCTGAACATAGGGACCGATTGCTGCTGGTGCATTTTCGGTATGGATAGAACGTGACATTAGAAACTCCTGTTTGACGTCTAAATGGAAAAATTTCCTGGATCGCTATTATAGTGATCCTCTGTCCCGCATCAATTGATACAGGACATTCTTATAAATTGCTTGAGCTTGTAGATTATTTGAACCTGTAAATTGCTTGAATAGAGGATTAATCGTTATCGATGACGGCCTGACGATCAAACTCTTTCTCACAGTATTTACAGCGCAACACCACATCGTCTTTCTCTGACATGATATGGAAGCTACTGTCGACGGGTTCATTATGGCTGATGCAATTGCTGTTCGGGCAAACAAGGATACTGTCGATCTGATTTGGCAGATTGATGGGCATCTTTTTTACTACAATGTAATTTTCAATGTTATTGATTGTCGCGTGTGGCGCATACATGGCGAGCTGGTTTGCTTGTTGCTCTGTCAGAAAGGTGTTTTCAATCTTGATCAGATCTTTTTTACCCAGATGATTGGAAGGCAGATTCAGGCCAATGGTAACACGCTGGTCTGTTTCTGTGAGTTTGAACAGCGACAATAGCTTAAAGCCGACATGAGCCGGAATGTGATCGATAACCGTGCCACATTTGATAGCTTCTACTTGTAATTGATGGTCTTGCGTCATGTTGTGTCATGAATACCGTTTCGGTATTCCTCCTCCAGATATTAGGGGATCAAGGAAATCGGTTTATTTTGTCACAGACGATTTGGTATTTCACCTGATTAACTTTTTAATTTTAAAGACGATTTAATTTAAAAAGCGACTTAATTCAATGATAGAAAATAAATAAAATTTGATGGTTTTCACTAGTGTTGCTAATCTGTAAATGTATTGTTATTTAAATAATTGCATTTCAATATTACAGCGTAAGGTCGAACATGTTGTTCTCTATTTCTTCTGAAAATATAGATCTGAAAAAAAGTTCTGTGGAAAAAATCCCAGTGACGAAAGTTTTTGATTGGAAAATAATTAATGAAATTCCTATTTATGAATGTGGTGAATCTTTAGAGAAAATTACTTGTTCAGATAAATTAAAGCAAACATCGGTTTATTATATTGCGGGAATAAAAGGCGCCATTGAATATTGCATGGTGAGAAAAAGTGTGGCTGAAAAATTAGTGATGGCTTCGCAATTACTTCCTTTCCATTTAGGGATTTTAGTATTGGATGGTTGGCGTTCACGGGAAACTCAACAGGCATTGCAAGATAAAACGCAGGCAAAGATAGCGGCTCAATATACTGAATTATCTGCTGAAGAACAACAGAAACTATTACGGCAATTTGTGGCTCCGGCACCTGTAGGGAAAAATCAAATCAGCCCGCATCTGACGGGAGGATCGGTGGATGTTACGCTCTTCGACATGAAATCTGGTCATGCACTGTTTTTGGGAACAGAGTTTGATGAAGTCAGTGAACTTTCCTATACCGCAGCATTAGAAGAAGAGCCAGAAAAAAATATGCCTGCCATGTTATATCGCCGATTACTGTATCAAGCCATGACGCAAGTGGGGTTCACCAATTTACCGACTGAATGGTGGCATTTTGATTACGGTAACTCCATGTGGGCATTTTATGAAAACCGGACTGCCATTTATGGTGCAATAGATGAAATTCCACGCTTTTAATAAGTAAATACTTTAATGAGTCAGTGAGTAAATATCTTATTTTTATTTGGAAAATATCAGGATAAATAATGAAGAGCACATTGATTGCAGCCGATAATTCATTAATGCTCTGGGCTTTTATTATGATTGCTGTTGCTGCCGCCATAATGTCTGAGCAGCATTTCAAATGGGCATCTAAAATACCGGGAGCCGTGATTGCATTGATAATTGCGGTCTTTGCTTCCAATTTACATATTATTCCTACTGCGGCACCGGCTTACGATGCTGTCTGGGAGTACATCCTGCCATTGGCGATCCCTCTATTATTGTTCAAAACTAATCTGCACAGTATTTTTAAAGAGAGCGGACGGTTATTGATAATTTTCCTGATTTCTTCCATTGCTACCATGATTGGCACGATCGTTTCTTTCTGGCTTTTCAGGGCCTACATACCCGAATTAGATAAAATCAGTGGCATGATATCCGCCTCTTACACAGGAGGAGGTGTTAACTTTGCGGCAATGGCTGCCAAGCTGGAAACGTCCCAAAGCATGGTGGCATCGACCATTGTTGCTGATCATTTTATGATGGCAGCTTATTTTATTATCCTGATGGTCTTATCCGGCTGGGGAGTGGCGAGAAAATTCTGGGGCAGCCCCTATACTGACATGGTTGAAAATACGCCTGATTTGAATAAATCTCAGCCATTGGCAGCGGCTTATTGGAAACCGAAAAATATTGCCCTGAAAGACATAGCCTTATCGCTGGCATGGTCGATTTTTATTGTCGCACTGTCATTTAATCTTTCATCATGGTTAAAAAGCCTGCTTGGACAACCAAATAACATTTATCAAGAACTGGTTTTCAGCCTGATTTCCGACAAATATCTGCTGCTTACTACTGTCACTTTTATTATCGTCTCGATATTTAGAAAGACATTCAGCAAGCTGAACGGTACTCAGGAATTGGGTACTTACGCCATCTATATGTTCTTTGTGGTGATTGGCATACCCGCTTCCATTCAAGCCATCATCAGTCATGCGCCACTACTATTTGCTTTCGTCTTTGTGATTGCCATGATCAACTTGATCCTGACCTTTGCTGTAGGCAAAGTGTTTAAATTCAGCCTTGAAGAAAGCATTCTGGCGTGTAATGCCAATATCGGCGGGCCAACAACCGCTGCTGCAATGGCAATCAGCCGTGGTTGGATAAATCTGGTCGGTCCGATAATGGTGATTGGTACAGTCGGGTATGTAATTGGCAACTATGTTGGGACGTTTGTTTATTTTGTCGTGGGATGAAATAGAGGGATGAAATAGCGGCATGAACAAGCGCAGCTAACAGCGCTGCAACTTGAAAAATAGAGGGAATCAACATTAATAAATACACGACGTTATAGAGACATCAGATGAAAAATCTATGATGTTGAAACCAAAGCCTTTTGATATCTTGACGGTGTCTATACCCGGTAGCCATTGGAATACAACAGCGGGAGCAACACATGTTGTCATCGTATTATGATGCCAAATACGTGCAGTATGTGCATGCCCGCTGCCGATAAATTTAACTTTATATTTCTCACAAAGAGCCAGTAATTCTTTGCCATTATTTAACATGCAGCTATCTACAATTGGTGTACCTACAGGAATAGCATGGTGATGCATGAATATAGCGATATTAACATTGCTGTTTTTAATCATTTTTCTTTCTAGTTCAGCTAAGTTAGCTTCGGATATCAAACCAAAATCTTCGCCTTCAACAACAGTATCGACTGAAATAAAATGCCAGGATTTATTTTTATACTCGCGGGAATTGAGAATATACTGGTTTTGTTTTTCTGCGAGTACGATGTCAAAATTATTCTTGAGATCATGATTACCCAGTATCGCTATATAAGGTGTTTTTAGTGACTCCATTTTTTGCAGAAAATATCCGTAGGCTTCAACATCTCCATCATTTGCAATGTCACCGGATACGATGATTAACTCTATTTCAGTGAGTGTTTTTATTCTGCATATTTCATCACAAACAAAATCAAAATTTTCATAAGGATTTACATCAAACATTTTTTGACCGCGGTTTCGGGTCAAATGTATGTCTGTTAAGTGAATGATTTTCATTTTTTATTACCTCTGAAAAGAAATGGATTGTATGATATGTTCCAATCGTAAGTATCAGTTGACTCTAATTTTTTTATTTTATCGGCTAAGAAGATGCCTATTGGTAGAAGAATGATGGACATGACGACTTTATAAGACCATGTAGTTGCAATTATTGTCACTAATTCATTAAAACTATATTTTGAAGAGAGGCTTATAGGATAGGCTGATAGAAGGAGAGCGGCTTGAGTAATCATTGAAGCAATGATATATCGGATGAAAAAAAATCGACCAAGGAAGACTTTTTTTAAAGAAGATATGACGAATCCGTTTATAAAATAAGAAATAGGTACTGAAGTCCATGTTCCTACCATGACTCGCCAGAATTCCCCAAACAGTGCTTGAAAATTCATTGATATTTGATTGTTTTCTGGTTGTGCATGCGATGCGGCAAAGATAATCATGACAAAAATTGATTGGCATAGAACTATTATCCAGACAGTATTGACTCCTTGCCGATATCCATAAACCTCTGTCTGAATTGTAGATATTAAGAAATAAAAAGAGAATAAGATCCCACTGAATGTGATTTTAAAACCACCAAAGTCTAGAGTCTTATAGACGAGAACATCACAAGTCACCATTATTGTGACAGATAAAGCAACAAATAGAGAATCATATTTGAATTTTGTTTTGTTGGGATAAGAGTGTGTCACTTTATTACCTTTAGTTTCGTGGGATTAGATGATTTTATTTTTTCTGTTCTTGAAATTTCATCAGAAATTTTTCTTCCGTCTTTTAATCCAGACATATAGGCTATTTTTACAAGGTTTGTTGGATCTAATTTATCTACTATATTCTGATCTATCAGCAATTCCTTTCCACTTATTTCTCTGCGAGAATAAGCATTCTGTATTGTGAATGAAAGATCTCTTCTCTCTTCTATTATTTCGAATTTCTGTTTTTCTCTCATATCATACTCTTCAAACCGAGTTATGAATATGATATCAATGGGGTTTATATTATATAATAACTCACTATCAAAAATATCTTCTGCGGTGGCTTTTATACATGTATGAGTACCTAGTTCTTTTAATATATAAAATCCATTTTCTTTTATTGGTTCAAATTTTTGTAAACTATATATATAACGAGGTTTAAATGTTTTTTTGAAAAAATCAATTATTTTACTCATGATGAAAATCCTATTTTAATTTTTTAATTGATTTAATCACAACTCCAATTATTGTGTAATTATGAGTTAATATAGTTTTAGGCTCGTTTTCAATCCCTAATATAGAAAAATAAATTCCACTTTCACCTACAAAAATTTGTCTAAAGCAAATCGGTGCATCTTTAATTTTGACGAGAACGACATCACTATCACAAAAGCTTTCGGTTTTGGAGACAATGGCAACCGTGTTGCTGTCGAAGTACGGAGATAATAAGTTGTTTGAAAATTCCACTGCGAAAAGAGAGTATTCATGATGACTATTAATACTTATTTTATATAAATTTGTATTAACTGTTTTTCCGGCTATATAGCTATCCAAGTCGCCATAACGAATTAGAGGTATTGTTGAAATAATTTCTTCGTTTTCATTTGACTTATACAATTTGTTGTCGGTAATTTCACCAAGGTTTACACCAAATACATCCGCAATGGATGAAATAGTTGCGATAGTGGGGTTTCCGACACCCCGTCTGAGGCTATTAATAGTCGCGATTCCCAGACCTGTCAATCTGCTCAGGGTTTGCGGGTCTATATTGTTTTTTTTCATTAAAAAATCAATATTTTGTGCTATGTTGGATAACAGGGTATCAGCTTCGGTTGATTTTTTATTGTTCAATTCTTGCATTATATCATCTCTTTGATAATATATTATCGTGCGTTGATATTCATAACCTAATCTTATCTATTAGGGTTTGGTAATACAAGTGCTCAGCATCAGGGAAATTTAGCGTTTGTGTTGGACATACTAAGGAAGGGATATGAAAGAAAGGAATCATATCTGTATGGTGGGAAGAGTAAATTTTGTATCAAGAAATAGCGTTTTTGCTCGTTATGTTCAACATTTACTTGCTGAACATAACGAGTAATTGATGTTTATACTCATAATATAAAGAGAGCACTATAATAATTTCAAATGTAAATAATAGAATGGAGTTTTATTGAATTGCTAAATTAATGTTTATATCAATATTTGCTTGTGTTGATATAATGAATGTAACCTAATGATATAATTTAATATGTATATTTTAAATTGTTATCAAAGCAGCTTTTGAATAGAAGCCTTACTCACCACTTGACCTCTGATATCATATATTTGATCTCCATCACATTATTGTCGTTATTTATTGTCGTTATTCATGACCGTTACTAAACATCGTGAACAACGCTATCCACAAGTATCTCTCATACAATAACTCGGTTTTTTCGTGATGTAACCACGGGATAACTACCATAATGAATGGATAGGAGTATGATTATAAAAAAGTGGTCATCACCTGTTTTTTGGTTATATCGTGAAGTATGACTACTCGGTTCGTCCCTATGATTACATCGGTGGTAAGCCGCCAATGGATGAAATCGGCGTTATTGGTTCACCTGCAAATCTGTGGCCAGTCTGTGTTGACCACGACATAAAAAATAGAGATTTTTATGAAATTCAAATCAAAAATAAAACCTTACCATGCGGCTGCTGGTGGCTGGGGTTCACTGGAGGCAACAACCCGATTTGTCTTTGATAGTAAACAGGCACTGAAAAATATGGTTAACCTGATGCGCATGAACAAGCCCAGAGGCTTTGATTGTCCCGGATGCGCGTGGGGAGATGACAATAAAAGCCTTTTCAGTTTTTGTGAAAACGGTGCCAAAGCAGTCACTTGGGAAGCGACTCGTCGGCATATTGATCGGGAATTTTTCGCAACTTACAGCGTGAGTAAACTCTACCAACAAAGTGATTATTTCCTTGAATATCAAGGCCGTGTGGTTGAACCAATGAGCTATAACCCGCAAACGGATCATTATGAGCCGATTAGCTGGAATGATGCTTTTGCCCTGATAGCCAGCCATATAAAGGCAATGGAGAACCCCAATCAGCTTGAACTGTATACCTCTGGGCGTGCCAGCAATGAGGCCTCATGGCTGTATCAATTGTTTGGCCGCGTGGTGGGAACAAATAACTTCCCTGATTGTTCCAATATGTGCCATGAAGCCAGTGGCTACGGCATGTTGCAAAGTTTGGGAGTTGGGAAAGGCACCATTCGGCTGCCAGATTTTGATCATGCTGATGCCATCTTTATATTCGGCCAAAACCCCGGTACAAACCATCCTCGGATGTTGCATAGCTTGCGGCATGCTGCTGAACATGGCGCTCGCATTGTCACATTTAATACTTTGCGTGAGCGCGGTTTGGAACGTTTCGCAGATCCACAAAAACCGCTCGAAGTCATCACCCCAATGGCAGGGGAAATTAGCCACCGTTACTATCAGCCCAAACTTGGCGGAGATATGGCTGCGGTGCGCGGGATTGTGAAGGCACTTTTGGAAACCCATAACCTCCTACTGGCCGAAGGCAAATCAGGTATTTTTGATCTGGAATTTATTTCAACTTATACCGAAGGAGTGGATGCTTACTTACAAGAAGTCGCTGCAACCGGATGGTCATTTATCGAGGATCAATCGGGATTGACTGAAGCACAATTGCGCGAGGCGGCAACCATTTACCAGAACGCTGAGCGCGTCATTTGTACTTGGGCGATGGGGATCACTCAACACAAACACTCTTTGGTTACTGTGCGTGAAATCGTCAACCTTCAATTGCTTTTTGGTCAGTTGGGTAAACCCGGTGCCGGGCTTTGTCCGGTGCGTGGTCACAGTAATGTGCAGGGCAACCGGACAATGGGGATTAATGAGAAACCAGCCAAACCTTTCTTGGATAGCATGGCAGCCCATTTTGGTTTCGAGCCACCTCGTACTCATGGTCATAACGTTGTGAAAGCGTTGAGTGCCATGTTGCGTGATGAAGTTAAGGTGTTGATCGCACTGGGTGGGAATCTTGCGGCAGCGGCTCCGGATAGCCCACGAACAGAAGAAGCCCTTAAACACTGTGATTTGACCGTACACATCAGCACAAAATTAAATCGGAGTCATCTTGTTACCGGTAAAAAAGGTGCTCTTATCCTGCCGACATTAGGCCGTACTGAACGAGATATTCAAGCCACAGGATCGCAATTTGTGACGGTAGAAGATTCTTTCAGCATGGTTCATGCCTCAGAGGGCGTGAACAAGCCGTTATTTGATAGCCAGCGTTCTGAGACTGCGATTGTTGCAGGCATTGCCAATGCGACAGTAGGTAATACCGCGACGATTAACTGGCTGGAATTAGCAGGGGATTACAATAAAATTCGCGATCACATTGCAGCGACCATTCCAGGATTTGATGGTTTTAATGAAAAATGCGAACACCCCGGTGGTTTCTATCTTGGCAATGCTGCGGCTGAATTACGTTTTGCCACACCAAGCAAAAAAGCTGAATTCAGCCATGCTCCGTTACCAAAAACACTGTTCCCGCAAATTGAAGGCACTGATGTTCCTTTCACGTTGCAGACCCTGCGCTCGCACGACCAATACAACACCACGATTTATGGACTGGATGATCGTTATCGCGGGGTTTATGGTCAGCGGGAAGTGCTATTCATGAATCCGGAAGATATTGCCCAATCGGGGTATCAGGCTGGCGATCTGGTTGATATCGAGACTGTATGGAATGACGGTATTAAGCGCAAAGTTTCGGGTTTTAAGCTGGTTCCTTATACCATTCCTCGCGGAAATCTTGCGGCTTATTACCCAGAAACTAACCCATTAGTGCCAATGGAAAGTATCGGTGATGGTACGGGTACGCCAACTTCAAAATCTGTACCCGTGAAATTATCTCTCACTGAACAGAATGAATCTGAACTTCAGCGTCTTGTATAAGATGCTTGTAGTTAAAATCAGTTAGTCACAAGCCCGTCGATTCAGCCCGGTTTTTAAAAATAACGATACGATCTTCATCATTAAAAACCGAGCTGGTTAGAAAACAGTTTACTGTTGTCGATGTAGTCGCTATTGCTTCTATGCTGGCGAGTCTACCAGTGTTAGACGCGCCTGGTAAGGCAGGAGGTGGCGCTACCAAAGGTACAAGTCCTCTTTCCGTTGCGAGACGCAAAACCATTACATGGGGACAACTGTTGAAAGGCAAGTGGGCTTATACGACCAGTCTTGCTACATTTGTTGGTCGTTGGCTTCCGTGGGTGGGAGCCGTGCTGACCGCTTATACTCTTGCTATCATAACTCGAAATGTTATACACCGTTATAAACTGATTGTTGGCTCAGGGAGGAATCTATAGATTATTCGCATACTTTGGTAGATAAACTGCCCAACTCGTCTCTGGTTATCAGATATGCCGTGATAATTTATCCAGCCTCTGATCACTCTGATGACGGTATTCAGGATTTGCCGTTTGTCGGTACTCAGATTCTTCCATAGAAAGTCCCTGAGTCCCTTCAATTTAGCGGCGAAACGGTCTTTTCGGCTGGTAAATTTCAGTCGCCAGAAACCCTTTCGCGTTTTCCCCCAATAGCAGGTAAATCCCAGAAAATTGAACGTTGGCAAGCGTTTTCCTGACTGGTTAGCTCACATTGCCGCAATGTGACCCGCAGGAATTAATTGCGATTTGTCTTCATGCAACTCCAAGCCATACTTATTCAGTCTCTTAGGTAATACCTTGTAGAAACGTTTAGCTTCACTGGGATACTGGAAAGTAAACACCATGTCATCAGCATACCTCACCATCTCTGCCCGTCCATGGATATGGGAACGGCTGATTTCATCAAACCAATATCTATCACATGATGCAGATAGATATTGGCCAGCACCGGCGACAGGATTGAACCTTGCGGACACCCACGTACATTGCTGGATGTCTCTTTACCCACTATGACGGGCGC
>NZ_JAQRFN010000014.1 GCF_028598555.1 Xenorhabdus anantnagensis
TTCGATTTCATAAGAACAAGCAGAAAGTCGGATTATCGGGTTATCGATTATAACAGTAATGCAGATAATTTATCTGATTAACTTACATTAAAATAGTGAGTAAACTTGTTCTGGTAAAAACATTATCAGGGTTAAAAAATGAAATTTTTATCCTCATTTTTCATGTAAACCTTGCTTTACACATTCTCCTTAACAGGTTATTAGTGTGATAATATTGCGATTTCTAAACAGACATAATAACCCTATGTGAATGGAGCTATTAGCCTTGTTATTATTAGTTGACTGCATATGGTTGACTGCATATCGGCTACAAGATTAATGTAGAGATGATTGCAAATTAAGGTCGACTACATTCATTCTCTGCTTTGTTGATAAGGATTGAGGCTATGCTATCAAATATTCCGGCTGCCCCTAGGTTTATCCAGCAATATAAACATGCTACTAGTGAATTAAACTTTCTTTACAATGTATCAACTGAGTGGCATCAACATCCTTGTATTCAACTCAGCCTATCTTTACATACACATGAATCGTTAGCCTTATCAATACAGGATAAGACTCACTCCACTTGTGGTTTTCTGATTCGTTCAAACGTAATGCATAAGATGGATTCCTCCAATACCTGTAGCATTACATTGCTTATTGAACCTATTGATGAACATTACCATTTATTTAGCCATCTCACAGAGAATGTAGAAGTAATTTTGCTAGAGCATGATGATATTGTGGCAGTAACAGATTATCTGGTTAAGTCGCTTCTTTGTGGAGAAAAACCAGACACATTCACTGTTTACTTGTTACTTAGCCCATATCTGTCATGCCACTGTCAATTTGATAAACGTATTTTAAAAGCTGTTTCGTTTATCGAATCGCTATCAGTAAAGCGGATTTCATCCCGTCAAGTGGCTGATAAAATTTACCTTTCTGAAAGCCGTTTTTTACATCTTTTCCGTGATCAAGTGGGAATTAACTTTCGGGCTTACTTACTATGGTTACGCTTAAGTGATGCTATTGAGGAGATTCATATGACTGATTCCTTAACCTTGATTGCTAATAACTGTGGTTTTTCTGACACTGCTCATTTTAGCCGGACATGTAAAATGGCTTATGGGATGCGCCCTTCCGATCTTAAGCATATAATTCAGCAGAATTTACAGTTCAATTGTCATACAACTCGATGCCTCTATAGCATCAATAAACAGGTAATAAATAGTATTCATCATGAAGAAGAAGCTAATCTCCAAATTACGTAGATGACAAATTCGATCTGGAAAACCAAAGAATCAAGATTAGTGCCAGAAAAATAAAACCGAAGAGCCAGAAAATTTCGTTAGCGGCCAGAATTAAACTCTGGTTGGTGATCCTCTTCGCCAGAAAAACGGTTGCTTGTAAGTCAGATAATCCCAATAGTTTGATATCCTGATAAGCTAAATCGACAAGAACATTATTTTGTGTGATGTGCTCAGTGAGCTGAGAATGATGAACCGCTTCACGTTGAACCCATAACGTATTGGTTAACGATGTACCTATCGATATGGCTAATGTTCTAAAGAAGTTAAACAAACTTCCAGCTGAGGCAACTTTCTCCTGAGGAATATTAGATAAAATAATCACATTGAGTGGCATGATAAAACAGGCAATCGCTATCCCCTGCACAAACTGTGGCCATGCTGCGCTGGAAAAATCCATTCCAGGCTCAAAAGTATATGCTCGCCAAAAAAAACAGAAAGAGAAGACAATAAAGCTAAGGGTAACCAAATAGCGCATATCAATTTTAGCACCAAATCGGCCAATGACTGGGGCTAGAAAAATAGGAAGAATGCCGAGAGGAGCTAACGCTAGCCCCGCCCAAGTGGCGGTATAACCAAAAACTGTCTGTAACAACTGAGGTTGTAAGACTAGGACACCGATATGCAATAAAAATGCCAAACTAATACAAATCGTACCAACCGTAAAATTGCGTGATTTAAACAACGATAAATCAACAATTGGGTTATCATCAGTCAGTTCCCAAATGATAAATAGGATAATCCCTATCGTTGCAATAATAGCCAGCAAGATGATTTCATTGGAGTTAAACCAGTCGAGTTCTTTTCCTCTGTCTAACATGAGTTGTAGGCAACCAACACCGACAATGAGTAGAACCAACCCCACCTTATCAACTGGGATAACCTCAGTTTTTGTTTCACGCTTCTTCAATAACAAGTAAGTAATAAAAATAGCGGCCAGACCGATGGGAACATTGATCAAGAAAATCCATCCCCAGTGATAGTTATCGCTAATCCATCCACCGAGGATTGGACCACAAACCGGGGCAATAATGACGGTCATAGACCAGATGGCTAAAGCCATACTGTGTTGTTTCTTAGGAAAATTTGCTAAAAGCAAGCTTTGTGATAAAGGTATGATAGGGCCTGCAACAGCACCTTGTATAACCCTTGTAATAATTAGCATTTCAAGACTATTGGATATGCCACATAGCCAGGAAGAAATGATAAAAAGCAGAGTCGAAATGATAAACAGCCGTACTTCCCCTACCCGTTTTGCCAACCAGCCAGTCAAAGGAATAGATATTGCATTAGCAACACCAAATGACGTGATAACCCAAGTTCCTTGTGACACGGATGATCCAAGATCACCTGCAATAGTTGACAATGCTACGTTAGCAATCGTCAGATCCAATATTTGCAGAAAAGCGATAATCGCCAGAGACAGGATTAGCCACCAGCGTTGGCTGGCTGATAAAGGTTCCATAGCTGTGTGATCCTCAATTTTCATCACTTGCGTTGCTTTTTATGATTTGCTCAATGATTTCATCTATCTCATTATTATTGAATGAAAGAACATCAGTCTGATAAATAACCCGTTGTGGAGTTTTGTCAGCCAGAGTTGTGCCTGCTGTTTCTCTGGTATCAACCGTTACGTGCATGGATAAACCGATCCGCAATGGATTGAGAGCGACTTGTTTCGGATCTAATTCAATACGTACAGGGAGGCGCTGAACAACTTTAATCCAATTACCTGTTGCATTCTGAGCGGGGAGGATAGAAAAAGCGCTGCCGGTTCCCATATCCATACCCGTAATGCGCCCCTGATAAGTAACACTATCGCCATAAAAATCGCTGATTAACTTGACGGGTTGCCCCAGACGCATATCAGTGAACTGCACTTCTTTAAAATTTGCCTCAACCCATATCTGGTCAGGAGGGACGATAATCATTAATGGTGTAGATTGATTGATTTGAGATCCAACTTGAATACTGCGGCGTGATACATACCCACTTACTGGAGCGTAGATTCTGGTTCGTTGCAAAGACAACCAAGCTTCACGTAAATTGGATGCCGCCTTTTCTATATTTGGCAGTTTGTTTAGTGGTGTACCCATTACCAAAGCCTGATTGATTTTATATTGCTGCATGGCGACTTTTAAATCTGCCTTAGCAATGTCAACAGCTTTACGAGAGTGATCCAGCTCTTCAACAGCGATGACATTGACTTTACCCAATTTTTCCCGTCGTGCCAGATTACTTTTTAACTTGTCTAAAGTAAGCTGTTTTAATTCCATATTGGCCAGGAGCTTGGGATTACTGAGAATGGTTTCCCGTGTTTCACGCACTGCTTGGGCTAATGCATGTTTATTTTTCTCGAAGGTATTCTTAGCGTCAGCACTATCCAACGTTAGTAAAAGGTCACCTTGCTGAACAAAATCGGTATTATCAACATAAATATTTTTCACACTACCATGGGTTTGGGACATGACTTGGATCTGATTACCGACAACATAGGCGTTATCTGTTGATTGGTAGAAACGTAATACTGTGTACCAGTAAAATAGATAAGTTAAACCAGCAAACAAAAAAAGTAATATAACAAAAGAAAGTATTATTTTACGTTTTTTCTTATTATTTTCTTCTTGTGGTTGTTCAGGCATTGTTTCAATTTGATTGTTTCCCATGTTTGACTCCGATTAATTGAACTAATAAGCATATCCAAACATTTATACTGATATGCTACCGCCAGACAGCCGTATTTGTCCTGTTACAGAGTTACCACTCTTCTCAAATGAGAAAGTAACTCAACTGTTATCACCTTCTTAGTTTCGCCGTTTCATATGATTAAAATGAAAACACCGTTCATAGAGTGAACTCCATACTTAGGAACTCTACCTGCCAACATATCAAAGGTACTCGGCATATCAACTTTATAACTTAATAACGTGATTGGATTGAATAATCTGGCTGAGGTGGTCGGAATTAAATATTAAATAAAATTTATGTTTTTATAAAAGAATAGGCATGGAAAACATACCAATTATTTACAGAAGGATAAAATTAGCCAGTTTATTCAAGCAAAATAAAAACACCATTGTTAGATTGGCGTTGCTTATTCGAATTACTTATTTGCTATATCTGTCTGATATAAGCATCCATTAAACGATGGTTAAAAAAATATAATAACTACTAGGATAGATTACATGTTCAAATCAACTGAGTTGTATGAAAAAATAAAGGAAGTAAATGGTGATGCCATAAAATGGTTAATTACAAATAGCTGTTTTCTCTATAACCTTTCAAGTGAAGAACAACAAGAATTAAAAACATATGTTATTAGAGATGCCTTTGAATATCATTTTGAAAATAATGTTTACTACCGTGAACAATGTGAAAAGAAAGGTGTAAAACCCAGTGATATTCAATGTTATGCGGACTTGGTGAATATCCCTGTCATTCCAGTATCCACTTTTAAATCTGAAAATAGCTATCGTTTGTTAAGTAAACCCCTTTCCAGCATTGAGCATGAGATGCGTTCGACTGGTACTAGTGGTATCCCTAGTGTTGCTCGTCGATGTGATGAAACAATGGACTATACTACTATAGGTCTCTATAACTCATATCGCGATATGCTTAAGCTCTCCAGTGGTGCAGGACTGTGTTTATGTCCTTCTACGGAGGAAATTCCTGAAATGGGAATGATAAAAGCATTCAATTGGTTGGCTGGGTTGCTGGATACCAATCGTTTTATGGTTAGAGAAGAACGTTTTATTCCGGAAGAAGCAGTCAGTCAATTAAAAGAATGGCAAGGAAAATTTACTCGTCATTTGATAGGACCTCCGTTTCTTATTCATCGCTTTATCAGTTTCTTGAAAGCCACGAACACTAAATTGGAACTGGACAGTGGGAGTATGGTCATTACGCTCGGTGGCTGGAAGCGTTTCACTGGTGCCATGATTTCCCGTACCGAGTTTAATCAAGAGCTGGAAACTTGGTTAGGAATCCCCGCTAGCCGGATTCGTGATATGTATGGGCTTGTTGAAGCTAACTTCCTGGCTATAGAGGATGAATTCAATCAAAAACATATTCCACCTTATATTCACTTCTCTGTTCGTGATCCGGAAAACCTATCTCGAGAAGTTGCTGATGGTGAGACCGGGCAACTTGTTATATTCGATCCCATAGCACGTTCTACCCCTGGTATGTTGCTGACCGAAGATATGATCTACTTACGTACTGACAATGATTTTTCAGGTCGTAACTCTCAACGTATGCAATATGTTATGCGGGCACCTTCTGCAACAGAATTCGGCTGCTGCGCCGTTAATCTGGAAAGTAAAATGTCAGCTGATGAACAAAGGGATGAATGCCCTGTTACTCAGTGAGGTCAGATCATGTTTAATGAAATTATCACTGATAACTTTTGTCATCCCGATTGTCAGGGAAGCTTAGAAAATCCGGATATTCAGCTTAAATTGGGTAATCCTGTGTGTGGAGATAAAGTGAATATTGATTTGTCACTGAACGAAGAAAAACGTATCAGTAACGCTCTATTTCAAGCTTGGGGATGCACGGCTTCTTTAGCGATGTCCAACCAGTTTTGTCGCCAGATTCAAGGAAAAACACTGACAGAACTCGCCCAATTAAATACACAGGAGATCGACCAGATGCTAGGTAAGCTGCAACCGTCACAGCAGCATTGCCTAGAGATGTTACATGCTCTTTTTCAGCAGGTAAGGATGCATATATGACTATGTTGTACTTTGATTTCAATGCGACAACACCAATGAGTCATAAATCAAAGATGGCAATTCAGGACGTGTTGGATCAATTTGCTAATCCTTCCAGCAGATATCGTTTGAGTAATCATTTAATTACGTTAATTCATCAGGCAAAAGAGTCTGTATCTCAGTTAGTGGGAGGTTTGCCTGAAAGGATCATTTTTACTTCTGGTGGCACAGAGAGTAATAATCTAGCCTTGCACAGTGTATTTGGCCAGCTCCCTGCGGGTCAATTATCTCGTTACCATGCTATCTGTTCTGCAATTGAGCACTCTTCCATTCTAGAACCTCTGCGTTGGTATCAAAAGCAGGGCCTGAAACTGACGATCATCGAGCCAAGTAAAACAGGAAGAATAGATCTGGACACATTGTGTAATGCCATCACACCCCAAACTTGCTTCATCGCATTGATGGCGATTAACAATGAAACTGGTGTCATTCAACCTTATGATGAGCTTGCTTACAGGCTGAAAGGAAAAGGCATCCATCTTCATTGCGATGCAATACAAGCGGTAGGAAAATGGCCTATCCGCTGCTTTGATGATATCCCATTAACCATCTCTTTTTCAGGGCATAAATTTTATGCCCCTAAAGGGGTGGGTGGGTTGTATTACAGCCAGCAAGTGAAAATCTATCCTTTACTGCATGGTGGTGGACAAGAACAAGGTTTACGTAGTGGGACAGAAAATACATTAGGTATAGCTGGATTAGCTGCCGCCGCAGAAGAAGCTAATGAGAAACTGATACAACGTTTTGACTATTGCCGTGAAATGAGAGTTTACCTGCTCACTCAATTAGACAAATTAGGCGTAAATTATCATTTAAATGGTGAAACAAATCCTGAGTATCAGGCCCCATGGACATTAAATATTAGTTTCCCTGGCATTAGGGCGGAAGCGTTAGCAAGTAGATTGGACTTATGTCACGGTATTTCTGTTTCGTTGGGGTCGGCTTGTAGCAATAACTCACAGACACCTCAACGTTCACACGTTTTACTTGCGATGCAATCTCCTCATTCCTATATCGATAGTGCGTTGAGAATCAGTTTTGGACATGTTACTGAGTGGAAGGCAATTAATGTTCTGGCTAACGCTCTACAACAGGAAACTCAGCATTTATTGTCTATTTCAGGAGAACAAAAAATATGATGCTGGAACATGCACAAACACTGTTATCTTGTTTTAAACATTATGTTTCACAGCAGCCAAATCACATTGTTTACCGCTTCTTACCCTCGGGGGATTCAGATACTGTTACTCTAACTTGGCAAGAACTGGATCAACGTTCTCACCAACTTGCCTGCACACTCGTGAACGCAGGGCAACAGGGAAAAGCGGTTATCCTAATGTACCCACCTGGTCTGGAGTTTATTATAGGGTTAGTTGCTTGTTTTAAGGCAGGAGCCATTGCTGTTCCATCTAATGTGGTTCGAGGGAGCCGTCATCTGCAAAGATTAACGCAGATCTTGAATGACTCAGAAGCTAAAGTGATACTTACCACTTTAGAGTTAAGCAAAACCTTATCGCATGAATTTCCTAATCAGCATGTTATGTATTACTCGGAAAATCAGGTGGTAGATGGGATAACACAGCTTCCTTCAATATCTCCAAAACAATTAGCTTTCCTACAGTATACCTCTGGTTCCACTGATACTCCTAAAGGGGTAATGATTACTCACAATAACTTAATTTATAGCTTGCGGGCGATGAATAATACTTTTGGCTTGCATGAAGAGTTAATCATTGGAGGCTGGATACCTCAGTTTCATGATATGGGGTTGGTAGGCCATATTCTTCTGACCATGGCGCTAGGTGGACAATATAATTTCATGCCACCTCTCTCATTTATCCAGCATCCATTACGTTGGTTACAGTTGATGCATGATTATGGTGCTGAATTCTGTTGTGCCCCTAATTTTGCTTACGACCTCTGTGCCGACCAAGACTGTGCTGGGCTCAATCTGGATCTGTCTCGCTGGCGTTGGGCGGGTAATGGCGCAGAACCAGTCAGGAATGAGACTCTGATGCGTTTTTATCAGGCAGTTAAAGAATATGGATTTGTTTATCAAAGCCAAATCCCCTGTTATGGTATGGCTGAAGCAACACTGGTAATCAGTTCATCCACCAGTGAAGATCCTCCTTTTAGTTTAACGCTTTGTAACAGCAATCTAGAGAAAGGAAAACTTGTCTTACAACCTGATGGGGTTGTAATGCAAGCCTGTGGTCAAGTTGCGCCGAGTCACCGCGTCATGATTGTTAACCCGGACACAAAGGCATTGTGTCAACCCGATGAAATTGGTGAGATTTGGGTTCAAGGTCCAAGCATTGCTGTGGGGTATTGGAATAATCCGGAACAAACCGAGCAGAATTTCAAAGCCTATACTACCACTGGTGAAGGGCCTTTTCTCCGTACTGGTGACCTCGGATGTCTGTATGAACATCATGTGTTGATCACGGGGCGTTTGAAAGATCTGATTATTATCCGTGGGCGGAATATCTATCCACAAGACATTGAATACGTAGCTACTATGCAGTCCGCCGCGTTCCGTTCAGGCAAAGCAATTGCTTTTGAACTGGAACAACAGGTCGTTGTCGCCATAGAGCTACGAAAAAATATGGGGCAGGAAAATAATTTCAGAGAATTGAGGCGAAATGTAATCCAGGCACTCAATGCAACATTCGATATTAATATCGCTGACTTAATATTTATTCAGGCCAATAAATTACCTACAACTAGCAGTGGAAAAGTACAACGAAGACTCTGTCGTGCACTCTATTTACAAGGCAAATTACATCTAGCTAATGTACTGCCTACCACCGAAATTCAAGGAGCATAATATGACTGAGCTGGAACTAAGAGGTTGGCTGATCGAGTATTTGACACCCTATTTCCAACGCCATGAAATTCCCATCGGTGAACACGTTTCTTTCGATAATCTTGGCTTAGATTCTGCGAGCAGAGTAACACTGATTAGCCAGTTAGAAAAAGTATTACAGCGAAAACTAGATCCTATTCTTGGCTATGAGTATCCCACTGTTCATGCTTTGTCTGAGCATATACTGCAATTGGAATTGGAGCAGGGGCTATGAAAATCAACTGCTTGATCGTCGGTGCCGGGCAAGCGGGGCTAATGTTGGCTGTTACTCTTAATAAAAAAAAAATCAATACATTGATCTTAGAACGAGACCCGCGTATTGGAGATGTCTGGCGTAGGCGCCCTGATAATATGTTGTTATTTACTTCCCGTATGATGAGTCAACTGCCAGATTTTCCCTTACCGGGTACTCCAGATGGTTATCCGACTAAGGATGAGATAGCAGATTATCTAGAGCGTTATGCACATCATCACAATCTCAATGTATTAACGGGAACGCAAGTTATCAGTGTTAAGCATCAAGATGGATTGTTTACTCTGACCACGGAAAAAGGGGAGCAGTTTTCTGCTCCTTGTTTAATTAACGCCACTGGTGCTAATCAAGTCCCCATCATTCCTGAGATGGTAAGTGATCTGTCTCCTGCAATACAGCAATTGACGGCTGACCGTTATCAGAACTCTGGGCAATTTCAGGCAGGATCTCGGATTGCTGTCATCGGTGATGGTGCTAGTGGTCGGCAGATAGCACAAGAACTATCTTCCTCTATGCAAGTTATTCTATTTTGCGGTTCTCCTCGCCCTCTTGTGCCAAATAGAGTTCTAGGGAAGGATCTGTTCTGGTGGTTGCATAAATCAAAGATACTATATGCGGATACTTCGAGCTTGGTCGGTAAAATAGTGCAACGACGTAATCCTCTTCCGTGTGGTGAACTTACTAACCAATGTCTATCTGAGCTTAATGTGAAGATAGCACAGAAATTAGTAAAAGCTGAACGTGAAACACTATATGACCAACAAGGAAAAAAATACCAGATTGATGGACTGGTTTGGTGTGTGGGATACAAGGACGCAACTGATTGGTTGACCTTACCTGATGTTAGTGATTCACAAGGTTTTGTCTGCGAGAGTGGCAATATAAACGGAGGAAAAACAGCCTATCCGGGGCTGTTTATCGTGGGCAGAAAATGGCTCAGTAGTCGCAGCTCTGAACTATTATTGGGGGCTGCCAGAGATGCACAACGGGTTGCACAGTGGGTAGAACAAAAGCTGAGGGCTTAGCCATGTTCAATATACATAAGTTTGCGAAATAGTACGCACTTTCAAGTAATAATTGTAATTCCATTACATAACGAGTAAATCTGCTATCTGCCCTAAAAATAACTCATTGATGATTTTCAAGAACACGGATAACACGATGTTCACCACGATAGTGAAGTGACTGGGGGAGTCTGCATTGCTAACAAAAAATAACTTGAAAGATAAAAGGATTACATATGATCCATCTTGAAAGAGGATATTGATGAAAATGAATCAACGAGAAGATAACGTAAGCATATTAGCCGGTAATTCAAGGGCTTATTATAATGACGATGGTGAGATAGTTGTTGAAGCTCAGTTGAAAGCCTTTGAGGCTGCGTTGTTGTTTGCTAAGAGAAGGCAAGAAAAAAGTGGTCAATTACCGAAAATATCCGTGGCATTTGATCATCGTGGAATATTCCGACTTCAGTTTCTAAGTGAAAATCTCACGAATTCTCAAAAACGGAATCCTCGCCTAAGTCAGCTTCATACCTCAATTGTGAATGTTTTCCAGTCCATATCTGAAAAGCATCAAATTCCGCTTAGTGAAATACGTGTTATTCATGAAGATTCAGCCAGGCAGCACATGGTTCACACACTCTCTCTTAGAGAAATACCTGAAACCGTCAAACAACGGATGGTGTCTAAAACCCTTGCTGATAGTAAGCCACAGACATCAGATGATTTGTACGAAGAACCTACTCAGAAACTCACCTGTGCTGCAATTACAAAAGAGTATTTTGAAAGAGCCGCAGGCGATTCCCAAGACACGGATGCTATTCTAGAAGTGTTCTTTGAGGACTGCGAATGGTCGAGATCTCTTGCATATGTGCGCGGAATCCAGCTCAGTCACATGCTCGGTGTTTCAACTTCCATTCGCCTCAATCTTGTTAATGAAGCTGGAGAGGTGAGTCAGGGCAATATAGTTAAAGCATAGGATAGCCAAGATAATAAGAAAATAACCTTTATTTTTATTTATAAGGTAAAAAATTATGTATAACCTGTCCCGGCCTATTTATCTGGATAACAACGCTACAACGGCATTAGACCCTGATGTTCTTCAATCTATGATGCCTTATTTTATAAACGATTACGGAAATGCTTCCAGCTATGGACACGCTTTTGGGTGGAAAGCGATGGAAGCTGTTGATGATGCAAGAAAAGTGATCTCAACATCAATAAATGCGGAAAGTTATTCCGATATTATATTCACATCTGGTTCAACTGAGTCGATTAATCTTGCAATTGCTGGCCTTCAACATCGGGGCAAAAAGGGTCATATCATCACATCAATGATTGAACATAAGGCGGTTCTTGATTGCTGCGTCAGGCTTGAGGCAATGGGAACTGAAGTGACCTATTTACCCCCGCAAAGCGATGGTATTGTATCCCCAGACTCAATATCTCTTGCATTGAGAGATGATACCTATCTTGTTTCAATTATGACGGCGAATAACGAAATTGGCTCAATACAAAAAATTGAGGAGATAGGCGCGATCTGTAAAGAGCATGATATTCCTTTTCATACAGATGCTACTCAAGCGCTCGGAAAAATAAAGTTTGATGTACAGCGGATGAATATTAGTCTTGCCTCATTTTCTGCACACAAAATATATGGGCCAAAGGGGGTCGGCGCACTTTATATCAACTCACGCAATAAGCATGTCGCACTCTCACCTTTGATCGTTGGAGGTGGACATGAACGAGGTTTACGTTCCGGAACTCTTAATGTTCCGGGAATCGTAGGGTTTGGGCATGCTGTTGAATTATCTTTGAAAAATTTGACCACTGAATCGACGAGGTTGCGTTATTTACGGAATTTGCTTCGACAATATATTATCGAGAATGTGCCTGATGTTCGAATAAATGGTCATTTCACTGAATGTCTTCCCGGTTTGTTAAATGTATCCTTTGATGGGATAGATGCAGATTCACTTTTGTTGGAGCTTTCTGAGGTTGCTTTGTCCTCCGGATCTGCGTGTACATCTGCCAATAGAGCACCATCACATGTTCTGAAAGCAATAGGAGTGAGTGATGCGCTGTCTCAAGCCAGCCTGCGCTTTGGGTTAGGTAGGTTTAATAACGAGGATGAAATTCGGTATGTTTGCTTCCGCTTGAAAGAAGCAGTGAATAAACTGAGAGCGATGGTGCCAAGGTCATTTGCTCACTAATAATGAAGATGGAATTTTAATCATGCGAACAATGCCGGCTTTGTTTCTGTTGTTCGGAACCCTGTTCACTGCGGGTGGTTATGGTGCTACCTTTCTTATTTCTGAGTATTTTCGGTCACAAGGGGGAAGTGATGTTGATACAGGAACGACCCTTAGCGTGGCATTGATCGGTACTTTGATTGGTGTTCCTTTGGTTGGATGGTTTTCCGGGCAATTGGAAGCATCACGCCTTGCAGCTTTCGCAGCGTTGTCGATGTCTTGTGGTTATTTTCTTTTCGGTGGCTTTGGTGGTGAACTGAGCTGCATACAAAATATCGCAGCGCTTTTGATTGGGCTCGGTTGGGGAATGTTTTATATAAGTGGTCCCATGGCCTTGTCGGAACGGGTTACTGACGCAGACAGGGGGCAATGGTTTACTCGTTTCAGTGCATTTCAAATGGCTGGAATTTGTGGTAGTCCCATTCTCCTCACTGTAGCGGTTGAACAGGGAGGTTTTTCAATCCAGACAACGTTTCTCTTGGTTGGGATTGTTGGTATTCTCGCTTCACTACTTCTGGCTATTTTCGGGGTCAGGGAGCCGCTTGAACAACGGAAATCATTACTGCGGCCTTGGGTGAAGAAAATAACGAAGATCTCTGCAACTAGTATTATCCGCCCGATTGTAATGGTTGGGCTGGGGGGCTGTGTATTCTCTGGAATGATGTCATTTCAGGGGTCACTTGTCGAAGGAACTAGTGCGAATGCAAGTACATTCTTCGCTGTACATGCAGTGACTGTAGTTGTATCGCGTCTTTTTTTGGCACGATATTTATCTACGGTATCTCGTATCCCACTCGTCATTACGTTGATGTCGTGCTTAATCATTGGCCTTTTGTCTTTGTTAGGTATACCGATTCATCCTGTGTTCCAGATTGTTGCGGCCATGTTGACGGGGATAGGATATGGATTAGTGTATCCTGTTATTCAAACATGGGCAGTAAATGATTCTCCTCTTGAAGATCGTCATGCAGTCCTTACCTGGTTTGTTGTCTCCTATTTTGCGGGTATATTTGGATTTCCGTTGATAGGTGGATGGATATTAGTCGATGCGGGAAAAAACCTGTTTATCCTGGTTCTGGCTGCAATTGCCTTTATTGAACTGGTTGTCGCGTTATTGGGAAACAGTCATCTTTGTTACATTAAGGGTGGCCTAAGCAGGGATGAAATCAGGTAAGAGGTACTGGATAGCTCCGTTGTTGGTGTTCAATCTCTACAACGGAGCTATTTCTTAATTTTTCACTACTAATTGATACGCCTTAGTATCACATTTTTGCGTTTCCGGGCACTGTTTGCAGCCTCCGCTGAGGCAGGAGGAAGCGTCCACCTCCTCCAGTTTACCCATAATGACAAGTTGCTTAAGCATGGCTTCTACCATTGGCAGCGGTGCTGAAAATTGATGGCTCAATGACCTTGCATCGGTACGCCCATTGAGGGCAACAGCATCTCTGATTTTCAGCAAATTAATCATTTATGGCTCCGGCTGACTAGTGGCAACTGCCCTTTGAACATTCGCAACTGCGGTCAGTAGTGTTATTGAACGTGACGGTAACTTTACTGCGTGCGCGGCGTAAGCCAATAAAGACCAATATGTTAAACAGAATCACGGCTGAAATTGTTATTAAGCTACTTTGTGGATGAGCCGAAAACGTTGTGATTTGATAAAACAGTGCTGACAGAGAATAAGCGACGTTCAATCCCCACAGAATAGAGAATGTCATCCAGCCTCGGCTGGTTTCGCGGGCAATGGCTCCCATGACGGATACGCAAGGCACATACAGCAGCACGAAAATCAGGTAACTGTAAGCGGAAATAGCTGAGCCGAATTTGGCGCTCATGGTTCCCATTGAACCGCGATCCATATCGCCGTCACCTTTGCTGGCTTCAATCGGGTTAGAAAGTGCGCTCAGCGTGAAGGTTTCTTTCAGGCTATCCCAAGTTTCCGCTACAGAGCCTTTTAGTTCATCCAATAAATTAAATTTATCTGG
Organism: Xenorhabdus anantnagensis; assembly: GCF_028598555.1. Classification (GTDB taxonomy): domain Bacteria; phylum Pseudomonadota; class Gammaproteobacteria; order Enterobacterales; family Enterobacteriaceae; genus Xenorhabdus; species Xenorhabdus anantnagensis. The sequence goes on from NZ_JAQRFN010000014.1 coordinate 14,419, forward strand.
ATTGAATGGCTCTTTAGTAATATTTTCTGCGGTATATAGGGTATTCAGGGTTCCTACAACCACTTCTTTTGCCATCGCTCCGGTGATAAGCCCGACAGTGGCTTGCCAGTTATCAGAATGCACACCAATGGGTTGCAATACAGGTGTAAGCACTCTACTGACGGAAGCTAATGCTGATTCGTTGATGTTGTCCACGGTCTTACCGGAGAAGGAGAAACTGTTCAGGGCACCAATCAGCATACTCGCCGCGACAATCACTTTACCCGCGCGTATCACAAAACCTTTCAGCCTTTGCCATGTCTGGAGCAGTAGCGTTTTGGCATGAGGAACGTGATAGACCGGCAGCTCCATTACAAATGGCGATGCTTCACCACGCATGAGCGTGTATTTGAGCAGCAGCCCTGTCAGGATAGCGACGACAATCCCCAGTATATACAGGGAGAAAACAAGGCTTGCCCCACTTTTTCCGAAGAAAGCCGCAGCAAAGACGGCAAAGATCGCCAATCTTGCCCCGCAGGACATAAATGGTGCCATCATGATGGTAATCAAACGTTCACGAGGGGCATCCAGTGTTCTTGCTCCCATCACGGCAGGCACGTTACAACCAAAGCCAACAATCAAGGGCACAAAGGATTTACCCGGCAATCCCATTGATTGCATCAGCCTGTCCATGACAAATGCCGCTCGTGCCATATAGCCGGAGTCCTCCAGAAAGGAGAGAAACAGGTACATCATGCCAATTTGGGGAACCAGCGGCAGCACTGTATTGATGCCTCCACCAATTCCCTGAGCAAGAAATACCGTCAACCAATTCGGGAAATGAAGAGTATGACCAAGCCATTGCATTCCATCAATGAAAATGGCGGTGGAAGCGCCGTCGAAGATTGGCTGTAAGGCTCCCCCAATATTGATGGCCAGCACAAACATCAGGTACATGGCAAACAGGAAGATAGGCACACCTAACCAGCGGTTCAGGATAACGGTATCTAACGCTTGGGTCAGTTTATTTGGTGTGGCCGCACGGGTATCAATGACAGACAGACAAATTTCACTGATTGTCTGATAGCGTGATCCTGCAATGATGAGGTCGGGTTCTTCAATCTGTTGTTTTTGCAAGCGCCCGTTGCTTTCTGCCAGTTGTGCGTGAGTCAGGCCGGATACTTCACGGCTGTAAATATCTCCTTCCAACACTTGCAAAGTCAGCCAGCGGCGTTGTTGTGGCGTGAATTTCTCTGTGATCTGGCTGGAAAGGTGGAGAATCTCCTGCAATAACGCATCAGGATAATCAACCTGAACAGGGCGGGAGTACTGTGAGGTATTTTGTGGGTAATTATCAATGGTATTTTTTAGTGCATCTATTCCTGTGGCGCGGGTTGAAACCAGCGGGATGACCGGACAGCCGAGACGCTTCTCCAGTGCTGGAATATCAATATTGATGCGTTGACTTTGGGCAATATCCAGCATGTTCAGTGCAATGATGCAGGGAATGCCCAGTTCAATCAATTGCAGTGAGAGATAAAGATTACGCTCCAGATTCGATGCATCAACAACATTGATCAACATATCGGCTTCACCACCCAGAATGTAGTGGCAGGCAATCTGTTCATCAATGGAGGTTTGCTCAGAAATAGTGGTGAGCGAATAAGTACCAGGAAGGTCGACAAGCTCGACTTGATGGTCATGGGTGGTAAAGTGGCCTGTTTTGCGTTCTACCGTAACGCCAGCCCAGTTTCCTACTCGTTGTCGGGAGCCAGTAAGCTGGTTAAAAAGCGTCGTTTTGCCGGCATTGGGATTGCCAATCAGGCCTATAGTTAATTGTTTCATTATACTTTCTGCCAATCAGGAAGCGACTTCCGTACTCTAATTATACCTTGGTACTTTCCTTGGTACTTTGTTTATACGTTCGTACTTTGGTTATAAAAATGCATGGGTGATGGTGATTCTGAACCACATTGACTTCGGGTTTTACAAGTTCTGATCTTCATTTAACATGAGAAATGCCAGGTCTTGCTTACGAAGGGTAAGGTTAACTCTGCGTGTTTCGATTTGTATTGGATCGCCTAATGGAGCAAAGCGAATAACCTGAAATGTTGAGCCGGGTAACATACCGAGTGACAATAATTTTTGCCGATAAGCGGGGTTAATCTCTGGAGAAAATCCCAGAATTTTATATCTGCGTTCTGGAATAAGAACCATATAACTCTCCATTTGAATTGAAAAAATAAGTGATTATGAGAATTATTATCCTCAATAAAGGGAAATTCACAAGAAAAAAATTTGGTAATTACGCTGAGTTCTGATTGTTAATGATAATAATACGCAACTGCGATACAGATTATTTATACTGAATAACGCAGGAACAAATTGATATTAATCAAATTAATGGTGGCTTTATTGGAAATAAATCGCTATCAGAATTGTTTAATGTTTGGAAGATTTTCTTGAATTGATAAGCCCTGTGAATAAACAGGGCTTGTTGGTTTTCATTGACCTTTAGGGGGATAACGTAGTTCACTCAATGGTACTTGTACTCGCTCATCATCTTGATGTTGGCTCCAGGCGTTTGAGTCGTATACCCACCATTTCTCAATTTCCAACTCATAGAAACGGCGTATGGCATGGCCTTGATAGTCACTGATAGGACGAGATTTTTTCTTTCTGATAGCGGGATCAGGATAAGTTTTTAAGAAAAAGTAGTCATAGGTTTCTTTTATTTGATCATCGGGGACTTGGCGGGCACAACCAACAAATTGAGCACCAGCCAGATCCAGCGATGAATCAGGCATAACCCGACTACTGTAGATTGTGCCGCTGACACTGGGATTGAGACACAACTCTTGCGAATGTCGGGTATCTTGTTTTGAGTACCAGATCAGTGTCAGTGGATTGTATTTCGGAATATAAAACATCGTTGATGACCAGACTGAGTCTGCATCTGGATCATGAGTGGAAAGACTGAAAAAACGGATATTGCTGAGTAGATCAAAACTGCTTTGGACATACTTGTTCATGGATTATTCCTCAACAGTGTGAATGCGTTCTTTATACCGACATCTGCAAATTGAAGCCATTGGCATAAGAACTTTTGGATTTTATAAATAGTTTATATTTTTATATTACTCAATAAATTCCGATTATTATGAGATTTATTGCGAAACGAAGTATACGAAGTATTTATGAAAAGATGCAGGTGTTATCACTTATTCAAATTTATAACGTCAGCAATAAATAGAATTATTACTATGAAAGCAATGGGTTTTTTATGGTGGAGGTTAAAGAAGTTTTATTTCTATCCATGTTTTATTTCTTTTCATGTAATAGTTTATTTAAATTAAAAATATATTTAGTGATATTAAATAATTAAAACTGTAATGAATTTTATGCTTCTCATAAGGCAGTAGTTACAACAATTAATGGTAACAAAAATTAATAGTAATAATAAATAATTATAACAATAACAAGTAGTAATACTAGTAGATAGTAATAATAATGTCATGTATTTTGAAAGAATATAGAAAAGATCCTGAGCTGACGCAATTGCGCCAGTTCAGGAAATCATTTAGGTAAACAAACGTTTTTGCTAATTAACGTTTTTTATTAAAAGCAGCAGCCAGTGCATCACTCATGGCGCTGTTGGCTAAAGATGCAGAACCTGAACGCGAAGTATGGCGGTTTCTGCCATTACCGTTGCGATTATTGCGGCCTTGATCATTGCGATCCTGACGGTTGTCACCTTGAGGCCGGCGTGCCTGAGTTTCACCCGGTTGCTCATCAAGACGCATGGTCAGTGCAATACGCTTGCGGTTGAGGTCAACATCCATCACTTTCACTTTCACGATGTCGCCTGTTTTGACCACAGTGTGTGGATTCTCTACAAAACGATCGGACAGTGAGGAGATATGAACCAAACCATCTTGATGGACGCCGATATCCACGAATGCACCGAAATTAGTCACGTTAGTCACAGTGCCTTCCAGAATCATACCCGCTTGCAGGTCTTTCATGGTTTCAACACCATCGGCAAATGTGGCTGTTTTGAATTCAGGGCGTGGATCGCGGCCCGGTTTTTCCAGCTCTTTCAGAATATCGGTAACGGTCGGGATACCGAATTTTTCTGTTGTGAAATCCTGAGCATTCAAATTACGCAGAGTAGCAGGATTGCCCATCAAGTCAGGCAGGGTCTGCTCGATTGCTGTCAGGATTTTCTCAACCACCGGATAGGTTTCCGGGTGAACCGTTGAAGCATCCAGCGGGTTATCACCCTGATTAATGCGCAGGAAGCCAGCACATTGCAGGAAGGCTTTCGGCCCCAGACGATGGACTTTCAGCAGCTCGTCACGGTTATTGAAACGGCCATTTTCATCACGCCAGTTGACAACATTTTGGGCAACGGCACGGCTCAGGCCTGCAACGCGGGTCAGCAAGGCGACAGAAGCGGTGTTCAGGTCAACGCCGACGCCGTTTACACAGTCTTCAACCACGTTGTCCAGTTTTTTGGCAAGTTGGATCTGGCTGACATCATGCTGGTATTGACCAACACCGATAGATTTTGGTTCGATTTTCACCAGCTCAGCCAGCGGATCTTGCAGGCGGCGAGCGATGGAAACAGCCCCACGCAGGGATACATCCAGATCAGGGAATTCTTGTGCAGCCAATTCAGAAGCGGAGTAAACGGAGGCACCTGCCTCGCTGACGATGACTTTCTGTGCCGTGACGTCAGGATACTGTTTCTGGATATTAGCGAAGAAACGTTCTGTTTCACGGGATGCCGTACCATTACCAATGGCGACTAATTCCACCTGATGTTTGGTGCACAGGGCTGCGACGGTTGCAGCGGCTTTATTTTCCTGTCCGGTGTGCGGATAAATGGTATCGGTGGCAATCAGTTTGCCCGTTGCATCAACAACGGCGACTTTTACCCCGGTACGCAAGCCCGGGTCCAATCCCATTGTTGCGCGCATGCCCGCAGGTGCAGCCATCAGCAGGTCATGCAGGTTACGGGCGAATACGTTGATGGCTTCATCTTCGGCTTTCTCGCGCAGTGTGCCCATCAGTTCGGTTTCCAGATGCAGCAGTACCTTGATGCGCCATGTCCAGTTCACCACGGCCTTGCGCCAGTTGTCAGCAGGTGCATTGTTCAGGCGCAGGTTAAGGTGATCGGTAATAATTTGCTCGCAATAGCTCTCTTTTGGGGCTTCCTCAAACTGAGGATCGGCATTCAAAGACAGTTGCAGGATACCTTCATTGCGTCCACGGAACATGGCAAGAGCACGGTGAGAGGGAACAATCGCGATAGCTTCGTGGTGATCGAAATAATCGCTGAATTTGGCACCTTCTTCCTCTTTGCCTTCGACAACTTTGGCGACCAGATGGGCATTTTTCCATAGATATTCACGCACTTTCGCCAGCAAAGTTGCATCTTCGGCGAAACGCTCCATCAGGATATAACGTGCGCCGTCCAATGCCGCTTTGGTATCAGCAACACCTTTATCTGTATCAATATAGGCAGCCGCCGCCAGTTCTGGCTCTTGTTGCGGATCTTGCCACAGCAGATCGGCCAGAGGCTCCAATCCGGCTTCAATGGCTGTTTGTCCGCGGGTACGGCGTTTAGGCTTATAAGGTAAGTACAGGTCTTCCAGTTCGGTTTTGCTCTGCGTAGCGTTAATCGCTTCTGCAAGCTCGACGGTTAACTTTCCCTGCTCCTCAATCGATTTCAGAATAGTCTGACGGCGGTTGGACAGTTCGCGCAGATAACCGAGGCGGTTTTCGAGCTGGCGGAGCTGCGTGTCATCTAGACCACCGGTGGCCTCTTTACGGTAACGGGCGATAAAGGGAACCGTATTTCCCTCATCGAGCAGAGTAATGGCGGCTAGGACTTGCTGTGGTTGAGCCTGTAGCTCACCGGCAATGATTCGACTTAAAGATTCATTCATGGTCTGTTTTTCTTCAACTTTCTTGGCGTCTGTAGACATCCTGAGACATCATCAGACAGAGCCGGATAAAATCAAATTTCACCTGAAACAATATCGGCATGGTTCAAACTGGCTCCATTTATACGTGCTGAGCGCGATAATTTCCAGTTTAGCGCAATATTTCGGTCATATTGCGACAGAATTCATCAAATATCTTCTGGATTAAGATCGAATATCTTTTGGATTAAGATCGAATGTCTTCTGGATTGAGATAATGTCTTCTGGATTGAGATATAGTACTTCGCCATTAATCATCTTTTCTCAAGTGAGTTTTTTTATGACCAAGAGTAACTATATTACCCGAGAAGGTTGGCATTCGCTTGATCAGGAACTGAAGTATCTCTGGAAAATTGAACGTCCTAAAGTCACTCAGGCTGTTTCAGATGCTGCTTTGTTAGGGGACCGTTCAGAGAATGCAGAGTATATTTATGGTAAAAAAAGATTAAGAGAAATTGACCGTCGTGTGCGTTTTTTGTCCAAGCGGCTGGATGTATTGCAAATTGTCGATCCTGATCCGCGACAAGAAGGGAAAGTCTTTTTTGGGGCATGGGTAAAAGTTGAAAACGAGAAAGAAGAAGAACACATTTTTCGTTTGGTAGGGCCGGATGAGTTCGATCCTGCCAAGAAGTGGATTTCCATTGATTCTCCGGTGGCAAGAGCGCTGCTTGGTAAGCAGATTGATGATGAAGTTACGGTGATGACACCTAATGGTATGGCGACTTACTGGATATTGGAAATTGCTTACCAGCCTTTGACATAAGTTACAGTGATTGCTCAGTGGAAATAGGAAGAACGCAATAGAGAAAACAATAATTGGGAGAACAAGAATAGAAAACCTAAACATAAGCAATAGTTGCCAATGCCGTGAGTGGCCTTAAAATACACGCGGCTAGTCTCTATTGAAGTATGGGTTTTCTGTGAAGGTAATGGATGTTACGGGCATGGAGCATCCTGGGAGCTGAAACATGCAAGAGAGTTATAAGATCCTTGTTGTTGATGATGATATGCGCTTGCGGGCGTTGTTGGAACGCTATTTGTCCGAACAGGGATTTCAAGTGCGTAGCGCAGCAAATGCAGAACAGATGGATCGTTTATTGACCAGAGAGTCCATTCAATTGATTGTTCTGGATTTAATGTTGCCGGGCGAAGATGGGTTGTCTATTTGTCGAAGGTTGAGAAGTCAGCATAACTCGATTCCGATCATCATGGTGTCCGCGAAAGGAGAAGAGGTTGATCGGATTGTTGGTCTTGAAATTGGCGCTGATGATTATCTTGCCAAGCCTTTTAACCCGCGTGAATTGTTGGCACGCATGCGTGCTGTCTTGCGGCGACAGACGCATGAATTGCCGGGAGCGCCGGCATCAGATGATGCGGTGATTAGTTTCGGGAAATTTAAACTTGATCTCGGAACACGTGAAATGTTTCACCAAGATGAGTTGTTGCCTTTGACCAGTGGGGAGTTTTCCGTGCTGAAAGTGTTGGTTTCTCATCCGCGGGAGCCATTATCACGGGATAAGTTGATGAGCTTGGCTCGGGGACGAGAATATGGCGCAATGGAACGCTCCATTGATGTACAGGTTTCCCGCCTGCGTCGCCTGATTGAAGAAGATCCTGCCCATCCGCGTTATATCCAGACGGTTTGGGGATTGGGATACGTTTTTGTCCCTGATGGAAGCAAGGTATGAAAAGGCCTTGGTTTTCCTATGTTCTATACCTGATGCTGGGCAGCCTGCTGTTCAGCTCTCTGATCACTTTATTGCTGGTGACGTTCGAAAAACTCTCTTTCAGCGCGATATTTCCTTATCTCTTTATCAGTGTCTTTGTGGTGGGACTATCACTATTCGCGGTGTTCCGGCGGTATTTCGCTATCCCGAAATGCACATTGAAAGCCATGCAGAAAGCAGTCATTGACATGGAAAAAGGAAGAAAAGTGTCACCGTTGCCTGAAAAGGGAACACCCGCCATCCGTTCTGTTATTAGAGCACTTAACCAATTGTCGGTAGCGCTGAAATCACAGGAAAGTGATCGGGCGGTATTGATGGCTGGAGTGAGTCATGATTTGCGCACTCCGCTTACTCGTATTCGTCTGGCGATGGAAATGATGGAGGGAAAAGATGATTTTCTGACAGATTCTATCCATCGGGATATTGAAGAGTGCAATATCATGATTGATCAGTTCATTGATTATCAGCGGACGGGACAGGATATGCCATTCACATGCTGTGAATTGAATGAGCTGCTTGAAGACGTGATCGGGGCAGAACAACGTTGTATGTCAAATGTAGACAATATGACAGATAGAGATATCGAGAATCGCTTATCTCAAGATCCGATTTTTATTTTAGCTCATCCCCTTTCCATCAAGCGTGTATTAGTCAATATGTTCACTAACGCCCGACGTTATGGCAATGGATGGATTCGAATCAGTAGCGGCTCAACAGAAAAATTTGGCTGGTTTCAGGTTGAGGATAACGGCGCTGGAATAACGAAAGAAGAAGCCACGATTTTGTTCCAGCCCTTTAAGCAAGGCGTTCGGGCTAGCGGCATCTGTAGTAGTGGTGACGTGAGTAGTGGTGGAGTGAGTAATGGTGGAGCAGGATTGGGGCTTGCGATCATCCACCGGATCATTTGCATCCACGGTGGGAGTATTCAGGTGGGGAGCAGTGAAAAAGAGGGGCTATCCATTCGCGTATATATTCCATTGAGTGCAGCATTGAACAAATCATTGAAAGTGGAAAAATTGAAAATGCAGAATAAGGTTCTGCCAAAACGTCCTGTCATAAAAATGTCATAATTTATACATTGTATTGTCATTGAATTCATTTACTTTCCTTCATGATTCATTTTTTAACCTAAAATCAAATTGTCAGCCATGCTTGGCATTTATTTTTAATTAATGATGCGTATCCCAGTAGGAGGGAATATGAAATCAATGCATACCACCGTGGCGAGCATCATGGCCGCTGTATTTGCCATGACATCCCTGTCTTCATTTGCTGCCACCAGCTTGACGGGGGCAGGCGCGACATTTCCAGCACCGATATATACCAAGTGGGCAGATTCTTATCAGAAAGAAACGGGCAATAAAATCAATTATCAAGGCATCGGTTCTTCTGGTGGTGTAAAACAGATTATTGCCAATACTGTTGATTTTGGCGCATCTGATGCCCCTCTTGCTGATGAAAAATTGGCGGCTGATGGGCTATTCCAGTTCCCGACGGTAATCGGTGGTATTGTGCTGGTGGTGAACATTTCTGGTATTAAATTTGGTCAGTTGGTTCTGGATGGTAAAACCCTTGGTGACATCTATCTGGGGAATATCAAGAAATGGAATGACCCCGCGATTGTAAAACTGAACCCAAATATCAAACTGCCGGATCAAAACATTGCCGTGGTTCGTCGAGCAGATGGATCAGGGACTTCCTACGTTTTCACGAGTTATCTATCTAAAGTTAACAGCGATTGGAAACAAAAAGTCGGGGCAGGCACGACCGTCAAATGGCCAACCGGATTAGGCGGAAAAGGCAATGATGGGATTGCGGCGTTTGTTCAGCGTCTGCCCGGCTCAATTGGTTATGTCGAATATGCCTATGCAAAGCAGAATAACCTTGCTTATACCAAATTAGTTTCAACGGATGGCGCAATAGTCGCGCCTACCGCAGAAAATTTCAGTGCAGCGGCCAAAGGTGCAGATTGGAGCAGTAGCTTTGCTCAGGATCTGACAAACCAAAAAGGCGATAATGCATGGCCAATAACTTCCACTACATTCATTCTCATCCATAAACAACAGGCAAATGCCGCGAATGGTACTGAAGTTCTGAAATTCTTCGATTGGGCTTATGACAAAGGCAAAAAACAGGCGCAAGATCTGGATTATGCGGCTCTGCCGAAAGAAGTGATCAGCCAGGTACGTGCAGCATGGAAGAGCAACATCAAAGACAGCAGTGGCAAACCGCTATATTAAATTTTCCTATCACCGCCGTGAATTGGCAGTTATAAAATCTCCCCCTTTATCAAGGGGGAAATAACCCAAAATGAGAATTAAACGTATGGCCGAACGTAAAACGGCACTGAAAGCACCGAGTAAAAATGGCGACATTATTTTCAGCGCTCTGGTGAGATTGGCGGCGTTGCTGACGTTGTTCCTGCTGGGAGGCATTATCATTTCGCTGATCATTGCTTCTTGGCCGAGTATACAAACATTTGGTTTTGCTTTCTTGTGGAACAAAGATTGGGATGCGCCTGCGGACGTGTTTGGTGCATTGGTGCCGATTTATGGCACATTGATGACATCATTAATTGCCTTGATTATTGCAGTTCCGGTGAGTTTTGGCATCGCCCTGTTTCTGACGGAATTGTCTCCTAATTGGTTGAAACGTCCGTTGGGTGTGGCTATTGAGCTATTGGCAGCGATCCCCAGTATTGTTTATGGCATGTGGGGGCTGTTTGTTTTTGCTCCATTATTTGCCACGTATTTCCAGCAACCCGTCGGTAATGTGCTTTCGAGCCTTCCCATCGTGGGCGAGTTGTTCTCTGGCCCAGCCTTTGGCATTGGCATTCTGGCAGCAGGTGTCATTCTTGCCATCATGATTATTCCCTATATCGCCTCTGTAATGCGTGATGTGTTTGAACAAACCCCCGTGATGATGAAAGAGTCTGCCTATGGCATCGGTTGTACAACATGGGAAGTGATTTGGCATATCGTCTTGCCTTATACCAGGAATGGTGTAATTGGTGGCGTAATGTTGGGGCTTGGTCGGGCATTGGGAGAAACAATGGCTGTTACCTTTATTATTGGTAATACCTACCAATTGGATAGTTTGTCTCTGTACATGCCGGGGAACAGTATCACCTCCGCATTGGCGAATGAATTTGCTGAGGCTGAATCTGGCCTGCATACCGCCGCATTGATGGAACTGGGGCTGATTTTGTTTGTAATCACCTTTATTGTGTTGGCATTGTCGAAATTGATGATTATGCGTCTGGCAAAAAATGAGGGGCGCTGAGATGACAACCATCAATAAGCAACCATCAGGTTTAGTTGGTGCAGTTAGCGAAGCGGACATAAAAAGTCGCCGCCGTATGCAGTCATGGCGTCGTCAGAAAAATCGGTTGGCCCTGATGTTATCCATGGCGACGATGGCATTCGGTTTATTCTGGCTGAGTTGGATTTTAATCTCCACCGTGACTAAAGGCATCGATGGTATGTCTTTGGCGTTGTTTACTGAAATGACGCCACCACCCAATACAGAGGGCGGAGGGCTGGCAAACGCCATTGTTGGTAGTGGCTTGCTGATCTTCTGGGCGACGGTATTTGGTACGCCGTTGGGGATTATGGCGGGGATTTATCTGGCGGAATATGGTCGCCGCTCATGGCTGGCAGAAACCATTCGCTTTATTAATGACATCCTGCTTTCAGCACCTTCGATTGTTGTCGGGTTGTTTGTCTACACAGTTGTAGTCGCGAAAGTGCAACACTTTTCCGGTTGGGCAGGAGTAATTGCTCTGGCGTTGTTGCAGATCCCTATTGTTATTCGTACGACGGAGAACATGCTGAAACTGGTGCCGGATAACCTGCGCGAAGCTGCTTATGCATTGGGAACACCAAAATGGAAAATGATCTCAGCCATTACGTTGAAGGCGTCGATATCAGGCATTATTACCGGAGTATTGCTGGCCATTGCCCGTATTGCGGGTGAAACGGCTCCACTGCTGTTCACTTCGCTTTCCAACCAGTTCTGGAGCACCGATCTCAGCCAGCCGATTGCAAATTTACCTGTTACTATTTTCAAGTTTGCCATGAGTCCCTTTGCTGACTGGCAACAGCTGGCATGGGCGGGCGTATTGCTGATCACTCTGTGTGTACTGTTGATTAACATTGTGGCGCGTGCGCTGTTTGCGAAGAAAAAGCACTAATATTTATTCAAACCTGCATTTTTAACATGCCATTCCTCGATACTCGATGAAATATTCGATGGAATAAAAGCATGAAAGGTATTAAAGAGATAAATACTGATGAACAAGTCTGATGACATTGCAGTCAATAAAGTTTCAGTAAACAAAATAACAGTAGATAAGGCAGCAGTGGACAAAATAGCAGGAAGTAAAATTCAGGTACGTGATCTTAATTTCTATTATGGCAAATTTCACGCGCTGAAAAATATTACGCTGGATATCGCACAAAATAAGGTAACAGCATTCATCGGGCCATCGGGTTGCGGTAAGTCCACATTGCTGCGTACTTTCAACAAAATGTATGAATTGTACGGTGAACAGCAAGCTGAAGGTGAAATTATTCTGGATGGCACTAATATTCTGACGGACAAACAAGATATTGCCTTGCTGCGTGCTAAAGTTGGGATGGTCTTCCAGAAGCCGACACCATTCCCGATGTCCATTTACGACAATATTGCTTTCGGGGTGCGCCTGTTTGAAAAACTGCCCCGGGCAGAGATGGACGAACGTGTCCAATGGGCGTTGACAAAAGCGGCACTATGGAATGAAACCAAAGATAAATTGCACCAGAGCGGATATAGCCTTTCCGGTGGTCAGCAACAACGTCTGTGCATAGCCCGTGGTATTGCCATTCGCCCGGAGGTTTTGTTGCTGGATGAACCTTGTTCAGCACTTGATCCAATCTCTACAGGGCGCATTGAGGAGTTGATCAGCGAGTTGAAATCGGAATATACCGTAGTGATCGTTACTCACAACATGCAGCAGGCGGCCCGTTGTTCTGATTACACGGCATTTATGTACCTTGGTGAATTGATTGAATTCAGCGATACCGATAGATTGTTCACCACACCGAAGATGAAACAGACCGAAGATTACATTACTGGCCGCTACGGTTGATATGGGGATAGCATAAGATGGACAATCTGAATCTCAGCAAACACATCTCTGGTCAGTTCACCGCTGAACTGGAGCATATTCGTACAGAATTGATGACAATGGGTGGGCTGGTGGAAGAACAGCTCAGTAAAGCAATTCTGGCGATGCACAACCAAGATGAAGTGTTGGCACAGCAAGTGATTGAAGATGATCAAAAGGTCAATATGATGGAAGTGGCGATTGATGAGGCTTGTGTCCGCATCATCGCAAAGCGCCAGCCGACAGCCAGTGACCTGCGTCTGATCATGGTTATTTCAAAAACCATTGCTGAACTGGAGCGCATTGGTGATGTTGCCAATAAGATTTGTCAGACCGCGCTTGAAAAGTTTTCACATCAACACCAATTCTTGCTGGTCAGTTTGGAAGCACTGGGGCGCCATACTATCCAAATGTTGCATGATGTGCTGGATGCTTTTGCCCGCATGGATCTGGAAGAGGCTATCCGTATCTATCGTGAAGACAAAAAAGTTGATCAGGAATATGAAAGCATTGTTCGTCAGCTAATGACTTATATGATGGAAGATCCCAGAACGATTCCGAATATTATGACGGCTCTTTTTTGTGCCCGCTCTATTGAGCGCATTGGTGATCGTTGCCAGAATATTTGTGAATTTATTTTCTATTACGTCAAGGGACAGGATTTCCGCCATGTTGGTGGTGATAAGCTGGAAAAATTGCTTACCCAAAAAGAATAAATTTTTAATTACCTGAAACGCTGGTGTTTTTTCTCCAGCGCTTTCTTTTTTATATTCTATATAATTATAAATATAGCATTTTATATTATTTCATGTGCTATATCGAAATTGATAGCTTTTGTTGGTCATATAAAAATTAATAACCAACAGGGGTGTACAATGAAGATTCGCAATAAATCTCGCGTAGCGGTGACGGCTTTGCTGACCAGCTTGGCACTGGTTTCAGGTGTGGCAAAGGCTGATAAACTTGATGACATTAAAAAAGCTGGCACAGTACGCATTGCGGTATTTGACAGTAACCCACCGTTTGGTTTTATTGATCCTCAGACGAAAAAATTGGCAGGCTATGATGTGGATATCGCCAATGCAATTGCCAATGATTTGGGCGTAAAGTTGGAACTGCGACCAACGAATCCAGCAAACCGAATTCCTCTGCTTTCTTCCAAGAAAATTGACTTAATTGCCGCTAACTTCACTGTCACTGACGAACGTGCAAAACAAGTTGATTTCTCCATTCCTTATTTTGCGACTGGTCAGAAATTCATTGCCCGTAAAGGTATTCTGACTAATCCGGATGATATTGCCAAACTGCGTATTGGTGCAGATAAAGGAACTGTGCAGGAAATTACTCTGCGTGAGCGCTATCCAACAGCAAAAGTTATCTCTTATGACGATACACCGCTGGCATTTGCAGCCCTGAGAAATGGTAATGTTCAGGCGATCACGCAGGATGACGCGAAATTGGTTGGCTTGCTGGCAAACGTCCCAGAAGCTCAGAAAGCAGATTTTGAAATTTCACCGTTCAGTATTACCCGCGAATATCAGGCGGTAGCGGCTTCCAAAGGAGAAGGGCGTCTGGTTAATACGGTTAATCAGACCTTACTGAAATTGGAAAAAGAGGGTGAAGCAGAGAAAATCTATAACCGTTGGTTTGGCCCGGAAACTAAATCTGCCCAGCCGCGTGGTGATTTTAAATTTGCACCGTTAGAGAGTCAGGCAAAATAGTAACTTTAATTTAGCGGTTTCTGCTTAGTGCTGTTTTTTTAAAAAACACAGATTGATTGAAAAACAAAGACTGAAATTAGCCCCGTGATCTCGGGGCTTTGCCGCTTTTTTATGCGGTGTGTTGATGTGGTGAATGATATGTTTGAGCAATTTATTACCGAGCACTTACTGGCTCCTGAATATCTAAAATGGCTTTGGCAGGGGTTTCTGATCACCCTGTGGTTTTCTGCGTGCGCCATTGCCTCTTCCACGTTACTGGGCTTCTTGATTACTGCGGCACGAGATAGCCAAATCAAGCCGCTGCGCTGGCTGGTCACAGTTTATACGACTGTATTTCGTAACACACCTCTGTTGGTACAACTGTTTTTCTGGTACTTCGCATCTGGGCAAATTCTGCCACAAGAGGCGATGATCTGGCTGAATACGCCCCACGACACAATGATTTTCGGTCTGACATTGGAATGGCCATCCTTTGAATTTTTGGCTGGATTTATCGGATTGACCCTCTATTCAGCTCCATTTGTTGCGGAAGAATTACGTGCAGGCATTCAAGGTGTCGGACGCGGACAGAAATATGCGGCTCATGCATTAGGTTTAACGGGTTGGCAGGCCATGTGCCATGTTGTATTGCCACAGGCACTGAAAATATCTATGCCACCTTTGTTGGGGCAATACATGAACATCGTCAAGAATTCATCATTAACCATGGCGATTGGTGTGGCAGAGCTGTCCTACGCTTCCCGTCAGGTGGAAACCCAAACCTTACAAACCTTTGAAGCATTTGGTGTAGCGACTGTACTCTACATCGCCATTATTGCTGTGATGGAAGGCTGGGGACAGTGGCGCCAGCAGAGAACCTTGGCGAGAGGGTATTGATATGGACTTTACTGTTATTGCAGAAAACTGGCGCTATTTGCTATTGGGAACCTTCCCTGACGGGCCATTGGAAGGAGCGGCATTGACGCTGGCAATCAGCATCATGGCGGGGGCGATCTCCATCGTATTGGGCATTTTAGGTGGAATTGCACTGGCAATGCTGCGTGGCTTTTGGGTCAACCTATTGGCGGCAGTTCTGGGTTTCTTCCGCGCCATTCCGGTTATTATGTTGATTTTCTGGACATATTTCTTGCTACCGGTGGTATTGGGGATGGAAATCCCGGAAATTACTACGGTTGTCTGCGCGTTGGCATTAATTACTTCGGCTTATTTGGCACATGGCGTCAAAGCGGGGATTCTGGCGATAGGTGATGGTCAATGGCGGGCCGGGTTATCGCTGGGTTTCAACCGTTGGGAAGTACTGTGGCATATCGTCTTACCACAGGCACTGCGCATGATGGTGCCCTCATTCATCAACCAATGGATTGCATTAATTAAAGATACCTCATTGGCTTATATCGTTGGTGTAGCGGAATTGTCATTTTTGGCGACCCAAGTGAATAACCGCAGTATGGTCTATCCGATGGAAGTCTTTTTATTTGTCGCGTTGGTTTATTTTGTGATGTGTTTATCACTGGAGTTGATGGCCAATTCTGTTGCCCGTCGCTTTTCCATGAGACGTAAAAAAACTGCAATCTTCGGATTCTGGCGCAAAAAAACATTTAACACACTTTCTCAAATTTAATATCTGACACCTGGCAGATATTTTTTGTTGTATTCATTCCCTGCCGTGAGGTGGGGATTTTTTTATATTAGTCTGATAATTTTAAAGTTATTTAATTTACTCGTTTGATATTTTTCTTATTAAAGCAAAATGTTTTTATCTATATGGTTGGTTTGTTTTTTAGGATTTAATCGGTATTTGTTGATTTATTTTTATGCTATAACAACAAGAGGTAAAGTAAAACAATAATGATGAAGGATTAAGATAATATGGCTAATTCTATTTACGTGACAATAAAAGGGAAGCTTCAAGGGTTGATCTCCCAAGGATGTTCCACGCTGGATTCTATTGGTAATAAATTTCAGTTTGGACATGAAGATCAAGTTTTTGTATTACAATTTAATCATGGAGTTTCTCGTTCGCAAAACGTTGCTCATCAACCGGTTAAGTTTGTCAAACCTCTGGATAAATCATCACCATTACTATTGATGGCAATTTCAAACAATGAAGAGCTTGATCTCATGTTTGATTTTTACCGAACTTCGCAAGTTGGTGGGCAAGAACGTTATTACTCTGTCAATTTAAGAAATGCCAAGTTAATAAATGTTAATGTTCAATATCCACATTCTGTGAACCATAATGATCGGCAACCAGAAGAGGTTGTTGCAGTAAGATATAAAGATATTGTTTGTCAGCATCATGTGGCAGGTACATCAGGGTATTGTGCTTGGGAAGAGACGGTTTATTGATTATATAAGTTACCTTAGAACAATACATAAAATAATAATAACCGGTGGTAAATAATATGCAATTTGAAAGCCTGACATCACAACTAAGAAACGAGTTTGATGAAAGTAAGTTACCGAGCTTACAGCATGCCAAAATTTTTGGTTCCATACATCACGGTGCTTCCAATATAGATTTTCAGGCGATTGCGGATGCATTGGATTGCCACCGTGATTTTTATGGTGCTGGAATTATTTATTCCGATGGTTTCTATAGACGCTATTTAGTTAGACCATCAAAGAGACGTGGAAACCAAGCGGCGTCTGAGTTAACACATATTATTATTTTCAATCTTGAGGCGGGAGTTACTCCGAAAGTAGAATTGAAAAAAACGGTATCAGAACCGAGTTTGATGCTGGAGATTGGATCGACAGCGCTTTCTTGTGGTGGAGCACTGGTATCGGCAGTCGGATTATTTGGTTCGGGAGTAGCGGCACCGTTTACAGGGGGAATGAGCACACCCGTAGCTATTTTAGCCTATGGTGGTTTAACAGCATCTGGTCTTCAATGTGTAAATGGAGGATATCGAGTTTATCAACTTACAGGTGCAGGGAAGGAAGGAGTAGAACATGTTGCTTGGTTAGATTCGCAAGATTGGTATGTTACAACCACAACTATATTAGATGTAATGTCCCTTACTTCTGGAGCCGCTGCTCTGAAGGATGCATATAAAACTTATAAAATAATGAAAGCAACTTCTCCTCGTAGGGCATCAGAATGGCTAAAAAACATGCCAAGACATGAGAGAAAACGGTTAACTGAAGAAATTATGCGACATAATAATCCTGGAATATCCAATCAAGTAATTAAAAAAGCGATAGATCAGGGAAGGTATATTAAGCGTTATCCTAATGAAGAGATACAAAAGGCATTGCGGAATCATTTGAAAGATTCGCTTGTCGCAAGTAGTGGATTTGTAGGTAGTGGAATGACAGGATCAATTAAGAGTCCAGAAAATCTATTTACTTCCGGTAACTATATTATTGGCACGATTCACTCTATTGTTTACGAAAACCCCGCTAGTTATTTATCTGAGCATTTTTAATAACTGTATTGACTCTATGGGCACATTGTTTGTGATAATTATTGTATGAATATAAAAAGTTTTGTTTTAAATGAAGGATTCAAAAAATTATTGGATAAGTCTATAGATCTGGAATCTAAAATAAAGACGGCTGATCCAGCTCTCGAGAACATCACGGTGGATGAACGTAGTTATAAAAAATTCCTCGATTACCCTGGTAGGCTTAAGATAACTCTTATTATATTTTTTATTACGATAGTCTATATGGCTTTCTTTTCAGGTGCTGCGGTAGCTATACCTGATTTGTTAATAAATAATAGCCCAAGTAACGAAATAAAATCATTTTCTTTCGTATTGTCATTGTTAATTAGTGGTGTTATTTCAATTTTTCACATTGGCTTTACTCTAAGAGGATATTATTATGGGCCTGTGATTCACAAGAGTGTAAATTCAATTGTGTTTATTTTTAGTTTGTTTATATGTATTTTACAAGAGACTTTTATTTCTGATGGTGTCTACTTTTTTTCTATAATGTTATGTTGCTTGTTGATTAAACTCATATTGAATAGTCAGTATTACTCTGATTTTATATGGACTAGGATGTGCCTCAGAATTAATCGTGTTCTTTTTGAAAATGAACTGAATAAAATAAAAGTTTTTAATAAAAAACAATTAAGAGAATATTCCAGAGTGCTGAAATTGGAAAAGCGTAAAAAAATAAGAGATAAAAAAAGAGCAAGGCATTCGGAGGGAAAATAGGATGAATGAAAAATCCGGTCGCGCATCCAACCTGTTGATGATTTAAGTAAAAAAATGAAAGGAAATATAAAAAAATTATTTTTTGGAAAAGCAAACATGAATATAAGATATGTATTAACTAACAACCAATTCAAAAATATTTTGATTCAGTATGAAAATATAAATAGTAGGATCAAAAAAAATGATTATTCACTGTTGGACGAGCCAGATATTGTCAGGTTAAAAGATCAAGTGGTCGTTAACCGATCTTCAGAAGAAAATCTATTGCTGATATTATTTCCTATATTGATATCTATTTCCTATATCATGTTGGTTATTGTATTTTATGGTTTTTACTTTTCCTCTGATATTGCTGGATTCCAACGTTCCGCTGGTATATTCATCATTTCTATAACCTCTTTATTCACGTTGTATGCCTACAGAGGAAGCTTTTTCGCTTTAAAAACTCTGAATGTGCTGAATACATTAAGTATTATCTTTGCGATCACTATTCTCTTGATTGATTATTTTGTCTATTATATGCATCAAGAATGGTATTTATTAACAGTCGTGTTTTTTAATTTCTTCTCTAACCGGATTATTATTAATAGTAAGGTTTTTTCCCAAGCAATGACGGAAATTTTATGGTTTAGAACAACTAATCATATTTTGAGAAAGAAGATAGATGGAATAGCAAGAGAGGATACTGTTGAAGGTCATGAAAAAATCATAAAAATAAATTTTTTTAAAAAATTTTGGCAATTTTGTGTGCTAAATAAAAATTTAAACAATGTGCTTAAAATAAGCTATGATCTTAACCAAAGAGTAGACAAGAATGATGTTAGTTTGCTGACAGAAAAGAGATTAAATAAATATCGGAATTTATTGAATTTCGGCGTGCAAAAAAAGGCATTGCTGATAACATTATTGTCTACTGTTTTACTGGTAACGGATTATGTAATGACTACATTTATATTGTTATCTCATCTTGATAACAAGAATGATCTTCCTATTTTATTTTTTGTAATAGCTTTGGTATTAATGTTTTCTTCTTTTTCTATTTTATTGACGCATCGGGGAGTGAACTTTGGCTTTAAAATATTAATTATTGCTCATTATCTCTTTATAGTACTTTTTATCATATTGGTGGGGCTGAAATTTGTTGCTGGAATATTAGATTATAGCAACGTTTCTTTATGTTTTATTGCAGTGAGCTTCTTATTGACATTCTTTATGTTAAACACTCGATATTATTGCAATTATCTTAAGGAGCTACATTGTTTTTTAGCATGGCATAAGATGATTAGAAAAAATAGTGAATAAAATCGTATTTCTTGATATGAGATTAATTTTTATGCCAACTTATTCGATATTCTTGGTTGAATAAGTTGGCATACCCGCGGAATAATCGAAAGTATAACGAATAAAATATCGACACTTAATGAATGTCCTCAAGAATCATAACCTTAGTTAACTCTTTGATTACTCGAACCGCAAACGTTTTCTTTTTTTGCTATTTCAGGGTAACGATTTATATGGGGTTCCTGTAGGATAAGTCGAAAACTTCTTTTTTTGGGGAAACAATATTATATGAGCAAAATAACTTCTGGCCCGAATAATCGTCAGAGCTTGCTTCAGCGCGTGTTTAAATTAGAGGAACATGGCACGACGGTTCGTACTGAAATAATTGCCGGGCTGACGACCTTTCTGACAATGGTGTATATCGTCTTTGTTAACCCGCAAATTCTGGCGGTTGCTGGCATGGATATTAAAGCAGTATTTGTCACGACTTGTTTAATTGCCGCCGCTGGCAGCATTCTGATGGGATTGATAGCGAATTTGCCTGTTGCCGTTGCACCTGCAATGGGATTGAATGCGTTTTTTGCCTTTGTTGTGGTCGGTGCGATGGGCATTTCATGGCAGGTTGCGATGGGGGCAATTTTCTGGGGGGCGGTGGGATTGTTGATTCTGACTCTCTTTCGTATTCGTTATTGGATGATCGCCAATATTCCATTGAGCCTGCGTGTGGGCATCACCAGCGGTATTGGCCTTTTCATCGCCATGATGGGGCTGAAAAATGCGGGCATTATTGTGCCTAATCCCGATACGATTGTCTCAATCGGCAACTTTGCTTCACATAACGTCTTGTTGGGAACATTGGGCTTTTTCATCATAGCCATTTTAGCGGCCCGTAATTTCCATGCAGCGGTGTTGATTTCTATCGTAGTAACAACCGGCATTGGTTTCATGATGGGATATGTGGAATATCACGGCATTTTTGATCTACCGCCTAGTGTGATGAGTGTGGTGGGTAATGTTGATGTGAAAGGTGCACTGGATGTCACTTTGGCCGGTGTTATTTTCTCATTTATGCTGGTGAACTTGTTTGATTCTTCCGGCACATTGATTGGCGTGACGGATAAAGCGGGTATTGCTGACAGCAACGGTAAATTCCCTCGCATGAAACAAGCCTTGTATGTGGATAGCATTAGTTCAGTGGCTGGCTCTTACATTGGGACTTCTTCGGTTACCGCCTATATTGAAAGTTCTTCGGGCGTTTCTGTTGGTGGTCGTACTGGCTTGACGGCGGTTGTCGTCGGTATTTTGTTCTTGCTGGTGATGTTTATCTCTCCACTGGCAAGCATAGTACCTGCTTACGCTACAGCGGGCGCTTTGGTTTATGTGGGCGTCTTGATGACTTCCAGCCTGACACGGGTGAAATGGAATGATTTGACTGAATCCGTCCCCGCATTTATCACCGCAGTGATGATGCCATTCAGTTTCTCCATTACCGAAGGCATCGCACTGGGTTTTATCGCCTACTGCGCCATGAAATTGGGCACTGGAAAATGGCGCGAAGTTGGCCCGTGCGTTATTGTCGTGACGCTATTGTTTGTATTGAAAATGGTGTTTGTGGATGCCCACTGAGCACGATTGAAATGGTGATAAGGCGGTAAAAAAGAAAGCCTGACAATATATGCATGTCAGGCTTTTTTGTTGGAAGATGACACTATTGTTGAATCGTCTTGGGGGGCACAAAGCCAATGCAGACAGTTTCCAACTCAGCGCTTGGCTGGGCTTTGAAGGAGAACTCTTCTTTGTGATCGAGCATCAATGATGGCCACTGCGCAAAAGTAGATTGGAAATTTTCCTCTGCACAGCTTTTTCCTCGATCTCCCACAAGCAAAGCACCATACTCCACGATATCGCCCTCTTTGATATGACGGTTATAGATATTGGGTGGTGCACCATTCTCTAATTCCCAAGGTTGTATCGTTTCTGGGCGATAATGGCTATAAAATGTCAGCCATTGATGCAGATATTCTCCACCAACATAACGCAATGGTGTTGGATACAGTTCGTTCCAGCGTTGATCAAGTTGGCTGGCAAAAGTTTTTATACCCACAAATTTTTGCCCTGCATCGCGGACGTTTGCCAGCATCACACTGATGTAACCGATCAACACCAAAACACCAAATATGGTCAATCCCAGTAATGTGCTTCGCAGGGATTTGTTGGGAAATACCGTTATCGATCCCACTAACAATGCCGGCGAAACGGTCATGAAAGGTTGTATCCACTCGGTCATGCGTCCGCCCTGATTGAAGGAGAACCAGCCATAAATAATCAGTAGAGGCAGCAGGATCACGATATTGACCAGCGCGTTGGATTGCTGTTTGGGCCAGCCGATCCGACCACCCAGCAGATAAATAATGCCACTGACGATAATCAACGGGTAGAACACGGAAAGTACAGCCCGTGTGGTATGTAGGTTGAACCCTTTCTGAATTTGGGAATCTACCCACTTAAACGCGGCGAAGTCGTTATGCACCAGCCACCAGACGTTCGGTAACACCAATGCGAACCAGATTATAATGGCAAGATAAAACAGTGGTTCTCGATAATTGCGGCGTACTTTGGACACAAACAGAGAAAGCAAAAAGACGGAGCCGATTATGGCAAGCGAAGAATATTTTCCCATCGTTGCCAGCCCTGTGGTGAGAGCGAACGCCAGCCACCATTTGGGATGGTCGTCAATGGCTCGCAGGAAAAACAGCAATGACCATGGCCAGAGCATGACCAAAAGGTAATTGTCGTTATAAGGAATGATATCGAAATTGATGATACCGGACAGATTCAGTGTCAGCATGGCAAGCCATGCGAGTACAACTTTACCTGTCAGCCGGAAAGCCAGTTGCCAAACTCCGAGCATACCGATGGCAATAGCAACAAAGTGGGTGAAATACCAATAAAAACTGAGGGAGATATTGCTTATAGAGATAGCGGGCAGCATTATTGCGCCCACCAGCCATGGATTTTTGGGCGATCCCCACTCCCCGTTGATGCCCCAGTTCAAGGCTTCTACAGCATCATAAGGAACGGTGGGATCGAGAAAATAGCTCGCTATTATCCATAAGGCTGCATAACCAGTGATCCAAAGATACAGTGGTATGCGATAAGAAGAGGTATCAAAAAAACGCATAGTAGCTAATGATCATATTATTTGAGTTAAATTTACTTAGAATAGTAGTCGAACTTTAAACGATAAGTGAATGACATTGGATGTTAAAGGTAGTTTCTGTTAGATTCCGCCAAAAATATCTTGATAAAAGCGAGTGAGTCACAAGCTATGAACCCGTTAAAGAAAAAATCACCAGTGAAGCCTTCCGCTGGTAAGCAAAAAAGAAAAAGTCGCGCAGAGCTGGATGCAGAAGGGCGCGAGCGTAAACGCCAGAAAAAACGCCGGGGTAACGGTAATCCAACAGGTAGCCGTAGTAACGGTGATGGAAGCAATAAAAATCGTTCAGTCGGCAAGCAGGAAAAAGATCCACGCATCGGCAGTAAGGTTCCGGTTCCTCTGATCGTAGGTGAAAAAGCAGCGAAGGTGAAATCAGCGATTAAACCGGCTGTAGAGGAACAGAAACCTCGTCTGTCACCGCGGGAAGAGCTGGAAATGCTGGAAAATGATGAGCGATTGGATGACTTGTTGGCACGTCTTGAGCAGGATGAAAAACTGTCTCAGGAAGACAACGATTATGTCGACAATACGCTCGACCGCATTGATACCCTGATGGAAGAGTTGGGCATCAATCTGGAGGAAGAGGACGACAAAGAAGAACCAAAGGAAGACATCATGCAATTGTTGAAAGGTAAGTAATTCCTTCATCAATGAATAGTGATCGTAAAAGGCGGGTTTATTCTGATAACCACAGTGTTAACAATAATATTAATAACCACAATATTAGTATGTTATTTATTGTGGTTATTGGGTAAACTACGGCGGCTATCACGACGCAAACGTCGGTTGCGGAGTATCATCATGGCACGACATTTCAATTCCACGAAAATGTTGTGTTCTGATGGGCGAAAACAACGGAAGGAATAAGCATGTCAGAGCAAGCCATTGTTTGGGATCTGCCTTTGATCCAAAAATACAATTATTCAGGGCCTCGTTATACTTCGTATCCAACAGCATTGGAGTTTAGCCAGCAGTACGATGCTACTGTTTTTGCACAGGCTACCGCCCGTTATCCTGATCGCCCGCTTTCCCTCTATATCCATATCCCATTCTGCCATAAACTTTGTTATTTCTGTGGCTGCAATAAGCTGGTCACTCGCCAAAAACACAAAGCGGATGAATATCTGAATGTGTTGGAAAAAGAGATTGCTGCCCGTGCTAAATTATTTTCCCAGCGAAAAATCAGCCAGATGCACTGGGGTGGCGGTACGCCGACTTATCTGGACAAAACACAGATCAGTCGATTGATGTCGATGCTGCGACACCATTTCCACTTTTTGCCTGATGCTGAGCTTTCCATTGAAATTGATCCGCGTGAAATTGAGCTTGATGTCATTGATCACTTACGCCATGAAGGTTTTAACCGCCTGAGTATGGGCGTGCAGGATTTCAACAAAGACGTACAACGTTTGGTTAATCGTGAGCAGGATGAAGAGTTTATTTTCGAACTGATTAATCGCGCCCGTGAAACCGGTTTTACATCCACCAGCATTGATTTGATTTATGGCCTGCCGAAACAGACACCTGAGAGTTTTGCTTTTACATTACAGCGCGTGTTGGCGTTATCACCGGATCGCCTGAGCGTATTCAACTATGCTCATTTACCGAATTTATTTGCGGCACAGCGCAAAATCAAGGAGCAGGATTTACCGAGTGCGACGCAGAAGCTGGATATTTTGCAGGAAACGATTTCGGCCCTGACAAGTAATGGCTATCAGTTTATTGGTATGGATCACTTTGCCCGTCCTGATGATGAATTGGCGATTGCCCAACGAAAAGGCATCTTGCACCGCAATTTTCAGGGATATACCACGCAGGGGGAATGCGATTTACTGGGTATGGGCGTTTCCGCCATTAGTATGTTGGGGGATAGTTATGTCCAGAACCAGAAAGACCTGAAAACTTACTATGCTGCGGTGGAAGAACAAGGACATGCTTTGTGGCGTGGTTTGGCGCTGACGCAGGATGATTGCATTCGCCGCGATGTGATCAGAGAGCTTATCTGTAATTTCCGGCTGAACTTTGCGGATATTGAGCAGCGTTATAGGTTGAACTTCGCTGACTATTTTGCCGAAGATCTGCAATTGTTGGCCCCCTTGGCAGAAGACGGGTTGGTGGAATTGGCTGAATCGCAGATTCTGGTATCTCCAAAAGGGCGTCTTCTGATCCGTAATGTTTGTATGTGCTTTGATCGTTATCTGCGTAATCAGATGCGGCAGCGGCAATTTTCGCGGGTGATATGAGGACATTCTTAAATATGGGAGAGTATATGAGTGCTGAAATGAAGCTCCGTATTACAGAACTTTCTGAGGGATTGAGAGCTTAATCAGGGAATGGTAAGCCATTGTTATTAAAGATGCCGATGAAGACAATATACAGGTAAGGATTTATCGGCGCTGGCGTGGTGAGCATAAACCAAAAACAGAAATTAATGGAAAAAATCTATGGTCACCCCCGTTTTTGCAACACTCATTTTGACGTCTAGTAGGCTTGCTTAAATCTATCCGGCGTCACTATGGGCAAAGATGCCCGCGCCTCAATGAGTTCCGCGCCTGATAATCCTAAAAAGGCCATCGGCTTCAGTGAGCCATTTTTTGTATTAGGTTTGTATCAGGCCGTCAGGCCGTTTATGTCATCAGTAATCAGTCTTTGCAAAACCAGATAGGTAACTTATTGAATAAAAAATAAACTTTCCTGTCATCGTTACTTTTCGAACACGGTTTTCTGGATACCCGGTATTGTCTGAAGTCGTTGTCCTGTTTCATCACGACTCAGCTCCTGTTCCAGTGCCGTCTCAAGCCCTGCGATCTGTTCGATAAGGTAGAGATAGTGAGCATGTAAGCGCATCAGCAACTGCGTCAGATTCGGAGGAAGTTCATGCTCTGCCAGAACTGTTGAAAGCCGTTTTATAACCGTAGACCCGGTCGGCATATTGATGCCAAACTCCAGTAGAAAAGCATGCATCTGATTGGTCGTTTTGACTTTATCTCTGACCAACGATTCCCTGACACGATGCAGCGCCCGCATTGCCTGTTGAGCCTCAGTTCTGGGGTGTACAAATCGCATAGAAGGACGTGATGCAGCTTCACATATGGCTTCAGCATCCACAAAGTCATTCTTGTTGCTCTTGACAAAAGGACGGACGAACTGAGGAGGAGCAGTTTTGTCTCGTGACCTAAATCAGTAATCCTCCGCGCCATAAAATGTGCGCCAACACAGACTTCCATGACAACCACCGAAGATGGACACTCTGCCAAAAACTGCATTAGTTTGGTAAGCGTAAACTTTTTACACAGCAGTGCCTTGCCAGACTTGTCCTGATAATGGACATGAAAAGAATGCTTGCCGAGATCGATACCGATGAGCGTAACGTTTTGCATGATGGCCTCTCCTGAAATAAAAATACCCTGTCAGCGTACGCCTACAGGGTGGGGGTGACGATCTCATTAGGCCAGTTGGTGTGTTAGCCAAGCCTAAAAAACATTGAGACCTATCGGTGTTCTGGTTGGAAAGTTGCCCATGCCAACAGAAGAAGAGTTTGCTAAATATGATAGTGAGATCCTTTCGATCTTATGCTGATGGCTCAAGCGAACCCCAGTGTGCATATGACTCCTGATAAAATAATTTCAGAAGTCATATGCACTAAACACAATTATGTTCGGTACTCATGTGCACCAAGAGGCAGAACTACACTGGATAATTGGTAACATAGCTCCATCAATCGAGTGTAGGCGACTTTTGACATTCCGTGCAATCGTCTTCCGAAAATGACAACAGTGTCAGTAAGCTAGTTGTCCATTTGATATTCACGATAAAGTATCGCCGGAAACTTTTCGATGGATGTATGATTGAACGGTCATGTATTTAATGTGTTGATCATACTCAAACATAATATTCACGCTCAATAAAAATACCGATGACTTTGTCATACATCTCAGGTGATCTTGAATAACTAAGAGTCTTACGGTTCAGACGTTTAATCCGATTATGTAAGGTTAAGTTTTCACATTCGATATATTGGGTAAAATATTTCCCAACCAGATGTTTGGCTGAAGGCAGTAAATTATAGTCGTGGTAGTTATCAGTATACCAAAAGGCTACCTTGAATTTAGACAGTCTTTTCAATAATTTTTTTAGTATTTTCTTTTTTCGTCTACCAAAAGTATGCGCAATGATACGTTTTAGGCGAGGCTCCCAAATATACCATAACCAACGTTGACACTTTTTATTCCCGACGAATGATCTCCGTAATGTTAAAGCGGGTCGAAGTGACTGTGACTTTGACGGTCTTAGGAAAATAGAAATGTTAATTATATGTTAATGAAATCAGAGGAAAAGTGAAAAAGTAAAATAGGAAAACCTTGAGAGTCAATAAGAATTAAATACTTATTTATCATGATATTATAAGGATATCTCTATTAGCTGGCAACCACAAAACAATCTCAATTGTTATTGGAAAGTTAGATATATGTAACATTTTTGTCAATAAATGCTTGTCGAAGTGTATGCCGGATACTAGGATGTTAGCACCCAATAAATATATATTGGGGATTATAAATCCATTACATAAAGGTAGATTAATCATGAATATTCAAGAATTGATCAATTCCGTTAAAGAAACTGAAATTAACGCGACTGAAACTCAAGTTTCTAAAATGGAAAGCGAAGAAGTCTCTCTTCTCGGCCCAATGAACATGCTCGCATTTGATGCTTAAACTCCTTGCACCCATTTATTGGGTGCTATTTATTCTTTAGGAAAATGATATGCTCAGTATTCTAGGAAAAGATGAAATAATAAAAAATGTGTACCTTCTTTCAAGGAGTCGCCCTGGCTCTGAGAATATTAAAAAAGTAGAAGATCTAAAGCCATTTTACTTGGATTTTTTGAAAAATCATCAGCCTTACCATCCCATTAATTTTTTCAATGAAATAATTGTCTCTAATGAAGAAAAGATAAACGCGTTAATATTAGCCTATCAGCCGAGTGCACTTGACGACCTGAATCAGGTTAAAATGATTGGTGAAAAACACAGCGCTGATAAATACCAAGAGTTGTCGACGTTAGTGAAAAATGGCTATACCCATTTAGCAGACAGCGATAAAGACGTTAAGTTGATTTTTGATTTAGTGATCCATACTATTTTTTTCAGAAAGTCTACAAGCAGTTCAAACGTATCATCCTTTGGTGGTTCATCTTCGACGGCTATTGGCAGTATTTGGATTAGCGGTCATGGCGCGTTAACATCGCATGACGTAGCGGAATTTTTGCTTCATGAATTGACACACCATCTGTTATTTATAGATGAGCGTTGTCATGAACAATTTCATTATGCAGAAATAATAAAACCGGAAAACTATTCCACTTCCGCACTGCTGGGCAAAAAGAGACCTTTGGATAAAGTTGTACATAGTATATTAGTTTCACATGAAATTTTAAATGCGCGACAGAAATTCTTAAATGCTGGAAACGTCACCATACATCCAAAAACGAGTATCCTTAAAGAAAACACCAATCAGTCCATAGCAGAAATACTCGGTATGAAAAACTTAAACAACCTCATCACGAACAGAACAAAAGAATTTATTATGACAGCACGTGAAAACCTTAACTAAAGGATAAAACATGTTAAAAGCAATCGAAAATCTTGCGGGTAAAATAGAGGCGAGATGGCGTATGGATGACTATAGCTGCTACTCGTTTGCAGATGTAGCCAAGTCTGAAATGCAAAAGGTAGATTTAATCTCTCTCTTTTCCTTCAAAGAAATCAATTCACTGATCAATCTTAATTCTTTGAAAAAAATTCAGATAGCTTCCGAATTTTCAGAGTTGCATATAAAGCTTTTTGATAATGGTAAGTTTTACATTGAGCTTCTGAACTGGTGGGATAAAGATACATCTATTCATGATCACGGCTTCTCTGGCGTCTTATTGCAACTCGAAGGTAGCGCCCTGAATACCATTTATTCTTTTGATGAAGAGAATGAAGTCAGTCACAACCTGAGCATGGGAAACATAAAGTTAACCGAAGCTTACATCAGTAAAAAAGGGGATTGCCGAATTATTCCATTTGGCAGAACAGAGAAACATGCTGTTTGGCATTTAGAGAAGCCGACGATCAGCCTGATAGTAAGAACGCATCCGATCACCGAACTATCCCCACAGCTCAATTACTTCCCTCCATACATACGGATTAATCATTCTGCAACAAATATTGCTTTTAATAAAAAAATAAAATATTTCAATCTGTTATCTATGATTGACGCCAAAGAGTGCAAAAATCAGTTATTACAGGAGTTGAAGGATTCTTCTGCAACCGAGCAATTTTGGCTTATGATGAAAATGTCAGAATTCTTATATCACCCTGACAATATTGACTTGCTTCAAGGTTATATTGACGCATCTAAAAATGAGGATGAAAAAAGCTTAAAATTAAAGCTTGTTTCTTCAGTCACCCTGAGAAGGTCATCGCAATTTATTATCAATAAAGTCAAACCCCTTTTCACTAAATTTGATGACCGCCTGTTCTTATCCTGTCTGGCCTCATCGTATAACCAGAAAGATAGAGCGATGATCTTCCCTGAAATGGGCATTGAAAACTTTGAGGATAAACTCACCACACTGATTGAAAATTTACCTGTTACAGTTAAGCCAAAGATGATGATACATGTATTAAAAACACTTGGATTAAATGTTGAATCAAAATGAAAAAGATTTTTTCAAATAAGTTTTTCTTAATATGTCTTGTATTGATATGTTTGCAGCAAGTTTTAGTAGGGCTGTCCACTTATTTCATCGGGTTGGCTGGTGAGAAAGTCGCCACGCTCCCCATGGAAGCATTTTACTATACAGCCATGTTTTTTCTATCTATCTTTATTGCCTACCTTTTCGGCTCAGTTTCATTGTTTTATCGGGTTAAACTTTCTAACAATTTGTGGGAGAGATATTATTCAAATACTTTAACTGAAATTTCAAAAAATCATTCAATCTCAACCGAGGAAAATAAAAGAACAACGCAATTATGGCTAAGTGGTGAGGCCTTGAGCACGCTTGATGAAGCTGGATTCGCCTTCATAGAAATACTGGCTATATATTTTAATGTCCTTTTTACCACTATTGCTCTGTTTGCCATCCTTGGCACTGTATTAACTAGTGTGATCGTATTTTGTATGTTTTTATCTGTGATGTTTTTGTATTTATCAAAAAGTAAAATAGGCATTATTGCAAGTAGTATGCAAAATGAAAAGATAGCCGCATTACATGCTATAAGTAAAATATGGGATAATATGTTTTATGGTGATAAGAAATCATTGGCCTCTGCATTAGTATCATCAAAACAAAAAGTTGATATTTACTTTAAAAAGACGGAGTCTTATAAAACTTTAGAACAGATCATTTCTTGTGCTCCAATACTCATTTCTATCCCTCTCTTGGTCTTATTTTCATATTACCAAATTTTAAATAACACAGTGGCTATTGGTGCCTTGGTGGCTGTTTTACCCAGAACGTTGCAACTATTTCAAAACATCCATGCAGCAAGCATGAGCACAAGTCAGATTATGTTACTGAAAAATAAAATCCAGAAGCTGTATTTATTTTCAGCAAGCCTAAAAGGCTATGACTATTTGGCAAGCATAGACAATGAGAAAATTTCAGTCATAGATCTAATTAACGATCAGATACTGGATGTACATACTTTCATCGAGCTTGATTTAGAAAAAGCACCGGTTAATGGCAGGTACTTGATTTCTGGCAGTAACGGAGCGGGTAAATCCTCACTCCTAAAATATATGAAAAGTAAGTACTCTGATGCGCTATTTTTTGGCCCTAACATACAGGTAGGTGAAGATACCGTTCCGGGCTCAACCGGACAAAAGCAACTATATCAAATGGCATTACTGTCTAATATTAAACATCGCATTATTTTCTTAGATGAATGGGATGCGAATCTGGATGAGTCGAACACTCAAATTATCGATAAATTTCTGGCCTCCTTGGCTGAAGATAATTTAATCATCGAAATCCGACACTAAGACGTAATACTGCTCGCTTAAGAGAAATGAGAGAGCTAATTAGGTGTAAGTGTTTCTGGCAGATTGGCGAGGATCGGATAAGTCCCCGAAATACAGGGCAAAGGCGTCGACACTCATTCTGGTACTCATGAAAAAAGTATATAAGATCATAATCTCGGCGACAGATCAAATGAACCTAATTGGGTTAAATAATATTCGCGATCTTACCCTGTTATGGGTCATGACTCCAATAGTTAGATCACCCTACAAAATAGTATTTACGTTCGATGAAACTCCCTACCACCTTGTCGTGTATCTCTTCTGATTTGGAATAGCCAATCGTCTTCGGGGTTTGGGGAGCAAAGAACCCCAAGCTGTATATGAAAACATGATCTTAGTAGCAAACGATGACGCGGTATTAACCCAGCTTGTTAATTTTTCTGAGTATTTATTCAGTAATAGATTCAGTAATAGATAATATGATGATTCACTGAATAACCGTTACAAACCCAATTCCTTCAATTTCCGCGTTATTGTATTCCTTCCCCAGCCCAGTAAGCGGGCAGCCTCTTGTTTATGCCCATTCGTATGCTCCAGCGCGCAATTAAGCAGAGTGCGTTCCAGCAATGGCAGGGCGTCAGAAAGGAGATCGGTTTTTCCCTCTTTCAAGGCATTTTCGGCCCATACAGCCAATTGTTGTGACCAATGCTCTGTCGGTACAGAATGAGAAACAGGGGAATGGTCTTTCTGCTCTGCTACTTGCTTCTCAAGCAAATCAGCAGGCAAATCCTGTACCAGCACTTCTTTGCTGGCTGCCATCACGGTCAGCCAACGGCAGACATTTTCCAATTGGCGAACGTTTCCTGACCACGGTAAGCGCATCAAGGCAAGTTCGGTATCAGGATGCAGTACTTTGGTTTCAACACCCAGCTCTTTGGCGGTTTGTTGCAGAAAATGGGATGCCAGACGCGGGATATCTTCCACTCTGTCTCGCAAAGGCGGTAACTGAATACGAATCACATTCAGACGATGGTAGAGATCTTCCCTGAATTTACCTTCCGCAACGCGCTGCTCAAGATTCTGGTGAGTGGCGGCGATGATGCGGACATCAACTTTCACTGGTGCATAGCCCCCGACCCGATAAAATTGCCCTTCAGCCAGAACCCGCAGCAAGCGAGTTTGGATATCCAGCGGCATATCACCAATTTCATCCAAAAATAGCGAGCCGCCATTGGCTTGTTCAAAGCGACCGTGACGCACTTGATTTGCCCCTGTAAAAGCCCCTTTTTCGTGACCGAATAGTTCGGATTCAATCAAATCTTTCGGGATTGCAGCCATATTCAGGGCAATAAATGGCGTTGAAGCGCGTGGACTGTGGCGGTGAAGAGCATGGGCGACCAACTCTTTTCCCGTGCCGGATTCGCCATTGATTAACACGCTGATAGAGGAGCGGGAGAGTCGGCCGATAATCCGGTATAACTCCTGCATAGCGGGAGCTTCTCCGATCATATCTGAAACGGATACCGGCAACTGCGGATTGGAGGTTGATTGATGTTGTTCCCGATAGTGATTCAATGCTCGCTCAACCAGCGCCACAGTTTCATCAATATCGAAAGGCTTTGGCAGATAATCAAATGCGCCGTGTTGATAGGCACTGACAGCAGCATCGAGATCAGAATGAGCAGTCATAATGATGACCGGAAGCTGTGGGTGGCTCTGTTTTATTTGGTTGAGCAGGCTTAGCCCATCCAATCCGGGCATGCGGATATCTGACAGAATAACTTCTGGGCTACTCTGTACTGTATCACCCTGTATTGTATTACCCTGTATTGTATTAGCCTGTGATAGCGCGACCAGAACGGCATCGGCATTTTCAAAACTGGTACACTCTATCCCTGCGCCACTCAGCGCCCGTTCAAGTACCCAGCGGATAGAACTGTCATCATCAACGATCCAGACTTTTCCTCGTTGCATAGTCATCCTCTACTTCTTGCTCGGTTATTTCTTAATAGGCAGGTAAATGGAAAACTCCGTATGCCCGGGCCAACTGGTAAATTCGATCTTGCCAGCATGTTGATCGACAAGATTACGTGCTATGGATAGCCCGAGTCCAGTTCCACCTTCATGCCCACTGACCATGGGATAAAAAAGCGTATCCTGAATATTGGGAGGAATACCCGGCCCATTATCCTCAATATCAATTCTGGCCGCTAAGCGGTAGCGTTCACCCTGTAAGGCAATCTGGAACGCGGTTCGCGTTCGCAGAGTGATAGTACCGCCTCTCCCCCCCAATGCCTGTAAGGCGTTTCGGGTTATATTCAGTAAGATCTGCTCGATTTGATCAGGGTAATGGGACAGTTCAGGCAAGC
Source organism: Xenorhabdus anantnagensis (assembly GCF_028598555.1). GTDB lineage: Bacteria > Pseudomonadota > Gammaproteobacteria > Enterobacterales > Enterobacteriaceae > Xenorhabdus > Xenorhabdus anantnagensis. The sequence goes on from NZ_JAQRFN010000014.1 coordinate 48,028, forward strand.
TCGGATCATAATCTTTCAGCAGCGTGACATTTGTGGGCATTTCCAGAGAGACTAATTGATAGACCCGCTCGACCACATGGTGGATGCTCTGACGGGTTTGCGTTCCCGGATGCTGTGGTCCCAGTAATCGATCAACAAGGGCGCGTAGCCTGTCCGCCTGTTCAATGATGACTTGGGTATATTCCCGCAGGGATGGATCGGGCAGGGCTTTGGCAAGTAGCTGTGCCGCTCCGCGCAGTCCACCAAGGGGATTTTTGATTTCATGTGCCAGCCCCCGAACCAATTCCCGAGCAGCCGCCTGCTGTGCTTGTTGTATCTGCTCCTGGCTTAACCGGCGTTGACTGTCCATAGGCGCCAGTTCCAGCAGAATAGACTGCTCGGAAATCGGTTGGGCACTGAGCGACATCACATGAGAGTGATTATTGATGACCAGAATGACTTCGTTATCAGTAAAACCATGGCCGTCAATCAAACTTGAGCGCATCAGCTCTGTATCCAGCGAGATATAACTAAATAAAACCGGAAGTGGAGTACCAAATAATTTATGGGTACTTTGCGCCAGAAGTTGCAGCGCAGAATGATTGGCATAGCGGATAATTAAATTGTTATCCAGCACCAATACGCTGTTTATCAGTGAATCGAGAACCTGTTCTGCGTTGGTAAAATCAGCCATTGCTATTCAATTCCTGCACTTTTTTGGTGCGTAGTAGTCTATTTAAGTTATAACTTGATGAATTATTCTGCTAAATACGTGTTCTTCTTCTCATTTTGGGTTATTGGGAATATACACCATCATCGCGGGATTATTTGCATAAGATTGGTGCATAGAATTAGTGCACCTATTCGTGAAAAGAGCCCATCCAAAGATGGGCTAAAAAGTTTCACGGCAACAAAAAATAAATTCGGGATCTATTTGGTGATAAACAGCATTACACACTGTAATAGAGTTCAAATTCCAGAGGATGTGGCGTCATGTTGACACGCTCAATATCACCTTGCTGTAATTTGATATAAGCATCAATCGCATCATCAGTGAAAACACCACCGCGAGTCAGGAACTCACGATCTGCATCTAAGGCTGCCATTGCTTCTTCCAGAGAAGGAGCTACGGTTGGGATCTCCTGTGCTTCCTCAGCCGGCAGGTCATATAAATTCTTATCCATTGCATCACCGGGATGGATCTTGTTGATAATGCCATCCAAACCCGCCATCAACAGGGCAGAGAAAGCCAGATAAGGATTCGCTGCTGGATCAGGGAAACGGACTTCAATACGGCGGGCTTTTGCACTGGCTACAACCGGAATACGGATAGAGGCGGAGCGATTGCGGGCAGAGTAAGCCAACATAACCGGCGCTTCAAAACCCGGCACCAACCGTTTGTATGAATTGGTGGTTGGGTTGGTAAAGGCATTCAGTGCACGAGCATGCTTGATGATGCCCCCGATATAGTACAGAGCCAGTTCAGACAGACCACCATACTTATCACCAGCGAATAGGTTCGAGCCATTTTTAGACAGTGACATATGGCAGTGCATGCCTGAACCGTTATCGCCCACCAGCGGTTTTGGCATGAATGTGGCGGTCTTGCCGAATTTATGGGCAACGTTATGAACCACATATTTATAAATCTGGGTTTCATCTGCCTTTTTGGTCATTGTATTGAAGCGGGTAGCGACTTCATTTTGCCCGGCAGTGGCGACTTCATGGTGATGAGCTTCAACGATCAGCCCCATTTTTTCCATTGTCAAACAAATGGCTGAACGTAGATCCTGAGAAGAGTCCACCGGAGGCACAGGAAAATAACCGCCTTTAACGCCCGGACGATGGCCTTTATTACCATTTTCATAACGTGTACCACTGTTCCATGCTGCCTCAAGATCATCAATATGGTAATACGAGCCAGAGATAGAATTGCCGAAACGAATATCATCAAATAGGAAAAACTCAGGTTCCGGCCCAAATAACACCGTATCTGCGATGTCACTTGCACGCAAGAAATCTTCTGCGCGTTTGGCGATGGAGCGAGGATCACGACCATAGCCTTGCATGGTGCCGGGTTCTAAAATATCGCAACGTATAATCAGAGTGGCATCATTAAAGAATGGATCAAGCATCGCAGTGCTTGGATCAGGCATTAACACCATATCGGACTCATTGATACCTTTCCATCCACCAATAGAGGATCCATCAAACATTTTGCCATCTTCAAAGAAGTCTTCATCAATCTGGTGGGCTGGGATGGTGATATGTTGCTCTTTACCTTTGGTATCGGTAAAACGTAAGTCAATAAACTTCACCTGATGTTCTTCAATCATGGACAAAACATGCTCAATGGACATACTGAACTCTCCTGGGTTACGTCAGCCTGATAGAACGATGCAAGAAGGATGTCGTTTTATCTTAAGGGGGCATTTCTAGACGATCAATTTTTATAAAACCGGTATTGCAAAGAGAAATGCGAAAAGTGTGCCAACATTAACAAATCATTTAATAACAATATGTTGATATTTAGCGACTAAAAAATCATGGGGAAAGAGGATAGTTTTTAAATATACCTGCCCCATATTGGGGAATGGTGCGAATAGAGTTGCACTATAATGATGCAAATGAGTGTTTAATCAATATGTAAGTTTAATCAATGTATGTAAGCAATAAGGCGCAATCTGTCACATAACATCAACATTGATTGCGCCTTCTGATTTAGAGTGAACTGATTATTATTCTGGTCTCAGATATCATCTTAATCCATATAATAGGTCAGCTTACCATCGAACAGAGCTTGTACTTTACTGCTATCACCACCACCGTCAGAACTACCCCAGGTATAAACTTTGTTATCTGCTGTCAGAGCAAGAAATGCTGTCCCTGTCCCGTAGATCGCTCTTACATTATGCATGTCAGGTTGAGATATTGAAAAATGTTTACCAAAGTCAGTATTTTCCCACGTTACTACGGAACCATTTTTTCTCAATGCCGCACATGCATTAGCTGCGCATGTTATTTGAACTGCATCTGTGAGGCCTGAAAACTCGCTGTTCAGTATAGCGCCAGTTCCATAGTTAAATATTGAGCTATGTGGGCTATTATACTCTAATACAAGGAATTTTTCTCTAGTGTTTGATATATCTACTGCATGATTTATTTTGTCAGTGTCGTAAGTGCCATCAGGATTCTTTCCGGCGGTTATTAGACCACCCCAACCATACACTGTACCATTATGGTGAATTGCCATATGACCCAACGGTAACTCAACGTCACTTGGTGGTGGTGAACGGTAACCACTTCCTGCGGCTTGTATAAAATCTTGATATGGGGGGTTAAAATCGCTGAACATGTCCGGATCACCCCAATTAGAAATACTACCGCCTTCGTCTATAACGGTGAAACCCCTTGGCATTGATGTAATGTTCCGTGGGCATTGAATATAAGAATAAGGCGGTTCGAGATTCCATCCTGCTCCTGACTTACCCCACCAACTTTGTAGCGTGCCGGAATTATATATAGTACAAGCAAAACTATTTCCGACAAAAATATTCTTCCCATTTCCAAGAGAAGGATAAGTACCATTAATGGCTCCCCAAGCCACTATCTGTGAATTATCTTTCGAGATAGCAAAAAAGCTATTTCCACCGGCTCCTATATCATCAAAGGAACCGGTAGGGGCAGGACTACCGTTAGTCCATAATGTTGAATGCACAGTAAGTCCAGCATAAGAATGGCCATTTGTGGTAATGGTCTTAATGCCAGATTGAGTATAGGAATTACCGAAGCTCCCTCCCCAACCAACCATGGTGTTGTCATTGAGTAATACAGCAAAAGCAGAGGAATATTGAGTCTCCATTGAATCGTTAAAAGCTCCTTTTGGAAAACCTAACGTACCACCATTACCAAACACATTGATTGGGTTTATTGTGAGCTTGTTACCATGTTTGTCTTTAACTGAAATGGGAAGCCACGGAGCAGTATCATAGAAAAATGGGGCAGTATTTGGAAAAGGAAGGCAGAAAGGTGATGTGCCGCCAACATATTCCCATGTTACTGAAAGTGAATTACCTTCTTTATCCCAAGCGGTCAGGCGCTGGGGTGCTTTAAGCCCATTAGCCACAGCAAGATCAGCATAACGAGCACCCATAACGATAAAGGGCTCTTTGTCTGCTGGCTTAGGAGGTGCACCGTTGATAACTTTTATGCTAGTTGTGGGAGATTTTAGTTCATTAAAATGTACATCTTCTTCGATATAACTAACAGTATTTTCGCCAACTTGAACGTTATTTTTGGGAACCTTAATTGTGAAATAAGATAACCCCAAATCAGATTCAGTTAATTGATAAGGAGTACTTTTATAATTATTGAACAGAACAGTCAATTTATCATATACAGAGGCATTTGGATATTTATCTATTTCAACAATAATATCATCGCCAATACTTTTCAGATCCAAAGTACCTTTCTTGGCTTGCGGTAATCTTGGTGGGGTTAGTTTATTATCTATATTAAGCATAATTTTCTCTCTTATAATAAATTTATAATTTATTGATAATGTTTTAACTAAGTTGTTTTAATCTTTTGTTGTACATAAAAATTCTCAATAATCTATTATAGATACATGTGTATGTTTGAATATTTACTCACATCTATATTTGCACTACTTGTAATGTTAAACATCTAATCATAATCTGGGCAGTCATTTGCTCCGTTAGGAGCTGTATCTATTCCTCCTGTCCATACCTTCGAGTGACCGTTTTCTGTTTGATAACTAAATTGAATCAGACCTGCATCGCAATTTGTAAATTGATGGCAGCCTGCAACATCGTCTTTAGAAATACCTATAATAAGAGTTGCCGTTTTGCCATCACCACCAGGATCAGGTTGAGTGGGTATTTGTTGTTTTTTAGGGAAAGACTTCGTTATAGTTCTAGGATTTGATTTTATATGTAGTTTTAGTGTTACTTCACTGCCTAATTGTGGTTTTGTTTTATCAGTTATGTCATTAGTTACTTTAATTGCAACAAATAATGCTTCACTACCTGAATTATTTTTGTAATTAGATATCGCATGACAATTAATAATATTGTGTGGAGTGATGTTATTACAATCATCAGGATCTGCTTCTTGTATGATATTATTTTGATCACTATATCCAAAGCTGGAGTAAACTACACATTTATCATAATAAACTGGTTTAGGCCATGACTCTCCTGTATATGTTAGTGTCAATGGTTTTGAATACAATGTTGTTCCATTAACGGGAACAACGAGGTAGCTAAATTGACAAGATGTTCCTACAGTGTCATCGAACATGTGATAAGGTAATGAAATGGAGTATTTACCAAGCTCTACTTCTCCAACAATAGAATCAAATAGTGTCTTCTTATTATTAATGCAAAATATCATTACGTCACCATTTTGTGCACCAGGATAAGGCTGAATATCGACCAAGAAACTGGATTCTGCATGTGTAGTTAATTCTCCACCATTCTCAAATCCAGCAATTTTAGGTGCAGATAAGTAATCATCTGGGTTCTTAGGAGAATTATCAATAATGTTCAAAGTGCTTTCAGCAGGGATTTCATCAACAACATCAAATACCTGCGTGTATAAATCAATATCTACTGGTTGCATTTCTTTTGCATAAATATAAAAAATCAAACGCCCCTGATTATCTGTAGACAATAAAATACCTTCTCCAAAAGGGTTTTTTTTGATAGTTACTCTTGTAAGATTATCAAATTCATATATCTTAACTTTTTCTAAGTTTTCTGGTGCTGCTGCGGATATAAATGCAAATAGATGAGATATAGGGGCATCTTGTTTATCTTTGATTATCGCCATAGCTCTAGTTCGTGATTTGCCTCCATTTCCATTTGGTGGATTATTGGGTTGGGTAGGTACTTCTAAGTAATTTTGGTCATAATAAACTTTTAAAGTGTCAGTATTTAAAGTTCTTGCACTATAAATAAAATTTCTCGATGGAAAGGTTATGCTACTTGATACAGCGAGCGTAAACTGGACATATGCATTATTACTTATATCTGAATCCACCTCTAAAATAAGAGTAAACATCCTAGGGTTGTCATAATGAGATGATTTTTCTAATAATTTTATATACTTTCTTTTTGTCAGGTAAATATCTGTGCCAGGAGGAATTGGATCATCTGATTTTAAAGTCACATCGAGCACTAATCTTTGCCCTATGATAACACTTGAACCGGAAATAATAGAAGGAACGATATCATTATTCATTATATTGCCTCATTTTTTAAGTAGTGTTTTCATTCAATATCTGGTGTATTTATAAATCCATGCCAAATATTTCCATATGTAACATTATTGTCCCCATCTTTACCAATTTGATAATCGAAGTAGATATCACCTCCACCATCCGAATATGCTAAACAATTAATTAGAAAATGATGAGGTATATTAAATATCAATGTAGCGGTGTTATCATCATCATCAGGGACATATGGCATATCGTGACAAAAAGTATGGGTGACAATTTTAGAGCTGGAATTAATGTATAAATTTAAATATATTGTTGAGCCAAGTGATACTTTTTGGTTATCATTTGGATTATTGCTTCCTACTATTTGCACGAATAATCCCGCATTATCTGGATTTTTTCTGTAATTAGATATTTCATCAGTATTGATATAATCCATTTGTTGTATGATATTATCAGAAGAAACATCAACACTATCATAGATTACACAAGGTTCGTATATTCTATGAACATCCGTCCAGGGTTTATTTGGTCTTCCTTTGTAAGTTAATGTGTATGAGCTAGATTTAGATGTTAAAATATCCCCGAGTTTTTTGACAACAACATAGAAAAAATTAGAAACAATATCTTTTTCAAAAATAGAATAGGGTAAATAAAAAGTGGTATCTATGTCACTCGCATTTGTAATTTGGATGAAATGATTGGTATACATTGTGTTAACAAAGAATAATATATAGTTTTCACCTGTAAGATTAGAGGATTTTTCAATTTCAACAGGGAATTCACTCTTACCATCTGATTTTAAATATGATCCCCATAAATTAATTATTTCTGGTGCGGAAAAATCCTCTTTCATGTTATAAATAGTATCATTAACAATAAATATAATATGATCGGCAGGAATTCTATTTAGGCTTTCAGGTAATTGTGAAAACAATTTCATTATTAATGATTTTGATTTTGTTGGATAAATGAAAAATAATAATTCTCCTTTTTGTCCAGTGGTTATATAAAATCCATCAATACCATTTTTTGTCTTAATATCAACTTTTGATTTATCTGAAGATAATATTTTTACCTTTTTTAGGTTGGAAGCGTTCTCATCAGAAATAAATATATTGGTATTAATTAAAGGTGCACCATCCAGTGATTTTACTATTGCTGTTACTTTAGTAAATATTGTTTCTGATTGACTGTCATATGAATGAGGTACTGATAAAAAAGGAGTGTCAATTTTTAACTGTAATGACCTGGAATCAACAGAATTTGTATTAGAATTATTCATTTTAGCTTCCTTTTTGAAAAAATAACTGGAAATATTTCAAATAGATGTAAATCAATTACACCATTATTTTTATTGAAAATAAATTTCTTATACCATAAACAATGTATCATTGTATGTATAATGAAAAATAGTTATCAGCTGATAATAAAATCAAATGTATGTAAAATATAAATAAAAAACATTCCTAGTTTTATAGTTATAACTTATTTGTATGTTAACTTTCAGAGGTATCAATACTACCGAACCATATTTTTCCATAGGAAACAGTTTCATTAATTGAAAATTCATAATCGAAATAAATGGTCCCAGATGAATTATCATAATATGGCTGTATGTTAACAATTTCTTCATAAGGAATATGAATCATTAAGGATGCTAATTGTGTCTTAGAGTTAATAATTGCTGGCATTCTACCTGTAAATGACTTAATAAATCCTTTATTCCCACCAGAAATATATATATTCAACTTTACATGCGAATTTAACGGAATTTTACCTTTTGATTTATCTCCCCCTAAAATTTCAACAAACAATCCTGTATTTTGAGTGCTATTATTACCTTCATAGTATTTTATGGCATCATAATCAATATCGTTATTATTTGGTATAATGTTATCTGGATTAACACCGAGACTCGTATAAACTATACAAGGATCATACTCTCTTTCTACATTTTGGCTTGGTTGATATATGGCTCCTCCCATATAGGTCAATATTAATGGTTCTGAAACTAAAGCATCTCCTTTTTTGTTAACAATAATGTAAGATAACTCAGATTTTTCATAGTAATTAAATATATAATAGGGTAATTTAATAAAATAAGAACCTAATTCTTTCTTTGGATTTTCAATGGTAAAGAAATAATCAATATAATTTCCGTTGACAAAAAATAAAACGTTATCATCAGGTATAGCGTTATCATAATTCATTATTGAAACATAAAAATTTTGAGAACCGTTAGAACTTAAATTTCCTGTCCAGAAATTCATAATTTCTGGTCTCTGTAAAGGAGAGTTCTGATTGGTGTATTTATCATAGATAACAAAAATAGGGCTTTGTGCTGATATTGCTTGGGTGCTATTAGGAATTAAAGAAAATAAATTAATAACTAGTGATAATGATTCTTGTGGATATATATAAAATACTAAATTCCCATATTTATCTGAAATTATAAATACTCCCTCATTATTACCTATATGTTGAGTATTAATTCTAGCCTTTTTATCATCAGCATAGAAAATATGCACTTCTTCCAAGCTACTTTGTATACTTGATGTTATAAAAACAGGTACACTTGATAAAGGTTTTCCATTTTTATCTTGTATGATAGTTTCTACTTTAGAAAATATAGTGCCTTTAGGGGGATCATTTGATGATGTGGGCATGTCTAAAATCTTGGGGTTAACACTTAATTTCAATGATTGAGGATCTATTGTTCTCGCTGTGTATTTTAAAGATCTTGTTTGGAATCCACTGATAGATTCTTCAACATTGAAGGAAATTGAAGAGTATTCAGATATCGAATCAGAAACAACAAGTTCAACAGTTGCTGTTGCAATTTTTTTGTTTCCATCAGATAAAGGTTTTACAGGAACAGGATCTGAGGGTACATTAATATTAATGTTTTTTGTAAATAAAATGGTAGAGTTTGGTTTTATTATTTCATCTGATATTAAGGTTACAGTAAACAACAAATGCTGACCTATTATTAAATCAGTATTATTAGGTAAAGAAAACTTCATTGATAAAGACATGTTTACCTACTATTTTATAATTATGTCGGATATTTATTGTCTATTTGGTGAACACTAATGTGATCACCAAATTTTATAAATTAAATAATCATTATAAAAGGTTTAGTCTCCATCAGCGGGCATAGTTTCAATAGCTGCTGACCAAATATTACCATATTGATTATCCCCATCAAAAAATGTATAATCAAAAGTAATATTTCCTGCTGAACCATTTTCGTATTCGTTCACACTAACAATATCATCAAATGGAATTTTAATAATCGCAGATATTTTATTAAGAGATCCAACAGGTTGTTTTATTATTACCCCATGATAAGATTTAGTATAGTTTTTATTTACTGAATTAATGTATAAAGTTAGCATTACATGGGTATTTAATAGTACTTTATTGGGTTCAGTAATTGTGTCAGTAGTTCCTAATATTTCGATATATAATCCATACGTTCCGTTATCTGGAGTATCTGGATATTTCATTATCGCAGCGTAATTAACCGCATCGTGATTTTGTATTATATTATTTGGTTGGATTCCAAGACTTGTGTGAACTATACAAGGAGTGTGGTTTCTTTTTACACCTGATTCAGGTTCATATGGAACCCCTCCTTTATAGGTTATTGGTAATGACAAAGAAGGAAACATGTCGCCTCGTGGTTTAATGACGACATAAGAAAGTTTACTTGGATTGTTAATCTTAAATATTTGATAAGGTAATTGGGTTGTAATGTTATAGCTACCTAATTGACTTTTCGTGTCAATAATATCTACTTTTTGGTTACAATAATTTCCGTCTACGAAAAACAATATAGTATCACCGTTGTTATTATTGTCATATGAATCTATTGATACGTTGAATAATGATACTCCAGAAGTAGCCGTTAGATTTCCCTCTTCTTCGCTAGGAACAATTGGAAACTCTAAAGCATTATCATAATCATCAGGTTGACTATTAACGACATAAAGTTTTTGTTTGGCATAAACTTCACTACCATTAATACCCAGTATATTGGTTGTAAATTCAGCTACTTCTGATAATGAACGATTTGGATAAATATAAAAAATTATATTTCCACTTTCATCTGAATTTATGAAAAATCCTTTCGTGGCACCAAATTTTTTCGGGTAAATTTTAGAAGAATCATCAGTATTTGAAGTATAAATTGAAAAATTATCAAGATCACTAGGCCTAGTTAATGTTATAAATATTGGTACATAAGGTAAAATATTCTTATTTTTATCCTTTATAATTGCAACCGCTGCACTAAATTCTCTTTTAAGTGATGAAGGAGTGTTAGGCACGTTTTTTGTCGGTATATCTAAATATGGTCTAGATAGCTTGAGAACCATTGAATCTAAATTAATATGGTTTGCTTTACACGTAAAAGTTTTCTTAGTAGTATCTGGAATTTTATCTAGCTCTATTTCAAATATAATAGGATCTGTTTCAGGCATAGTATTAGATACAGTCAGATGAAGAGCTGCCGTATAGGTACCTGTATGATCAGGAGACGGAGTAAAGTATGCCGAGTTAGTTGAATTAGCCTTAATATTAGTGCCTTTACTGAATTTAATAGTTGAGGTTTCTAGATTTTTTTTTGTTATTGCAGTAACAACAAAATCAATTTCTTGACCTATAATCAAATTCGCTTTAGTAGGATCTATTGAATAACTAATTTTTGGATCTTCGTCTAGATTAATCATGTTATCACCTCGTTATGAAAAATAAAAAACATATCATTAAATAAATTATTTAAAATATATTAATTTTTTATATATCCTATTGGTGTAATGAAACTCTTAATTAACAATTAAATCTATGTTACTTGGTAAACAAAATTTCATAGAATTAATGGTTTTTAGTCCATAATTATCATATAGTATCTATTATTAATTGTCACTCATATAAGTGAGCAATCAAGCATCTGAGCTAATTATTATAAGAATTAGTATCCTTATCAGAAGGAATGGTTACAATAGAGGAATTCCACACCTTACCATATACTGTCTTATAACCATCTGTAATAAAATTATAATCTAAATAAACATATCCTCCTGCACCACTATCTGTATATGGAATAATATTGACAAGATCCTTATACGGAATATTAATGATTGCAGATAATATACCATCTTTCTGTTTGATTATTGGGTTTTTTGGATAGTTTATTATCTGATTTTTATTTTGAGAATTAATATATAAATTTAGTGTTATTTGAGTACCCTCTGATATTGCTGGAACTCTTCCAGAGAGGTCTTGATCACTTAAAATTTCAATATATAATCCAGTACCATCACCATGGACATATTTCATTATTGCAGCATAATTAATTGCATTATTATTTGGTATTATATTATAGTCTCTGACTCCTAGGCTAGTATGAACTATACAACGAGCGTAGTCCCTTTTTACATGAAGATCTGGCTCATATGGTGTTCCCCCTGTATAAGTTACTGGTAAAGCCAAGGAGGCTCTCATATCTCCCTTTGGGCTAATAACAACATAGGAAAACTCACTAGGCTTGTTGAGTTTAAAAATTTGGTAAGGCAATTGCGTAACATCATTGTATTCTCCTATTTGAGTTTTCGGATCAGTAATGGACACACTATGTTTGCTATATACATGATCAACAAAAAATAATATTGTGTCATTTTTTCTTGCGTTTTCATATTCTACTGATATACCAAAAACTCGCATACCAGCACTAGAGGAAATATTTCCTGTATCATTCCCCCATATTATTGGATATGGTAAGGCATTAAAAAAACTGGGTGGATGGCTATTAACAGTGTAAAGTTTTTGGGTAGCGTAAATTGAACCATCATCAATCCCCGGAATTACTGATAAAAATTCAATTACTTCGGACAATGAACTTGTTGGATAAATATAGAAAACTATATTTCCTTGATCATCTGAGTTTATAAAAAAACCCTTCATAGAATCACCGAACATTTGTGGATAAATCCGAGAATAAGGATCAGTGTTTGAAAAATAAATTGAAAGATTATCTATATCACTATGCTTGCTTAATGTTATAAATATTGGCACATTAGGCAAATTTTTTTTATTAATATCTTTTATGGTTGTAGCTACTATACTATATACATTCCCACTTGGAGGAGTATTAGTAACTCCTTGAGCGGGTAAATCCAAATATGGATTAGATAGCTTGAGAGCCATTGAATCTAAGTTAATATGGTTTGCTTTACACGTAAAAGTTTTCTTAGTAGTATCTGGGATTTTATCTAGCTCTATATCAAATATAATAGGATCTGTTTCAAGCATAGTATTAGATACAGTCAGATGAAGAGCCGCCGTATAGGTATCTGTATGATCAGGAGACGGAGTAAAGTGTACCGAGTTAGTTGAATCAGCCTTAATATTAGTGCCTGTACTGAATTTAATACTTGAGATGCCTATATTTTTTTTTGTTTTTACAGTAACAGTAAGCTGAATCTCTTGACCTATAATTAAATTCGCGTTGTCATGTATAGAATAGCTTATTTTTACATATTTATCTTGAGTAACCATTTCATCACCTTATAATAAATATATTTTTTAATAATTAATCTGAAATTATTTTTTTGATAAATTCCGTTACGTAATAGTATAGATAATATGTAAACGTCAATAAAAACATGTTTAAAATAATAGCAATGAACCAACATGCTGAAAAAGAAAAATTAATTTTAAAATTTCCCCGCCAAAAAAATGAACTTATATTTTCATAGCAGTATATCAATATAAAAATAAAATAATAATAATAAATGTTTATCACGTGATAACTGTTTTGTATCATAGTATATTATTCTTACAATCAAAAAAAAGATATAATCTGGCTCTATTGTAGTGCAATTTTAGTGTAAAAAAAGAATATTTCACTGGATTAATTTAATAAAAAATTTATTGATAATTTTATCATTAGTCCATAAAACAAGATCCTACATATTATATGTATTTGATATCATAATTATCCAAGTCATAATGTTTGTCTCCCAACAACTCAGAGATTTCGATGAAAAAGAGGGGAATCAATCACATTTCATAAAATTCGCAGATGGGTTGGATTTCTAAATTATCCAAAGGTAACGTAGTTATGCATTGAGGTGATAATTTTTAAAGTTAGGAAGACAGAATTAATACTGATATGCAGTGTCCGCGAAGCATTGCAAATTACAGAATTATTCATAGAAAAATTAACGGTTGCTCTTTTATTCCGGCTTGATATACGAGATAAGAATAGTCGGGTTGGAAGATAGGATAACAAAATAAACAATGGTAGTGTTAATGGTCTCCTTTACCTGTACTATGTTTTGTCACCCCCTTTTGTTTGGTTTCAAAATCGACATTTCATATCCTCAAAAATTGAAAATAGAGAGTATACACAAATAACAACACGTTGAATGTATGACTGACTTTGATGGATGCTATTTATCCTTTTTTCAGCAGAAACAGAGTAGGTGCGTGGAGAAGATTAGCAGAACTCAGATCTCAAAACTATTGAGGAGTCCCTATCGCGGCACTCCTCTTTTTTTGTGTTATACCTCAAGCACTACCTACCCTGCAGTACATACTATTAACCCAGCTGCATTAGGATCATCAACTATTTTATCATTCACTGAGTCATATATAACATATTGAGTAGGAGAATTTGGGTCCCCCAAGACTTTTATCATAACTTTGTCTGGAACCGCTTTTTTATCTCCTTGAAATAATCCCCATCTATAGAGATTTTTAAACTCTGAACCTACAGCTGTTAGGCCATATTTACTTAGAAAATCTTTTTTTGATAAAGGCTTATATGTCACCCCACCTATACCTATGTCGTTATCACATGTAACTTTATCATTTATTGTGTGATATCCTTCAAATATTGGGGAATTAGCATCATGTAGCAAAAATCTTCCGAGAGTTGCCGCGTATTCATACAAATAAATTCTGCCGTCTTTTTTTGTAATTGTAGCTTTTACTGTTCCACTGCCTTTGTTATCAAAAGATAAAGGGCCTTTATTGTCACTTCCAGCATAAATAAAGTAGAAATACGGGTATGGGTTTGGCTCATAAACATCTACCTCATATTGAAGTTCCGATGGATTGAAGGCTGTATCAGGATGAGAAGGGTCTCTCAATTCTCCCCTTAAGGCATCAAAAAAGTTATACGGATGATGTGGTTTATAAAATGACTGAGATACACTCGGGTTATATTGATTATAGACATACAGCATAGCGTCCTGAGGCACAGGAGCAAAACTTACCAAATTATCAGACTCCTTATCTTTGGGGGCACCACCGGGTAATTCACTCGGTATTGTCAATGTCACTTTGATAAATGTGTTTTCGATATCCTCTTTATTACCAACTCCAACATGACTGTCTAATGTTGCATATAAATACCCTTCATCGTCTGTTTTTAGTGATGTTTTTTCAGGTTCAGATAAGTATCTGGAGTCGATTTGTGTCTGATTGCGTGTCCATGTCACACTACTAAATATATGATTTTGAACTTTATCTTGGCCGTTACTTCCTTTCCTTGTAATCAATGCCCTGTATTTGTATTTATCAGTCCCATTACCAAGCAGCGGTTTTTCCTTATCAAATGGTTTTTCAATACCATCGACCACAACCGTATGGACCTCAACACTGGTAATCTCAAAATCCACAGGTGGAGATTTAAAATTAATTGAATCTACACACTTCTGTGTTGTTGAAGATACAGGAGCACCAACAACAGTCAGACATATCTCAGCATTTGTAACAATAGGTTTATCCTTTGTACTTGTTAATTCCGCGTTTAATTTTCCATTAGTTACAGTCGTTATTTTTCCTGAAGGCGATAAAGATAGACCCGCATCTTTTGGATTTGTTGGTGATTTAATAATCCACTCAAATGGTATATTTCCCGTATCCGTATCTTTGTTTTGAACATCAGCACCAAACACGGTTGCTGTAAATTCATATGATCCTCCAGAAGTAATTGTTCCATTTGGTGTGCCTGGACTTAATGTTACGCTCTGAATTGATGGCCAGTTGAAAGCCAAGTCTGTTTGCGAGGGTGGAGAACCACTGATAGCAGCTTTTACTGTAACTATTTGTTCCACACTGCTGCTAAATGTTGCCACTGGATTACCGGCAGTGTAATTTGTTGTGACTTTATCACGATGAGGAGCATCAAAATCCCATGTTATTGGCAGATTTTTCAGTGAATTTTTATCGTTAATTATTGCCGTAACAGTATATGTTTCACCGACCAGTATTGGGCTGTTAGGTGTAGTTGTTAGTGTAATTTTGGCTGTCTTGAAAGAAACTTTATCAGCTGGAGTTGGTTTTTTTTGCCCTTCAATCGAAAGAGTAACAATGACATCATCTACTGGTTCTGAACTCGTCAATGTTGCGGTCAATTGCCCTTTATCATCGGTTTTGTCACCGTTAGGCACTAATTTCAACGTCGAAATCTCTTTATGATCATGATCCCAGTTTATATTGGCGATTGATGTGTTTGGTGGGACTGGATTATTACTGCCATCCAAAACAACAGCTTTATAGGTATAAGCCTGAATCCCATCTGCTATGAGAGGTGCTGTCATATTGTTTGGTGATGAAACTTTTATTTTGTCTACATGAAAACGTGAAGTATCTTCTCCAAAACTCACCGTTCCTACCAATTGTTGCGGCTCCCCTTCTATCTTTAAGTAAATTTTTGCATTCTGGATGGCTTTTTTGCTGGTTAATTTAACAATATTTGTTAGATTGCCGAGTTCATCAGTCGTAAGTTTATCAACTTTATTCCAACTAAATTTCAGACCAGAGGCATCATCTTCAGCAGGGTCTGATATCCACTGAACATTATCAATAGTGGCATTTTTGACTGGTGTTCCATCAACGGTGTCAAAGGTAATCACGGGATTGAAGGTATAATAAGTTGTACCATCGGCAGGTAATGGTCCTGGAGGTGCAAAGTTAGATTCTTCCCTTTTCTTAATCTTATAAGGCCTGACAATAACGCTCATCTCTACAGGCTCTGATTTCTGGCCGTTATTAAATTCGGCAAATGCATAAATCGTATAATTGTTGTTTTTATTGTCACCGGAGAGGAATTTTGGCAGTGTAATTTGAATTGACTGACCTGTTTTAGAAGAAAGTGTTCCCCCATTTTTGTTAAAATCTTCATTAGCCGCCCAGTGAATTTGTTTGATAGGTGAATTAGAGGATATTTGAGCTGAAATATCGCGCTGCTGGTGACTATAACCAATAATCGTTTCTGGCAAAGACAATTGCGTTTTTGGAATTTCTTTGTGATCAAGCACAATATTGTTATTTCTTTCCACTAAGTCATAACGGCTTCCTGCCAATGTACGCATTGAAGCTACATTTTCTGGTGATAATTGAGTACTGAGAGGTACTCCGAGTTTATAATTGAAATTAGCTAAAAACTGCGTTTCAGTATGACCGCTTTCACCTTGTTTATAATCTACACCCATTGTCACAAGTGGGATCGGAGTATAAGTTAAACCTAATTTAGCCAGACTTGGGTTTTTCTGTCTGGTATCGCGATTAAATAAGGTAACGTTATCACCGAAATATTGTTCGTATGTCAGTTTCGCACCCAGATTGGGGTAGGCGGGCAGGAAAAATTCGCCATTAATATCATACCCATTTGCCGGGCGTTCATGAAAACCCTTAAAATTCCGTGATTCTTGTAAGCCACTCAAACGATAATAAGTATTAGCTGAGAGTTTGATATAGTCGCCCCAAATTTCGCCTCCCAAACCTAAGCGCTGGTTTTTTCCCGTCAGGTCATGATCATAGAAAGTATTCAGGCCATACATCCAATTTTGATAGAAATAACGTCCACCTAAGCCAACGTTTATGGTATTGCGGCTGTCTTTGTTACGATAACCCAATTGGGAGAAGAATAGCCAGTCTGCTTTATTGTCGTAAAGTGGCAGCAATAGATCGAGGGAGTTGTTTTCCAGCGTTCCCTTTTTATCCAGACCAAAGTTAATTCTGGCAGTACCAAACTGTGATAACCATTTTTGAGTTTCGGAAGAGATAGTACTGTTGAATTTTCCTAAAGCATAGGATTTAGCTTGCTCTGCTAAATCCGAAGGAGAAGATGATAGGATATTGCCTACTGTTTGAATATTTCTGGCGATTAAATTTGGGGTATCAGATTCTGGGGTATCATTGGTATTTTCATTAATTCTTTTTTTACTTGATTTATTAACGGAAATATCTATATTATTTTTACTGTCTGTTATTTTAGTGTATATATTGCCAGTGGTTAATTTACCATCTGCAAAGGCATGCATCAGTGTAGAAGGTATAAATAAAGCATAAATAAAGATAAATAAAACAATGATTTTACGAATATATGATGACATATATAAGTACCCCAAAATACATCAAATTATAATTAATAGCCTGATTTTATGTTGATTCAGTAAAAAAATCAGGCTATTCCCCTAATCTCCTATATTAGAAAGTATTTTTATTATTGTGATGAAAGATAATTATCAGGTGATAACTAAAAGTTATCTTATGGGGATATGATAGCTTAATTGGTATATAAAATAGAAAAAATACGGGCCCAATTATTTGAGCCTGTGCTTTTATTTTTTACGTTTGAATAAGAAAATCACTTAATGAATCTTACGGTTACACTCTGTGACGTTACACCATTAACACGATACTCTACAGTTTGATATCCATCTTGGATCTGATCTACAGAAAAATCTATGGTGTAGTAGGTTCTTATTTCATCAATGATAATGTTATTCATGACATCACCAATATAATCTTCTATAAGATCACCAATTTTGATACCCGGATATTCTGGGATTTCTTCTTTGTTAAAATATAAAGTAAGAAAATCATCAATATCTTCGGGGTTATTTAGGATGTTAGTTTTACATATTTTATAAGAATCAATAGAAAAACAAAGTGCAATTTGCTCACATCCTGAAAGGTTTAGATGTTTTTTAGGAGCTATTACTTCAATTTTTCCTTTTATTTTTGATTTATCTAAAACGCCATTTTTAGCTTGAGGTAAAATAGGTGCATCTAAAAAAACTCTCTTCAGTAGACATGAGATCTCCTTATAATATTAATATATTGTTATAATCTATAATAAGTTGTATGGTTTTTTATTATAATTCGTCATTTATCACCATTGCTAATTTAAATTTTTATTTTTACTCAAATTAAAATGTCTGGTTGTGCTAATTATTCACTATATATTTCGAGTGATTTTTATTTCCAATTATTAATTTTAGATAATCTATTGTAATTGTGTTTTTTTTTGTTTCGTGTTCCACTATTAATTAGGCGAGAATTTTAAATAATAATCGTCGAACTAATTCTTATTATTTATCACGATAACTAAAAATTAAGTGATATGAAGATAAAGTAGCATAAGTATTACTATCAACTAACGAAAGAAAAGCAACTTACGGATGAAATCCGGCAGGCGATTCATCACTCTCATCCACCCAAAAACAAACTTTCAAGGTGATACACCTCACATTTATTTCACTCTCTAGCTATAACGTGTAAAATAGCAGCATATTTGTGTTAGATGAATGCTGCGGCGTTCTGCCAAGCGGCATTCATGTAATATTTTCTCAAATAGCTAAAACGGTAAAAATACTTGTCAATTAATAACTTAAGAAATATCGCCATCATCGCTCACGTCGACCACGGCAAAACCACACTGGTTGATAAACTCCTGCAACAGTCTGGAACTTTTGGTGAGCGTGCTGCTACTGCTGAGCGCGTGATGGATTCCAACGATCTGGAAAAAGAGCGTGGTATCACCATTCTTGCGAAAAACACCGCCATCAAGTGGAATGATTACCGCATCAATATCGTAGATACCCCAGGTCACGCCGACTTTGGTGGTGAAGTTGAACGTGTAATGTCAATGGTAGACAGTGTTTTGCTGCTGGTTGATGCGATGGATGGCCCAATGCCACAGACTCGCTTCGTAACTCAGAAAGCCTTTGCCCACGGTTTGAAGCCTATCGTTGTTATCAACAAAGTTGACCGTCCTGGCGCGCGCCCGGATTGGGTTGTGGATCAGGTATTTGACCTGTTCGTAAACCTGGGCGCAACAGATGAGCAGCTCGATTTTCCAATCGTTTATGCTTCTGCATTGATGGGTATTGCGGGTAACGAGCATACTGAAATGGCTGAAGATATGACTCCGTTGTATCAGGCTATCGTTGAGCATGTTGAGCCACCTAAGGTTGACCTTGATGGCCCATTCCAGATGCAGATTTCACAGCTGGACTACAACAATTATGTTGGGGTTATCGGTATTGGCCGTATCAAGCGCGGTACGGTAAAACCAAACCAGAACATCACTCTGATTGATAGCGAAGGCAAGTCTCGCAATGGTAAAGTCGGTAAAGTATTCAGCCATCTGGGACTGGATCGTATCGAGTCTGATAAGGCGGAAGCGGGCGATATCATCGCAATCACTGGCCTGGGCGATCTGAACATTTCCGATACTCTATGTGACGTCAGTGCAGTTGAAGCGCTGCCGGCGCTGGCGGTTGATGAGCCTACCGTAAGCATGTATTTCTGTGTAAATACTTCTCCATTCTGTGGCCGTGAAGGTAAGTATGTTACTTCCCGTCAGATCCTTGATCGCCTGAGAAAAGAACTGGTTCATAACGTTGCACTGCGTGTTGAAGAAACTGAAGATCCAGACGCATTCCGTGTATCTGGTCGTGGTGAACTGCACTTGTCTGTTCTGATTGAGAACATGCGTCGTGAAGGCTTCGAGCTGGGGGTTTCCCGTCCAAAAGTTATTTTCCGTGAAATTGATGGCCGTAAGCAGGAGCCATTCGAGCAGGTAACTCTGGATATCGAAGAGCAGCATCAGGGTGATGTGATGCAGGCACTGGGTGAGCGTAAAGGTGAAATGCGTGACATGCTGCCAGATGGCAAAGGCCGTGTTCGTCTTGATTACATTATTCCAAGCCGTGGTCTGATTGGTTTCCGTACTGAATTTATGACCATGACTTCCGGTACTGGTCTGCTGTATGCAACATTCAGCCACTATGATGACATCCGTCCGGGTGAGATTGGTCGTCGTCAGAATGGTGTACTGATTTCCAACGGACAAGGCAAAGCAGTTGCTTATGCGCTGTACAGTTTGCAGGAGCGTGGTAAATTGTTCCTCGGTCACGGTACTGAAGTGTATGAAGGCCAGATCATCGGTATTCACTCACGTTCTAATGACCTGACAGTTAACTGTCTGACCGGTAAAAAACTGACTAACGTACGTGCGTCAGGTACGGATGAAGCGACTACATTGTCTCCGCACATCAAGAAAACTCTGGAACAGGCTCTGGAGTTCATTGATGATGACGAATTGGTAGAAGTAACTCCACAGTCAATTCGTCTGCGTAAACGCCATCTGACTGAAAATGATCGTCGTCGCGCAAATCGTAGCAAGGAAGCTTAACTTCTGAGTTATACATTGCGCGTGACAGATCAATATGAATAGCTTAGGGCACTTCGGTGCCCTGAGTTTTTTATATCCAATTAACTTGAAGATGCAGATTTTAAGATTTGAAAATAACAGTTATCGCGCATCAGCTCATTCATGTACTTCTATAATCACTCAGCTGGATTCAGATTGGGAGGTGTCCATTCCAGAACTACTTCCGTTCCCTCCATCATCGCCGTTGCCCCCTTTAGCATTGCTATCACTATCACCACCAGATGCACCGTTACCGCCGTTACCACCTGATTGCCCTGGATATACCCCATCCCCACCATTGCCTCCATTTGTGCAATTGCTATCAGGTATTCCGTTTTGACCATTTTGACCAAACTTTCCATTTAACTTATTACAATCAATTTCTTTTATAGAAGATTTGCTTTCAGTCTTTGCATCTAATGGTACAAAAGAAAAACTTAATATAGATGCAGCTATAATTATTGTTCCTAGTTTCATTTTTAAATTCCTCTATGAAATAAAATTCATTTTCACAAATAGAACAACGCAATTTATGTATTTGAACAATACTTCGTTGTTTTTGATTTAAGCCTTTTTATTTCTATTGGCATCACTACTCCCTGTACTATCTCCTTTATTATCACTAATGAGTACATAAGATAAAATTGTGTTTTTTTGTTGTTTTTCTAATTTTACAGTTTAGAGATAAACATATTCCATAACAAAAAATCAGCCAGTTAAGTGAACCAGCTGATTTTGAGGCGGTAGTATTTAACTAATACGTTGTTGTCAGGAGCATGGCTACCTTACATTCATAACAGTATGAAATTTTATACCCTTCGTATTTCAAGTTGCCTCTTTGTTGGCTCACTTCTTCGCCGCAGCCCTTAACTCAGTGACGTTTTTACCGCCAACTCCCCAATTATCCGTCTCAACTTCATCAATGATCACAAAAGTTGTTGCGGGATTTTTTCCGAGCACATCCACCAGCAGTTGGGTTGCACCTTCGATCAATTGTTTTTTCTGCTCAGCGGTGACACCTTCGCGGGTAATTTTAATGTTCACAAATGGCATAAAAATGACTCCTTTTTTGGTTGTTATATAACTAGTTATATGACAAGTAGGTACAGCAAAAAATAGTTTTACTTATTGATATGTGGATATTTATTCAGATTTTTTTCTCTTCTGCGGTAGCGATCCACGCGGCGCAAAACAGCGTCAGGCGGGCGAAGAAATAGAAGAAAGCCATTAAGCCAATCACCGAGCCAAAAGCGGCACCAGAGGGTGAGCTGGCAAGGCGTGGCAGCATCATAGTCATAATATATTTGATGATTTCAAATCCAATGGCTGCCATTAACGTTCCTTTGAACAGTGCTTTTCTTTCAGGGCGATGACGCGGCAAGATCCACAATATCCATAGAAATAACAAATAATTGGCAGAAATGGAAATGGTCATTCCAATCGATGTCCATGCTGGGCGCAACCATTCTATGCCTTCTAATCCAAGGGCATGGACAATGGAAGCTTGAGCAGAACCGGCAATGGAAGTCAATGAAAGAGTCATTACCAACGCAAAAAGCAGACCGAATAACGAGAAAAAATCGCGAATATACTGAAAATAGATTTTCTCTTTATCTTCATGATTACGTTCCCAAATATCCCGGGATTGGGCGAGTATCGCTTCGCGTAAATTACCGACCCAGTTCAAACCGGAATAAAGAGCAATCGCCAAACCTGTCAATCCCACCGTCGTTCTTTGGTTGACCGCAGTATCTACGCTATTTTTCAGCGTGTTGGCGAGAGCCGGATCACTGATGCTATTGGCGATACCATTGATCAAGCGGGCCAGCAAATCAGGATTGGAAGCCAGCACAAAACCCGCGATGGCAAAAGAGAGCATCAGGATTGGGATTAAGGATAGAAATGAGAAATAGGTGATTGCAGCACCAAATTGGCTGCCCATTCGGTCGTTGAAACGTTGTGCCGCCCTAATTAAGTGAGCAATAAAAGGAATGCGGCGGATGGCATTACCCATACGAATTGTTACGGAAAGCGCTTTTTTACTGCCATATAGCCCTTTTTTTAACGGTGTGAAACTCTTCCCCATCCTGAATTGTTCCCCTTTTTCATGATCACTTAGCATTACATCCCCTTAAATCTGGTCGTGCCTGATGTTACTCGTTATACCATTTTTAAAGATAGCACTTAAGATATATGCCCTGAACGCTGTTCGATAATGTTATTCGCTATATATGGGGTTCTAAGCCTGAACCGTCCAATATGTAGAGCACAACATATTCGGCGATATGCAGTGTTCAGGAATATGCAGACTCGCAAGCACAGGAGCCGGATGCCATATACCTTAAACTGTGGGGCGATATCTGTCGTTGCTTCAGCGTCGGGTAACATTCGACGGCAGTCTGAACATGTTTGGCGAGAATATATTGGCGGGCGATTTCATGTGGCACTTCTCCTTGTCTTAAGGAAAAGAAAAGGCATTCATCATAACACAATATAGGCTACGGCTGTTTGTTTTACCCCTAGGAACGCAGTTTAAGGAACGGAATGGTGACCGTAATCAGACTTTAGATAATTCAGAAATATTAAAAAATAAATAGTATGATGGTAATATGAAATTAATTCTGTTTGTTATTTGTGTGATAATTTTTTTTGATAAAAAAGAGGTGAGTAAATATGGAAAAAATAACAGAAAAATTAATGATGGAGTATGGTTTTACACTAAAGGAAATAAATAAAATAAAATCTGCTTCTCAGCGTTCAGGTCACGATATAAAAAAGGAAATTATGATTCTAAGTAATAGTTTTTATGGTCTGATGTTAGTTTTTCTTGTTATTTTGTTTTCTATTCTTTCTGCCATTGCTTTTGTTCCAGATGTTGATTATTTGAGTATTATATTTACATTTTTCATTTCGATTTTTGTTGTATTAATCTTTCACTCTCCAAGGTTAAGATACAAATCCTTTATGTTTATAAGAAAACATAAAGGATAGATGTTTATATCTTTATTATTTTTTATTATAATTTGGGTCGTTATACATATCATTGGCCGATTTTATGGTAACGCCATCGGCCACTGCTTCAAACCCTAATGAATAACCATTCATAAGCTGGTAACCACGAACATAATCGTCATTTATATAACGGAATAGTTTCCATGCATCTTCTTTTAATGTACTTCTAAATAATCCATAACCTGAAAGTGCTAAATCTACTCCACCATAAACTAGGCTTCCTGTTTTTTTACTATAACCTAAAGATTCAGAAATATATTCATACCCAATTCTCGCAAAGCCGTTGTAACCAGGATCATCATGAATAATCGCTCCCAAATTTTCTTGAGTGTTACTTACACCATGAAGTACGAGCCAAGCACCAGCTACAGTACCCAAAGGTGCTCCAATTACAGAAGCATCTCCTGCTAATATAATGCCTGCACCTGTAATAACTTGAGCTACTCCTGCAATCAGACCAATCCCTTTTAATACATAATCATAAAAACCAAGCCCTTCACTTCTTTTCCTTATTTCAACAGAGGCATATTGCTCGTAATTACCGTATTGTAATACATGTTCTTGATATCTTATATCATATATGTCAGTTTCCATTACAGATAGTATTTGTCTTTTTATTTTTTCTAATGATATATAATAAATATTATATTTACCCTGATTATTCGTAAGTGGCGGGTATGTTAGTTCATTGCCTCTGGAACCAGAAATGACAACAAAAGCGATAAGACGTTGTGTAAAACCGGCTTCTTTTAAACTGAAAATCTGATATATTTCTATTTCGGTCAGTTGTATATAGGCCATAGTGCATTTTCCTTTGGCGAGAAAGATGCCTACTATAGCAACTGACCGCCTTTCTTAGAAATTGCACTTGTATCATAGACAATATCGCGCCCCCGATAATCCACCAAAAGTAGCGCTGAAGCCGGACGCATGATGACCTATATGTAGCGAAAAATACATAAGTAAAAAAAAGTAACAGGCAAAATGGAAAAGGCAACGGGTGAGAGGATTTGAAAAAGTACGGTAGCCAATATAAGGCTACCGTACAGAAGATCAATCGTTGATCAGGATGATCAATCTAATTGACGGCCCTTGACTTCACTGTGGACAGTTGGAATCTCGGTATTGTGGCTCTCATTTTTCACAAAAGGTACTTTACCGGAGAAAATATCTTTTTGTGCAGAGATTGCCAGACTTGCCATGGAATCTGGCACGTTAACCCCTAAGTTTTTACCCTTGTCGTATCCCGCAACAGATTGTTGATTAATTTGCGGGGTATTCAGTGAGACAGACCCTTGGGCGCTGTCAATTTTGCTGCCCACCAAATATGTTGTTCCAGAAGCATCCAGATTAACCCCTTGAGTACCGGTCAATGTTGTTTGCTTACCAACGGCTTCTCGGTCGAGAGTATCGTAATTACCTTTGAGTTTGCCATTGAAGCCCTTGAACGCGGATTTCAGTTGATCTTTCAAACTTGGTGCTTCACCGTCGGTTTTGGTATTGCCAGTAGTCGCTGCGTTTTCTGACGAGCCTTCCGTTGCGGTAGGAACATTTCCTTTAGAAGGAGCATCTCCTTTGACGGTTTTGCTATAACCCAAGCCAGCATCCAGACCTACATTCAGGCTATGAGTGCTGTCTTTGCGGCTTTCGACATTGAAATTACCACCGACTTTGCTCGTTACCTGATCATCAGCAGCCACATTAGCACCTTTGAGTGAGGTATCTCCCGCACTGGTCAGCGTGACATTGCCGCCGGAAACATGTGTATTACGGTGGGTGGTTTGATCCAGATGGTTAATACCAAATTTCAATTCACCGCCAATGTTATATTTACTGTCGATGATTTTGTTAGCCGAATTGTCTGCTGCGCCATCGCCTCCTTCATTTTTGCGGGCGGTGGAAGACATGCCACCTTTCGCTTTAGCGCCGACATTCCAACCATTGGCGTTGGCAGTATCCTGAGCCGAAGTCAGTTCGATTTTTCCACGCTGTGCTGTTAAATCTACCTGCTTGCCAGAAACGTTGGCACCTTGCAACGCCAGATTATTACCTGCATTCAGGTTTACACCTTGCCCACCAGTAAGATTGCTGGTTTGAGCGGTAGTCTTGTTTTGATTGTCGGTGTTATAACCGCCACCGAGGCTACCACTGAAATTCTTACCATCAGGGTTGGTTCCTACGGTCAGGGAAATCTCTCCATTGTAGCCATTGCTTTGTTTCTCATTGCGATTGGTGGCTTGATTGAACTGGATATTTCCTCCGGCATCAACGTTGGCTGAACCTTTACCCGCATCCATTGAAGTGCCTTGGTAACGTGCGTCTCTGGTCACCTGAACGTTAATGCCGTTTTGGGCTTTGATGCTGCTGGTAGCTGCGCTGGTATTATTGTCGGATGTTTCCTGATAACTGCCATTGCCTTTGCCACTAACGGAAATATCTGCGCCTGTTGTGGTGTAGACACGCAAGCTTGCATTGCCGGTGGTATCAGAGGTATGAGTGTTTTGGCGGTTGAGTGCCGCTTCACTGGTATGGCTGCCAGCGGTCAGGGAAACACCGCCTTTCTTGGCTTCATATTGCGTACCTTGATCGTAGACATCACCGTTCGTTGTGACTTTGATATCGCCAGCCTTGACGGTAGTCACTACGGCATTGGACTGGTGGTTATTGGTGTAACGGCTTTTACCATCCATCGCCAGTTCAATCCCCGCATTAGGCAGGCCAGTTTTTGTGATCGCGGTGTCCAGTTTCTTATCTGCGGCGGCTTTGGCTGTTTTTTCCGCAGGACGGGTAGTTGCACTGTAATCGGCCGTTCCGCTGATCTCACCACCAACCTGTAATTGATTGGTTGAGCTGGATTCTGTATTGGCTGTTGCTACATTCTTAATACTGCCAGCATTGGCCTGATAGGAGCCTTGCACCTGATGATCCGTTCCTTGTTGCTTCAACTCACCCATTGCGTTCAGCTCAAGGTTGCCAGTGACCTGAGTTTTTGCCACTTCTGCGGTTGTTCGGCCTTGGGATTTCCCATCGTTATTGTAGTTTCCGTCAACGCCACTACCGAGTTTGTCCATACCACCAGTGACAAACACGCTGCTACGCAGTTTTTCTTGTGAGGTTGAAGTTGATGTGCTGTTTTCTCCAGCCAGTAAGGCAATGTTATCCCCAGTGATTCTTGCGTCTCCCTGAGTTGTAACCAATTTTGAGCCAGTCACGGTGACATCTTGGCCGGCATTTATAGTGAGATTGCCACCACTCAATTCTGATGGACGTTGTGTTGTGCTTTCATCCTTCTGTTTATCGGTAACATGCTCAAAACCTACACCAGCACGATATTGTTTATCTTTCATATCCTTGGCGTAGTACAGCCAGTCAAGGTTGGTTTTTTCCTGTTGGTACTGATTTTTCTCACCATAATTCAGGATATTGATGTTACCCGAAGTATCCAGTTGCAGTTCCTTGGCGCTTTTCACCAGACTGTCAACGACCTTGATATCTTTATTGCTGAATAATTTCAGATCTGCATCGGAAATCAGAGAACTGCCGGAAGATTTTTGCTGCGTATTGTGTTCTTGGTTAGTATTTTTGGTGATATTGAAAATTGTTCCTTTTCTTTCATCTACCTCTTTATAAGTATGACTAACCGCGTTATCGATCGTTAATTGTCCATCATTGGCTTCAACATAGGCACCTTTTTGGGCTTTGACTTTACTGCCCGTAATAGTGACGCCATTCATGCCTTGCAGCAGCACATACCCGCCAGCCGTAACTTCGGAAATATGATGAGTTTCTGATTTATCGCGATTATCTTTCTTGCTGCCACCAGCAATACCGCCCCAATAAGTTTTATCCTTAATAAGGCTTTGATCATCAACAAGAGACTGAACAGTAATATTGGTTTGTTGTCCCGCCAAAACAATCAGGTTTTCGCCTGAATTAATGTGCGTGCCAATAATGTCAACATTTCCTCCTGCCTTAATACCTAAAGCTCCGCCTGAACTCAACTCATTACCAGTACTTCTTTGCGTGGTATTGACCTTGTTCCAGTGACCCGTTTGCAATGATGCAGAATGGCGCTTTTTATATCCCTTCTCTGAGATCTTTTCTGATTCCACCAATCCCGCCAGCTTCACATCTTTCTTAGCAGATACGGACAACTTATTTCCGGCTTTGATCTTACTGCCAAGCACTTCTGCATTGCCTTCACTGGCAGTCAGCTGAACATTTTCACGGGCGTTGATGGTATTGCCTTCGTACTGAAGTTTTTCATTCTTATTGGTGACATCATACCGCCAAACTACTTTCCCTTGATTATTGATGCTACGGTCAAGTTGATGAAGTTTTTGCCCATCCAGTTTCAGATTGGCACCCGTCAGTTCGACATTGTCCCCCTCAATATCGGTTACCATTACTCGATTGTTTTGTTTGGCAACCAGCGTGATGTTCTTGCCTGCCAATTGGGTACGGGCAACAGATTCACTGATTTGCTCTTTTTCGGTATAAATGTCACTGAAGATACTGTCGTGATTATCACTGCCCTTTTTGTTTGATGAAGATTGATGCAGGCGTCCTTGAGACAGTACATTATTGCCTGTCAAGGTGATATCTCCGCCTTTTAGAACCGCAGCTTCCAACGTCACATCGCCGTAAGATTCAACATTGATGCCATCATCAGCCGTCATTTTACCCCGCAAATTGACGCCGCTTCCTTCTGCCGTATTCAGCAGACGGATACGCCCAGCCTGCATACTGCCAAAATAATAGCTGTCGAGTGCGCCAATATTCGCTTGCTGAGAATCCAAAATGTGGCCATCGGCGGAAATTTTGTTATTCCCCGTCGTGATATTGAGATTTTTTGAGGTAACCACCTGACCCTTGATGTCAACTTTAGGCGCGATCAGATTCAATACATCATTATGAGATAATCCCTTGTTTCTGATATCCAGAGACTTTTGGTTATCAAATGTACTAAAACTTTGGAGAATGCCATTTTCCACCAGCGGATTACCGACAACCAGTGATGCCTGATTCGTATTGATAAAACCACAGCCGTTACAGGTAATGCCGTTAGGGTTTGCCAGTATATAATCAGCAGCTATACCAAACACTTCCTGTTCTCCGAGCAAAAATGAAGGGTTACGGCTAATAACCTCATTTAATATTACGCTTGCGGCTTGCCCATTCAGGTTGCTGTTGGCAGATAATTCGCCTGCCAGTTGTGATTGCCCATTCCCCAGAGAGTTATTGAACACGGCTCCCATTTGGTCAACGTTGAAATCCTGATATTGGTTATGTGATAGCCCTGATTCCGAAGGTGCAACAATATTTATCACCGTTGCACCGGTATCAGCTTGGATAACACCCGGGCTGTGTGCAGCATCGCCTCCTGGAGTAATTTCATTGGCGAAACTGGCTGAACAGGTTGCCAGAATAATTGCCATGGATACGGCGAGTTTTCCCGTAGGAGATAACTTAAATTTTTTACTTTTCATATTATTACCCTTATTTACTTCTTTATTGCCATGTGCAGTGCCCTGGGGACCATTGTTTTAGAAACAATTGTTTTAGAGACAACAGTTTTAGAGACAACGGTTCTAGAGACAATCGTTCTAGGATTAATCCCCACAACTGACTGCGGTTAAAAAAACATCAAATGGTTCAAAAAACTAAAAAGTATAAGAAAAGCGGGTTAACAGTTGCATAGGCTCATCCGTGTTCCTATTTTGGTGAGAAAGGAATTTGCCCCGGCTGACTTCAACATCCGCAAACAAGCTCTGATAACGCAGCGTCAAACCGGCGCTCAAGCCGGCACTGCTTTTCCAATCATCCTGACTGCGATAGCCTTTAACTTGGCCGATATCCATACCAGCCCACAGTGCAAGTGAGCCTTTGGCAATGGGGATTGAGTGGGAGAGTGTATTTCTCCAGTACCAGCCGTTATCAGCCGACGACATATTTTTGCTGAATCCTCGCACGGCATTACGGTCGGTCACATTGAGCCACTCAATACCCGGTAACCCACTTCGACTGTACTGAGCATAAAATTGGCTATTAAATCGGTAAGGCATATCAAAGAGGGTGAAACGCTGATGTAAATTTGCCGAAAATTTCCCTTTGGTAAATTGTTTATTCAGGCTGGCTGTTGTTGCTGTTTGGGCACTAAACCACGGTATTCCCTGCTCAATGCTTATATTGAGGGAGATCAGCCCTGAAGGAATGAGTTGTAAATGGTTAATACCCAACTCGAGAACACTCACTGTCTGGCTACTGACATCGATTTTGGCGTCTTCGAAATAGTTGTTGTAATTCTTATAAATAAACTGGGCGTTTAATGTGCTGATTTGCGATTGATTACGATGAAAGACCCAATCGGTACGAATCCCTGTTTGCTGTGAATTCCCGTGCAGTTTGATTGATTTTATCTGTAAACGGGGATGGCTGGAGTATTGGGAATAGCTGTTGAATCCGCTGAACGTCATAGCCCCATAAGGGAGGGAATAGAGCAGGGTATAGGCGCGATTGTATTGAGTATCGGGTTTATCAACGGTACTGCTGCCGCTAAGGCTGACAAAATCAGATAACCCCAATGGGCTATCAACGCTGGCATTGAGTCGAGTGATCCATTTTCCTGTACTTTTTTGCCCATAATTATCGGTGGTCGTGGTTATTTTCCACGGAGAAGAATGCCGATTATGTAGCTTGACAATGGAACCACCATTAACTGTGCCGGGAAGAATATCGAGAGTCGTTTTATTTGATTGCAGGCGATTTGCCTGATCCAGTCCTTGATCAAGCTGATTCAGGTTGAGTGGTTGATTTGTCAAACGTGGGAATAGTGTTTGGCTATTGATCCAGCGGTCACTCCCTTCTATTGCCTCGACAAAACCTTCAACAACATTAATCCCCAGTTCATCATTCGCGTTGGGAGGAATAAATTGCACCCGCGCCGTAATGTAACCTTTAGCGATATAAAGGTTAGTGATTTCCGCCGACAGCTTGTTGATGTCATTGCTGGTGATACAGTTATCGGACAAGGCACTGAGGGTATTCAAGTCCCCCAGAGAGAGTAAGGTAATACCTTGAAGATAAACTCCTTTGATCGCCAAACAAGATGGTGCTTCTTCCAGCACAGGTGAAACAGTTTGTGGTGAAATGCTATCTGCGCGATTAATCAACCCTTGATGGCGGCGCTCTTCAATTAATTGATCTATTTCCCGTGAACTATCCTGTAAGGTTCTTCTTATTTCATTTGTAGAGAAAGTTTCATCCATAGGTAAAGTAGGGTTAAGTACATCAGACGAAGCACTTACCTGAAATGAAGTACATAATAAGATTAAGATTGTCGTCCTTTTAATCATGGGAATACCCAAATAACAATAGTTGATGGGAAATGTATCGTGCTGGGTCTAGTTTATTAATTGGGCATTAAAGCATAGAAAATATTTTATGTTGCTCTGATTAATGGTTGTATTTTGTTCAAAATTATCATTTGAAGTTATAAATTTCTCTTAGTGATTTATGATAATTCATTTTAGTTATGTATTACCCAAGAAAAAGAGGTAAGTGAAATTCAATTTGGGTTTAATTAATATTCAGTAGAATAATGAGGCAGAATTAGGAACCTTGCTGTATTTTGTTTCTTTTATTTAAAAATTTAACTTATGGCATGTTGATGAAAGGAATTGAATAGAGGGAAATATAAAACACAAGAACAGGCACGTTTCAATCAGATGGTTTAATTGAGCATTAATCATGCATGAAATTATGAATACATTTATCTTTATTTATTATGAAAATAATTACTATATGAAAATCTGACAGCGGGAAAAGATCAGAAAAACAAATATAAAAAAGAAAAATGGGAATTAAAGTAAATTGACAGGGGTTTTGAGAAATATCTGATTGATTCAGCCAATGAATAATATTCATTGGCTGAAAGATTATTACTTAATACTTAATGAATAAGATATTAAGCAACAATTGGCGCACGCCAGTCGTCAGAACCAGAAGTACCAGCAGTAGTGTGTTCCCATTCAATCTTACGGTAAGAAAGAGAAACACGAATCAACTGAGTGAATTCAGATTTTGCTGGATCTTGGCAGTGTGGCATTTTGCAGTCGATGTCAACGATAGTCGCATCTACCAGTTTAGTAGTGAAGAAATGCTCTTGTTTACCTTCGATTGAAGTACGGTACCATTTCAATTCTACAGTAGTCAGCATCTCGCCAGAAGCCAGTGCGTTGTAAAGCAGAGGAACTGCTTTATTCAATGCAACGGTAAAGCGGAATGGCTTATGCGCACGCTGGCCAGAAGGCTGTCCTGACTGTGGATCAGTTGGAACAGTTACAATGTGGTCAAATTCTTGAACCAGCATTTCGTCTTCGTGACCTTGAACAAAGATATTACCTACGGATTCAGCAGTGAATGCGCCAGCAGTAATATGGC
The DNA here is from genome assembly GCF_028598555.1 of Xenorhabdus anantnagensis. Classification (GTDB taxonomy): domain Bacteria; phylum Pseudomonadota; class Gammaproteobacteria; order Enterobacterales; family Enterobacteriaceae; genus Xenorhabdus; species Xenorhabdus anantnagensis. The sequence goes on from NZ_JAQRFN010000014.1 coordinate 80,226, forward strand.
CCTGAGTTTTACCATTGATAGAAATATAACATGGAGTTGGCATATGAATATCCTATAAAAATTTACCAATATTTAGTGTAAGTGTTCATTCCTTGCGTGATAATTCCATTTATTCATCAAAATGAAATTTTAGCTTGCCAAACACTCGGAGCGAATAATAAAGCTGAAATTGTCTGATGCAAAGTCATTTGAAAAAAGCAACATACGCTTTAATTCAATGACAAATAAAAATTTTATAATCATTGCCGTTGTGAAAGTTATGGCTAATTTTTTATAAACAATCAGCCTCTTTAACTGGTTTAAAAATGAGCTTCGATATTTACACCGAACCAATCCATTGATTTATAACGATTTTTGTTTTTTTATTTAAATGTTTTTTATGATCATTTAAAAAGTGTTACCTAGATCAAAAAAATGAAAATAATTTAGATTGTTATGATACATAATTAATCAAAATAAAATAATAAATGATATTGATGCTGATTATTAACCTAGATTTTGATGGTTATATTTTATTCAATGGAGGATGAAAAATATTTCTTTTTATGCAATTTATAGGTGATGGGTCTACATACTCTTACAAAGAGTAAAACCAAACTTTTATCTATTTTGAGAGAAAAAAATATTTATAATTTGCTATGAGTTGAGATAAAGAGATTAAAAGCTTGAATAGAGGACTTTATCAATTTGTGTTTTGGCTTTACATCAAAAAAATAAAATGTCAAACTCGAACTTGACGATTTTTCATATCGATGTTACTTCCACGATTGGATAAGGTATATCTGATTATTTAACTATATGTTGATATAAAACAATATGTTGATATAAAACCACATGTTGATATAAAACCACATGTTGATATAAAACCACATGTTGATATAAAACCACATGTTGATATAAAACCATTCGTACCTGCAAATATAGTTATCTTCTGTTTCCTATTTTTTAGGGAGATTCACTGTATTTGTTATATGAGTAAACATTGGAATCATTCTCTCACCAATAATGGGTTGTTAGACAGTTCATGGTTGTATTAGCCAAAGGATTAAAATATGAGTAAGAATAGTCCAGGTAGCGTAGCTCCAAAAGAAAGAATTAATATTAAGTACGTCCCTAATACCGGTGACCAAACCGCAGAAGTTGAATTACCTCTGAATCTTCTAGTTGTTGGTGACTTGAAAGGCAAAAGCGAAGATACACCAATTGAAGAACGGCAAACAGTTTCTATCAATAAAAATAACTTCAATGCCGTAATGAATGAGGCGAACATCAACCTGACTTTTAACGTCCCTAATCGCCTCGATGAAAAAAGCGAAGAAGATCTCCCCGTTAATCTGGAAATAAAATCACTGAGCGATTTTTCACCAGATAATGTCGCAAAGAAAGTACCTGAATTAAATAAACTTCTCGAACTTCGTGAGGCATTGGTTGCATTAAAAGGCCCATTGGGAAATATCCCAGCATTTCGTGCTCGCTTGCAGTCACTGCTGGAAGATGAATCCGTTCGTGAGCAACTCCTGAAAGAACTTGAAATCGTCAATAAAAAATAACTGGTTAAAGGAATTTTTAAATGGCTCAGCACGAAGAAAACAGCACAGCTATTGCTTCTGGCGCAACGACCTCCTTGCTTGATGAGATTATGTCTCAAGCGAGAATGACTCCGGAAAATGACGGCTACTACATTGCAAAACAAGGTGTTGCTGCGTTTATCGGTAGCATTCTGGATACTGGCTCTAACGAAGAACCCATCAACAAACTGCTTGTTGATAAAATGATCGTTGAGTTAGATAAAAAGCTCAGCGAGCAGATGGATGAAATTATGCACGCTAAGCAGTTCCAGGAATTGGAATCTTCTTGGCGTTCACTGAAAATTTTGGTGGATCGCACTGATTTCCGTGAAAACATCAAAATCAACGTTATTCATGCCACTAAAGATGAATTGCTGGAAGATTTTGAATTCTCCCCTGAAATTATTCAGTCCGGCTTCTACAAACACGTTTATTCCACAGGCTACGGTCAGTTTGGTGGTGAACCTGTTGCTGCTGTCATCGGTAACTACGCGTTCAGCAACACGACGCCTGATATTAAATTGATGCAGTATGTCAGTTCAGTAGGTGCAATGGCTCATGCGCCATTCTTGTCTTCCGTTTCACCAGAATTCTTTGGTGTTAACAGCTTTACTGACCTGCCAGCCATTAAAGATCTGAAGTCCGTCTTCGAAGGCCCTTCACATACTAAATGGCGTGCGCTGCGTGAGTCTGAAGATTCACGTTACTTAGGTCTGACCGCACCACGTTTCTTGCTGCGCCTGCCTTATTCCAACGTTGAAAATCCAATCAAGAACTTCAACTATCAGGAAAATGTCAGCCGTGACCATGAACATTTCTTGTGGGGCAACACTGCGTACTTGCTGGCTAGCTGCCTGACTGACAGCTTCGCTAAATATCGCTGGTGTCCAAACATCATCGGTCCACAGAGCGGTGGTGCAGTAAGCGATTTGCCGGTTCACCTGTACGAAGCAATGGGCCAGGTTCAGGCGAAGATCCCAACAGAAGTGCTGATCACTGACCGTCGTGAATTCGAACTGGCAGAAGAAGGTTTCATTACTCTGACCATGCGTAAGGGTAGCGATAACGCAGCATTCTTCTCTGCAAACTCGGTTCAGAAACCAAAAGTATTCCCAAATACCCGTGAAGGGAAAATTGCAGAAACCAACTATAAGTTGGGCACGCAACTTCCATACATGTTCATCATCAACCGTCTGGCTCACTACATCAAAGTGTTGCAGCGTGAACAGATCGGCTCTTGGAAAGAGCGTCAGGATCTGGAGCGCGAACTGAACATGTGGCTGAAACAGTACATTGCTGATCAGGAAAACCCACCCACTGACGTTCGTAGCCGTCGTCCTCTGCGCGCCGCTGAGATCAAGGTTCTGGATGTTGAAGGCGATCCAGGCTGGTATCAGGTTGCAATGCAAGTTCGCCCGCACTTCAAGTACATGGGTGCAAGCTTCGAACTGTCTCTGGTTGGACGTTTGGATAAGGAATAATCATGGCTGCGCTGTACAGTTGGAACAGAGGCAGCTCTGCCAGTCTGTTCGAGCGCATTCAAGGGAAGAGCTCCGGCTCTTCCCGTCAGTCAAGGATGCGTTCACTGCTTGATTCTATCAGGAAGCATTTGAATGAAGTGCTGAATTCCCGTCCCGGTGCCTGCCAAAGCGCCGTTGAATTAGGGGTCATTGATCTCAATGATGCGACCGCGACATCGGTGGATTTCAAGCAAAGTATCGAATGGGCGATTGAAGAGTGCATCAGAAATTATGAACCCAGAATATCAGCAGTTTCTGTCAGCGCCATCAATGATGACTCAGATCCGTTGCTGTTGAGCTTTCATATCAGCGCTGAAATCTCTCTGGATGATATCAACGACCTTGTGGAATTTAGCATCCAGTTGGATAACAACCGGCGCTATTGCCTGGAGCGAACTCAATAAATGTCATTTGAAAAATATTTCAGAGATGAGTTGAACTATCTGCGACAACTGGGGAAAGAAGCCGCAGTTGAGCGCCCTCATCTTGCCGCATTTCTGTCAGAACAAGGCTCTGACCCCGACGTTGAGCGTTTGCTTGAAGGTTTTGCCTTCCTGACAGGCAACCTGCGGGCAAAGATTGATGATCAGTTCCCTGAATTGACCCACGGCCTGCTCAATATGCTTTGGCCGAACTATCTGCGTCCAACCCCCAGCATGACCATCATCGAGTATACCCCCGATGAAAGCGTTGTGACGAAAGCTACACAGGTCAAGCGTGGCACACAGATTATGAGCCATACGCTGTCAACTCAAGATGATATTTATTCGAGCGAAAAATCGGGTGGCAAAAAAGACGATCATGGCCGCTGTACCTTCACGCTCTGCCGTGATGTGTGGCTGTTTCCGCTTTCCATCCGTGACATCTCCGTCAATAACAGTAATGAGACCGGGATTATCGGCCTGAATTTTGCGTCGAAAACGGAACTGAACCTGCATGAGTTAGAACTGGGCAAACTGCGCTTTTACCTGAGTGGTGATGACTATACCACCTCCCAGCTCTATTTCTGGCTCTGTTATTACTTCAGAAAAGCAGAATTGGTGGTAGGAGATACCGTGATCCCGCTGCCAGATTTTGATTTTGTGCCTGTAGGATTTGAGCGGGAAGATGCATTACTGCCATATCCGAAAAACGCCTACATGGGATATCGCATTTTGCAGGAATATTTCTGTTTCGCAGAAAGTTTCCTGTTCTTTGATGTGAAAGGTTTCCCGGCGCTGCCTGAAGATCTCAAGACCAAAGATTTCAAACTGAATTTACATTTTTCTCAGGCATTGCCACCCGAAGCCAAGGTTCGTCATGACACTTTCCGTCTGCACTGCACACCCGCAATCAACCTGTTCCCGATGGACAGTGAAGCGATTGAACTCAATGGCAGCCAGACTGAATATCCGTTGAAAGCCAGTTACAGCTTTCCTGATAACTACGACATTTTCTCTGTTGATGGCGTAGAAAGCTGGCTGACAGGAGAAAATGGTGAACGCAGTCGCGCCCGTATTGGTGAGCGAGTTTATACCCCGTTTGAAAGTTTCAATCACCAAATTGATAACGAAGATGAACGCTCAATGCGTTATTACCGTCTTCGGGTGAAAGAGTCACCTTTCCGCAGGGGTCTGGAACATTTCATCTCATTTGTCCGGGGAGATGAATCAGATTTGCTCAGACTCAAACTGAAAGAAAATGTTTCGATCAGCTTGACCTGTACCAACCGTGAATTGCCTTTAGAACTACGCGTTGGCGACATTAATTACCCGTCAATCGGCAGCCCGTCATTTGCGACATTCCGCAATATCACGCGCCCATCAGTGCCTCTCTATCCCCTGCTGGATGGCGGTTTGCACTGGTCACTGCTGTCAAATATGTCGCTTAACTATATGTCATTACTGGATAGGGACGCGCTGAAACAGGTGCTGCGTACCTACGATTTCCCAAGTATTCATAACCGACAGTCCAAGCGTTCATCGCAGAAACGGCTTGATGCCATTGAGAAGATTGAAACAGAGCCGACAGATCGTCTGTTCCGTGGGCAGCCTGTGCGTGGGTTGCGCTCAACACTGTATATCCGGCAACAGGCATTCAGCTCGGAAGGTGAGCTTTATCTGTTCAGTACGGTTCTGTCACGGTTTTTCTCACTGTATGCCAGCGTCAATGCTTTTCATATGTTGAAGGTAATCAATTTAGATAATCAGGAATGTTATGAATGGCCGGTACAGATAGGTCAACACTCGTTGATGTAACCACTGAGCAGAACCCTGCCACACCGTTGGCATTGGACATCTCACAGTACAACTTTTACCAGTTGGTTGAGCTACTTAACCAGCTGGCGGTAGCGTGGGATAAAACAGGGGAGACAGATCGTCCCGATCTGGAATCGATCCGTTTCCGTTCCAGTGCCAGTCTGGCATTTCCGACTCGTGATGTCATCTCGCTTGCGCAATCTAAGAAGGGATACTTCGAACTGGAAGTTTCCTTTATGGGATTGCACGGAAGTCAGTCTCCGATGCCGGGCTATTATCTGGACGCTCTGGCATGGGAAGATGCTCAAGGGGAAAATCGCCTGACGGATTTTCTCAACCTTTTCAACCATCGTCTAATTACGCTCCTGCATCAGATTTGGCGGAAATACCGCTATTACATCTGTTTCAAGAAAGGTGGGGAAGATAATTTTTCCCAGCGTATGTTCTCTCTCGTTGGGCTGGGCAGTGATGTCAATCGCCGGATGCTGAACATCAATCACAGCAAAATGCTGGCGTATGCCGGATTGCTGGCAAGCCCCGGACGCTCACCAGAAGTGATATGCAGCCTTGTTACCCACTGTTTTGATTTGCAGGACGTTACGCTGCACGGTTGGCAATTCAGGAAAGTCACCATTCCGGTGGATCAGCAGAATCGGCTGGGGGGAACCAATAAAGGCCAGAAAATCGGTGATACCGAGCTGTCCGTATTGGGACAAAACTTCACCATCGGCTCTTGGGTTGGGGATTATAGCGGGAAATTTCTGCTCAGTATCAACGACCTGACCCGCGACCGGTTCCTCTCATTCCTGCCTGATGGCAAGAACTACCTCCCGTTGGTGATGTTCATTTCTTTTGTCATGCGCAGCCAATTCGCTTGGGAGCTGCGCCTTGGTCTGGCTGAAAATCAGGTCAGCGGCATGGTATTGGGGGCGAAGCAGAATAACCATCTGGGGTGGACCAGTTTTCTCGGCGAACCGGAAAAGAAACCCTTTGTCACAATTTCAGTTATGGAATAACGACTATGGAAAAACATCAACCAATCCTTTCATTGCGGGTTCTTAACAGTGAACAGCTAGAAAGTGGTAAAGCCGCCAATTGCCAGTTCTCGACACAGGGCGGTACGGTCGGTAGCAGTGAAAGCCATCTTTGGTCTGTACAGGATCAGCAGGGCAATATCCACCCATCACAATTCGCCATTAAGTGGCAGGATGGGGCATTTTGCCTGCAAGTATTTGCTGAACCAGTGCAGGTCAATAATGCAACGTTGACGCCCGAGTCGAGTTTGATCCTTTTACAGCAAGGCGATCAAATCAAGGTCGGCAATTTGTCGATCAAGAGTCACATCAGTCTTTCTGAGACAGATCGCGTTGATCCTTCAACGGTATCACCTGAATCGCTGGTTTCCAGCTACAGCAATCCGCTGGATGCCATGATGGAAGGCGCACCCGCACAAAAATCTATATTTGCTCACGATGAAAGCATTGCTCCGACGGTTATGCACCGTTTCAGTGATGATCCGCTGCGGGTACTTGATAGCGAGAGCCTGACCACATTGAAACCTCAGGTTGAGGCGGATGATACGGAACAACTTTTGCCACCGGATCATTACCAATCCCCCCCATTTGCTAACCCTATTTCTGATAACCGAGGCAGTGTTATGGATCAGGAGTTCCTTGATTTACCGGATATCAATTCCGATAGGCAGTACGAAAATATGGATGTTGACCATGTCGCCATTACGCCTCTCATGCGTGGGCTGGAAGCTCGCTTGCCTCTGCAAGACAGCCAGCAGGCGAATGATTTTCTGCAAGAGATGGGCAAAACCATGAAAGCCGCCATTGAAGGGCTATTGGCTCTTCAGCGCGAACAACATGGATTGCGTGATAAACAACTCCGTCCTATCGAAGATAACCCGCTGCGCCTGAACATGGATTATGACACGACCATGCAGGTGATGTTCTCTGATCAGAAAAGCCCGGTTCATCTCTCCGCTCCGGCAGCGGTAGCGGAAAGCCTGCAAAACCTGCAACTGCACTATCAGGCCAACCGGGTTGCCATTTCTGCCGCACTGGACACCATGCTGGAAGCCTTTTCCCCAGAGCAATTGCTCCGCCGTTTCTCACATTATCGTCGTAGCAACGAAGTCAGGAATAAAGATTCATCCTGGGCCTGGGAAATGTATACCAATTATTACCGTGAATTAGCATCCAGCCGCCAGCAAGGGTTTGAAAAGCTATTCCGCGAGGTATATGAGCAAGCTTATGACCGCGCATTACGTCAGGGCTTGGAGGAATCCAGCAATGACACATTCCGCTAGTCGCCGTATATGGGCTGTAGGGATTTTATTGCTGTCAGTGATGTTGCTGAACGGCTGTAGCAGTGCATGGAACGCAACAAAAAAAGTAGGCCAGGTCATCTGGGACCCTTCCACACCGGTAGGTACACCCGATGAGCAGGCTTCTGTTGCCAACATTACATTGCTGGCCGAATCCGACATCAACCCCAATGAAAGTGGTGAAGCGGCCCCTGTTGAAATGAATTTGGTTTATCTCAGTGAAGATTCACGTTTTCTGGCTGCCGACTATGACCAGCTTGAAAGCGACAAACTCGAAAAGGCACTGGGGAAAAACTACATCGATCATCAGGATTACACCCTGTTGCCGGGGCAATACAAGCCTCTGGAAGCAATCACATTGGAAAAGAAAAACCGTTACATCGGTGTCATCGTTCACTATGCAGATGCTAATCAATCTGAATGGAAAAAGATCATCCGAGTAAAAGACATCGGCCGCCATTACCACATCTTGGTGCATGTCAGAAACAACGACGTCGAACTTAGAAAAGAGGAGGAGTAATCATGCCAGGTAAAAATCGGGTGATTTGGCACGAAGGGTTATTCATCAAACCACAACATTTTCAGCAACAACAAAAACACATTGATTATCTGGCACATAGCCTTGTTTCAGTATTGACACCTTATGCTCATGGTTTCAGCTCCCTGAGCATCAATGATGATTTGCTCAAACTCGGGCGTATCGGGGTTACCGAAGCCAGCGGCATCATGCCTGATGGCACCATTTTTTCTGCGCCCAGCCAAGATTTGCTGCCAAAACCGTTGGATATCGAAAATATCAATGACCTGAAAAGCAAGGATATTTATCTGGCGTTGCCAATGTCCAGCGATACCATTCGGGAAATTGCTGATCGGGATGCAGAAACCCAAAGCGCGGTGCGTTATCGGGAACTTCCTACTGATGTCCGTGACCTCCATACCAAAGGTGGCGATGCCTTTGCCCTCAACCTTGCCCAACTGACGCCAGTTCTGATGCAAGGCTCCGAGGACATGAGTGCTTACACCGCCATTCCGCTGTGCCGCATCAAAGAAAAGCAGAAAGATGGCACTATCGTTCTGGATAACGAATTTATCCCGACGTGTTTGTCGATCTTCGTGGCCGACAAACTCAAGCGTTTCATGGTGGAAATAGATGGCCTGCTGACCGAGCGTTCAAGAACACTGGCTAAACGCATTGGTTCACCGGGTCAGCAAGGGGTGGCGGATGTCGCAGAATTTATGATGCTGCAATTGCTCAACCGCGTTCAGCCATTGTTCAACCATTATGCAAAACAAACCGTTCTGCACCCACTGTATTTATATACCGAGCTACTCCAGACTTGTGGCGAATTGAGAACGTTTACCGATGCAAGCCGCCTGCCAGGAAATGTCTTGGCGTATGACCACAATAACCTGACAGACACCTTCCAAGATGCGATGCACGCAATTCGTGATGCGTTGAACGTCGTTCTGACCCCGCGTGCAACTTCGATTGCACTGAAACAGAACGAAGGGGGTATTCGTGTGGCAACGCTCCACGACAACGATCTGCTGCGCAAAGCCGAATTCGTACTGGCAATCAGCGCCAGCACACCGCAGGAACAGTTGCGTCGTCAGTTCGTCCAGCAAACCAAAGTTACCTCAATGGAAAAAATCCGCGATCTGGTCAGCGTTCAGTTGCCGGGCGTGCCACTGATTGCATTGTCCGCAGCGCCTCGCCAGTTGCCGTACCACTCTGGATATACCTACTTCCGTCTGGATCAGAAGAGTCCGGCATGGAAAGAGATCCAGCAAGGAAATTCCATCGCGTTCCACGTATCAGGGGATTTCCCTGACTTAGATATGCAGCTCTGGGCTATCAGGGGCGGTAAGGAATAATCATGAGTGATATCAATGTTGACAGTCTGTCGCTGGAAAAATCTGAAACGTTGAAAACATTTCAGCGTCAGTACCAGCTACCGTTGCGTGGTGAAAGTCTCAACCCAATGATCGATGCCGCCACCCCCTTGCTGGGGATGGTTTTGCGTTTACAGGACATGAATGATCAGGCACTTCCGGACAAGCTTTACCAACAGGTTGTTACTGATATTCGAGCCATTGAGCAGTACCTGCAAACCAAAGGTTATGAGCCGGGCGCGATTGTTTCATTCCGTTACGTTCTGTGTACCTTCATTGATGAAACCGCATTGGGGCACGGCTGGAACAGTCAGAATGGCTGGTTGAAGCAATCACTGTTGGTGCACTTCCACAATGAAACCTGGGGAGGTGAGAAGGTCTTCGTATTGCTTGAACGTTTGATAGGAGAAGCCCAGCGCTATCAGCACCTGCTGGAATTTATTTACCTCTGCCTCTGTCTGGGATATCGCGGACGCTACAAAGTCAGCACCCAGAAAAGCGATGACTTTGAGCGCCTGTTCCGTCGCCTACAGCAACAGCTTCACTCACTGCGCGGAGATGCTCCGCCGACCACGCTGTATGTCAACGTCAACGAAAGTGATGCGCGTTATCGCCTGAGTAGACGATGGACGATCAAGCACCTGTTCGCTATCAGCGTGGGCTTGATTGTGGCTATTTACAGCTTTTATGCCATTCGCCTCGGTGATCAGAGCCAAGACATATTAAAGCAGCTAAGTAACTTATTAAGATAGGAAGTCGCCATGATCCAGATTGATCTGCCTACCCTTGTAAATCGTTTAAACCCGATGACCCGCCATGCACTGGAAGCGGCGGCGGCATCTTGCGTCAGTCAGCAACAACCTGAAATCACCGTTGCACAGCTACTGCTTCAAATGATCGATACGCCCCTCAGTGACATGCGACTGATCCTAAATAAAGTAGACATTGATAAAGATCTGCTGAAGGAACAACTCGATCAGGTAATGACGCACCATCAATCGATTGTGCAGACTTACCCGAATTTTTCCCCAATGCTGGTGGAATGGTTACAGGATAGCTGGCTATTGGCTTCCACAGAAATGCAGCACAGCGAATTGCGCAGTGGCGTTATGCTGATTACGTTGCTGTTCAGCCCGCTGCGTTATCTGGCACCACAGACCGCACGTCTGTTGGCAGGTATCAACCGCGAATTATTGCGTCAAAACTTTGCGGAATGGACAAATGGCTCGGCAGAGCAGCCTTTTGCTGTCAGTGATAAAGATGGGCAGAACGTACATCCGGCAAACAGCGATAACCTGCTGGCGCGTTTTACCCAGAACATGACCGAGCAGGCACGTCAGGGCAAGCTTGATCCGGTTTTGTGTCGCGATAATGAAATCGATCTGATGATCGACATTCTTTGCCGTCGCCGCAAAAACAACCCAATCGTCGTTGGTGAAGCGGGTGTGGGTAAAAGTGCCCTGATTGAAGGTCTGGCACTGCGCATTATTAACGATCGCGTACCGGATAAATTGCGCAACAGCGAACTGATGACACTGGATCTGGGGGCATTGCAGGCAGGGGCAGCGGTTAAAGGTGAATTTGAAAAACGCTTCAAAGGCATCATGGCTGAAATCAGTCAATCCCCAAAACCAATCATCCTGTTTATTGATGAAGCCCATACCCTGATCGGTGCAGGCAATCAGGCAGGTGGTCTGGATATCTCCAACCTGCTTAAACCCGCTCTGGCTCGTGGCGAACTGAAAACCATCGCAGCCACCACATGGAGCGAGTACAAAAAGTATTTCGAAAAAGATGCAGCGCTGTCCCGCCGTTTCCAACTGGTGAAAGTCTCTGAGCCGACAGCGGGTGAAGCAACAGTCATCATGCGTGGCTTGCGTGCCATTTACGAGCAGGCGCATGGCGTACTGATTGATGATGAAGCACTGAAAGCCTCTGCGGTATTGAGTGACCGTTATCTCTCTGGCCGCCAGTTGCCGGACAAAGCCATTGACGTACTGGATACCGCCTGTGCTCGTGTTGCGATTAACCTGACTTCCCCCCCGCGTCAGATCTCCTCGTTGACGACCGAATTGCACCAGATGCAAATGGAAACCGACGTGCTGGAAAGAGAGCAGCGCATGGGGCTGAACGTTCATGCTGAGCGATTGGAAGAATTGCAGAACCAGCAGACAGAAGTTCAGGAACAGCTCACCGTGTTGGAAAGTAGCTGGCAACAACAGCAGGAGCTGGTGAAACAAATCATCGAACTGCGCAGCCAATTGCTGGCTGATGATTCTGTGCAGGCTGAAAGCCCTGTTAAAGCAGAAAAGATAGAAGAAGCAGAAGAAGTAGAAGTAGAAGTAGAAAAAATAGAAGAAACAGAAGTCCTTGACGAACAATCCTTGATCGAAAAACTAGCGGTTCTTAATGCACAGTTAGCAGACCTACAGCAGAAGCAAATACTGGTTTCCCCGCACGTGGACAAAACCCAGATTGCAGGGGTGATCGCCGAGTGGACTGGCGTGCCATTGAACCGCTTATCACAAAGTGAACTGTCTATCGTCACTGAACTGCCTACCCACTTGGGACAGAGCATTAAAGGGCAGGAAATGGCGATCCAGTGCCTGCACAAACACTTACTGACCGCTCGTGCCGATTTGCGTCGTCCGGGACGTCCTCTTGGTGCATTCCTGTTGGTAGGGCCAAGTGGCGTCGGTAAAACCGAAACTGTCCTGCAAATTGCGGAACTCATGTTTGGCGGCCGTCAGTACCTTACCACCATCAACATGTCCGAGTTTCAGGAGAAACACACGGTTTCCCGCCTGATTGGTTCACCTCCGGGTTACGTGGGGTACGGCGAGGGCGGTGTGCTGACCGAAGCCATCCGTCAGAAGCCGTACTCTGTCGTCTTGTTGGATGAAGTGGAAAAAGCGCACCCTGACGTACTGAACCTGTTCTATCAGGCTTTTGACAAAGGGGAACTGGCGGATGGAGAAGGACGCATCATCGACTGTAAAAACGTCGTGTTCTTCCTGACGTCAAACTTGGGCTATCAAACCATCGTAGACAATGCCGAGCAGCCGGAGCAGATCAACGACTTGCTGTATCCAGAACTGGCGGCATTCTTCAAGCCGGCACTGTTGGCGCGTATGGAAGTGATCCCTTACCTGCCGCTGGGCCATGAAACGCTGAAAACCATCATTCAGGGCAAACTGGCTCGACTGGATACCCTGCTGACTCAGCGTTTCAACGCAGAAGTCACTATCAGCGATGAAGTATCCGAAGAGATCCTGCAACGCGCTACCCGGGCGGAAAATGGTGCCCGTATGTTGGAATCCATCATTGATGGTGCACTGTTACCACCAGTTTCATTACTGCTGTTGCAGAAAATGGCTGCGGGTACACCAATCAAGGCTATTCGCTTAACTGTAGCTGAACATGCATTCCATGCAGAGGTTGAGGAGGCAGAATAATGAAACAGCGGCTGAAAAGCGCGTTAGCGTTATTGGAAGATGACACTATAGGACAACTGGTTGACCATTTTTTGCAGGTCAGCTATAGCTCGCGTTTTGATGCCCTGTTAGTTTTCCTGCTTAACATCAATGAAAACAGGCTGGAATGCTACAACTTGCCGGAACCTCAGCAAACCAATTCGCGCCGGTTGCAAGTGGACATTGATGACGTCAATAACCCGTTGATACAGGTATTGCGTAAGGGAACCCCAATTGTTTGGGATTCCCTTAATCACGGGGCACGCATTGACGATCCACATTTCCGCTCGTTCATTGCAGAACTGCCGCATAACTGTGGGTTATACGGCACGCCTCTGTTTGACTGCAATGGGCAGGCTTGCGGTGTCATCGCCATCTTTGCCGAAAATGTAGTCCCTTTCACCAACAATGAAAACATGTTCGGCATTTATTGCCATGTTATGCAGCATCGCCTGAAAAAATTGCAGGAACTTGAGCAACTGCGCGGACAGTTACGCCAAATCCGTCAGGTATTTCAGGTTCAACGCCAAAAAGAAAAACAATTGGATGAACTGCTTGCTTCCCTGAGTGAATCGAAAAACCCGGCGGCGGTCAGCAGTATCTCCGTGGATTACAGTCATATCGATAATCTGCCAAAGGCCATAGAAGAATTTGAAAGCGCCGTGTTGGTTCAACGTCAGCGTCAGTTTGGCAACGACACCAGATTGATTGCGCAAAGTTTGGGAATTCCCCAGAGGACGTTGGTTTACAAACTGGCTAAATACGGGTGTAGATTATGAATATTGTTTTAATTATCAGTTCATTGCTCGCTTCATTGACAGGGAACCCCAAGCTTACAGAGATGGTAAAACCAATGGAAATGGTAACACCAACGGAAGCGGTAAAAACAACGGAAGCAGTCGCGGTAGTAAAGGAAGAGCAAAATTTAGATGAACTGCATAAATGCCGCTTTGAGCCGTCACCTCTTATTCGGCTGGCATGCTATGACAGGGCGTTGAATAACCTCCAGTTCAAAACTGTACAAATTCCTATCGAAAATATGGGGCCTTCATGGCGGAAAGCGATGGAACAGGAGATGAAACGCACCGATTACTCCACCAGCTTCATGATGACGCAGGGAGAGAACGGCGCAGCACCGATTATCCTGACCACACCCGCGATTGGGGTTCCTCCTCCACGCCCTGTATTAATGCTGAGTTGCATTGACAGCATCACCCGCTTGCAGGTAGCACTGCCTAAGTCCGTGGAATCAGGGGTGGTTACCGTGGCAACAGACAGAACCGAGTATCGTACTGAATGGTTCGTGCGGGAGCATGGTTACTTATGGGAATCCAGCCGTGGCTTACCGGGCATTGAGGAAATCAAGCGCCTGATGGACAGCGACCGAGTGAGCATTACGGGCAGTAATGGTAGCCGGGTAACCTTTAACATTTCTCAGTTGGAGCAGGCAGCGAAGCCATTACGCGCTGCCTGTCGTTGGTAATCGACATGGACATCAGAACACAATTCGATTGGTTCGGCTCCCTGCTGGCCCCCCTGTCCGACGAACAGATTGGCAAAGGGCTGGGAGACAATGAACCGGCATGGGAATACATTGACGGCGAGATGATCAAATTTGGCTCACTGTCGCATGGCTCGCTGGATGTTGAAGAGATCCAGCGACAAGCCTTGCAACTGCTGAGCGAAAAGAGCAAGGACTTCCGGCTGATGGTGCATTTGTTGCGTACATTGCAACATGCCAGCAATGGTGCTGAATTGATCCTTGCCATGGAACTACTGACCGAGTATGTCAAAAATTACTGGGAAAAAGCTTGGCCAACCAAGCCACAGTTAAAACGGCGATTGGCACAGCAAGTGCTCAAGCGTTTTGAATCATCCCAAGGCAGTTTTATTGAACAAGCGAGCAAAAGTGAGCGGGATGATGCACAAGGCGCATTTGCACATCTCGCCCAATGCTGGCATACCAATGAACCTGATCTTGCCAAAGAAGTTGATCAACTGCGCATTCGTTATAACCGCCAGCCAGAAGTTGTATCCATGGAGACAAAGCCCGCTCCAGCTACGACATCAGCACCCACAGCCGAATCTCTGGCGCAAGCACCCCAGAGCTATGCAGCTGCACCAATGCCAGAAGTAGACGTCAACAGCTCGAGCGAAAAGGCGTGGAAACAGACCCTGATGACCGTCGCGGATTTGCTGTGTGAGCGGCATCCCGAATCGCCGGTGGGTTATTCTCTGCGCCGCCACGCAGTATGGCACACCATCACCACGGCGCCGATGGCGAACGCAACAGGTAAAACCCCGTTAGCGCCGACTTCCGCAGATCGCACTGCTGACTATTTGGCAAGATTGCCAATGGCAGACAACAAATTGCTCCAACAAATCGAGCAAAGCCTGACGCTTGCCCCTTACTGGCTGGATGGTCATGCCATCGCCGCTCAAGCTGCCTTGCAATTGGGTTACGTAAACGTCTCGCTGGCCATTCGCGACGAGCTGAGTGCTTTTCTGGAACGATTGCCCGGACTGAAAACCTTAAGTTTTTCTGACATGAGTCCGTTTATTTCTCCTGAAACTCTCGACTGGCTCGCTCCTGAACCAGTGGCAACGGGCAATGGTTCCGTTTCTGCTGATCAGGAGGTTATCTGGCAATGTTTCCAGCAACAAGGATTGGAAGCAGCCCTGAAAATGCTGGAAGAACATCAGCAACAGTTAACCGAGCCACGGGATCAATTCTATGGCCAACTACTCAATGCTCAATTGCTTGCAGAAGCTGGCATGACTGCGCTGGCTCAACAGCATTACCGGAATTTGTTACACACGGGGCAACACATGCAACTTACTCAATGGGAGCCGAGCCTATTGGCTTTATTGGCTGAAAAACTGGCTGAAAAACTCCCTTCTCCTTCTAAGGATACGGCTTCAAACAGGAGCGTTAACCCATGAAATGGCCCTCTTTGTCATCTTTGGCACCATTGAAATCAGCCTTGCCGGCGCTGGCGAAGTTTAAGTCCCTGCCACGCCTCAAGGCATTGATGACGCTGATTCTGGCGCTTATCCCCTGCTTGCTCTTGATTGCAATCTGGTGGTGGGGACCAGAATGGAAAGTCCGCAGCGACTATCCGCTGGAAAGCCTCGCGGCACGCTGGTTGGCAACCGCCATCATCATTATGGTGGTGGTGTTCTGGATTGGCATGAAAGCGTGGCGTCGCTTGCGGACACTGGAAAAACTTAACCTTGACGTTGAATTGAAAGTGGTTGATCCGGTACGGGTAGATATTGAACATCAAGATCGCTACCTCGACCACTGGAAATCCCAGCTGCAACGCCATCTGGACACCTATAATTACCTGTATGAGCGTCCGTGGTACATGGTCATCGGTAGCCAGAAAAGCGGTAAAACCTCACTGATAAAGGAAGGTTATAAGCTATCCGAGATCGCGGCACCGGAATATTTGCGTCAGGACGGAGAGTTACCCCTGATGCTGCGCTGCTGGTTGGGGGAAAAAGCGGTCATCATCGATCCGAAAGGCCAGTTGATTGACCAGCCCGTCCCGCTTAACAGCGATAAACCACAAATCAACAGCCGCCTGTGGGAATCGTTGTTGAACTGGCTGACTGAAAACCGCCAGCGCCAGCCGCTCAACGGGATTATTCTGACCGTGGATACCCTGCGCCTGATGACAGATAACCGCGAACAGCGCGAACGTTATGTGAGGGAGATCCACCAACGCCTGCAAGATATTCGCCTGACCTTCCACAGCCAGTTGCCGCTCTATCTGGTGATGACCAAAATTGACCTGCTGCACGGCTTTGAGGCGATGTACCAGTCACTGGATCGCAAACTGCGCGACCAGATTTTGGGGGTGACATTCAGTCTCAATAACCGCGATGAGAAAGCGTGGCACAGTGAACTGGAGCAGTTCTGGAAACAGTGGATGAACAACCTGAATACGGCGATGCCGGACATGATGCTGAACAATGTGGATGCCAACCAGCGCAGCGCCCTGTTCAGTTTCACCCGTCAGGTTCAGGGCTTGTACAGCTACATTGTCCAGATGCTGGAAGATATTCTGTATAACGACGAACATCAACGTTCGACCTTGCGTGGCGTTTATCTGACGTCGGCGCATCAGGTGGGACAGATGGATGACCTGTTCACCCAATCTGCTTCGGCTCAGTATCATTTGGGTTCCCAGGCGTTCCCAACCTGGCCGGCGGGCGACACCCTGCCGTACTTCACCCACTCCCTGTTTGAAAATGTCTTGCTGGCAGAGCCGAATCTGGCGGCTGAAAACCGCATCTGGCTGAGCCGGAACCGCCGCCAGTTGTATACCTTCTCCACCATCAGTGCATTGGTCATCGTGGCGATGTGGGGCGGCTGGCATTATTTCTACCAGAAAAACTATCGGGCGGGTGAGGAAGTATTGGCACAGGTGAAAAATTTCCTGTCTGTCCCGCCACCGAAAGGTGATGACCACTATGGCAATCTCCAGTTGCCGCTGATGAATCCGATCCGTGATGCAACATTGGCTTACGGTAACTATCACGAGAACAAATCCTTCCTGACAGATATGGCACTGTACCAAGGCGATCGCGTCGGTCCGTATGTGGCAAAAACCTACCTGAAATTGCTGGAGCAGCGTTTCCTGCCATCCCTGATGCAGGGGTTGCTGGATGACCTGAATCAGGCAAAGGTGGGCAGTGAGGAAAAACTCGAGATCCTGCGCGTGATGCGCATGATGGAAGATAAAAGCAAGCGCAACAACGGACTGGTAGCACAGTATATGCGCGAGCGTTGGAGCAAGGAGTTCATGGGCCAGCGTGGTGTACAGGATGCGTTACTGACCCATCTGGATTACGCCCTGGATAGTACCGACTGGAAAGAAAAACGTGATAAAGGCGAACAGGATGCCATCGATCGCTTCGCGCCGTTTGTTAAGCCAATCCATCAAGCCCAGCAGGAGCTGAAAACACTTTCCGTCAAGCAGCGGGTGTACCAGAACCTGCGTATCAAAGCACAGGATGCACTGGCAGCACCAATCAATCTGCGTGATCAGATTGGCCCAAGCTTTGACAGCGTGTTTGTTGTCAGCAACGAAAAACGGCTGGTTATTCCGCAGTTCCTGACCCGTCACGGTTTGATGGATTACTTCGTCCGGCAGAAAGACGAACTGACGAAACTGACTGAGATGGATAGCTGGGTGTTGAACATAGCGAAGAATAATCAGGAGAAATCCAACGATACGGGAGCGTCACAGAATCACGACCAGTACAGTACAGAAGATCAGAAGAAAATCCAGAACGATATCAATGAACTGTATTTGGCAGAATACACTGCGACATGGCGGGCGGCGATGAACAACCTCGAAGTGCGTGACTTTGATGATCTGCCGCAGGCTATCAGTGCCATCGAACAGGTAATCAGTGGGGAGCAACCGATCAAGCGAGCGCTGCAAATCCTGAGTGATAACACGAATCCGCCGATGATAAACAGCTCGCTGAGCGGCAAGGAAAAAGATCTGTTGGCAGAGAGAGATGACTATAAATTATTGAACACGATCAGCCATGGCTTTGCAGGGGAAACCGGCGTATTGGTTGAGCACGGTGACAAAGGCAGCACGCTGCAAAGCGTCTACCAGAAATTGATGGCGTTGCACCGTTACCTGCTGGCGATCCAGAGTTCACCGGTGCCGGGTAAAGCGGCACTGCAAGCGGTACAGATGCGTCTGGACAAGAATAACAGCGATGCCATTTTTGAAGTTCAGCAGATGGCACAGAACCTGCCGGAACCGTTGAACCGTTGGATTGGTGATTTGGCTGAGCAGGCATGGCGCGTGGTGATGATGGAAGCCGTGCGTTCGCTGGAAGTGGAATGGCAAGACACCGTCGTCAAACAGTACAAGACCTATCTGGCGGGCCGCTATCCATTCAACCCTAATGCCCGCGAAGAAGTGCCATTGAGCGAATTTGACCGCTTCTTCCGGCCGGACGGGACACTGGATACCTTCTATAAGCAGAGCCTGAAACCGTTTGTGGCCTATAACCTGACCATCGGCACTGACGGTAAGATGCTGATCCGCCCGGACGTGATGAAACAGTTGGAAGTGGCAAACCGCATTCGCTCCACCTTCTTTACAACACAAAACGGCCTCGGTGCCCAGTTCGCCATTGAACCGGTGAGCCTGACCGGCAACAAACGCCGTGCCTTGCTGAACCTTGACGGTCAGCTGGTGGATTACTCCCACGGGCGCAGCAATGTGGCACGTCTGATCTGGCCAAACTCAATGCGTGCAGGCACAGAAAGCAAACTGACCCTGATGCCAGCGAAAAGCAACCAGGCTCCGCGTTCCACCAGCTTTAACGGCCCGTGGGCACAGTTGCGGCTGATTAACAGCGGCAAGCTGACCAACGTTCAGCCGGGCTTCTTTGACGTACGTTTCAGTGTCGATGGCGGTGAAGTGACTTACCGCATCTATATGGATGAATCGGACAACCCCTTTGCGGGCGGATTGTTCAGCCAGTTCAAACTGCCAGACACCCTTTATTGAAGTGAAGACCTACTACTGAAAGCAAACCACCCCTGCCTTCGGGCGGGGGTTTTTTTAAGGAGAAAAGCCAGATATGAGCGGGCACCCTGAAAATCTTATCATCCGGGCGGGCGGCAGTCCGCTGAGTCTGCCGGAATTTGCCGTTATCCGCGATGAAATCAACAAAACCAGCCACCCGGCGCAACCGGAAGTGAACTGGCCGCTGGTGGAATCCCTGTCCCTGACGATATTCAAAACCAACGGCGTCGATTTGCAGACAGCAATTTACTACACATTGGCGCGAATGCAACTGAACGGGCTGGCGGGGTTCACTGAGGGCTGCGAACTGCTGGCGGGGGTTATCGTCAGTGAATGGGACGCTCTGTGGCCGCCTCAACCGCAAGTGCGGACTGACTTGCTGGAATGGTTCCATTCCCGCACCGGCAGTGTGCTGCGTCAACAGGATTTTGCCGCCAGCGACCTGCGGATGATTTACCGTGCCGAACGGGCACTCCAGCTGATTATTGATCGGTTGCAGCAATCTGACCTGAAGCGCCTGCCACGCGTGGAAAATCTGTTGTGGTTCTTCCAGAACGCAGCGAAAAAACTGGAAAAACCACGGCAAGCCGCCAAACCGGCGTCGCAGCCGATGCAGATGCCGCCACTGGTTTATCTCTCCCAGTCGGAAGCCGAGTCGGAGATGCCACCGCCGCCGCCGCCCCCGCGTCATGATCCTCAGCCAGCGGCCGATAATGACCAACAGCGGGTAAGGGTACAGTTTCCCGAACAACCGCCGAAGGGGTTAAGTGCGTGGCAGGGCTTTGGCCTCGGCGCCCTGTTGGGTGGGTTGGTGTTGGTGGGGAGCTGGCTGCTGTTCTACAAGCCGTTACAACAACAACTCAACGCCATCACCGATCAACCGGCGGGTGCCCGGCTGGCGTGGCTGTACCAGCCCGAACTGGCTCGCTATCAGAAGCAGTTGGATCGGTTGGCGGAGACCTCGCCATTAGCCACGTGGGAAACCGCCCGCACAGTGACAGGAACAGCGGAGCAATTTTGGCCCACATCACCGGACCAGCGGAATATCACTCGTCAGTGGGAGCAGGAGATGACCGCCCGTATTGACAGCGTGCCCTTAAAAGGCAGCTGGAATGCGACCCGCGACCAGCTTCAGCAACTGGCGGACAAAATTCTGTTGCAGGAGCGTACCCGTGGCAGCTTCACCCTGTCCTACCTGAAAACCGCCATCTATGACATCCAGCGCAGCCACGGCAGTGAAGTCCCGCTGGAAGAACTGCTGCGCCAGCTGGGCGTCTATGCCGCAAAAGGAGACACGGCGCCTCCGGTGCTGCTGAAAAGCATTGATGAGCGCTTTAATGCCCTGCTCGGCCGTTATGACCGGCTGCGGCAAGCGACAGAAAACCAGAGCAAAAACGAGACCGAACGCCAGGCCAAAAATTATGAACAAACCATCACCCTTGACGGTGGGCATTAATCAGGGAGACATCTCATGTCAGTGAAAAAGAGCATTGCGAAACTTCAGAAAGGGCAGGCATTTGTCCAGCAGGGACAGCAGGCTGCCCAAATGGCCCAACAAACGGCGGGCATATTGGGAGGCTTGGGGAGTGCGGGGGCACAAGGGGCAAGCAGTAGTGGTAGCGGTCAAGGGCTGGCAGAGCGGGCCGCGAGCGGCCAACATGCCGCCACCAAGGCGCTGCAAAAAGCCAGCCAGATGCTGGGCGGTGGGAGCGGTGGCAGTGCACCGAGCGGACTGCAATTTACCCTGACAGCAGGTGGTTTGCCACCGCAGACCTTTGTCGTCACCGACTTCACCCTGACGGAAGGCTTTTCCCAGCCGTTCCACCTGAACGT